>MEOG01000050.1 GCA_001769125.1 Bacteroidetes bacterium GWF2_35_48 | reverse complement strand
AAATTAGGAGTGTACTAATGTACATGACTACTTTTCAGGTCAAGCGTAACGATGAAATTGATGTTTTCTTGCAGGCACTAATTAGAAGAAGCATCAACAATAAGAACTCCAGATTCAAGAAGTTCTTTTACTTCAATGAAAAAATAATCCGAACAGGGAATCGTATGATTTTCCAACATTAGTAATTTTTTACTTTTTCTGCCAGTAATAGAAGTTACATAATCAATATTTACAAGGTATTCTTTATGTGAGCGGACAAAGCGAAAAGGTTTCAGGGCTTCTTCTACATCCCTAAGAGGCAATTCCAAAAAAAGTGTTTTTTGATTTACACAAACAATCTCTGTTTTTTTTCTCTGAGCCTTACAAAAAATAATATTGGCAATCTGAATTTTAATTTTATCCTTGCCTGAATTAAAGCAAATCTTCTTATCAGGTAGTGCAATAACGGCTTTAAGACTTACAGGATTAACAAGTTCATCGGATTTTTCAGGTACAGGAAAGTCTGAAATTTCGTTTGGATTTATTAAAGTTAGGCATTCCATAAATTGATTGGTTTGAATACATGGCAAACCTATAATTTTTTTTGAATGTCAAAAATATTTTAGATTATTTTTTTTCAATTAATATCAGCAAAACTTAAAATTGCTCCGGATAACTCAATTATTGAATTTTGAAAAAACAAAATCCGGCAATTCTCTTTTTTCAGGAGCAGAAGCTTGTTTAAATACATTGAAACGGGTTTCAGCTATATTTGAATTTGCAAGTACTTCGTTTTCAAAAACCAATTTTGTCTGTTGCTTTTTGATTTCTTCTCTTTTTAATTCGGTTGGTCTCCACACGTAAATAACGCCATATTCAGCGCACTTTTCCCTTCTTTCTTCTTCATCGCAGATTTTTTTAAAATGCTCCTCCACTTCATTCCATACGCTTAAGATAATTTTATCAGCTTCTTCTCTTAATGCTGTTACACGGTTTAGTGAATTCACACAGGTTTCCTGCAACGATTTTTGTTTCCAGTAAAAATCAAGAAATTTGTCATACCTGACCTTAACATTTCCCATCGTAGGATTTGTTATATAATTTCCCCCTTTTGAAACTCGTTCAGAATCTCCTTTTATTAATTTTTCGCCCCATGCTATAATATCCGCTTCAGAAATCAGATTTGGAACTTTTGTTTCATTTTCATCAATACCATAAAATACCCTCGATGATGGAGGAAGCTCTCCTCTAGCAATTCCAAAATTCATGACTTGAATAAAATGAGAAATATAAAGCTTTGCTTTTTTCTGAAGCTCGTTATATTCTTTACTCCTTTTTACCTGATTTGAATAGGTTTCTTTATATGTATTCAGAACCATTTCAAAATTCGGAGTAAAACTTTTAACTTTAAAAAATGTTGCCTGACCAAAAGCTAAATTCACAGGAGATGTAACTTTTCCTAAATCATACGCAATTTTCAGTGCTTTGTATCTTGCATTGTCGGTGTTGGGCAATCTTCTGTAGGGCATGTTGTTTATTTTGTGTTAATATTCTGTTGATGGAATGTTAAAACTTTTTTCAATTGCGAAGATAAGCAACTTGAATATTGGTTTAGAGGCTTCGGATTATAAAATATAAACAATTGAATGTTAATAGCAGAATAATATATAATTAAATAGTAATGAGTAAATTAATTATTTTTAATGTAAAAGCTTCTCACGATTTTTTTTCTCCCTTGTAAAATAAACATAACTTTTTTTGAAAATAATGAATCGAATGTTAAAAACCGGTTTATTAACAATATTTTCGAAACTATTAGGTCAAGAATGATTCAAAATCGTTTGTTAATGCGCAAAGAATTAATATTTTTGATAAAAAATTTTAATTAAATGATTGTTTATCCTAATGCAAAAATAAATTTAGGTCTTAGGGTTATTGAAAAAAGGGCTGATGGTTTTCATAATATTGAAACAATATTTTATCCTGTTTCTTTATGCGATATTCTCGAATTTCTTCCTCTGGGAATGAAAGTAAAAAAATATAAATTCACCAATACGGGCTTACTTATTGATACTCCATTGACAGAAAGTAATCTTTGTATTAAAGCATATACAATATTAAAGGAAGATTATAATATTCCCCCAATTGAAATTCATCTTCATAAAGTAATTCCTTTTGGTGCCGGACTTGGCGGAGGTTCTGCCGATGCAGCTTTTATGCTTAATGCGCTGAATGATTATTTCAATCTTAATCTATCTATTGAAAAATTGAAATCTTATGCTTCAAGACTGGGAAGTGATTGCGCTTTTTTTATTGATAATAAAGTTGCGTATGCATGGGAAAAAGGAGAGAAACTGGAAGAAATTACTCTATCGCTTAAGGGATATCACATAATTATTGTTCATCCCGGATTCGTTGTAAATACCGCAGAGGCTTATACAGGAATTTTTCCTAAAAAAAGGGAATCGTACTTACCTGATTTGGTTAAGCAGCCTATAGAAACATGGAGAAATGTTATTTTTAATGATTTTGAAAAAAATATCTTTAAAAAATATCCTGCAATCAAAGAAATAAAAAAAAAGCTTTACAAGCTTGGAGCAGTTTACGCATCTATGTCTGGTAGTGGCTCTGCAGTTTATGGAATATTTAAAGAAAAGCCTGAAATATCCGGGTTTGATAAAAATTATTTTGTTTGGGATAAATCGGTAGATATGTAGTGTAGGATAAAAATTGATGGCAATAAAAAAAATATCCTGATAATTGAATATTTGAAATCGTTTTCGAATACGTACCTGAATAAAAAAGAGGCTGAATCACCTTTTGAGACAGCCTCTTTTTTTTATTTTTCAAATTCAAGAATTACATCATTTTTTGCAATTCTTTGTCCGATTTCGACATTAATACTTTTGATTTTACCCGTCTTTGGAGAAAGAATGCGGTTTTTCATTTTCATAGCTTCCAAAATGAGTAATTCTTCTCCTTTATTAATTTTAGAACCCTTAGATACTGATAATTTACTAACAGTACCGGAGATAAAAGAGATCAGCTTATTAAGATCAACCGGAATATATGATTTTCTTTTTTCAAATTTCTTAGTCAGCCTTGTTTGATATTTTACATCATCAATAACTAAGATTTTATATTTTTCTTTTTCTTCCATATTAATACATTTTTAATTATTATTTCCATTTATGAATATGCTCTTTCAAAAGAAAGCATCTTGAAAATAATTTATTAAAAAGGAGGAATTCCATGTTTTCTTGCAGGCCTGTTTGCCGATTTGTTTTTTGCAACTTCAATACAATGAATAATCATTTTTCTTGTTTCAGAAGGCTCAATGACAGAATCAATATAGCCTTTTGCAGCGGCAACGTAAGGATTAGCAAATTTATCCTTGTATTCCTTTACTTTCAGTTTGCGCATTTTCTCAGGATCTTCGGCTTCCATAATTTCTTTACGGAAAATAATATTAGCCGCTCCCTCGGGTCCCATAACTGCAATTTCAGCACCTGGCCATGCGAAAACAAAGTCTGCGCGGAGGTGAATAGAATTCATTGCAATATAACCGCCACCATAAGCTTTTCTGAGGATTACTGTAACCTGAGGGACGGTTGCTTCACTGAAAGCATATAATATTTTTGCTCCGTGACGGATAACACCTGCGTGTTCCTGATCAATACCCGGCAGATATCCCGGAATATCAACTAATGTAATTATTGGAATATTAAATGCATCGCAATATCTTACAAAACGTGCAATTTTATCGGATGAATCCACATCAAGAACGCCGGCCATTACTATTGGCTGGTTTGCTACAAATCCAATAGTATCACCGTTAATACGCCCAAATCCAATTACTGCATTTGCAGCCCACAACTCCTGAACTTCAAAGAAATCCGAGTCATCAGCAATAGCGCGGATAACATCCCGAACATCATAAGGTAATTTAGAATCATTTGGGACAATTGAATCAATTTTATATTCTTTTTTGGGAGGTTTTGGTGGGAATGCACGTGCTTTCTGCGTGTTATTCCAGGGAATAAAACTTATTAATTTTTTAATTTTATCGAAACATTCCTGCTCGCTTTCTGAGAAGAAGTGGGCATTTCCTGTTATTTCGCAATGTACTCTTGCTCCACCAAGATCTTCCATTGAAATTTCTTCGCCAAGCACAGTTTTGATAACCTCAGGACCGGTAATAAACATTTTTGAAATTTTATCTACCACAAAAACAAAATCGGTAAGCGCAGGAGAATAAACCGCACCTCCGGCACAAGGTCCAAGAATAACTGATATCTGAGGAATAACTCCCGAAACTAAAGTATTTCTCCAGAAAATTTCTCCATAACCGGCCAAAGAATTAACTCCTTCCTGTATTCTGGCGCCTCCTGAATCGTTGATACCAATAAGCGGCACTCGCATTTTCAGTGCATGATCCATGATTTTTACAATCTTACGGGCATGCATAAATCCAAGTGAACCACCGGCAACAGTAAAATCCTGAGCGAAAATGCAGATTGGTGCTCCATAAACAGTACCTGTTCCAATAATAGAACCATCGCCTGAAAATTTCTTTTTATCCATGTCGAAATCTTTCGTATCATGCTCAACGAATAAGTCATACTCATGGAAAGAATCTTTATCAAGCAATGCAAGGATACGATCCCTCGCTGTCATTTTTCCCATCGCAATCTGCTTTTCAATGGCTTGTTCTCCGCCACCTTTCAGAGCTTCTTCACGACGTTTTAATAAATCAAGGGTTTTCTGTTTTAAAGACATATAAAATATGTTTTGGTTAATAATAAAAATGGCAACAATACACCATTTTACGATAATTGACGCAACATTACAAATTAGATTAATGATTAAAAATTATTTTAACCATATTTTACTAACCGATATTTGTTAATTGATTGTGTATAAATAAAAAGAGCAGCCTTTCGCTGCTCTTTAGAAATAAAAATCTTAGCCGTAAGACCTTTCTTATTCAAGTATCATATAAGTCTCAATATCATCTATAGTTTTAGGAATAGGTTTTCCAAGCACCCGGTGTCCGTCTTTTGTTACCAGCACATCATCTTCTATGCGGATGCCTCCAAAGGATTTGAATTCTTTCAGTTTTTCGTAGTTTATAAATTGTGCGAACTTTTTATCTTTTCTCCATTGCTCCATTAAAGCAGGGATAAAATAAATGCCCGGCTCTACTGTAAGCACAAAGCCTTCCTGTAATTTTCTGCCTAATCTTAAGTAACCTGTTCCAAATTGGTTGATGCGTTTTGTTTCTTCATCATAGCCAACATAATTTTCACCTAGATCTTCCATATCGTGAACATCAAGCCCCATCATGTGACCAAGCCCGTGCGGGAAAAAGAGGGTATGTGCGCCCTGAATTACAGCTTCGTTGGTGTCGCCCTGCATGAGTCCGATTTTTTTAAGACCGTTTACCATTTCGCGACAGGCAAGCAGATGAATATTTTGGTACGTAACTTCTGGCTTTATTGCTTCAATTGCTGCCATTTGAGAATTCAACACAATCTGGTAGATTTCTCTTTGCTGAGCAGAAAATTTTCCTCCAACCGGAATGGTACGCGTGTGGTCGGTTGCATAATGCATGGGTGAATCAACACCTGCATCAATCAGTAATAAATCACCTTTCTGCAAAGTGTTTTCATGAGAATGATTATGCAGGGTTTCTCCATGTTTTGAAAGAATAACAGGGAAAGAGATATAACAATCATTTTGTAACGCAATGCCTTCCATGGTACCGGCAATATTGAATTCTATTTCACCCGGTTTCGCCATTTTCATGGCTTCAGTAAACATAGTATAAGCTATTTCACTGTATTTCTCAATTTCTGCAATTTCCTGCTTTTCTTTTATAGAACGCTGTTCTACTACTGCTTTTATCAATTCTTCAGAAGCATAATTTTTTAATTGTGAAACTTTTATCCCTAAAAGATCTTCTAATAAAATCTTTATCTCAGCTCTATATGGAGGAAGAAAATGAATTCTTCTTTTTTCTTTTATTGCAGTTGTTAAAACCTCAGCCAGATTGTTAAAGGGAGCCGTATATTTTATTCCAGATTTTACTCCCAGTTCTTTCATTAAAGGTTGCGGACCCATCCAGATAATGTCGTCCATATCCACATCATTTCCGTAAATATAATCACGACCCTCTTCAACATCAATAATACCTGCAAGATTCGGCATATCTAGTCCGAAATAATACAAAAAATTACTGTCTTGCCTGAAGCGATACGTATTTGAAGGATAATTCATTGGAACATCTGTATTCCCCATAATTAAAATTAAACCGTCTTCGAATTTATTTTTCAGAATGTTCCTTCTGTTAGTATAAGTTTTTGAATCAAACATAATTTTAAGGTATTAAGTAGATATTACATATATATTTTTTGACACGAATTACTCTAATTTTATAATTGGTATTGTAAAAATGTGATAAAATAATTTTCTTTTTTGACACGAATTACTCTAATTTTATGATTCTATATGAAATTCTGTGAGTGAAAATTTATAAAAAGATTTCGGTGCTCTGCACCTTTATAATACAACACAATATAATATTACTAATAATGTTATCGCAGCTCTGCTGCTATTTTTGATTAAGCGGCAGAGCCGCTTAATATTTGTAAAATATAAATAACCATGAGACGTTAAGGTGCAGCGCACCGTAATATATTTACTATACAATCGCAAAATTATATGCAATGTTAATTTACCCACACAAAATCATATAGAACTAATTTAATAATCGGTATTGTAAAACGGGATGAAATAATTTTCATATATTTTATTTTTATTATTGCTCCCTTGAATATTCAATATCATTGTTTTTTAACTCGTATTATAAACTTTCTCATTATGCCATTTCTCACTAATTATATGCGTTCCATACAGAGACCAATAATTTGGCAAGTCTCTTCTCAATATACTAACTGGTACGAAGGATTATTTTTTTCACCTTAAAATTTGTGAAACCTGCCTGCAGCAGGCAGGTTAGTGTCGGCTTTATTTTCACTTATTGTGAGGTTTTAATTTTTATTCTGATAATTTCATTGCATAGCAATCGTCAAATTCTTTACTGAGCGTTTTTATTGCTGATTTTATTTCGGCAATATTTCCATACTGTCCGAGTATTACTCTGTAGTGCATTTTTCCTTTTACCTCTTTGGGTTGGATGGTAACAGGAAGATTATATTTTTCAAGGAGTCTTCCTGCCTCAGCCTGTGCTTTTTTAGCAGACCTGAAAGACAGAACCTGTATTCCATAACCCTCTGCTTTCGGTTGTACAAAAACGGAATCTATATAACTTTCTTCTATTTGATTTTTTTCAGCATTATTGAATGCAGTTTCCTGATTTTTGACAAGAGGTTTATTTTCTGTTATTTTGGGTGCATCTTCAAAAGTTTTAGTTTTTATTGCAACAAGATGTGTTTCGTTTTTATTTACAGGAGCAGCTTTATACTCTTCAATATAAGTTCCGGTTTTTAAAGATTTAAGCATATCTCCGTAGTATTTCTTATTTTCAGCAGTAAGCGTAATTGAAGTATCTTTTACCCTCTTTTTTGAAGCAAGCCTTTCTTCTCGAATTTCTTTTTCAACATCTTTTCTGAAAAAATAGTGTCCCTTGTTATTACACAAACGTACTTCTTCTATCAGTTCTGGTAGTGTATCCTGAAGCAATGCTGTATCAAGAATTTCTGCAAATACGTTTATTTTTCCTTTGTAAAGCATTTCTAACTCGCGCGCAGCTTCCATAGTCAAATCAAAAAGCACTTTCGATCTTTTAGGTAAACGGTCATTAACTCTTACTATGATGCTTTTATCGTTTTTGGGATTTGTAATTTTAACAACGGTATTTAATGAAAGATTGTTATTAGCGCAGGTCATTTTAGTATGCCTGAACCTTTCTCCATTAGAAGTCTGGCGGCCTTCAAACCGCGGGTGATAATACGTAGCTTTTCCTTTCAGTACAGTGGATTTTTCCTGTGAAAAGACTGAAAGAAAACAAAGCAACACCACAACCAGAGCGAACAACGTTTTCATAAAAAATATTTTAATCCTTTTTTGGGGAAAGGGAGTGCTAAATTATATTAATTTTTGAATATGGCAAAGATAAATTGTAATTATTTGAGAATTAGGAATTAGGAATTAAGAATTAGCCATCTGAAGAAATGGTGCTTTTGTTAAATGAATTTGTTAAATGATTATTTTCAAAAGATATTAGTTCCAGCAAAGAGTAATAAAAATAAAGAAGTATTAATAAAAATCATAAGAAAATTCGTGGATTAATATGATAAATACCTTAAATTTGTTTTTCATTTCGATAAAATAAGCTAAATTGCTAAAAGAAATATTTTAAAATTTTTTTACAAAAAAAACATGAAACTACTTGAAAAGATTTTAGTTCCTATAGATGTGAGTTCTTACTCTAAGGCACAAATAAATGCTACGATAAAAATGGCATCTGCATACAGGTCGGAAGTTATTTTACTTAGTGTAATTCCAGATGAAGAGTTGAAGGATAATATTAAAAGCTTAGTGAAAAAGACGGTTGCAGATTCTTTAAATAAAATTAAAAAAACGCTTTCTGTAGAAAAAATAACAGTTAAAAATCCGATTATAGTTTTTGGAAAACCCATTGATTGTATTATTCAGATTGCAAATAAAGAGCATGTAAATTTAATTCTGATAGGAGGTGCAAATGTAAATAAAAAAGGGGACAAATATAAACTAGGAATTATTGCTGAACAATTAGTCAGAATGTCGGATGTACCGATGTGGGTTATTAAACCCGATGAAAAAATTTCATTTTCAAATATTTTATGTCCTGTAGATTTTTCAGAACCATCAAAACGTGCGCTTTACAATGCGATTTTATTGACCAGAAATTTTCAATCCACATTAAATATTCTATCGGTTTATGAACCTATTACAGGTCTTTCAAAAAAAATCAGTTCGCATATCGAAGAAGAGAATACAAAAAGACTCAAAGCTGCCAAAAGTAAAATGACCAGCTTTCTCAAAAATTTTGATTTAAAAGGAGTGAATTACAATATTGTTTTTAAGTCGGGAGTTGTTCATGAAAAAATATTATCTGCAATAAAAAAACTTGGAATTAATTTATTGGTTATGGGCACCAACGGACGCTCCGGGTTGAGCCGATTCTTTATGGGCAGTGTTACGGGAAAAGTTATCAGGGAAATGCCCTGTTCTTTTATAACAACACAGACACATGATATCATTCAGCTAAAACTCAGTTTGGACATTAAAGAAATTGAAACGCATTTTAAAAATGGAAATGAATTAGTTAAAAATGGGTTTTACAAAGAAGCAATCAATCAATTTATGGTTTGCCTTCAAATAAATCAAATGCATATACCTTCAATGTATAAGCTAGCCGAAATAAATAAAATTATAGGTGATGAACATAAATCGGCTTATTATGAAAACATGGCGAAAGATATATTAGCCCGATTATGGGATATCAAAATTGAGGCTGAAATAAGAAAGCTTTATCATGTTGAATAATAAAAACATGAGATTACTGTTTATTAACAAATAATTTTACGATAAAATTCATATCAGACAAAGACTTAAAAAATATTAATTTAATATAAAAAGAGTATGAAAATTCAGATTAACACCGACAAAAACATTCAGGGTACAGAAAAGCTTGAAGCTTATGCAACTGAAAAAATAAATAAATCGCTTACGCGGTTTTCCGACAATATTACACGTATCGAAGTGCATCTTTCAGATCAAAATGCAGATAAATCGGGCAAAGATGATATTCAGTGTAAGCTTGAAGCAAGGTTAAAAAAACTTCAACCTATTACAGTTATAGGCAGAAACAGCGCGAAAGAAAAAGCATTAAACGATGCGGTTAATAAAATGAAAGCAGCTTTAGATACTGCTGTTGGTAAACAGAGAGAAAAAAGTTAGTTCTAAAAAACAAAAAAAGCTGCCCGCGGGCAGCTTTTTTTGTGCAATTTTATTATTGTTTCGTGATTTTTCTTGTTTGAGATACTCCATTTCGGGTAATCCTTACAAAATAATTTCCGGATGCTTTTTTTGACATATCAAATACATTCTGTTCTGAAGCATTTTCTATAACATACAGACTGTTTCCGAGTATGTCAAGAATTTCAATAGTTGCTCCTGTTGCATATTTTATAAACAGCAGGTTTTTAACAGGATTCGGATATATTTTTATCAAATCATCTTTCCCTGCATATAAAACACTGTTCGCAAAATCAACAAAAATAGTATCAACAGCCTGACAGCCGTTTGCATCTACAACAAGCACATCATAGAATCCTGTGAGCAAGCCTGAAATATCTTCAGTGGTCAAAGTATTATCCCAAAGGAAATCGTAGGGAGTAACTCCCCCTGTAACAGTCAGGTCTATTGCGCCATCTGTAGTTGTGGCAGCAGATGCGTCTGTTACATTTGCGCTTAATGTCAAGGGTAATGGTTCATCAACAAAAGAAGTATCAATAAGAATACATCCATTTGCATCAGTAATAGTAACAAAGTATGTCCCAGGATCAAGGTTGAAAATATTTGAAATAGTGTCTCCATTTGACCATGCAAATTGATAACCAGTAGTTCCTCCTGTTACAATAACAGATGCAAGCCCATTTGTATCACCTGAACATAAAACATCATAACCTGTAGCAGTAGAATTCATAGCTGTAGGCTGGAAAATTGCAACAGAATCAAACTGCTCGCAATTATTAATATCTGTAATCGTAACATAATAATTACCGTAAGACAGATTTTCCAAAGTGTCATTCGTGCCGTTGTTCGACCAGTTATAAATATATGGAGGATAATCTCCGGTAACCTGTATATAAACCGCACCAGTAGTATCGCCATAGCATAAAACATCATCTTTCAGTATCAAAGATACAATAGGATCCGGTTGCGTTAAAGTAAATGTATCTGTCACAAAACAGTAGTTTGAATCTCTTGCTATAACAATGTATTCGCCAGATTGAAGTGATGATATGGAATCCCCGGGAATCCAGTTTTGACCATCAATTGAAATTTCATAAGGGAAAATCCCACCTGTTGCTGAATAAAAAACGCTTCCATCATTATATCCATTACAGGAAATATCTTGCACATTAAATACAACAACAAAAGTATCCGGTTCAGAAACAGAAACCGTGTCAACAATTTCGCAACCAAACGCATCTAAAACCTGAACAATATATTCGCCAGCCGGCAAACTGTCTATTGTTCCTGTCGTAGCAATGCCTGACCAAATAATGCTATAAGGCGCACTGCCTCCTGTGGGAGTAACGCTAGCTATTCCATTGTCAAAGCCATGGCAGGTAATATCCGTTGTTGAAAGTGCTATTGAAAATAAAGACGGTTCTGAAATTGTTACTTCTGCCGAATCTATACATGAATTTGCATCTGTAACTGTAAATGTATAGCTACCTGCGCACAAATTGAAACGGGAATCGCCATAACTCTGATCATCCCATTCGAAAGAATAGGGAAGTGTTCCTCCCTGTATGTTCGCAAGTGCGAAGCCATTACAGTCGCCATAACAATAGGGACTTGTTGAAGTCATAGAAACATTCAACACTTGAGGCTCTGTAATTGAAACTGTTGAAACAACGAAACAATTATTAGCATCAGAAACAGTAACAGTGTATGTTCCTCCATTCAGATTACTAACAGAAGATGTTATTGAATCATTGCTCCATGAGTATGAATAATTTATTGTACCTCCCGTTACTGTCAATGAAATTTGTCCATTATGAAATCCAAAACAGCTTATGTCTTGCTTAATTACATTAACTTGTATCAGTGTTGGTTGTACAAGATTGTAATTAGCTAGAGCTGTACAGTTATTAGCATCTGAAACTGTAACAAACATGTTGCCCCCATCTAAGTCAGATAACATCTGGGTGGTTTCTCCTCCTGCCCAATAATAAGTATAAGGACTTGTTCCTCCAGAAGCTGCTGCCTGCAATACACCAGAATTATACCCATAACATAATATCGGAGTAACAACTTCTACAGATGCAATAAATTCATCAGATTCCGTAATTTCTACAGTATCAACATGTGTACAATTATTCTGGTCTGTTACTGTAACAGCATATTCCCCTAGTGCAAGATCAAATAGTGTATCATTAACCGAGCCTCCGGTCCATTGGAATCCGTAAGGGTTTACTCCTCCCGATGCATCTGCTGCGATCCAACCGTCAGAACCTGCATTGCAGGATACGTGATGCGCACTGATGACAACTATAAGATTCGTTGGTTCGGTAATAGTTACAAAACTATATACGCTGCAACCAAGACCATCAGTAACCTGAATACTGTAAGACCCAGCAGGAATATTTGGATTAGCAGCATCTGTAACATTATTCGACCATGAATAAGTAAGAGTCCCTGTGCCTCCGCTTGCCACAACTGTAGCAGAACCTGAAGCTTCTCCATGGCATAAAACATCCGATGAATTTATCTGATCTATTACAGGCGCATTAATATTATCAATAGTAATAGAATGTGTAGCAAAACAGTCTGATTGGTCTGTTACAGTAACCGTATAAATACCTGCAAGAAGATTTACCGCAGCCGCAGTTGTTTGAGAAGCTGCATCGTTCCACAAATAAGAGAAACCTCCTGCTCCACCCGTGGCAGTTACTTCTGCAGATCCATCTGCATTACCGCAGCTTGCATCCTGAACTGAAAATGTTGATACCACAATTGCATCAGGTTGAGCAACTGTCTCAATTAGCATTACAAAACAATTATTATAATCTGTAACAATACATGTGTAATCTCCGGCTTGCAAGCTTACGGCATCTTCAGCATCTGATCCATTCGACCAGTTAAATGAATATGATTGCGTCCCTCCTGTTACTGTTAGATTTACAGTGCCATCCGATGCATTGTTGCATGAAGCATCTGTAACTGTTGTTAAAACAGACAAAGCATCCGGTTCTGAAATTGAAAAAGATTCTGACGTATTACATGCACTTGCATCAAGAACTAATACATCATAAGTACCGGGTTCCAGTGAAGTCAGAGATTCTCCCGATGCTCCGTTATTCCATGAAATAAAATAAGGCGCAGAACCTCCGGAGATTGTTAAGTTTATTTCTCCGTCGGTGGCATCTTTGCAGGAAATATGATCAATCTCAGATGCTATGGACAAAGGCTGAACATTGAGTATTTCATACGTTTGCGTTACCTGACACAAATTATTATCTGTTACAGTTACGGAATAAGAGCCAGGGGCGAGGTTATTCAGATTCTGTGATGTTGCGCTATTAGACCATTGATAGGAAATCGGTTGATATGCTTCAACATTCAATTCAATAAAACCATTATTTTCAGAGGCGCAGCCATTGCCAGTATACGCTGTAACATTGGGACCGGAAATCCATACAGTAGTTGAATTGGAAGCGGTACCGCAACCATTTGAAACGGTTAGCTGGACATAATATTCTCCCGGCGAAGCATAAACATGTACCGGATATTCATCGGTTGAACTTGTTCCATCCCCAAAATCCCATTCAAAGCTCCACGATTCAGTATTACTTCCACCATGATCTTGAAACCAGAAATTTACGGGAGCACCTGTACAAGACCAGTTATTAGTTGAGAAATCGGCATAAGGCATATTGGAATCTGTAATTGCCACAGGAGTGTGAACGGTATCTTTTGTACCACAACCACGTGAAATAATTACAGAAGCATCGTAAGAACCTATTGCATTGTAAGCGTGGGTAACCATCTGACCATAGGCTATCGCGCCATCTCCAAAATGCCATTCGTATTGAAGACCACCGACAGCAACAAATTCAACTTCATCTCCGGGACATGCGGCGTACGGATTATTTAACTCTGAAGGGTCGCAGACTCCATCCCAACCTGCAATTTGAAGACCGGGAGCAGGAACATTAGTAACAACTCCTGCAACAACTTGCATTGGTTGGAGAAACGCAAACGCATCAGGGTCTCCTTCTCCTAAAGTTCCGTTACAAATCCAGGCTCCAGCAATAGTAACTGTGTCCATACTCGCGGGAACAAATGCGTGAACATCATCAAGTCCCTGCTGTGTAATTAAGCCAATGGGTTCAGGCATATTTTCACCTAAAGTTACAGCTCCTTCCCAAAAAACAATAAAATAAGTGTTGTTCAAGCCGCTTTCCCATTGATCAAATGAAATTGGAATAACAAATTCTGCATAAGGTTCAGAAGGGGGTACTCCAAAATTTGCCCAATAGTCAGGACTTTCAGGCATTGTACTGTTGTTAACAAAAAAATTCTGACTTTGATTACCATCTGTACTTACAGTAATAATTCCTTCTTTAGTAAAAGTATTTCCACAGGAATTTGTTGCTGTAAAAGTATAATTATAGATTCCCGGAACAGCATAAACATGCTCGGCAAGCGTACCCAGTTCAGATCCCTGAGACTCTGTAAAATTCAGGATACTTGTTCCGTCACCAAACCAGATTGAATAAGTAATAACTTCATTATTGTTGTTATTATCATGATTATTTTCTTCTGCCCAGAAAAAAACTTTTTCATTCGGACAAATTGTTTCAGGAAAATTTTGAAGTGATAAATCCGGCTGTATACCTGCATCTACGTTCATATATTTAAATGCAGTGTCGCTGTCTCCACAATTGGTATATGAAATCAGGCTAACTGTTAAAAATCCGGGAGTATTAAAAACATGAACAGGATTTTGTTCTGTTGAAGTAGTTCCATCTCCGAAATTCCATAAATAGTAAGATTCGCCGGCACTTGAATTATCCCTAAACATTACAGAAGTTCCTGGGCAAAAGGTCAGAGTATCTACAGGTTGATCATCACTCCAGTTTTCAAAATTATCAAAATAAATATAATTATTATAATAATCATGTATCTGATATTGAACATGAATATTCTGAATCATTGTGTCTGAACCTCCACAACCATTTGTAACAATCAACTGGATTGAATAATTCCCTGTGTCTGCAAATGTATGTATAGGATACATATCGGTTGAAGTAGCTCCATCATTAAAATCCCATAGTAAAGAGCCAGGTGTCCATGAATAAAACTGAACTGATTGTCCGGGACATGGTTGGTAATTTGAAATGTTAAAGCCAGCCCAGGCAGGTTGCTGATCTGATATTGAAATCTGAATTGTATCAGTATTGGAGTTGCCACACAAATTTTCTGCTATTAAAACCACCTGATAATTTCCGGTCTCTGCAAATTGATGCATTGGTTGTGACTGTGCTGAATAGAACCCATCGCCAAAATTCCATAAATAAGAAGATGCAGGATATTGATCTGAAAACTGAATATTGTCGCCGGAACAAAAAGTCTGACCGCCATTGGACTGAATTATTACTGTTGGAATAGCATCGCTGGAAACATGAATAATTTTTTCTACTGTATCTGTACCACACTCGGGAGTGGTTTGAATCAATTGCACCGTATAATCTCCGGGACTATTATATGTACAGGGAGACCAGTTCCAATTGGCGGTATCACCGGTCCCGAAATCCCACCGCATGTTTTCATACGGGTCATTTGACCAAAAATAAACTTGCTGACCGGGACAAATATTCCAACCTGTATTCGCATAGAAATTAGCTGAAGTTCCTGAAACATTAATATACATTGAGTGATAACCAATTTCTCCTATTGAGCTGAAGGCTCTCAATTCAACAAAATTATTTCCTGTATTAACAAAGGTAAAAGATGTATCATACGCTTTTTTCCACTCACCCCAGTTAATACACCAGTAAAAACTAACGCCATTCGTGTCTATGGTACTTGAATTTGAAAACTCAACAACAAGCGGAGCGCAACCTGATGGTTGATCTGCAGTAAAGCTGATTTCCTGCGCTTTTAAAGTTCTTTCAGATAAAAAGAAAATTAAAAACATACTTAGGTAAGTAAAGCCATTTTTCATAATAGTTTTTATTAGTTCATTTTTTACAAAAATATATAAATAATTTTGAAAAATCGTATTCATTTGTGAGTATTTTATACCCAAAATATTAATTTTACAGAAAAAATATTCTGTTATGAGAAAAATTATTGTGTTTGCAGCAGTAACACTTTTCAGTATTCAATTTCAATTTGCGCAAAATGTTCAGGGAGTTTTACTTTCCGACACTGGTAACATTTCTGTTGTTAAAGTCTGGGGAACGCACAGTGAAAGAGGTTTTGCAACGGGTTACCTTTTGGGCGAAAAAATTAAATCCATCTATACGGGCTATATCATGCCGGCATTTGGTTCTTATTTAGCTACGGCTAAAACAATCATTCAGCAAAGTCAGCATCTAAAAATTGACCCTGCTTATATGGAAGAAGCAAAAGCAATTGTCAATGGAATGTCGTTCGCCGGTATTGATGTTACCGGTTTTGATTCTCTTGATGTACTCGTGGCCAATTCATTTTTAGATTTGCAAAACCTGAGTTATTTTCAAAACCTTCAACTCGATAATGGATGCTCAAGCCTTATGAGTTGGGGCGAAGCTACAAACGGAACAGCACTTGACGGAAAATCGGTTATTGCAAGACACCTCGATTGGTCTACTAACGCGAGCATTATAAACAATCAGGCAATGGTAATTCATATTCCAAGTGAAGAAGACGAACAACCATGGCTGCTCATTGGATTTGCAGGACAGATATCTGCTTTGTCAGGTGTAAACAGTTCGGGTCTTTCTGCATTTCAGCACATGTTGTCCGATTTTTCAGGTTCAGGGACTTTAAATAAAGCTTATGAACCTATTTGGTTCAGCTTACGCAAGGCTCTTGAAAAAAAGGATTTCAATAATGATGATCAGCAAAATGTTCTTGATATAAAAGATGTTTTGCTTCAAAATCCGAATGGCTACGCAGATGGCTACATTGTAACAGCGTTGGGCTCATCCGAAGCAATTGAAGACAGTCTGATAGCCTTAGTAGCAGAATTGGCACCCAATCTTCCACGATTTACTTTCAGGGGAAATGAATACACAGATAATTTACCCGGTGATAATTTATATGCAGCCAACAATTCAATAAAAAGAAACGATGCGCATAATTATTGCTCAAGATACAATGCCGTGGTAACAGGTGTTGAGGATGGAAAGCTAATAGGGGAAGAAGAAAATTGGGAAATAATGAAAACACGGTCAAATTCAGGTTCCGGCAATATTCAGTTTATGCAGTTTATTCCAGAACTAAATAAATTAAATTTATCTGTGTACAAAAATGCGATTCCGGCTTATTTGAATGAACCGATGAGCTATGATTTGTCCTTACTATTCTCACAAATTAATTCGGATAATTTAACAAGTTGTGATAAATCTGAGCCTTTTAATATCTACAACAAAACATCCGATACATACATTTTTGAAATTAATGATCCAAAATATATTCCGGCTATTTTTTCTGTTTATGATATTGCCGGAAGAAAAATTCAATCCATTACTTCTGAAAAGGCTCTGCTTGAGGCTGATTTAAGTATCTTCGCAAAAGGAATTTATATTGTAACAATGAAATCAAAAGGGCTTCCCGCTTTGTCAAAAAAGATAATTCGATAAAAATTTTCATTATTTTTTTTGTATTCTGAAAGCTTTGTATACATTTGTATGTTTTTAAGCATATTTATATAGAAATGACACCAGTAGCTGTTAATATCGAAAACTGCATCAATCACAAGAACTCCGTTTTTAAATCCCTTTCAAACGAAGAAAAAAAGATTTTAAGCGAAACGCATTCCGCGCATACGTATAAAAAAGGAGAATTAATATTTAAAGAAGGGGATAAGCCCACCGGTTTAATCTCACTACTTGAGGGGAAGGTTAAAATCTTTAAAGAAGGAGTAGGAGGTAGAGAACAAATAATTCGCATGGCGAAACCTCATGGTTTTATTGGCTACAGAGCACTTTTTGCAGATGAAAATTATGCAGCTTCTGCTGTGTGTATTGAAGACAGCTCGGTATGTGTTATTGAAAAAAATACGCTTTTTAAAATTCTCAAAGAAAATAGCAGTATCACGCTGCATATTATGAAACTTATGGCAAGTGAGCTTGGGTTTTCAAATAACAGAACTGTTTCCCTCACTCAAAAACATATTCGCGGAAGATTGGCAGAATCATTGTTGTTCCTCAAAGATACTTATGGAATGGAAGAAGACAATATCACATTAAAAATTTATCTATCCAGAGAAGATATTGCAAGCCTTTCAAATATGACCACCTCAAATGCAATACGCACCCTTTCTGCTTTTGCAAGTGAAAAAGTTATTGCTCTTGATGGTCGGAAAATAAAGATTTATGACATCAAAAAACTTGAAAGAATAAGCGAGTTGGGATAAAATGAATTAGCCTGAAAAATTATATTTTGTTATCTTTTTGTTGCAGGTTGCAGGTTTCGACTACGCTCAACCTGCAACTTGTAACTTGCAACATCTTTATATGTTTAACGTTTTTACAAGTCAATATTCTATTTTATCCTCTTTAGAATCCCACATTCTGAAAGCTTCTAACGCCTGATCCCTCATAAATTGCACGATTTTCATTTTTCGTTGCTCGTAGGATTTTTCTATTTCTTCATAAATAAAAGAGTCGTCAAAGCCAATATTTTTTGCATCGGTTTTATTATTTGCAAAAAAAAGTGTGTCAATTTTTGCCCAGTAAATTGCGCCCAGACACATTGGACAGGGCTCACAGGAAGAATAAACAATACAGCCATTCAAATCGAATGTTCCCAGTTTTTTTGATGCTGCCCGCAATGCATTTACTTCAGCATGAGCAGTAGGATCGTTATCTGTTGTTACGCTGTTCGAGGACATTGCTACAATTTCTCCATCTTTAACAATTACGGCACCAAACGGTCCCCCTCCTTTTTCAACACTTTCTTTTGACAAACGTATTGCCTCGCTCATAAAATATTCATGCGATTTACTCATAGTCGTATTTTAAATGTTATTGTTTTTTCAATACAAATTTCTGTTTCAGTTTAAATGCAAATTGCACAACCGGGTCTACAACAACAGGGTTTATTACTAAATCAAATTCGTTATACGGCAGCTTGTTGTAAAACAAAGATATTCCACGATTCGAGTTTCCATATTTACCGCTTTTTGAAAAAACATTCATGCTTGGATCTGTAAATGCAGCATATCTTGAATAACGCTCCAGTGGAAAAGTTGTTGAAATATTTTCTACAACTGAATTATATGTTGGTTCGAATTTAAGTCCTAGCTTTTTATATTCTTTCACTTTTTTGTTCATTAGTTTTATCGCGCAGCTACGCAGGGAATCATATACTACCTCGTTATTATTTACAATATAATCTACTTTCACAATATCATAAATCTCATTTTTTGCGGCTTCAACTAAAAGTTTTTCGGCGAGTTTAGCATCCTTATATTTTATATGAATATTCTTTTTCACTTCAAAGCCTTTGGGGATTTCATTATAGGTTTTACTGAACAATTTTTTTTCAACTTCCATTTCAAATACAGGAACCTGAGAAATAAAATCTATATAGGTTTCTTCCGTGTTAATCCCAATAGTTTGCAAACTGTTTAAAAAACCGCTAATACGATTATTAATCATTTCATGGCAGTTTTCAATTTTTTCAGAAACCTGAGATATGCCAAAAATAGCAATATATGCATCTGCTTTAACATTCATAAGAACATTTGTTTCAAGCACGATTACCGTATCTTTTTCCGGTTGTGCGTAATTTTTGTAACTGTAATAAGATTGAGATTGACCGCCAAAATCCCCATCATAATTTACATTATCAAAAACTTTTTTTTCTTTGTAGTTTACCGATGCGTTCGACTGGTTGATAATGTAATTTCCTGCTGCCTGACTGAATAATAAAAGAGGCGCAAGAAAAAAGATAAAAGAAGATACTAAAGTTTTCATGATTTCTATTTTATAAATTTAATACAAACGTAATTTATAATTGGCAGAAATACAAATATTGAGCTGGCACATACGAGTCTCTTTTTTACCACGAACCCCAAGTTTGCCCAAGTTTGCGCTCGACTTAGTCGAGTGCCTTGCTGTTGTACCCCCACTTGTTCGCATTCGTCGCTGGGTAATGCTATGCGGGGAAGATTGCGAGTGCGCTTGTGGTAATATGAATTTCAAATATATCGGAAATTCATATAGTCTAAATATAATAGGGGTTTCTAAATTTATTACGTCTTAAAGATATACAATAAAATTTTATCTGAAATTAAAATATTATTTGCAGAAGGCGAGAAAGAAGTTCCAGCCAAATTTTCTAATTTTGTGCAAGAGTAATTAAACAGAATAATTTTAATAATGTCATTAGAATTAAAAATAACATCCGATGGTTCTCACACGCTTTATGTCCCGGAACTGAATGAACATTACCATTCTATTCATGGGTCTATTCAGGAGTCGCGGCATATATTTATTGACGCAGGATTTAATGCCCTAACCAGAAATCAAAAAGAAATCAAAATTCTTGAAATTGGATTTGGTACAGGCTTAAACGCGTTACTCACACTTCAGGAATGCAGCACAAAAAATAGTATTGTTTCATATTACGGAATTGAAGCCCATCCTTTGTTTCCTGAAATTTATTCACAGTTAAATTATGTTTCTTTTCTAAAACAGGAAGGTAGTGAAAATTATTTCAGAATGCTGCATGAATCAGCATGGGAAAAGCAAATTAAAATCAGTGAGAATTTTTATCTGACAAAAATACATCGCGATCTTCGAGAATATACGCCTCCTGTAAATGAATTTGATCTTATTTATTTTGATGCATTCGGACCGGACGTGCAACCGGAATTATGGTCAGTAGAAATTTTTGAAAAACTTTATAAAAGCTTAAAAACAGGAGGTATTCTTACAACGTATTCCTGCAAGGGAAACGTAAAACGAGCATTAAAAAGCGCAGGATTTCTAATTGAAAAACTGCCCGGTCCTCCCGGAAAAAGGGAAATCATACGTTCTTTGAAAAATAAACAGGGATAAATCAATACTGTTCTTTTGCATTCGGAAAATCACCGGATTTCACATCTGCAATATAGGCTTTTACCGCATGATCCATTTCTTCAGACAAATGAAGATATCTTCTTAAAAAACGTGGAGAAAAATCCTGTGTAATGCCCATCATATCATGTGTTACCAAAACCTGTCCGTCTACACCATCGCCGGCACCGATTCCAATAACAGGGATTTTAAGTTCTCCTGAAACCTGTCTTCCCAATGTCGAAGGAATTTTTTCCACGACAATAGCGAAACAGCCCAAATCCTGTAATATTTTAGCGTCTTCAATGAGCTTATCGGCTTCTTCTTTTTCGCGGGCTCTGACAACATAGGTGCCGAATTTAAAAATAGATTGAGGTGTTAATCCAAGATGCCCCATTACAGGGATTCCGGCTGTTAAAATCCGGGAAATAGATTCAGATATTTCTTTGCCACCTTCCATTTTTATTGCATGTGCACCTGTTTCTTTCATTATTCTGACAGCAGATGCCAGAGCTTCTTTTGAATTTCCCTGATAAGAACCAAAAGGTAAATCAACAACAACCAAAGATCTTTTTACAGCGCGAACAACAGAGCTGGCATGATATATCATCTCATTCAGATTTATCGGAAGCGTGGTTTCATATCCTGCCATAACGGTTGCAGCAGAATCACCAACAAGAATGATATCTATGCCGGCCTGGTCAACAATTTTTGCCAACGAATAATCATAGGCTGTGAGCATGGCAATTTTTGTTCCGCGTTGTTTCATTTCAAGCAGAACACGCGTGGTAATACGAGATATTTTATTTTGTGTTGACATTATATATATTGTTTATTTTTTTAAAACCATTTTTGTTTCTAAATTTGCTCTCTTTAACGCCACAAAAGTGGCAAAAAATAATTGAAAGCTTTAAAAATATGAATAAAATAATCATTTTTATAGGATTAATTTTTCTGACGGCATTTTTTTCCTGCAAATCAGATTTCGAGCTTAATGCTGAATGGAAAGATATTACACAGATTTACGGCATACTCAATCAGTCTGATTCTGCCCATTATTTAAAAATCTGCAAAGTATTTCTGGGTGATCAGAGTGCTTATGTAATGGCTGCAGAAGCAGATTCTGTTAATTATGCGCAAGCAGAGGTTTATTTACAGGAATATAAAAATAATGTACAGACAAATAATAAATTTTATTTCGATACAACAACAGAAATACCTAAACTTCCCGGTACTTTTTCGACACAAAAAAATATTTTGTATAAATCAAAGGCTGTTCTTGACCCTACTGCTAAATACAAGCTTCATGTTTATTTGCCGGGTAAACATGTAACTGCCGAAACCGGACTGGTAAATGATTTTTATATAATGAAGCCAACAAATTCTGAATACCAACAAATTTCTTTTGAATCATCTGAAATACCTTACAGGACTGAATGGAAATCGGCTGTTAATGGAAAAATTTATGAAATGACTATTAATTTTCATTATCTTGAAGTAGAACCCGCTTCTCCCAATGCATTAATTAAAGAAGACAGCATATTATGGGTTTTGCCCTCTATGCTCGCAACTTCAGTTTTGGGTGGAGAAACAATGAGACAGGAAATTGGTACAGATAACTTTTATCGTTTTATTGCCTCCGAACTTCAGGCGAATCCGAATGTAAAAAGGGTTGCAAAAAAAACTACACTCGATTTTATTCTTACAGTTGGAGGAGAAGATCTGAATACTTATATTGAAGTAAGCAAGCCGTCTGATGGATTGGTTCAGGATAAACCAACCTTTACAAATGTTGAAAACGGAATTGGTATTTTTTCATGCAGATACAGCAAATCTATCAAAGGAAAACAACTTACAATAAAATCTATTGATTCTCTTTCTACAGGGGTTTTTACAAAACATCTTGGTTTTTTCAGTTATTCTAAAACCGCAGAATACTGGTCGCTGCATCCGTGATTTAGCTTTGACTTGGGTTGTTCTTTAAGCTTTATTTGATTATCTCCCATTCCCGCAAACCTGTGAGGATACCCATCGCAACAAACCTGTGAGGATAGCCTCCGCACAAGCCAGCCCGCAATACCTCACAGGATTGCTTTTCCTCCTACTTCTACTCCTACTTCTACTCCTACTTCTTAATCTACAATCCATATATTTTCCGTTCCCGCAAACAAATTGATGTCTTTTTGTCATATAGATAATGACATTTCCTCCTTTACAATTTCATTTTCTTGACAGAATTTCCTGATAAATAATAATCTGATATGAAATTAGAATGTCTTATAAATCATAAAAATCAGACATACAGTAATTTAACTCAATTCTGTATTTGCTGAACTTTTTCATTGGCATAATGATTGACAAGGAAGCATGGCAAAAATGTTAATAATTTTAAATTAAATATATTATGGGCAAAATAATAGGAATTGACTTGGGCACAACAAATTCTTGTGTCGCAGTAATGGAAGGAAATGAACCTGTTGTAATTCCTAACAGCGAAGGAAAGCGCACAACTCCGTCTGTTATTGGTTTTATTTCTAACGGAGAAATAAAAGTTGGCGACCCGGCAAAACGTCAGGCTATAACGAATGCAAAAAATACTGTTTATTCGATTAAACGGTTTATGGGTGAAACCTATGATAAAGTATTGCAGGACGTGAAACGCGTTCCTTACGATGTAGTAAAAGGTAACAATGGCACTCCCCGTGTAAAGATTTCTGAAAGATTGTATTCTCCTCAGGAAATTTCTGCAATGGTTCTTCAGAAAATGAAAAAAACAGCTGAAGATTATCTTGGCACAGAAGTTACAGATGCGGTTATTACTGTTCCCGCCTATTTTGATGACTCACAAAGGCAGGCAACAAAAGAAGCCGGAGAAATTGCAGGTTTGAATGTACGCCGTATTATCAACGAGCCTACTGCAGCAGCACTTGCTTACGGTCTTGATAAAAAAAACAAAGATATAAAAGTTGCTGTTTTTGACCTTGGTGGCGGAACTTTTGATATTTCAATTCTTGAGCTTGGAGAAGGAGTATTTGAAGTAAAATCTACAAATGGCGATACCCATCTTGGCGGTGATGATTTTGATCAGAAAATTATTGACTGGCTTGCAGAAGCTTTTTTGAAAGATGAAAATATTGATCTTCGCAAAGACCCAATGGCGCTTCAGCGTTTAAAAGAAGCTGCTGAAAAAGCAAAAATTGAATTGTCAAGCTCAGCGCAAACAGAAATCAATCTTCCTTACATCATGCCTGTAGATGGTATTCCCAAGCATCTTGTTAGAACACTTACCCGTGCGCAGTTCGAGCAAATTTGTGATGATTTAATTCAGAAAACGATTGAACCATGCAGACTCGCTCTTAAAGATGCTAAATTAAGTTCAAGTGATATTGATGATGTAATATTGGTGGGAGGTTCAACACGTATTCCTGCAATTCAGCAAATCGTAGAAAAATTCTTTGGAAAAACTCCTTCAAAAGGCGTTAATGCCGACGAAGTTGTCGCTATTGGAGCAGCTATTCAAGGGGGCGTTTTGACGGGTGAAGTAAAAGATGTTTTGCTTCTTGATGTTACTCCTTTGTCATTAGGTATTGAAACTTTAGGTGGAGTTATGACGAAATTAATAGAGTCGAACACTACCATACCTACGAAAAAAACAGAAACATTTACTACTGCATCAGACAATCAGCCCAGTGTTGAGATTCATGTGTTACAGGGAGAGCGCCCGATGGCAAGTCAGAACAAAACCATTGGAAGATTTCATCTTGATGGACTTCCCCCAGCGCCAAGAGGCATTCCTCAGGTAGAAGTTTCTTTTGATATTGATGCCAACGGAATTTTAAAAGTAATGGCTAAAGATAAGGCTACTGGCAAAGAACAAAGCATTCGTATTGAAGCATCCTCAGGACTTACAGATGATGAAATCAGAAGGATGAAAGCAGAAGCAGAAGCTAATGCAGAAGCAGATAAAAAAGCGAAAGAAAAAATTGATAAGATAAATGCAGCTGACAGCCTTATTTTCCAGACAGAAAAACAACTTAAAGAATTTGGCGATAAATTGCCTGCTGATAAAAAAGTTGAAATTGAAAGTGCATTAAACAAATTAAAAGAAGCACATAAAACCCAGGATGTTGATTTAATTGACCCTGCAATGAAAGAATTGAATGATGTCTTCCATAAAGCTTCTCAAGATATGTATAATGCAGGTCAGCAGCAACAGCAGCAGCAACAGGATTCCCAGCAGCCAGATCCTAAAGCAGGTGAAAACACCAATAAGAAAGGCGATCAGGAGGTAACTGACGTTGATTTCGAAGAAGTAAAATAAATGTGTTTGTCCATAATGTCCGACCTGCTTGCTTGCAGGCAAGTTTCTGTGTTATGCTCATAACAAAAATCATTCATTTACATCAGTAAACTCGTGATTTTTATTATTTCGCAAGCATTTCGGCAAGCTCAATGTATCACCTTGAACTCGAACATTCTGAACTAAACACAAACTTAAAGAACTGGCTTCAAAAAAATATTTTATTGCTGTCAGTCCTTTAGAGTTTACTAAAAACCGGTGTTTAAATCAAGCACTGGTTTTTTTATTGCTTCATCATGATACCTGCACCAAATCTTCCGGTTTTACCTTTATCAAAACGATGAGAAAAAAATAAGTCATGCCTGCAACTTGTACATATTTCTGCTATTTCAATGTTTTTTTCTGGAATTCCTTCGTTCATTAAAAGTATTTTATTTGCTTCCCATAAATTCAATTTAATAGTTCCTTTCGTCTCATCTCTGCAAATGATAGAATCACAAGAAGTAAAAGTATTTTCAAACTGAATAGCGACATCTTCTCCGATTGTATAGCAACATGAGCCTATCGCAGGACCAATTGCCGCAAATATATTTTCGTGGCAGGATCCGAATTTTTCCTGCATTCGCTGCAATACTTTTGATACAATTTTATTCACGGTTCCTTTCCATCCGGCATGCGCAACTCCAATTACTTTTTTGTCCGCATCGTAAAACAAAACAGGAACACAATCTGCGCCAAAAACCAAAAGACAAATATTGGGTTCATCGGTTATCATCGCATCTGTTTCAGAAAGGGCTGTATCCTTATATAAAACACCAGCTCCTTTGTGATTGCAACCCACTATCTGCACATTTGTTGTATGAGATTGAGAGGGAACAACAAAATCAAGCGCATTTAAACCCACCGCATCAGCAAGTTTCATTCTGTTTTTAATTACAATTTCCGGATCATCTCCAACTTTTAATCCGAGATTTAAAGATTCAAAATAACCTTTACTATAGCCATTTTTACGCGTAGAAACAAAATGTGTAATGTTGTCAAACGATTCTAAAATTGAGAATTTATAATAAGTCAAACCTTTATTTTCACATTCAATCATACCTGACGTTTTTTTAGAACAGAATATGTATAAACTAATGATTACGTGTTAGCAACTGGGTTATTCGTCATAATCAGTTATTTAAACTCAAATAATATATTCATTTTGACAATGTTTTACATAGGGTTGATTTGTGAAATGGCGTTTCGTTTTTTTTGAGAGGGGAAATAATTAAATAAAATACATTATTGGCAAAGGTATAGGCAAAAAGTGAAGGCTCTTTTGTTTTTTAAACATTAGAAATCAATTAAATTAAAAAAACAAAATGTGCCTGAACTTGTGCTGTTCGCTGCGTATGGCTTGTGAGGTTTAATTTGGGTATTCATCAATTTAATTTTGTAAGTACAGAATGGTTGTATTTTTATAACGCAAAATATCAAAGGTATGTTTAATTTCATACTTGATTTAGAATAACAAAAAAGAAGGGCTGCGTTCACAGAGTTTTGACGAAGGACAGCCCTCCCTATTTGTTTTATTTTGCTATCACAAGCCTTTCTGTTTTAATTAAGCGATTTCCAGCTATTACCTGATAATAGTAAACTCCGTTGCTGAAATTGTCATGATTTACCATAACCGTATTCTTGCCGGATTTTATTTCAAT
>MEOG01000049.1 GCA_001769125.1 Bacteroidetes bacterium GWF2_35_48 | reverse complement strand
GGTATTCAGGGGATTCAGGGACTCGTTGGAGCAAATGGTATTTCTATAACATGGCTCGGGGCTTTTGTTACTGCGCCTTCTAATCCTGATCTAAACGAAGCATATTACAATTCCACAGACAAAAAATCGTATATATGGAATGGTAGCGCATGGGCAGTTATTACTCAAGACGGTGCTGTCGGGGCACAAGGTATTCAGGGAGAGCAAGGAATTGCCGGAACTGATGGGATTTCTATTGCTTGGCAAGGAACCCTTTCTTCTGCTCCAGCAAGTCCCACGCTGAATATGGCATACTACAATTCTACAGATAAAAAAGCGTACATTTACAACGGTACAGCATGGAGCATCATGACACAAGACGGAGCGACTGGAGCTACCGGAGCTGCAGGTACTAACGGAATTTCTGTTATTTGGCTCGGCACTCTTGGAGCTGCACCGGGTTCTCCTGCTCTGAATAATGCATATTACAATTCTGCTGATAAAAAAGCATACTTATGGAACGGATCTTCATGGAACATTCTTGCTCAAGACGGTGCTACTGGCGTGCAGGGAATACAAGGAATTCCAGGAGATGCAGGTGCTGATGGAGCGGATGGTATTTCTATTGCTTGGCTCGGAGATTTTGCTTCTGCGCCTCTCAGCCCTACTCTTAATCAAGCGTATTATAATTCTTCTGATAACAAATCCTATATCTGGGATGGTACAATATGGCAAACCCTCGCGCAAGATGGTACAGACGGTGCTGCAGGCGCAAACGGTATTTCTATTTCATGGCAGGGGTCTTTGGCTTCTGCACCCGCTATTCCGGCTCTGAATATGGCGTACTACAACACTGCTGATAAAAAATCATATATCTATAATGGCTCTACTTGGCAAATTATTACGCAAGATGGCACAAATGGTACAAATGGGGTTGATGGTAAAACTGTCCTTTCTGGAACTGTAAATCCTACTACGCAAGGTGTAAATGGAGACTTTTATATAAATACCGCAACAAATAACATTTTTGGACCTAAAACTTCCGGCGCATGGGGAATTGGAATTGCTCTTGTAGGACCACAGGGGACTGCAGGTACAAATGGTACAAATGGAACGAATGGGTATTCTGTATTAAATGGAGCTGGAAACCCAACTACTCAGGGTGTAGACGGTGACTTTTACATCAATACTACTTCAAACTCTATCTTTGGACCTAAAAATGCAGGCGCATGGGGAACGGGAACTTCTTTAGTAGGATTGCAAGGTATTCAGGGGCCACAGGGGCCTGCCGGAACAGGGCTTACAAACAGAGGAAACTGGTTTTCCGGAACGACCTACGACCCCAGTGATTATGTGTTCGACCGCTCCACTGATAACGCATTGGTTAACTCTATGTGGATTTCTCAAAACGCGGGATCTTTTGTTTCTACAACGCAACCCTATCTGGATGCTGCCAACTGGATTGAATTTCAGGCTCCGCAGGGACCACAGGGCGAAGCTGGGTTAAACGGCGCGGATGGTAAAACCATTCTTTCCGGTACGGTTAATCCTACTACGCAAGGCGTAAACGGAGACTTTTATATTAACACGGCTACAAACACTATTTTTGGTCCTAAAACTGCCGGGGCTTGGGGAACGGGGGTTTCGCTCGTCGGACCGCAGGGAACTGCCGGAACAAATGGTATTGATGGGACAAATGGTTATGCTGTGTTAAGCGGTACAACAAATCCTACTACCGAAGGGGTCAACGGCGATTTCTATATCAATACTGCTTCTAACACTATGTTTGGACCTAAAACAGGTGGTCTTTGGGGGACTGGTACTTCACTGGTTGGACCTGCCGGAACTTACGCTGCCGGGGCTGGAATTAATATTGCAACAGGAACTATTACCAATACTGCGCCTGATCAAACTGTAGTATTAAATAGCGGTACAGGTATTTCTGCAACTGGAACTTATCCAAATTTTACCATTGCAAATACTGCTCCAAATGCCACGCACACAGGCGATGCTACAGGAGCTACGGCTCTTACTGTTGTGAAAATTCAAGGTAGAGATGTCGTTTCTACTGCGCCAGCTAATGGTCAAATACTTAAATGGAGCACCGCTAACAACAGATGGGAACCGGCTGCTGATAACAACAACACCTACACGGGTAGTACAGGGATTAATGTTACAGGAACTACTATTACCAATACTGCTCCCGACCAAACCGTTACCCTTACTGGCGATGGAGCAACTTCGGTGTCTGGCACTTATCCCAATTTTACGATTTCTTCTACTGACAACAACACGACCTACACGGGCAGTACGGGTATTGATATTACTGGTACTACCATTACAAATACTGCGCCCGATCAAACTGTTGGTATTTCCGGTGGAACAGGGCTTTCTGTAAGCGGTACGTATCCCAATTTCTCCCTTAGCAACACACAAACGCTTGCGCAAACTCTTGCCAATGGTAATAATGCAGGAAGTTATGGAATTAATATGAATTCTCAGTCTTTAACAAATGCAAATATTATTGGTTTGGAATATAATAATGCAAATTATTTTGATTTATACTATGGACATATTAGAGACTACTATGGCAGTCACGGAATAGACGGGCAGGTATTAACTGTGCATGGTACTTCTCCTAACACTTGGGTAAAATGGGATTCACCTATCAGTTATACTGCGGGAACTGGCTTATTGCTCAGTAGTAATCAGTTCAGCGCTAATTTTGGAACTGCCGCGGGAACCATTGCGCAGGGAAATCATACCCACACTGATTTACACACCCGTTTGCACACCATGACTTCTACTTCTGATCATTCGGCTACTGCTAACAGATTATTTTATTCTAATGCAAGCGGACAAATTAGTGAATTGGCATTTGGTACTTCAGGACAAGTACTTACCGCTAATGGAACAACAACGACTCCTTCATGGACAAATCCTACTACTGGTACGGTTACAAGCGTTGCGCTTTCTTTGCCTTCTATTTTCTCTGTTACGGGTTCGCCCATTACTTCTTCAGGAACACTCTCTGCTTCTCTATCATCTCAAACTGCTAATTACATATTTGCTGCGCCAAATGGTATTGCAGGAACGCCGTCTTTCAGAGCATTGGTTTGGAATGATGTTACTGGAAAACCCACAACATTGGCTGGTTACGGGATTACAGATGGAGTTATTTCTACCAGAACTCTTACTATTGCAGGTACTACAAACCAGATTAGCCTCTCTGCCGGTGCGCAAACGCTTGCAGCCGACAGAACCTGGACCGTTAGTCTTGCTTCTAATCCGGTTATACCAGGAACTGCTTCGCTTACACTGCCAATCGGAACTACGGTTCAAAGACCCTTATCTCCGGTTAATGGAATGGTAAGATATAATACGGTTTATACTAAATTTGAATTCTACGAAAACGGAGCATGGGTAAATTTTGTTAACAACACAAATGGGGTTACAGGATCGGGAACAACAAACTATATCCCGAAATTCTCCTCTGGATCCACGCTGAATAATTCTTTGCTCTATCAGACAGGTACTAAAATAGGAGTAGGCACAACAAATCCATCTGGTAGGTTTATGATACAACAAGATGCTGGTGCAATTCCAACTGAACCTATTTTTGAGATTAAGGATAAGTTTGGTCATACAGTTATGATTGTGTACAAAGACAGTACAAGATTCTATTTCGATGATGATCCCAATAAAGCAGAAAACAAAGGAGCCTTTGCAGTTAGTGGTAAAAATTCCACAAAATCATTAACAAGCAATTTTTTTCAAATGAGTACAAGAAACCTGATTTCAGGAAAAGATGCGGGAAAAAAATTATCAGGGACTACATATTATACAGGTTCGTACAATAACTTCCTTGGATTTGAAGCAGGGTTCAACGATACATCCGGATATAAAAACACATTTATTGGATACAGGGCAGGGTATTCAAATACCTCTGGATACAGTAATATTTTCATAGGAGATAGTGCTGGATCTTCAAACACTATCGGATATAAAAATGTTTTTATTGGGAATTTAAGCGGTTCAACAAACACTGGGGGAGATTATAACGTATTCGTCGGATATAATACAGGCTTAAAGAATACAGCTAATAGCAATTCCTTTATCGGATATCAGGCTGGAAAAAACAATACAAGTGGAGCAAATAATGTTTTTATGGGCTTAAATTCCGGTTTTACAAATACCTCAGGTGCTAATAACGTTTTTTTAGGAAATAGTTCGGGTTACCTGAATGAAATAGGTGGTAATAATATTTTTCTTGGGAACTATGCCGGCTATTCAAACAATGCAAGTTATAATGTTTTTATCGGATATTATAGCGGCGTTGGAAACTCTTCTGGTACAAACAATGCTTTTATGGGATACCGTGCAGGGAGATATAATACAACCGGATCAGGTAATGTATTTATAGGAAACAATGCTGGTTATCTGAATACAACCGGAGAATATAATATATTCATGGGAAAAGAAGCCGGTTATGTAAATAATGCCAGCTATAATATTTTTCTGGGATATGAAGCCGGAAGAGCAAACACATCCGGACAATTCAATACATTTTTGGGTTACTGGGCAGGTAAAAGCAACACAACGGGAAATGCCAATGTGTTTTTAGGAGACAGTACCGGATTTTCAAACACGACAGGTTATTACAATGTATTTATTGGCAATCAGGCTGGTGGAAAAAATACAGTTGCCAATCATAATACATTTATTGGCTATCATAGCGGTATGTCTAATACTACTGGAGAATTTAACGTATTCTTAGGTCGTGGCGCAGGATATTATAATGTAGGCGGTTCAAATAACATTTATCTTGGAAGATATGCTGCTGCTTTCAATACAAGTGGAAGTAATAATGTTTTCTTAGGTTATCAGACAGGATACAACAGCTCTGGATCGGGAAATATTTTTATAGGCTATGAAGCAGGAAAAAATGAGTCAGGCTCTAATAAATTATACATTGCAAATACAGCTACTACTACCCCTTTGATATACGGAGATTTATCAACAAATAATATTGGTCTTGGGACTAACAGCCCTGGTAGCCATCGTCTTTCCGTAACATCATCTGCAACGGGTACGGCAGGCTCTACAGGATATTTTGTAAATTCAGCAGCTTCAGGAATTGCAATGATAATAGAAAATACCAGCAATTCGTCTAATGACAATGTACTTTTAGTAACGAATAAAGGAACCGGAGATATTGCAAGTTTCGACTCATGGCAAGGAACAGGATCCTGGGAAAGAAGATTCCGTTTTACAAATGGAGGACAAGGTCGTGCAGATATCGGTTGGGTTGGTGGCGGAGCTGACTATGCAGAATTTTTCCCGAAAGCTGATTCTTCTATACATTATGAACCCGGAGATGTTATGCTGATAGCAGCAAGTAAAGACTATGCTGTAGAAACAAAACCAGGTGCGTATTCAACAATGATTGCAGGTGTTTTTTCAACAAACCCTGTAGTTGTTGGAAATGCAAGTGCTGAAGGAGATCCCGAAAACTCTGTGTTGGTAGGTATGATGGGCGTTATTCCTACAAAAGTGTGTCTCGAAAACGGACCAATTAAAATCGGGGATTTTATTACAACTTCTTCAAAAGCAGGTGTAGCAATGAAAGCTACTGAATCAGGAATGATCATTGGTCGCGCACTCGAAAATTTTGATGGAAAATCATCAAAGAAAATTAATGTGTATGTGAATGTTTGCTGGGTAAACAATAATGATAAATTAGATGAACAAACAGAAAAAATAATAAAACTACAACAAGACAATGAAAAGATGAAAGCGGAAATCGAATACATAAAAGCAGTCATCAACAGTTCGGCAAAAAAATAATATTAATGCTTTCCGGGAACACCCCCCGGAAAGTTTTTTTTACATCAGGTATGAATAAGGTAATTCTATGAAAAACATTCCTGAAAGCTATGTCTGCTATATATGGCAACATGAATTGTATAACAAAAATAAGCTCCTGACTACTGATGGAGAGCCAATCGAAATCATATCGCCGGGTGTAAGAAATACAGATGCAGGTCCGGACTTTTTCAATGCTAAAATAAAAATCAATAACATTTTATGGGTCGGAAATATTGAAATCCATGTAAATTCATCTGCTTGGAATCTACATTCTCACAACATAGACGATAATTATGATACGATTATACTTCATGTTGTACTGGAAAACGATCAGCCTGTTATTAGAAAAAACGGGAAGCCAATCCCTACTATAGAATTAGATATTGATGATTCTATTTTCTTGTGCATTGACGAATTAATGCGTGAAACCAAATCTGCTCCCTGCGCAAAATATCTTCCTTCAATAGAACCCATTTTTATAAATTTATGGTTGCAGTCTGTTGTAATAGAAAGACTGGAAAAAAAGACAGAACGTATCCGCATGTTTTTAGCTGAAACAAAAAATTCATGGGAAGATGCTTTTTACATTCATTTCATGAGAAACCTCGGACTGACAAGCAATGCTCAGCCCTTTGAAATGCTCGCGCGCTCACTACCTCTGAAATATCTGTTAAAACACAGAAATAATATTTTACAAATTGAAGCTTTGCTTTTCGGACAGGCTGGCTTTCTTACTGATGAAACATGCAATGACCACTATTTTATTGCTCTTCAAAAAGAATATATCTTCTTGCAAAATAAATTTTCTCTGCGCCCGATAGCCCTGCATCTGTGGAAATTCATGCGAATGAGGCCTGCCGGTTTTCCTACGTTACGACTTGCTCAATTTGCTCAGATTATTTCAAAACATCAAAATTTTTTTTCTGATTTTATTAAGACACAAAGTCTTTCTGAATTTAAAAAATTCTTTGAAATTTCTATTTCTGATTACTGGAAAACTCATTATTTATTTGATAAAACAACACCGTCCTCGGATAAAAAAATCGGAACGGATTTTATCTCAACACTTGCAATTAATACATTAGTACCTTTTCTTTTTGAATACGGAAAATTCAAAAACCGGGAAGACCTGAAAGAACGCGCAATCTCTCTGTTAGAGGAAATCCATGCAGAAAACAATTCGATAATTCGAAATTGGCAAAGTATGGGAATCATTGTTTCCTATGCAATGCAATCGCAAGCGCTTATACAATTGAGAAATGAATATTGCAATAAAAAAAGATGCCTCGAATGTGGAATAGGACTTGAAGTGATGAAAACAAAAACCTTATTTGTTTAAAGTGAATTTGCCCGTGTAACCCTTAAAATGGACACGCAATGTTTTGTTATTTTCAAGCACAGAAAAAGGAATTGCCAAAGCCTCTGCCTGATAAACTTCAATAACTGCATATTTCTCAATAAACCCATTTTTATCCTGAATATGATAATATAAATAATTATACATATTGAATGCAGTTTCTATTGTCTCTTTGCAAATTACAGAAACAGTATTTCCTGTATTTACAAATTGAAAAGTAGGTGCTTGCGCTTTTTCTGTTTTATCTGTAAAGTAGCTGGCTTGCGGTATTCCGTACCCATGCGCATAATCAAAATAAGGATATAAATGTCCGGATTTTTCAATTTCTTTTAATAAATCCATTGCTTTCATACTGGGATTAGACTGAAAAGCACATGCTGCAAACCCGGCTACCAGCGGACTCGCGAAAGATGTTCCCTGTGCGTTTCTCTGTCCCTGATTATCTACAACTATTACATCCCCGAATGCAGAAACATTGGGCTTTAAGCGCTTGTCTTTTGTCGGACCATAAGAAGAAAAATTAATATGTAAACCTGTTGCAGGATCAATGCCCCCAACAGAAAGGATACTGTCTGCATCTGCAGGCGCTCCTAAAATTTTCCATGAATCCGACCCATCATTTCCCATTGCATTGACTACAAGAATTCCCTTTCGGGCAGCTATTGTTGCAGCTCTCGACACCAAACTGGTTTGTCCATTCATATCCTCATTAAAATAACGGTCTTCAGTATAACCCAGCGAACTATTTATAATTTGTGCACCGTTCTTATCTGCCCATTCTACTGCTGCAAGCCAGTTTTCTTCTTCTGAAAAGGGTTCTGTTGCCTGCTCTGTACGCGCAAGTAAAAACTCAGCATCAATTGCAAGACCTGTTTTTTTCTCTTTTAAAACACCGGCAATACAAGACAAGACCATTGTTCCATGCGAATTATACTTATATACATTCTCCTTCTTTTTAACAAAATCATAGGTTTTTATTATCCTATTATTATCTCTGATATGCTCAAAAGCTTCCATTTTATCTACTCCTGGAAATCCTGCATCAAAAATTGCAATGCGAACATTTTTTCCGGTCAGATTACTTTTCTCAAATTCTTTACTGCCCATCACTGCGAGCTGCTTTATCTGCAAATCAGAAACAGGTTCTTTCTTTTCATTATCAGATATACCGTAAGATGATACAAAGCCTTTGTCTCTGATTTTTGTTATCTGCTTTACAAAAGAAAAATTTTCAATAGAATCAATTTGATTAGAATTTGCTAAAACTGCAACTGCGTTAAACCATCTGCTAACAACTAAAATTGAATCAGAATTCGCAGAAATAATTTGAAAATATTTTTCACTTATCGGGAAATCTGTGGAATCATAAAGAGGGATATTATTTACAACGCGCCGCTCTATTGCTTTTGAATCAAAATAGCTGAATGGGTCAAACGTTGAACTTTTTTTGTCAGAAAAAAAAATCCAGTATTTATTTACTTCCTGTGCGCAGAGCAGCTTTGCTGAAAAAAGAAAAATAAAAAATAAAAAAATAAAACGCATAGCAATTTGTTTTTTTCAAATTCAACAATCAACACTCAATATTCAACATCCAACAACTTTTCAATCTTAGTGAATCTTAGTGCCCTTAGTGTCTTAGTGGTAAAATATAACATTCAACATTCAACGCTCAACCTGCAACAACTTTTCAATCTTAGTGAATTTTTGTGCCCTTAGTGTCTTAGTGGTAAAATATAACATTCAACATTCAACGCTCAACCTGCAACAACTTTTCAATCTTAGTGAATCTTAGTGCCCTTAGTGTCTTAGTGGTAAAATATAACATTCAACGCTCAACCTGCAACCACTTCTCACCCTTAGTGAACTTAGTGCCCTTAGTGCCTTAGTGGTAAATCTAACGCTCAACAACCTTAAACCTTAAACCCAATAACCAACACATCATCTACCTGTGAGAGTTTTCCTTTCCACTTATCAAACTCATCTGAGAGTATCGAAAATTGTTCTTCCATTGATTTTTCATTTACAAACATCAGCAGGTCTTTAAGCCTTGTTGCTTTAAATTTTTTTCCTGTTTCTGAATTTTTATTACCGCCAAACTGATCCTGATACCCGTCAGATAACATATAAACACTAGCATTTTCATGTATATCAATCTCTATATTTGTAAAAACACTGTTATCTTTAACATGCAAGCCCACGGGCATTTTATCAGGTTTAATATCATACAGACAAACCGAAGCTGATTCTTTTTTAGTGTAATTTCCCGAACACTTAATTTCATCCTTGCTAACAATATAGAGAGGATTGTTCGCTCCTGCAAATTGCAGTTTCCGATTTTCTCTGTCAATAATACACAACGTGATATCCATTCCGTCTTTTACCTCAGTCATTCCGGTTTTTGCTTCAGAATAAAAAGAAGAAACCTGATGCAGGCTTTTTATAAGATTGTCGCGCAGAAGATTTAAAATTTCAGCAGCATTAATTTCACCGGGAACAGTGTTTGCAATTTCATTCAGCAAGGCTGTACCCATCATGCTCATGATAGCTCCCGGAACACCATGACCGGTACAATCTGCTGCTACAAAATACAATTTTCTTTTCCCTTTATAAAACCAATAAAAGTCTCCGCTTACAATGTCGCGGGGTTTATATAAAATAAAATGCAGCGGAAGATATTCCTGAATATATTTAGCAGGAGGTAAAATTGCACTCTGAATACGCAAGGCATATTGAATACTCGAAGTAAGCTCTGCATGTAAAATCTCCGTTTCATTTTTTTGCTTCTCAATTTCATCGCGCTGCGAAACAATTTCTTCTTTCTGCTGATATAATTCTTCATTCAACTCCTTTAAATTATCCCGCTGCGACTCTATCTCTTCTTTCTGTTGAAGAATCTCTGAATTTTTTATCTGTAGCTCTCTGTTAGCGCGTTTCTTGATTTTATAGCTTCTATAAATAAAAAATATCATCACAAAAATTAACAGAAAAACAACAATGAAAAAATATAAAATTAATTGCTGCTTTTTTATCTGCACCAGATTTTTCGTCAGGGTAGATTGCTGTTGTTCTATTAACGATTTCCCTTTTTCAATTTCATCTTGCTGCAATGCCAATTCTGCTTGCTGTTTTCCAACGGCTGCTTCCTGAATTTTTATTTTATCTTCCTGTTCCTTTATATCTTTCTGCTGGTTTAATATCTTTCCTTCCTGAACATTTATTTTCTGCTCCTGCTTAAACAACTGCTGCACCTTGTCGAAAAGTGAAGTTTCTTTTTCTTTAACATCATCTGTTAGTTTGGCTAAAGATTGTTTTTGTATTTCAAGCTCCTTTTTTTGCTGCACAATTCCGGCATTCAGGCTGTCAATATTTTTCTTTCGCAAGGCTATTTCCTGCTGCTGTTGCGCCAAAATCTTACTCTGCTCTTCAAATTTTTCTTTCTCTAATTTCAGTTCTTCTTCCGATTTTTTATATAAACCCTGCCAATCTTCTTCATACTTCTTAGCAATCATATATAACAGAGGAAGAACTTTCATCCCTTTATTTTTTATATTCTGATCGTTTATTTCAACTTTGCGAATCGAATTTGGCGGGAAAAAATTAATCATCGTTTTATTGTTCCTGCAACTGTCTGTAATGAGCAGCGTATTATAATTAATTATATTTTCGGTAATAACATCAATTGAATCATTCATGTTATAATTAACATAAAGCATGTGTGTTTCTGTAATTTCTTTTATGCTGTTGAATTTCACAACCTCAATAGGCTTCCACTTTAAAAGCCGAAACCTGCACGATGCCTTAATCGCTTTATACATCACAGAATCTTTTCCTAAAACACCAATGGTAAATTTCTTGAATTTTTTATCCTTTTTCCATTTGATATTCAAGCCAAAATTAAATATGTGCTCTGCTTTAATGCGGTCGCGAAGCGTTATCTCTTGTGCGTACGCAGTGGTTAATGCAAACAAAATAACCATTAATATCAATACTATTTTTAAAGCTTTATTCAAATAAAATAATTTTGGTTAATGTTCTAATTTGCTAAAATACTAAAAAACTTTAATCTAATCTTCAATTTCATAAAATCAGGAATTTTTCTAACTCATAAAATACATTATTTTTGCATACTTAATATAAAATAAATAAAACATAGCTATGGCACATAACGAAGACCTTTTTAAAAAAATAATATCTCACGCAAAAGAATACGGGTATGTATTCCCATCAAGTGAAATTTATGATGGACTGAGTGCTGTATATGATTACGGACAGTATGGCGTTGAATTAAAAAACAACATCAAACAGTACTGGTGGAGTGCTATGGTGCAGATGAATGAAAACGTTGTTGGATTAGACTCCGCGATTTTCATGCACCCGACTATCTGGAAAGCCTCTGGTCACGTGGATGCATTTAATGACCCCTTAATTGACAATAAAGACTCTAAAAAACGTTACCGTGCGGATGTTTTAATAGAAGATCATATTGAAAAATTCAATGATAAAATTGAAAAAGAAGCAGAAAAAGCAGCAAAAAGATTTGGCGATCAATTCGACAGAGAGCTGTTTTTGTCAACCAATCCTAAAATCCTTGAATACAGAAAAAAAGGAGAAGAAATAAAAGAAAAATTTGTTCTTGCGCTTGAAAACAATGATCTGGAGGCAGTGCGGCAGATAATAATAGATAACGAAATTGTTTGCCCGATTTCAGGAACACGCAACTGGACTGAGGTTCGCCAATTCAACCTGATGTTCGACACGAAACTCGGCTCTGTTACAGATGATGCAAGCACAATTTATTTACGCCCCGAAACTGCGCAGGGTATTTTTGTGAATTATCTGAATGTGCAAAAAACAGGAAGAATGAAAATTCCTTTTGGAATAGCGCAAATCGGAAAAGCGTTTAGAAATGAAATCGTAGCGCGCCAATTCATTTTCCGTATGCGTGAATTTGAGCAAATGGAAATGCAATTTTTTGTTAAACCCGGCGAAGAATTAACCTGGTTTGAATTCTGGAAAAACCGTCGCATGCAATGGCATCTTGCATTAGGATTGGGCAATCAGAAATATCGCTTTTACAAACACGATAAACTTGCGCATTATGCAAATGCAGCTTTTGATATTCAATATGAATTTCCTTTTGGCTTTAAAGAAGTAGAAGGCATACATTCGCGCACAGATTACGACTTGTCGCAACACCAGCAATTTTCAGGTAAAAAGCTTCAGTATTTCGACCCAGAACTAAATCAAAATTATGTTCCTTTTGTTGTGGAAACATCCATTGGTGTTGATCGAACATTTCTTATGATTTTATGCAATTCCTTTGTTGAAGAAAAAATCACGAAAGAAGACGGCAGTGTTGATGAGCGTGTTGTGCTGAAACTCCCCCCTGCCCTCGCTCCCATTAAAGCAACAGTTTTGCCTCTTGTTAAAAAAGACGGACTGCCTGAAAAAGCGCATGAAATAATGGATGCTTTAAAATTTGATTTCAACTGCCAGTACGATGAAAAAGATTCTATCGGAAAACGCTACAGAAGACAAGATGCAATCGGAACTCCTTACTGTATTACTATTGATCACGAAACGCTCGAAAACAATACAGTTACAATTCGTGAAAGAGATACTATGGAACAAATAAGAGTTGATATTTCAAAACTAGCAGAAATTATTGGACAAAAAGTGGATATGAAGCATTTGCTGAAGAGGCTTTAACAGAAATGATAAACCACATAGGCACCCTTCGACATGCTCAGGGCATGCATAGAACACACAGGGGTATCTTAATTAATTTTATTTAATATCCGATTAAAATCAAAAATTAACTTCAAAACCTTTGTATGATCTTTGCCACTGATTAAGCGGATTAACACAGATTTATTTATCTATGCAAATCTGCGTAATCTGTGGCAGAAAAACTTCCAATATGAATTTAAGTTTTATCAAAATCAACCAAAAATAAATTTTAAGTAAATACAAGGATATTCATAACATAAAAAATGAAAAAACTCCTAATCATAACATATTACTGGCCACCCGCAGGAGGTGCTGGCGTGTATCGCTGGCTGAAATTTTCAAAATACCTCAGAAATTCCGGTTGGGAACCTGTGATTTTTACTAGTGAAGGAGGCGAATATTCTGTTGTTGATACTTCACTTCTTGCCGATGTACCGGAAAATATTACTATTCTGAAATACCATGTCTGGGAGCCTTACAACATTTATAAAAAATTCATAGGACAGAAAAAAGAAGATAAAATAAATGTCGGTTTTTTATCTGAAAACAAAAAGAAAAAATTCTCAGAAAAAGTATCAATATGGATACGGGGAAATTTTTTTATTCCCGATGCGCGGACTTTCTGGATTAAACCTTCTGCAAAATACTTAATAAAATACTTAACGGAAAACCCTGTAGATGCAATGGTTTCAACAGGACCGCCGCACAGCACACACCTTATTGCAAACAGAATAAAAAAGAAAATAAACATTCCCTGGATTGCAGACTTCCGCGACCCATGGACGTATATTGATTTTTACGACGAACTGATGCTTACAAAAATTGCAGACTGGTGGCATCACAAACTCGAGCAGCGCGTGTTGAACAATGCAGATAAAGTTGTTACCATAAGTTGGGATTGCGCACGCGACCTTGAAGAACTGGGTGCAAAAAACGTTGCAGTTATTACAAATGGATTCGATGAAGAAGACCTGATTTCAGAAGGAATCAAACAAGATAAAAAATTCAGTATAACACATATCGGCTCACTTGTAAAATCGAGAAATCCTATCACATTTTGGAAAGCAATACAGGAGCTCCTATCAGAAAATCCCTCCCTGAAAAATGATTTGGAAATTAAACTAATAGGAAAAGTTGATTATTCTGTTAATGAGACAATAGATAATTACGACATACGCTCCAACGTATCTTTTGTTAATCATAAGCCCCATGATGTAGTGATGAAAGAAATGCAGCAATCGCAGGTTTTATTACTTCTTATAAATAATTCACAAAACGCGAAAGGAATTCTTCCCGGTAAATTTTTCGAATATCTTTCTGCAAGAAGACCGATTCTTTGCATTGGTCTTACTGAAAGCGATATTTCAAGAATATTAAATGAAACAAATGCAGGAAAAGCCATTGCTTTTGAAGACAAAGAAGGACTTAAAAAATATATCCTTTCGTTATATGAAGAGTATAAATCAAAAGGGATTCAAAAAACCAGCGGAAGCATCAACAAATATTCAAGAAAAGAACTCGCAGGACAATTTTGTGAATTACTGAATTTACTACAAGGATAGTTTTTGAATAAGACCACAAATAAAAAACCCGATGGCTGAGGTTCTCGGATAATTTTATGAGATAGTATACACTACAAGGAAAGTCTTTGATTTAATTTTTAAAATAAAAAACCCGGTGGCTGAGCGAAGTCGAAGCCATCGGGTTTTATTTATTTATTTCTGACAGAAATTACTTAACAAGATTAATTCTCTTGGTAACAACATTGTCGTTTGTCTGAATTTTCACAAAGTATGAACCTGCTGGTAAGCTGCTCATATCAATAGATTTCACATTGCTTACATTAATAACCTGCTGACCTAACATATTGAAAACAGAAACAACTGCATTTTCTGCATTTGCAATGTTAAGAATACCGGTTGTTGGGTTTGGATAAGCAACAACATCACTAGTGTTAACTTCCTTTACACCTGTTGAATTATCTACAGAAAGACCTACTAAAGGCATAGTGTTAGTTAAAACCAACCATGACCAAGTTCCCGAAAGCGGAGCATAAACAGCACTCAAACCATAACCTGAACCTAAATACTGACCATCACCTAACAGATAAATAGTATCAGTTCCAACAGTAATATTCATTTCAATAGTTGCTGTTAAAACTGCAGGAGGAACAACAGTAAAAGGAGTAGTGAAAGGAACAAAAACAGGGTCAATAGTTCCATAGCTGGTAGTTGGAGTGTAATTTGCAGTTGTTGCAACTTCTGTACGATCACCTGTAGTAAGGTTTACACTATATAAATGACCTGTAAGCGTAGCATTGCCACCTTTGCCATAAAGAATAGCTGTAATTCCATCAACAACTCCGTTGTTAATAAAATGGTATTCTGCACCAAATTCAAATCCAGTAGCAGCAGGAAGAGATGTTCCAAAACTATAGGAAGTTAAAACACTGGTAATATTTCCACCGCGAAGGTAGTTGGTAGTATCAACTGAAAAATAAATTGAATCTGAATTATCATCAGCATTTTCATCTGTCTGAGCTTGTGTGGCAGTAATGTTAACACCAAATTCTGTAGGCATTGCAGCAGTTAATCCTGTAAGTTCAGCCCATAAAGTATCACTTGCACCAGATGCTAAAGAAGCTAATGGATTATTAGTACCAATATTTGTAGTAAAAGCGCCGTTATTTAAATCAGCATCAAGTGCAATACTGGTCTGAGCAGCTGCTCCAAGGTTAGAAACGGCAGCACCAAAGTTAATAGGACCAATCTGTGAAATAGGGGTTAATGCATAATAATCCATTCCTGAAAAATCAGCATAAACTCTTGATACCATAATGTCATTTGTTGACAATGTGATGTCTGCTTCAGGACCAGTAACATCATCAAGACCTAACTGAAATGCACCCCAGTCAGAAACAGTTCTGAACCTTACCTGTACGGCCTGACCATTGTATGCAGAAAGATCTGCAGTTAATGTTTGCCAACCAGAAGAAGCTGTGTTATACGTTGGTAAAGGAGCTAATACATTTGTTGTGCTGGTTGTCCAGGTAGTTCCGTTTGTAGAAAATTCAATATACATAAGAGCACCTGTACTTGCATATCCAATCTGATAATATTGATAAAGATTAACTTTATAAGATAAAGTATTATTACCAGCAACAGGATGTAAAACAGGAGTAATAAGAGAAGCCATATCTCCTGCATCTGCTTCAGCAGCACCATAAAAAGCGAAACCGCTGGTAGCCTGAGCTGCTGCTGCAAAAGGAGCTGCAGTTGCATGTGCGCTGTTGTACCACCATAATCCTTCAACCGACCATCCAGTTGGAGGGAAAGCAGCAACATCAAAAGTTTCATTTAAATTTGCTGTAACTTCTTTTGTTGTCTGTACTGGTGCTGTTGCAACATCACCTTTTTTCTTAACAGTGTAACAGTTAACTTGTTTTTTTGGTAAGTTCACTTTCTTAAAAGTCTGTGCTGAAACAAGACTAACAAGAAAAAACGCTAAAATAATAAAAGTAATTTTTCTCATAACATTTAATTTTAATTAATACTTCATTTTAAAGGATACAAATTTATAAATTTTTAATTAAATCCCGACAAGATTTTATTATTTTTATTCACAGTAATTAACATATACATTTTCAATACCTTGCGTCAAACTCATTTTTGGAAGCCAACCCATTTTCTTAATTTTTGAAACATCTAATTGTTTTTTCATTGTTCCGTCTGGTTTTGTTTTATCCCAGAATATGTTCCCCTGAAAACCTGTAATTTGTTTAATAATTTCGACAAGTTCTGCAATTTCAATATCAAAGCCTGTACCAATATTCAGATGGCAGTTTCTGATTTCATTTTTATTATAAACAAAATCTGAAAAGTTAAAATTCTTCATCAGAAAAACACAAGCATCAGCAGCATCGTCAGCCACGAGAAATTCTCGTCTTGGTTTTCCTGTTCCAAAAAGTTTTACAATAATTTTATCATTTTGCTTTTCTATACCGTATTTATTTAAAACACTCATAATTTCTTCTTCGCTTGCAGTTCCTCCAAAACCATCAACAGGTCTTTTCGCAAAGTCCTTTCGTATTTCGTTAATATTTTTTGCCTCCAAACATTTTGCCAGATGAAGTTTTCTTAAAATAGCAGGTAAAACATGTGAAGTTTCAAGATTGTAATTATCATTCAGTCCATACAAATTCGTTGGCATAACACTGATAAAGTTTGTCCCGTACTGAATGTTATAGCTTTCACACATTTTCAACCCGGCAATTTTTGCTATTGCATAAGGTTCATTCGTATACTCTAGTTCTGCTGTCAGCAAAGCATCTTCATTAATTGGCTGTTGCGCATTTTTTGGATAAATACAACTGCTCCCGAGAAACAACAGTTTTTTGACTCCATACTTGTAACTAAAATGAATAATATTATTTTGAATCTGGATATTTTCATAAATAAATTGCGCTCTGTATGTATTATTAGCAACAATTCCACCAACTTTTGCCGCAGCTAAAAAAACATATTCTGGCTTTTCTTTTTGAAAAAATATTTCTGTTTCCTGTTGATTAATCAGATTCAATTCATTCAAATCGCAGGTTATGATATTATGATATCCCTTTGTCTCGAGATTTCTTTTAATTGCGGATCCCACCATCCCGGTGTGCCCTGCTATATATATTTTGCTGTTGATTTCCATTTATTATTTTTTACAAAAATTATTCATCTGTGTAAATCCGTGCTATCGGATTCGCAATAGGTTGTGGTTTTGCGTTGTTATCAAACTTTACCAAAACGCACACTTGCCTGCCTTTTTACTACAGGTAAACTGCAAGCAGGCAGGCGAAGCCTTAGCGTTATAATTGTAACAGATGTTTGCGCAAAAGTCAATTTATTGCGTGTTATGCACTCGGTCGCATTTCACAATATTTTCACAATTATTTTGGTGTAAGATTCCAAATATTTATATTGAATTTAATAGTGAAAAATCAAACTAATGGAAGAATTATTTTTTAGTCTGTTTAGTTCTTATAATTAAAAGATCTTGTGTATTTGCAACTTTTTTAAACCCTTTATTTTTTAATCCATTATAAAGAACTTTGTCGCCTGTCCACAAAACTCCTTTTAAATAATCAGTTAGAGCAACAAAATCAGTGTCATCAATATCTATATCAACTGTGAGATTTTCTGCTTTCAACCATATCTTTTCTGGAATTTGCTCTTCGTTGATAAAATGGATTTTAGTAAAAAGTCGATATTGAGATTCTTTTAGTTCTATTTCAGAAAGTTTTGAAATTCGTATCAATTTGTCCCAATGCCTGTCTATTTCAAAACGCATATAATTGCAACTATAAAACTCAAATACATTTTCGGAATCAAAAATTAAATCTCCAATTGTTCCGTTTGAATTGAGTAATCCGCTAAAAATAATATTGGTATCAACAATTATTTTCACTTGATAAATTTGTTACGGTTTCTATCCCACCATCCCTTTTTAATGTCTTTTGCTAATTTATCAACCTCGGTTTGTTTTGCTTGTGATTTGGCTGTTGCTTCTTTATAACATAAAAAATCAATAAACCGTTGTAAGCCATCTGTATTCACATATGAAGGAAGTCGAATTATTACTTCATTATTTGTTCTTTCTATATACATATTGTTTTCAAATTTTATTATTTACTCTAAATAAACAATTTAGTACAAATATATAATTAAATTTTAATAAATGAATTTGTATTTATCATATTTCTTCAATTAAGCGTCATTAATACATCTTACACTAAAATCTCATTTAGAATTTAGTAATTATTTCTCGATTTTTTTGCGACTGGTGCATAACTGGGGTATAAGAAGCATTCGTGCCACTGATTACACAAACCTGTCTGCCGCCAAGCTACCGTGTGGACACAAATAATGCAAAACGACTCCGTAGGAGTCGAATGATAATAAAAAAAAGATTTTGGCGGAAAATTTGCACAATTCTTAAGCCAAACCTGGCAATAAAATATAAGTATGCAAATTTTGTGACAAAATCTATCTTAATATAAAAGATGTGTCCACACGGTAGCTGCCGCCAAGGCAGGTTAACACAGATATAATTCACAGATTATTTTCTAATATTCATTCTTCATCTGTGTAAATACGTGATATCTGTGGCATAAAAAAATACGTTAATATCCCCTCTTCTGAACCTTCTCCCAATCTGATTTTGCCATTATTCTCACTAATTCTTCAAATTTAGTTTTTGGTTCCCAGCCAAGTTCCTTTTTTGCCTTGGAATAATCACCGATTAACAAATCTACTTCTGTAGGTCTGTAATATGCCGGGTCTACTTCAACAAATATTTTACCTGTTTTTTTGCAAATTCCTTTTTCATTTGCTTCTTCGCCTTCCCAAATCAACTCCGTATCAAGTTCTTTGAATGTGAGGTCTGTAAATTCTCTCACCGTGTGCGTTTCATTAGTTGCAATTACAAAATCATCGGCTTTATTGTGCTGAAGTATTCTCCACATAGCTTCAACATACTCGGGCGCAAAACCCCAGTCTCTTTTTGCATTTAAGTTTCCCAGATAAAGCTTATCCTGAAGTCCTGCTTTGATACGAGCTGCTGCACGGGTAATTTTTCTGGTAACAAAAGTCTCTCCTCTGCGTGGGGATTCATGATTAAAAAGGATTCCATTGCTGGCGAAAATATTGTATGCCTCACGATAATTGACAATAATCCAATACCCGTAAATTTTAGCCACAGCATAAGGACTTCTCGGATAAAAAGGAGTTGTTTCTTTTTGCGGAATTTCCTGAACTTTCCCAAATAATTCACTTGTAGAAGCCTGATAAAACCTTGTAGAAATGCCCGTTTCTTTTATTGCATCAAGAAAACGCAGCGTACCGATTCCATCAACCTGCGCTGTATATTCGGGGACTTCAAACGAAACTTTCACATGGCTTTGCGCTGCAAGGTTGTATATTTCTTCGGGATTTATTTTTTCAAGTAATCTGTTTAAATTGCTTGAATCGGTTAAATCACCGAAATGCAGAAACAGCTTCACATCTTTGTGATGGCGGTCTTTATATAGATGATCTATTCTTCCAGTATTAAAGGAAGATGACCTTCGTATGATTCCATGAACTTCATATCCTTTTTCTAAAAGTAATTCTGCTAGGTAGGAGCCATCTTGTCCTGTAATTCCGGTAATAAGGGCTTTTTTCATTTAGATTATTTATTATCTTTTGTTACGTAAATGTTTTGTTTATTAATAAGTCGGAAGTCAGAAGCTCGAAGCTTGAAGTCAAAAGCTCGAAGCTGTTTCATCTTCAGTCTTCTGACTTTCGATTTCCGACTTCTTCACAACATTTCCGACAATTTGCAAAACATCTTTATTATTACTCCAACATTTAAAAAGAAAATGGAATACCTTCATATTCCACTTTCAAAGATATAAATATTTCTTGTTTCTACTTTAATTTGAATTCTTTTTTAAGAACCGGAACATAATCCAATTTTTCCCAGGCAAAGAATTCGACTTCTTTCATCACTTTTTTCCCATTAACAAATACAGGAACTTTTTCTTTTCTATAGCTTCGTCCCATGTGACCATAAGCTGCGGTTGCTTCATAAATCGGATTTTTCAATCCAAAGCGTTGAATGATGCAATAAGGTCTCATATCAAAAATCTTTTCAATTTTTTCAGCAATCTGACCGTCGCTTAAATTAATTTTTGCAGTCCCATACGTATTAACATAAAGACCAACGGGTTTCGCAACACCAATAGCGTACGCAACCTGAACCAACACTTCATCAGCAATGCCGGCAGCTACCATATTTTTTGCAACATGGCGTGCAGCATAAGCCGCAGATCGGTCAACTTTTGAAGGATCTTTTCCTGAAAACGCTCCGCCACCATGAGCGCCCTTGCCACCATAAGTATCAACAATAATTTTCCTTCCTGTCAGACCTGTGTCTCCATGCGGACCACCAATAACAAATTTACCGGTTGGATTAACATGCAGAATATGCTTGTTGTCGAATAATGCCTGTACGCGTTTCGGAAGTTTTTTTATTGCACGGGGAATAAGTATGTTTTCAACATCTTTTTTAATTATTGAAAGCATTTTTTTCTCTTCGTCGAAATCATCGTGTTGCGTTGAAACAACAATGGTATGAATCCTTTTGGGCTGTTTGTTATCGTCGTATTCAATAGTAACCTGTGATTTTGAATCGGGTCTCAGATATTTCATAACCTTACCTTCTCTTCTGATAGCTGCAAGTTCCTGCAAAAGAATATGAGATAAATCGAGAGAAAGGGGCATAAAATCATCGGTTTCGCGGCATGCATAGCCAAACATCATTCCCTGATCGCCGGCGCCTTGTTCTTCAGGTTTTTTTCTTACCACGCCCTGATTAATATCAGCAGATTGCTCATGAATAGAAGAAATAACGCCACAAGAATTTCCATCAAACATATATTCTGCTTTGGTGTAACCAATACGGTTTATCACGCGCCTGGCAACAGATTGCACGTCAATATATGCATTGGTTCTAACTTCTCCGCTTAACACAGCAAGCCCGGTTGTAACAAGAGTTTCACATGCAACTTTCGAGTCAGGATCGTGCCTTAAAAATTCATCTAATAAAGCGTCTGAAATTTGGTCGGCCACTTTGTCCGGATGGCCTTCGGATACGGATTCGGATGTAAATAAATAAGCCATTTTAATATAAATTTTAAATTAATACTAAAAAGGAGTTATTGTGATTGAAGTCAGAAAATATGTTTTAGCACTTTTTTTCTGTGGTTGCAATCAAGGCAAATCACTCCACATTTTTTTTACAAAAATAAAAATATTTTGGTTTATACAAATAAAAAAAGTTATGATAATTGTCAGAAAGTAAAATTTATCCATACACGCAAACCTGTGAGGAGCCGACCCACAGGCCAACTCACGAAACCTCACAGGATTGCTTGTCTCTACAACTGAATTATCTTCTTATTAATATTCTCGTACTGCACTTCCAGCAATCGAGCATTTTCTTCCTTACCTGTCTGATGAATGACTTTCATTATGGGATATTTCAGTTCTGTGAAGTATAAGAAATAGTTTACAGTATCTATTATTTTTCCATGTTTTGAAGGGTCGAGCCGGATGTTTGCAAGTACAAAATAACGAACATTATCTTTTTTAATTTTTCGCAGCATCATATCAGGATCATAAACAAAAGCCCGGCTGTTTTCTTTTTTCAGATCATCGAGCAATTTTGTGGCATCCTGAATATAATTAATTTTATTTTCTGCAAAAATATTAAACATTCCCTGACTTGTATTTTTTGGAAAAGCATAAATAATATAGGTTACATTCGTCATTGCGCCATTAACATATCTTGGACCTGCAATAAAAGCCTTAATATTTGCTCGTAACTGATTGAATAATTGTCCTATTTTTTTATTATTGATAAGATCATTAAGCAAAATAGCTACGCTTATCGGCATTGTATCTTCTTTCAATTTTTTAATTAAATCTTCCTGACTAATCACAGGAACATTCATTACGGGATAAAGCTTGCATCCTGTTTGAGGCAATAAGTTACCGATATCAATCCCTCCAATCAAGGTATTTTTAGGAAATTTTTGTGAGGCCCATTTAAAAATATCAATATAATTTTTTATATCGGGAGAGTCGGGATTTCTTTGTTGCAATGTATTGGTTGAATAATAATCACTCATTTTTTCGTATTGAATTTCGAGTAAACGGCTGTCTTCATCTGCCCCAATTTTTTTAATTTCTTTAAAGATGGGATATTTGAGCTCAATATAATACAACAATCTGTCCATAGTATCAATAATGCCCTGCCCTTTAACTCCTGTTCTTCTTATTTTTGGCATAATAAAATATTTCACATATTCTTTTTTAAGCTGATTAAGTATCAAATCCGGGTCATAAACAACAAGGGTAAACTTTTCTTTCTTTTTTTGCTCAACCACGCTGCTGATATCTGTAAAATAAGTTAGCTTACCTGCTTCAAGGCTTTTTAGGGCATCAGCATTATTCTTCTCTTTAAGAGAAAACACCACGTATGTAAACGTTTCCTTTTTCAGCGGATTTTTATCATTATCTTTCGATCCGGTTAAAAACGCAGAAATATTGCGTCTGTAATTATTAAAAAAAACAGAAAATTGAGGATTCGGAAAAACATCTTCAAGCTTTACCGCAATTGAATGTGGCAAAGAATCTTTACTTAAATCTGACACAAGCTGATCTGCAGAAATACTGGGTACTTTAAAAACGGGATAAAATTTTCTTCCGGTATAAACAAAAGAAATGTCGGGTTTGCGGCTTGCTATAAGATATTTCTGGTCTATATTCACAGCAGCCCATTGGCTCATTTTAATAAAATTTACCCAGTCGGGAGTGAGTCCGAATAGTATATTTCCGGATAAATTTTTTCGTAAAATATCTTTTTTTGCTTTTGAAAAAGGGATTGTCGTTGCAAGTGTTGTAACTAAAATAATGATCATAAACAATAACAGCAACGGCTGAAATTTTCTCAGCTTTTCTTTTTTCAAAAAATAATAAATACTACTAAAAACAAGCAGTAAAACATACGGATAATAAACAATTACAAGCCTTGCCTGATCCCATTGTTTCTGAATACTGATAAACGTAAAAGCAAACATCAACCCTGTATAAATTCCGATAAAACGTATAAATTTATTTTTTCTGAAAATATATATGAAGGCCGCTATTAATACAATATAAGTAATAATTGTCAATACAGGCGTAATTACATTCATACTTTTAAACCCAAGAAAGACGAAAAGATGCTTGGAAAAATACAGATTAGAATTATCAATAAACCGTTCGATAAAACCCCAAAAATCTTCATATCCTTTTGAAGGATTATAATAGTCTTTATAAAATAAACCGGAACCCTGCGATTGTAATGCACTGCTTTTATGACTCCATAAAATTCTTTTTATAATTTCATAAAATATATTAAAAGCAGCCGTTGCAACAAAAGTAAAACCAACAGCTTTCCAACGTTTATCAAGAGCAAAAAATAATAGAATAGGAATCAAAATCAACGTTCCGATATTCTTTGTTATTCCAGTAATAAAAATAACAAAACCCAGTATCAAAAATTTCTTATAGCAATTTTTCAAACCTTCTTTTTCCGGTTCTTCGTTGATAAAATTCTTATACATTATCGCAAACACTATAGCCTGTATCATCATAAAAAAGGCTTCGGAATATGTCTGGCTTGAAAAATAAAGAAGATGAATATTTACAGAAATTAATATCATAACCGGGAACAAAAGTGATGCAGGTATTTTTGAAATTGAAGAACGATAAAATACCACAAGAAAAATAAGCATAAACACAGCTGACAGGGCTTTAAGCAAAGGAAGGTTGATGCCTAAAATTTTCACAAATAGACTTAAAATAATCGGATACATTGGCCCTTGAAAACCTCCCGGAAAATCAAAATTCTCAATAAAATTGAAAGCTCTTACAATATACGCAGAATCATCTCCCCCCTCACTTACCTTAACATCAAAAATTGCAACGGATACAAATAGCATCAGAATTAAGCTGACAATAAAAAATATTGTTCTTTTATTAAATAAAAAACTGTCGAGGATTTCAAAAAAATCACGTGATTTCGCAATACTTTTTTTGTTTTGAAAAGGCTTATTTGCTTCTTTTTTTAAGTCTGTCTGTTTGTTGTTTTTGATATCTGTTTTATTTTTCATTGTTAGTATTTTTCGATTATTTTAATACTGCAAAGGTTTGTTTAATTTTTTGATTACATTTTGTAAATTTGTTTAAATATTTCGATAGGGATTCAATAGGAATTCAATTGAAATTCAATAGGAATTCAATAGGAATTCGATAGAAATACAATAGGTGTTCGATAGGAATACAATTGTACATCTATCGAAGAAACAATTGTACATCTATTGAATTCCTGATTCTTAACTCATAATTAAACTTGAAAACTATTACTCCATTTATTTTTCGATTAAGGATTAAGGATGAGGATTAAGGATATAAGAGCGATACAGAGTATAACTACTCCTACTCCTAAATCCTTAATCCATTTTTATCTTTATTATTTCTGACATGTATACATTATCTTCCAGTCCTCATGATTTGCTGTTGTTTTATCATCCAAAAGCCTGTTGCATGAAAAAACATGAAAGCCCGCTTCATTCAGGCAATGCTCTATTTGCATCGGTGTCCAGAGCGTTTGATAAAAAGAAAAAGTATCGTTCTTTACCGTTAAATCAGAAAAGTTTTTTACCTGCAACTGATAAACAAGTTTTGTTTTTTGTTTCCAAAAATCTGTTTCACTTTCGACGATGCAAGACACTAATTCATTTCCTTTTTGAACTTCCGTTTTTTTATTTTTGGGAGGATTTTTCAGCGCAGCAAGACCGTTCCAGCAATCGAAAATAAAAACTGCTTTTGCATTTATTCTTTCATATACTGCTTTAAAAAAAGATATTAAATTATTTGTATCCGGAATATACGTTATGACATTAAACATCGCAATAGCTAAGTCAAATCCAGACTCATCAAGTTTCTCAACCGGAGTTGTAATAATTTTTACGGAATCGTATCCTGCATTTTTTATTTTATTAAAAGCAATGGATGTCATTTCAGAATCAATATCAATAGCCGTAAGCGGTATGTTTTTACCCGCGAGGTTCATTGTATGATTTCCTGTTCCGCATCCAATTTCAAGAATTTTTTCCGGAGAACGCCCTAAACTTTCCGAAGCTTTTTTGAAAATAAATTCTGTTTCTTTTCTGTAATTTTTTTCAGAAAAAATAGCATCATAATAGTGATAAAAAATAGTATTATTTTCCATAGTAATTTAAAATAGTCTTACATACATAATTAATCTGTTCCTCAGTCAGAGATGGAAAAGTAGGAAGGCATACCCCATGTTCATAACCAAATATGGTATTGGGAAAATCCTTATCAAAAAGATTCATTTTTTCAAGCAATGAACGATAGCATGGTTGTTTATGCAAAGGATAGAAAAAAGTACGTGTTTCAATTTCTGCTTGTGTTAAAAATTTCATCAGCTCATGCGCATCATTCGTTAATACGCCCACTCTGAAAGGAATCCATTCTGCCTCAGCATCGGGCTCAAAAAAAGTAAGCTCCTCTAGAGGCATAAGCAACGAAAAATACATCTCTTTTATTTCTGCTTTCCGCTTTTTGATAAAATCAAATTTTGAAAGCTGCGAAATTCCAATAGCGCATTGAATGTCTGTCATACGAAAATTATATCCAATTTCCGGATGTATAAACGTACCTCTGTTTATTCTACCCTGATTGCGGAGGTATAATAAATTATTGTAGGTTTCTTCGTTATTGGTAATAATAAACCCGCCTTCGCCTGTTGTAATTGTTTTATCAGCAAAAAAAGAAAATACACCCACATCGCCGAAAGTTCCGGCATGTTGTCCTTTGTAATGAACACCAATCGCTTGCGCTGCATCTTCAACAATCAAAATATCATGTTTTTTCGCAAAGCTTTTCACAGCATCCATATCTGCAACCGTTCCATAAATATGTACAGGCATAATTGCTTTTGTAGAGGGTGAAATCAGCTTATCTGCCAGAGAAAGATCTATCTGAAAATTCTTTCGGTTCACATCAATAAAAACGGGGGTTGCGCCTGTCATTTCAACAGCATTTGCTGAACCGATAAAAGTAAAATCCGGAACAATGACTTCATCTCCGGAACCAATACCAATACTGCGCAATGCAAGATATAAGCCCAGTGTTCCATTAGGCGCAAATACACCATATTTTGCTCCGGTCAGCTCAAGCAATTGTGCAGAAAATTCAGCAGCTTTCGGACCTTCTGTAATCCAGTTTTTTTCAAAACAGGAATGAATAGAATGATAATCGCTTTCCGATAAAAAAGGTGAAAATTGTGGTACTTTCATGTTTTATTTTTTTATGTTTTTTTCAGAAGTCCGAAGCCGGAAGCCGGAAGTCAGAAATCGGAGCAAAGCAGCTCCCGACTTCATGCTTCTGACTTCCATCTTCTATCTTCTGCCTTTAAGTGCATTTTGCAATTTTTGAATTTCTAAAAACAAAATAACCTGTAAAAGCCATTCTTAATAAATAAAAGCCATGTCGAAAAAATTTTGTTTTAGACTCTCCAAAAGTTCTGGGTTTGTAATGCATTGGAATTTCACCTATTTTGAGACCATACCTGACACTTCCGAAAAGGAGTTCAAAATCACCAAAAGGATCATTAATACCCAACATTCCCCACGAATCGTAAACATTAATATAATCTTTTTTATAAATTGCCTTGATACCGCTCAGCGTATCTGTAATTCTCTGATTCAAAAAAGTGCTGAACCACTTTGCAAAAAATACATTGCCAATTTTATTGAGCAAAGGCATAGACTCAGTGCTAAGAGGATAAACGAAGCGGCTTCCTTCAATGAATTCAAACTGACCATTGGATAATGCTTCATAAAAGTATTTCAGATCTGCCGGATCGGAGGTTCCATCTCCTTCATAAAGAATAATAATATCGCCAGCAGCTTCGCGAAACCCAAGCTTTATAGCATCACCCTGTCCTTTACCTGACTGATGCAGCAACCTGATATTTTTTTCCGGATACAACTCCTGCATTCTTTCAATTTCCTTTACAGTATTATCAGACGACCATCCTTCCACGAAAAGAATTTCCTGATTTTGTGTAATTGCAGGGAGAGACCGAACAATGGGTTCGATATTTGCTTCTTCATCGCGAACCGTAAGACAAACAGTAAGACTTTCGGGGAAGGATACGTTCTTTAATGGTCTTGCAATAATGTATTGATCAAGTTTAAAAATATCTAAAAGCGGAATCAGACAAAACAACCAATTAATTACAGGTCCAATGATTCCCCACCTCACAGGAAGAATTGTTTTTCGGAACATTCTTGTTATTTCAAATCCGGCTGCATTAAGATAAGTCTTGATATCATTTGGTGAAAGCCAGTTTTGTGTTCCTTCTTTATTTTTTAATTTCAAAAATATGGCAAGTCTGAAAATCCACTGCCACATATAATTTTCCTGATGAATAATTATCCGCGTATGTCTTTCGCTTGCCTTGAGAACATTTTGAAGTAATAAATTAATATCTTCAGTTTTGCCAACCGCACAATCTAAAACAATGTAGTCGTGCTTTGCATCAGGAACATAATCATTATATTTAGAATGGATAACACAAACATCAGCCATTCCATCAAGACCATTCAATATGTAATTTCCATCATCATCCACGCAAACAGCAGAAGAGGGCTTAAGTTGTTTCAATGAATTAATATTATGAAAGCCATAATAAAGTACCCGCTTATTCACAGGTATTAAAAATTTTAATACCCGGCCTATTGAAGAATAATAATATTTGTATTTTATCACGGTTAGAGGCAATCTAATGCTTGATATAAAGAGAAGGGTTTATAAAAAGAATACAGTTTAATAAGTTCACGAATGCCCTCATCAATGCTGATATCTGCATTATAGCCCAGTTTATTTATTTTATCGTAATTTATAACAAAATTTCTCGAATCGAAATCGGGAAGATCTGAATCAATAATTTTAAAATCCACATGTTTGTTTATTCTTTTTGCCAATTCAAGCTTCGAAAAATTCATGTCATTCGATCCAACATTGAAAACAGAATTTATCATTTTATCCGTTTGGGTTAAAGTCATTTTATAAGCCTTTACAGCATCTTTTAAATGCAAATACGTGCGAATACTTTTGGAATCGAAAAGCACCAGGCTTCTTTCATTAATGGCTTTGTAAACAAAATCATTAACTAAAAGATCGCATCGCATTCTTCTGCTTACACCAAAAAGAGTTGCAAAACGCAATGCAATGCTGTTTTCTCTTTCCATACAGATTTTTTCGGCTTCGTATTTTGTTTTGCCATAAAGACTCACAGGCTCGGGAACAGAATTTTCATCTTTTATCTCTCCCGAAGACCCATAAAATGAGGTTGTGGAAGCATACACAAGCACTTGTTCCTTTGCAAGAAAGCTTACAATTTTTTTAGTGGAATTGACATTTACTACCTCAGCCGCATGAGGATTTGCCTCACAGGCAGGGTATCCGCTGATTCCGGCAAGATGAAAAATAAAATCAAAACCTTTCAGATCTGCTTCGCAAATATTTCTGATATCGCGTTTAAGAATTGTACAGTTATGATAGTCTACAAAACCAAGAACAGGGTTAAACCCGAACATAAAATTGTCGAGAATTGTTACCTTATGCCCTTCCTGTAAAAAAACTTCTGTTAATTTAGTTCCCTTGTAACCGGCTCCTCCGGTAATTAAAATGTTATACATAAATTTAATTGTTTAAAAAGTTTGGTTTTATTCTAATGCAAACTCGCTTCGTCCTGCAAAATTTCCATCAACAAAAATTTCTACTTTGTATTTTCCGGGAGTTAGCTTGTTATCGTGTTTTATTGCCACTAAATTTTTAGGATTATTTTTTTTGTATTCTATTTTTTGTTCAACGCTTGCTTCAATTTCAACTCCGTTTTTCTTTGGTTTTCCCTTTTTTTCGGGAACGCCTACCAAATTTCCTTTGGAGTCGAGTAATTGAACATGAACAATTTTAGCTCCGGGTTTTGCATTTGGATTGTCCATAAATTCGAACCACACAGAAGTTTTAGTAACATCTTTTGCTTTTTTTGTTTCTTTATCGGCTTTAAAATTTTCTATTCGTACATTTGTAACAAAGAGCGTTTCAAGAGCTTTCAATTTTTTCTCCAGCTCTTCTTTTTCAAGTTTAATATCATCAATATTTTTTATTAAATCTACTTTTTCAGATTCTGCTTTCTGCATACTGGCAGTAAGGGCTTCAAGATTTTTTTCACATTCAGATTTTTCTTTCACAGCCGACTCTTTTTTATTTTTTTTATTTTGCGCAAGCAAAAAAGAAGAAGAGAAGAAAAAACTTAACAATAGTACAATAATAAACTAATGTTTCGGACTTCATATTTGTTTAATAATGAATGATATGCAGTTAGAAAATATTTCCATTTTGCGTTGTTTTCCTATTTTAATCATCAG
>MEOG01000048.1:34606-37312 GCA_001769125.1 Bacteroidetes bacterium GWF2_35_48 | reverse complement strand
ATATAGCTTCCGCAGGCTGTTTGTACATCTACTCCGGTTGCAGCAGGATTTATAGTAAGATTGAGCGTTACAAGACTGTCGCAACCATTTGCTGCACCACCAACTATGTTGAAGGTTGCAATGTTGTTGCTTTCAGTATAAGTGATTCCATCAATCCATGTAAAGCTTTCGCAGGATGTAATTACATCTGTACCTAAAACTACGGAATTAATAAAAACTTCAATATTTTCAACAGCTGTACAACCATAATCATCAATAACTGTTACTGTATAGAACCCTGCAGCAAGGCTTGTAACTCCATTTATCTGTGGGTTCTGAGCTGATGCTGTAAATGAATCCGGTCCGTTCCAATCATACGCAACACCTCCTGTGGCTGAAAGAAGCAAATCTGCCCCTTCGCAAACAGGACTATTACTACTTATGGTAGCAACAGGTAATGGATTAATAGAAACTTCTGTTGAACCAACTCCCTCGCAACCATTTGTTGATGTTACAGTAACATAATATATCCCTGTCATAGATGGGCTAAACCCTGTAATAACAGGATACTGTTCGCTTGAAGCAAAAATAGAAGGTCCGCTCCAGCTATAGCTTACACCGCTGTTAACAATTAATGTTAAATCAGCACCTTCACAAACAGGTCCATCATTTTCTGCTGTAACAGTAGGAACAGTATAAACAAATACTTCTGTTGAGGTTACAGCTTCGCAGCCATTAACATCAGTAACAGTTACATTATATATTCCGGCTGAAGACAAATCAATGCTCGTAAAAACCGGATATTGATCTGATGAAGTAAAAGCGGGTCCAATCCATGAATATGCAATCCCACCGCTTGCAGTTAAATTCAATTCAGTACCTTCACAAACAGGACCGTTGTTACTGGCTGTTGCAACAGGCAAAGTATTTACAATTACCTCGGTTGTTGCCGTTGAGGAACATCCATTTGCATCAGCAATAGACAGGGTATATGTTCCGCTCATTGCTGAAGTGGTATTTATAATTGTTGGATTTTGCTCTGAAGAAGTATAACTCAGCGGACCGCTCCATCCATAAATGTTACCCCCGCTACCAGTTAAAATAATATCAGCACCTTCGCAAACAGGGCTATTGCTGCTTGCTGTTGCTACCGGGCTTGCAAAAACAACAACATCTGTTGTCCCTACAGCGGAACAACCGAATGGGTCGGTAACTGTAACTGAATATGTCCCATTATGAGTTGCATTTAAAACATTTATTAAAATTGGATTGTATTCTGTTGAAGAAAATGCATTCGGACCGCTCCAGTTATAAAGAATACCACCGCTAGCATTTAACTCTATAGTAGCTAATTCACAACCTGGTCCGGTGTTCGTTGCAGTTACAACAGGCAAAGCATTTACTGAAATCGTAACATCTGCCGTAGCTGTTGTAAATCCGTCATTAACTTCAACGGTGTACATAGTAGTTGTAGCAGGAATAGCAGTCGGAGAAGCGATTGTATAGTCATCTAAATTCGTTGATGGCGTCCATGAATACGTATATGTTCCAGAACCTCCGGACGCAATAGCATTCATGATAGTTGATTCTCCTTCACAAATTATATCATTAACAGCAGAAGCATTTATAGTTAATGCACCTCCTGTAACAGTAATCAAAATGTTATCTGTATTCTGGCATCCTGAAACATTATCTGTTACATTTAGGGTAAATAAATTGGATGTAAATAAGTTTACAGTTGTCGGATTCTGGATAGCTGCGTTCATTAAAGAATCAGCTGGCAGCCATGAATAAGTATAATCTCCTGAGCCTCCTGAGACAGAACCTAAAAGATTTGCACTGGTTCCCATTGCAATGGAAGCATCACTTCCAGCATTTACCACCGGTAATGGATTAACAGTGATAGAGTGTACAGAAGATTGCATCCCATTTCCGCAGGCATTTGTACCATATACAGTAATATCACCACTCATTGCTCCTCCCATGATTTCTACTGTTATATTATTCGTATTAGCTCCACCAGTTATTGAGAAACCTGAAGGTAAATTCCAGTTGTAACCTGTTGCATTGCCAATTGATGCTACTGAATACATTATTCCTGTTGCTCCTTCGCACACATTCGATGGACCTGTGATTGTACCTGCTGCTTCTGGTAATGGATTCACAATCATTGAAATTGTATTTGATATTGCAGGATTACCTGTTGAGCATTGTGCGTCTGATGTCAATTCACATGTTACCTGATCGCCATTTAACAGCGTGTTACTAAAATATTCAAAGCTATTGGATCCAACTTGTGCGCCATTTATTTTCCAGACATAGACCGGGCTTGCTCCACCGTTTGTTGGGTTTGCAGTAAACTGAACATTTGTGCCTTCACAAATTTCTGTTGCATCTGCAGTAATAGAAACACTCACTGGTAAAAACGACAACACGTTCATTGTTATTGTATTTGAAACAGCCGGATTGCCTGTAACACAAGCTTCATTTGAAGTAAGTTCACATGTTACCTGATCTCCATTTACAAGATTTGAGGCTGAGTATGTGGGTGAGTTGGGACCTACTGGTGCACCATTTACTTTCCATATATAAAATGGTGTTGTTCCTGGATTTACTGGAGTTGCAGTAAAGGTTACGTTTGTATTTTGGCAGACATTATTAGCATCTTCAATTATAGAAATACTTACAGGTAAACCTGAATTAACTGTTACCGGGAGATTCATAGAA
>MEOG01000048.1:34303-34588 GCA_001769125.1 Bacteroidetes bacterium GWF2_35_48 | reverse complement strand
CACTCATCGCTCCTCCCATGATATCTACTGTTATGTTATTCGTATTAGATCCACCAGTTATTGAGAAACCTGTGGGTAAATTCCAGTTGTAACCCGTTGCATTGCCAATTGCTGGCACTGAATACATGATTCCAGTAGCACCTTGGCACACATTCGATGGACCCGTGATTGTACCTGCTGTCATTGGGAATGGATCTACTGTTACCGGGAGATTCATAGAAACGGAACCTGTACCGCATGTATTTGTGCCCTGAACTGTAATGTTTCCACTCATCGCTCCTCCCA
>MEOG01000048.1:0-34275 GCA_001769125.1 Bacteroidetes bacterium GWF2_35_48 | reverse complement strand
TAACCTGTTGCATTGCCAATTGCTGGTACTGAATACAAGATTCCCGTAGCACCTTCGCACACATTCGATGGACCTGTGATTGTACCTGCTGCAGCAGGTATCGGATTAACTGTTATTGTAACAAAATTGCTTGCTGTACATCCATACAGGTCAGTAACGGTAACAGAATATGTAGTTGTTACAGTTGGAGAGACTGTTGGATTGCTTATAGTTCCTGCACCATTATCCCATAAATATGAATAGCCTCCATTTCCGCCTGTTGCTCCTGCGCCTAAAGCTAAATTATCCCCCTGACAAATAGCCTGCCCTGTTCCTGCATCTACAACAAGTATAGTTGGTTCTGTTATAACAGCCGTAGTATTTTGAATGCAGCCAAATCCGTCTGTTACGGTAACAGTATAGCTGCCAGAAGGAATATTAATAATATCCTGCATCGTTGAGCCACCTGTCCATGAATAAGTATAAGTGCCTGAGCCGCCTGAAACAGTTAAATCAATTGAACCGGTTGAGGTACCATTACAAGTAACATTTACTGTTGTTGTAGCCAAATTAATAATCGTAGGCTCAGTTACAGTTACCGAAATACTAGCACTGCATAAGTTTGCATCTTGAACAGCTACAGAATAAGTCCCAGCAGGAATATTTGATAAATCCTGCATAGTTGAGCCACCTGTCCATGTATAAGAATAAGGGGAAGTCCCACCTGTTACAGAAAGATCAATAGTTCCACTTGCTTCTCCATTACAAAGAACATTTGCTACAGTTGTTGAAAGAGATAAGGTTGGAGGCTGTGTTATCGTAATATTTTGAACATTAGAAAAACAATTGTTTACATCTTTTACCAGCACCTGATAGCTTCCTGCTGTTAACCCGGTAAAAGTGTTAGATCCAGACCAATTTGAACCATTGTTTATTGAATATTGATATGAAGGAGTTCCCCCAGAAGCAAAAATATTATTAATTATACCATTCGATAAACCATTACAAGTAACAGGTGCATGAGATTCAGTAAAAGTAATTGCATCAGGTTGAGTGATTGTAAAAGTATTGCTTACCTCGCATAAATTTGCATCTTTAACTGTAACGGTATAGCTTCCGGCTGTCAAACCTGTAGCTGTCTGTGTTGTCTGATTTCCGGTTCCGGCATCCCAAATGTATATGTATACGGGAGTACCACCAGAAACAGTGGCTGTAGCAGTACCATCAAAACTACCATAACAAGACCCATTTATTTGCGATGGAGCTAAAGAAAGTGACGGTGGCTGTGTTACCGTACCTGTAGCCGTCCCACTGCAACCCTTACTGTCTGTTACTGTTACCGTATAACTTCCGGCAGTCAATCCTAAAGCTGTTTGTGTTGTCTGATTTCCGGTTCCGGCATCCCAAATATAATTGTATCCGGGAGTGCCACCAATCGCTCCGGTTGTTATTGTAGCATTGTTCCCTCCAAAGCAACTTACATTTGTTTGCGATTGAATAGATGCAGTAACATTGGGGTTAATAGTAATCGTAATCTGATCGCTTTCTGCAAGACAGTTTCCATTGCCTGTTGTGGTAAGTGTTAACGTTACTGTACCAGCAGAGATTTCTCCTGCAGAAGGAGTGTATGAACAATTTAAAACTGTATTTCCCGGACTGTAAGAACCCATACCGCCGGACCAGGTTCCACTTGAAGCATTGGTAACATTACCCGATAAAGTTACAGTCGGAGAACTTGCGCAGACACTTTGGTCTGAACCTGCATTAATTGTAGGAGCGGGCGTAAATCCTACTATCATATTATCAGAAACAGCATCACATGTCCCGTTTCCCGTTGAAGTTAATGTTAATGTTATGTTGCCACCTGAAATATCTCCTGGAGAAGGGGTATATATAGCATTTAATGTATTCGCATTAGGAGAAAAATTACCAGAGCCAGAGGATATCCAAATCCCTCCACTTGCGATGGTAACGCTACCACTTAAAGTAATATTTGAATTATTAGCGCAAACAGACTGATCTGCCCCCGCATAAGCAGTAGGAGGGGGAGCGACTGTAACGGTTAAAGCAGGTGAAATTATTCCATCCCCGCACATATTAGTGGCATAAACAGTTATATCTCCTGGCATAGCAGAGGGCATAATATCAACAGAAATATTGTTTGTATTAAGACCCATCGTAATGTTAAATCCAACAGGTAAATCCCAAACATAACTATCAGCACCATTAACTGGAGCAATGGAATACATAATATTTGTAACACCTTCACATACATTTGATGGCCCTGTAATCATTCCGGCAGCATCAGGCATTGGATTAACCATTACAGGATAATTAGAGGATATTCCTCCGTTACCACATAAGTTAGAACCATAAACTGAAATATCCCCTGACATACCAGAGATTACTTCGACATTAATTTCGTTCGTGTTATCGCCAAAAATAATTGAAAAACCAGAGGGAAGATTCCACATATAATCTGTGGCTCCAGTTATTGTAGGGACTGAAAAAACTGCACTATTACTCCCTTCACAAACATTAGAAGGACCTGAAATCATTCCTGCGTTATCTGGAAAATAATCAACGTTTACAAACAAATCTGCCTGAGTTCCATTTCCGCAAGCATTTGTTCCTGATACTGAAATATTACCAGAAGCAGCACCTGCTGTTATCTCAACAGTTATATTATTAGTATTCCAACCTGTTGTAATATTCCAACCAGTGGGTAAATTCCATGAGTAAGAAGTAGCATTATCAATCGTAGGAACAGAATATATTAAGCCAGTGGCATTAAGGCAGCCATTTGTCGGACCGGTTATTGCACCGCCTGCAGAAGGAATTGGGGTTACATTAATAATAACATTTTCGGGTACTCCTGAACAAGCATTTGCAGTTGGCATAACAGTATAAGTTGCAGTGCCCGGCATTGTTCCAGATACTGTTAATGTTTGATTTATAACATTACCGGAACTAGGGTAAGCTCCCATAACTCCACTCTCTACAACTGTCCATGAAAAAGTTGTACCAGCTACAATTGAGCTCATATTAATAGCTGTGTTGTTTCCTGAACATATAGTCTGACTACTTGGAGTAAAAGAAATATTTGGAATTGGATTTACATTAACAACTACATTTTCTGGCATACCCATGCACCCATTTGCTTCGGGAGTTACCACATAAGTAACATTTCCAGAAACGCTTCCGGTTGTAGTTAGCATTTGGTTTATCATACTACCCATGCTGTTAGTCGCTCCCATAATGCCATTAATACCAGTTGCTATCCAATTGAATGTAGTTGCAGGAACACCTGAAGTTAATCCTATATTAGTTGAACTCCCTGAGCAAATAGTTTCTGTAAAAGGAGTTGCTATTACATTGGGTGTAGGATTAATCATAACAGGAAATGCAGTAGAAATCATTCCGTCCCCGCACATATTAGTGGCATAGACAGTTATATTACCTGGCATAGCTCCTCCTGCTACACTAACTGAAATATTATTAGTGTTTACTCCTGATGTAATTGTAAATCCGGATGGAAGATTCCACACATAAATATCAGCACCGTTAACAGGGGCAACAGAATACATTACAGTAACTCCTTCACAAACAGTTGATGGACCAGTAATCATGCCTGCTGCATCAGGCAGCGGATCTATAGTTACAGGATGATTTGAAGATATTCCACCGTTACCGCATATATTAGAACCATAAACGGAAATATTTCCAGACATACCAGCCATTACTTCTACATTTATTTCATTTGTGTTATTGCCAAAAAGTATTGAAAAACCGGATGGAAGATTCCAGAAATAATCCGATGCACCGTTAATTACAGAAACTGAAAAAACAGCCGTGTTGCTGCCTTCGCAAACATTAGTAGGACCGCTTACTATTCCAGCATTATCCGGAATCGGGTTAACAGTAACAGGATAATTTGCAGAACCAGAACCATTACCACATGCATTAGCAGCATATACGGTAATATCTCCAGACATTCCAGAAATAACTTCAACCGTGATATTATTTGTATTATCCCCTGAAATTATATTAATACCTGTAGGAAGAGACCAGAAATAATCTACGGCATTTGTGATTTCAGGAATTGAAAACATATTTGTACTACCTTCACAAACATTGGAAGGACCACCAATTGCGCCTGCTGCTGCCGGTAATTGGTTGACCATAACAGGAAAAGTTTGAGATGCCATTCCGTCTCCACATGCATTTCTTCCAAAGACAGTGATATCACCAGACATGGCTCCGGGTAATATCTCAACAGTTATACTTTCAGTACTATCGCCTGATACAATATTAAAATTAGCTGGTAAATTCCAAGCATATTTTGTGGCTCCATTTATTGATAACACAGAAAAGACATTACTTGTGGTACCCTCGCAAACACTGGCAGGTCCGGAAATAGTACCGGCATTTTCTGGAAGCGGGCATTCTGTATAACCAAGAGCAAAGTCTGTTCCTGTTTGAGATATTGCATTTGTAACATTGTTTCTGTAACAATTATTCGCATCAGCATCAAAATGAACACCGCTCAACATCCAGTTACCGGCACTCTCTCTTTGAATTACTCGGGTGTTATTATCTATCATATAACTTGAAAAGCCCATATTTGAAACACCGATATCATAATCACTACAATCAAAGCCATTATTGGCAACCACATTCCAAGAACCTTCTATAAATTGATTCGAAACATTGTATGCACCATCGGAAAGAGGCAAACCCATAATACCCGGATCACCTTGTACGAAGCTAACCGTAACAGAGCCTTCTGTTGTAATAGCATTTGGCTTTAGATTCAAAGGACGGTAATTAGCTGCATCGCCCACAGGAAAATCATAAGAAAGGACAGAAGAAGTAATCCAGCGTTCAAAATTTCCTATAATTGTTCCATAAATATATTCTAAAACGCCAGAAATTATTGTGCTTTCACCAAGAGTCAATGTGTACGAATTTGTAATAATATTTCCGTTTATCATTGTTAGTGTATCCTGTACGATAATGTTTCCATTTAAACTAACATCTCCGGACGTTTTATAAATAGTAAGTTTGTTATATGTCCCTTCTTTTATACTTTGAGTATTCATTCCTGTATATACAACTTTATTTGGATATGTATAGGTATTGAATACACCCATGTCCATAACAGCAGTTAAAGACTCTAAAACCAAAGTTGAGTTTGACGAGTTAATCCACTCGGAAGCAGCATCGTTTCCTGTTAAATATCCAATAATTGTAAGATATGAATTTTGGTTTGTTACCTGGCTTGCGCCTGATATTGTATAGTTACCACTAAAAGTAATGGGAGAATTACCGGAAAAAGTAATATTAGCCGAAGAAGTTACTGAACCACTAAAATTCATGGTTCCATTATTTTGAATGGTCTGAATCGCATTAAATGTAATAGCTCCTGCTCCAGTTTGGCTGAAAACACCATTATTGGTAATACCTCCGGCAAATGTAAAAGGGGAGGCATAAATTGTTTGAAAAGAACCACCAGAATAAATTGTTACTAAACCATTAAAAGTATGATAAGATCCACCGATACTTCCATCGGTTAAGATCCCATATACCTCTACATTCCCATTTGCCTGAAAAGCACCATTGTAAACGTCAAATGTGGCGTTTTGATTAATCGTAATTGTACTTTGAACCGTAAAATTATAGGCTTCAAGCATCAAGCTGCCAGAAGTACCTCCTCCAATAACAAGGGAGCCTATAGGATACATCGTACCTATTTCTAGTGTTACAGAATGACCATCTAGAATAGTTACAGTCTCGGGAATAGTTGATTGCCCCGGATACTCTGTGGCATTAGCCCATGAAGCACCATTAAAATATTCCCAGGTGGCAGTAGAACTCCAACTTCCAGAAAATTTTGATCTAAAGTCGCCGGAAACCTGAGCAGAAGCATATATCCCCATAAGGATAAAAGCAAGAAGCAGTAAAGAATTTTTCATAGTATTTAAATTTTAATTGATTACAAAATATGAGGGTATAAAATTATATATAAAAATTTAAATATCCAATGGGTTAAAATACCTATTTGTGTTAAATTTGTATTAAGTTTTTTGTGAATAGCAGGAATTAGAAGGTAAAATTAGAAGATTTGCTCAGATTGCAAATCCGATATAGTGCGGAATATTATAAGGTAAAATTAGAAGATTTGCCCGGATTGCAAATTCGAGCTAGCATGGGAGCTATTTATTTCCCTGCACCAAATACCAATCAACCCACAAATCTAATTGACTTACAGAATTTGGTCGAAGCAAAATTTCTCGTTTGTCATTTAGCAAATATATGGTAGGTAATGCAAATACGTGATATCTTTGTACGATTGGGCTTTCCCATTTTTGGTAATCGCAGATGCTGATAAATGGAAATACTCCTGCAAAACTTTTAAACATTTTATTGTCTTCGTCGGGCGATATAAAAACTACTTCAACTTCTTGTTCTTTCCATTTTTTGTAAATCCCTGAAATTTTTGAAAGTTATTGCGGACATTGCGGACACCAGCTTGCTCCGAATACCACTACGGTATATTTGCTTATTAAATTTGAAAGTTTTTTTGGTAGTTTAGTAGCTTTATAGCCGAGGTTAATTATATCTTTTTTGAAAGCAAAATCGGGAGCAATAATGCCTTTTTTCATAGCACGGTAGCTTTCCAATTGAGCAGCAAAATCATTGTTAATGGAGCAATCCTTTTCATTGAGTAATTTTAAGGCTAAATATTCCGATGCTTTGAACAAACTGCGTTTTTCAAGAAATTTGAATAAATATTCTGTTATCTCATTCAATTGTTGATTATCTTGTAAAAGATTTTCGACCAAGAAGTCAATGGATTTATTCATTTCAATATAAATGGAATCTAATGAACGTCCGCTATTCTCTATCAACCAAAAATGGCTTTCAATAACATCTGCCGGCAAGCCGCTTTTTTGCAAATGAGGGTCGGTATAGTCAATTTTTCTAAACGCATTGATAGTAGCCTGTATTTCTTCGGTACGGTATTGTGCAATGGTAGAAACAGAACTGACTAATTTGCGAAGTGGCAAATAGTAGCTTACGTAAAAATTTTTGGGTAAAACGGCTAAAAACAAGCTATCTTCGGTTTTTTATTCGTTGCGTTTCGTTGGTAATTGATTGTTTGGGTGTTTTCTGCAATGCAAAAAGAGAATCTATACTATAAATTTTTTCTAAATAGTGCCAGCAAGAAAACTCATGTTTTTTGATTGACAGTGTCAGTGCTTGATAAGAAAACGTCAAGTTCAAGGCTTTCGAAGACCTGAAAATCAGGAGTGTACTAATGTACATGACTGTTTTTCAGGTCGAGAGTAACGCAGAAATTGACGTTTTCTTGCAAGCACTAAATAGCCCCATGCACTTAATGCCTGCTCCCTGAGTGGATGTTCGGTTGCATATTGCTCAAAAACTTGGTTTTCATAGCCTTCAATAATTTTAATACTTTCAGCTATGGCAAAACTTTTGCCTTTCAACTTTACACTTTCACCGCCAAGAACTAAAAATAACTGTTTATTGTCGGCGACCGACAAATAGCCCATGCCATAATCTTTATCGGTATATTTTAATATAAAAATGCCTTGCTCATTAACCAGAGTACTATCACATGGTATAAATATCAAAACCGTCAAAACCCATAAGAAGAATCTTCTGACCTGACAAAGGAGGGAAATTGCCAGTGATGCTGTGCTGTGCAAAAGCAGGTATGGATATTAGAGATATGCATAATAACAAAATATCTATAATGCGATTATTCATGGTTCTAATTATTTTTTATTTCTGTAAATTATCGGCTAAATTATTAACTGCGTAAACTGGCAAAATATTAATTTGTTCCATTTTCGAAAAATTTTCAAGAGAAAGTCTAAAACCCAGGGTTAGTTTTTTTTCTTTTAAGAATAAATACAAACTTTGCATACTTCCTTTTGTTCCGGCTTTAACTTCAACCGGAACAATGGCATTATTAAACTGACAAACATAATCTACTTCTGCCTGACTATTTTTAGCCTCACGCTGCCAATAGAATAAGTCGGTCTTTTGATAGCAACTTTCGGCTTTTAACAATTCCAATCCTACAAAAAGTTCTGCAATATTGCCTTTGTTAATAGCATTAAAATCATCGCTTATTAGTAAATCAGCGATATTTAAACCTAAAATCTGTTGAAATATTCCTGTATCAAAAAGCAAGTATTTTGTCTTTTTGGAATTTATTTCAGCACCCAAAGGAATACCATTTGCCGCACTATGTGTAACCGCATAAACCAAACCTGCCATTTTTAGAAGCTCTATGGCTTCTTTAATTTGCAAATTATTCAAGGTAGCATTTGGATAAGAATAAGTGAATTTTATTGCCACCTGCCGTGCAACGGCATTAAAAACCTCTACCAACCTTGCCCCGGGCACACTCGTTTTATATTTGGCAAAATCGGCTTGTACAGATATCAATAAATCGTTTAATACCCGTTGTACTTCCAATAAATCTTTACTGTTTACATATACGCTCACTGCTTCAGGCATACCTCCGATAATGAGAAATTTTTTATACAGCGTAATTAATTTTTGATGGATAGGTTCTGATAATGGATTGGAGACGCCGGTCTTGTTCAATTGCTCTAGTAACAAATGTTCTCCATGAGCCATTAAAAATTCGTGAAAAGATAGCGGGTACATATACAACGAACGAACCCTGCCAACACCAAAGGAAGGAATATCGGACAAAGCAAACTCTAATAAAGAGCCTGCCGCTATAACATGCAATTCGGGCATTTTCTCGTAAAAATACCTAAGCATGCTAATAGCAGGAATACAAGTTTGTATTTCATCAAAAAACAACAAGGTTTGCCCTTCAACAATAGGAGTGTTGGTTAATACCGAAAGTTGTTCGCAAACTTCAAATACCGATAATTTTTTTTCAAATATGATAGAAAAAACCTGCTGCTCATCAAAGTTTATTTCTACAAAATATGTAAAATGTGCTGCGAAATTTTTAACAGTTGAGGTTTTACCTACCTGACGAGCTCCTCGCAACATCAGAGGTTTTCTATTTTTTGCTGATTGCCAATTTAGCAATTCTTTATCTATTGTTCGTTTCAGATACATTTTTTTATAGAATTATTAAATTTCCAAATCAATAACCAACTGCAAATATAAATAATCCAAACCAATAAATGAAATAAAATGCGAAATTTCCAAATCAATAAATGATGCAAAATGTAAAAAATCCAATTCAATCGTGATATTTATAAAGAAAAAAAGTAGAAAGCTTTTAAAGCAACTGCGTTGCTACCTTTCTACTCTTTACTCTCTTAATCCTTAAGGCAACGTACAGAGTTTCCGGTCGCCCGGTAGCCGATGCTCATGCTGGCAGTGCTGTCGATGAAGAACAAGCACTGCGAGTCGGTATCATCCACGGTACTTGATCCATAGCCGCCGATGGAATCCACACTGTAGAGCGAACCATTGCTGTTGCTGCGGTAGTCTGCCACGGACAATTTAAGCGGAGAGGCAAAAGCTCCGGCAGAATTATTACTGCTCCAACTTGTACGTTCGGCTTCCCACTCGGGACGTGGGTTTGGCAGGTAAGCTGACCAACGGAATAGCTTACAGAACCTCCGCTGCCGGATGAATTACCACCCGTGGTGTAAATATTTTCCCGTGCCTGTAGTCCTGTTAATCCAAGTCCAAGCAAAAATACAGCACTTAATTTTAATCGTTTGTTTCGCATTGTTTTCTTTTTTTGTTATGCTTGCTCCGAAAATTGTTATATTTACATAAGGTTGTATGGTAATTTCATAAATTGTTTTCAAAAAACGAGACTGTAAAGATATAAAAATTTGTTCTTCTTCTCCATTATTCCTATCTTGCATTTTTTAATTTTTGTTGTTATGAAAAAAATATTTTTGCCTCTTTTAACAGTCCTTCTGTTCAATATCAGTATGATTGCGAATACGAAGCTGCACAGTGATTCAATAGATGTTCTGCATTATAAAATTACACTGAATTTTGAAGATTACATCAATCAGCAAATTTCTGGAAATACGGAGCTGAGAATTGCTTCAAAAATTAACAATCTTGATGTATTTTGTCTTGATTTACTAAAATTGAATGTTGATTCAGTAAAAATTAATTCTTCTGATGTAAATTATACGTACAATGATACGTTGTTGAAAATTCAGACTTCAGGTTTTTCTGCAAACGATACATTTTTGGTAACTGTCTTTTATCACGGGCATCCGGTTACAGATCCTTCCGGTTGGGGTGGATTTTATTTTTACAGCGGAGGAGCTTATAATCTGGGTGTGGGCTTTGCAGATTACCCCCATTGCTATGGCAGAACTTGGTTTCCTTGCGTAGATGATTTTGTTGATCGTGCACTGTATGATTTGTATATCATCACGCCCTTCGACAAATATGCTGTTTGCGGTGGAACACTGCAATCTGTTACAAATAATGACACCCTGTCAAAAACCTATCACTGGAAACTTAATAATTCTATTCCGACCTATCTTACATCTGTTGCAGTTGGCGATTATGCTGCTGTCATTGACACATTCAACGGGATTCAGGCAAATATTCCCACATACCTTCATGTGCGTCCGGCAGACACGACTAAAGCAAAAAATTCATTTATTAATCTGAATAATATTCTTGCTGCTTATGAAGATTGTTTTGGACCCTACCGGTGGGAACGTGTGGGTTATGTCGGAGTGCCCTTTAACAGCGGTGCCATGGAGCATGCCACAAATATTGCTTATCCGAATGCCTGCATTGATAACACTTTATATTATGAAGAACTTTTAGCGCATGAACTTTCACACCACTGGTTCGGCAACCTGATAACATGTAAAACTGATTCAGATATGTGGATAAACGAGGGATGGGCAACTTATTGTGAAGAAATTTTCAGAAAACATGTAACCGGACACGATGCTTTTAAAAGTCATGTTCGCGCAAGGCATGCAGAGGTTGTTCGTTACCTTCATGTTGAAGATAGTGGATACAGGGCGGTATACGGATTGCCTTTAGATATGACCTATTGCTCTACCGTTTACCAAAAAGGAGCAAATGTAGTGCATACTCTGGAAAATTATCTTGGAGATTCTTTGTTTTTTTCTGCTGTAAAAGCGATGCTTGATTCGTTTGCATATAATAATATTTCAAGTATTCAGATGCGGGACTTTCTTTCACAGCATACAGGTGTAGATTTGACGGACTTTTTTGATTTTTTTGTTTTTTCTCCGGGTTTCACGCATTACTCAATTGATTCTTTCATTGTAACGCCGGCAGGACAAAATTTTGATGTGAATATTTATGTTCGTCAACGATTAAAAGGCGTCACTCAATTTGCAAATTCAAATAAATTTGAAATAACATTCATGGATTCTGCATGGCAGCAGACAAGTCGCGTAATTTCTTTTAATGGTGAAACCGGAAATGCCGTATTTAGTTTGCCATTTTATCCTGTAGCCGTAATGGCCGATCTGGAAGAAAAAACAGCCGATGCAACCGTTGATAATTATAAAGTTATTAAAACTACCGGCACGTATGCATTCGACAAGGCCTATTTTACTGCCATTGTTTCAAATTTACCCGATTCTGCTTTTTTAAGAATTGAGCACAACTGGGTTGCTCCCGATGGATTCAAAACGCCCCACCCTTCATATACGCTTTCACCAAACAGGTATTATAAAGTTGATGGTATTTTATCTGACGGATTTCTTGCAAAGGGAAAGTTTTCCTATAATGCAACCCCATCTACGCAATTAGACCATGAACTTTTAATTAATACTACTGATTCTATTGTTATATTCTTCCGCGAAAATTCCTCCCGTGAATGGAGAAGAACAAAATTTACAAAAACCGGAAATGCATACGTTGGGTTTCTCACTGTTGACACGCTTTACAAAGGAGAATACGCACTTGCTACCTATAGCTGGATATCTTCTCTTGAAAGCAATACTGAGGGCACAATGCATCTTAACGTTTATCCAAACCCCACTGACAGTCAGGTAACAATTGAATATGAAATCAAAAAAACAGGAAAAATTGAAATCACAAATTCTATGGGAAAAATCATTTATATTCAAAACATAAGTAAGGGCAATAATAAAATTGTTTGGGATTCACGCACACACATAAAAGGAGAATATTTTGTTACTGTTTATGAAGGCAAAGAAAAAATTTCTGTTAAAAAACTTGTTCTTCAGTGAAAAAAATGATGTACAATAGGAATACAATAGGTGTACAATAGATATTCAATTGGAATTCAATAGGTGTACAATAGGAATTCAATAGGTGTTCGATAGGAATACAATTGTACATCTATCGAAGAAACAATTGTAAGTCTATCGTAGCACTATTGTCCATCTACCGAAGAAGCAATTGTCCATCTACCGAGCATCTATTGTAGCACTATTGAATATCTAACGTAGTTCTAAAAAATAATAATCTGTCTTCAAATAACGATCATATAACATTGCTTCTTTCCATTCTACCAGAGCTTCCGGGCGTGTATCAATTCTATGATAGCAATGATCAGTTACTCTATATCGGGAAAGCAAAAAATCTGAAACGGCGTGTTTCTTCTTATTTCAATAAAAATCACGATACAGGCAAGATTAGAATTTTAGTAGGGAAAATAGAAACCATCAGACACATTGTGGTTGATACAGAAACAGAGGCACTACTTCTTGAGAACAGTCTGATAAAAAAACATCAGCCACGATACAACGTGATGCTGAAAGACGATAAAACCTATCCCTGGATTTGTATCAAAAAAGAACATTTTCCAAGAGTATTTCCAACCCGCACTCTTATTAAAGACGGGTCAGAATATTTTGGTCCTTATGGCTCTGTTTATGCGATGAAAACTCTTCTTGAACTTATAAAGCAACTATATCATCTACGCAACTGCAATCTTAAACTTACGCGAGAAAATATTGAACAAAAAAAATTCAGAGTCTGTTTGGAATATCATGTAGGGAACTGCAAGGGTCCCTGTGTGGGAAATCAGCAGGAAGAAGAATACCTGCAAACCATTGAGGAGATAAAAAATATTATTAAAGGAAATCTGCATTCTGTAACTATTTATCTGAAAAAAATGATGAATCAATATGCAGAAGAATATAAATATGAATCAGCGCAGCAGGTAAAAGAGCGTATAGAAGTGCTGGAGAAATTTCAAAGTCGCTCCACCGTTGTTAATGCTTCCTTAAACAACATTGATGTTTTTTCTTTTATTGATGATGAAAATGTGGCGTATGTGAATTTTATGAAAGTTATGAGTGGCGCTATTATTCAAAGCCACACGATTGAACTGAAAAAACGCATTGAAGAAACAAAAGAAGATTTGCTTTCAATGGCTATCGTTGAACTAAGAAATCGTTTCGACAGTGTCTCAACAGAAGTACTGGTTCCTTTTGATCCGGATTTTTCGCTTGATAAAATATCTTTTACCATACCGCAACGTGGCGATAAAAAAAAGCTGCTCGACCTGTCCTGGCGCAATGCAAAATATTATCAGAAAGAAAAATTGCTGCAACTTGAAAAAATAAATCCTCATGAAAAAATACAACGCGTACTTGAAACTTTAAAAAAAGATTTGCGACTTGTTGAATTACCCATACACATTGAATGTTTCGACAATTCAAACATTCAGGGAACAAATCCTGTAGCTGCTTGTGTAGTATTTAAAAATTCAAGACCAAGCAAAAGAGATTACAGGCATTTTAATATCAAATCAGTTGTTGGTTCTGATGATTTTTCTTCAATGGAAGAAATTGTTTTCAGACGCTACAAAAGGCTTTTAGAAGAACAAAAATCTTTACCTCAGCTAATAATTATAGATGGAGGAAAAGGACAATTAAGCGCAGCAGTAAACAGTCTCGAAAAACTTAAAATGAGAGGAAAAATAGCAATTGTAGGCATTGCAAAAAAATTAGAAGAAATATATTTCCCGGATGATTCCATTCCTTTATATCTGAACAAAAATTCAGAATCATTAAAACTTATACAGCAACTCAGAAATGAGGCACATCGTTTTGGAATATCATTCCACAGAGACAAGCGCTCCAAAGCTTTTATTGTTTCTGAACTGGATGAAATTAAAGGAATCGGACCCAAAATAAAACAAAAATTATTCGATCATTTTAAAACCATTGAAAACATCAAAGCCGCTTCATTAGAAGAATTGGGAAATGTTATTGGAAAAGCAAAGGCAGAAATTGCAAATGTTTTTTTTAAATAAAAACGTTATGTGAATTGAGGAAAATGTTGTTGCTGTCGGAAGCTTGAAAACGTAAGCAATCATGCATGGACAGTACCTGTTGTTGCAAACGGAAGATTATATCTGCGCCACATGCAAACTCTTGTTTGTATTGACATTAGAGTATTGTAAAAATAGAATTGCAATAAAGTAAATTATGTTTAATTTTACCGCTTCGTATAACCCTAAAATTTATATACTATGAAAAATTTTACGTTTCTAAGCTTAATGATTGCGTTTACATTTTTTCTTGTCAGTCTTGTTTCTGCACAGACATTGAAAAAAGTAAACTTGCCAAAAAAACAGGTTAACACTTGTCTATTTAAGAAAAAAGGCGAAATAAAACCCGCGCCTATACAGACTACAAAAAACATTACAGCAAATTTAAGCGAATCATTTAATATTTTCCCTCCTGCAGGCTGGTCGGTTAATCCTGCTACAGGCTATTGGATTGGTAGTGCAAGCACTTCTAACATTGATCCGTCAGCGTATGGTGATGGCTTATTTGCATTTGCAGATATTCCAAACTATGACGCTGGTAATGTAGGTTCTATGATTACACCTGTTCTTCACCCTGTAGCTGGTAATATTACTTTAAGTTACGAGATAATGGAAATTTATTATGGTGAACCAAGTTGGATTGCTGGAGGAATGGCATTATATATTGAATTTTCTACTGATGGTACTAATTGGACAACTAGTACTACAAATGTATTAACAGGTATAACAGGTCATAATACAGCTGGAGTTGTTGAAACACCAACAACTTTTACTGTTGACTTATCTGCTTACAATGGTGGTAGCGTACAAGTTCGTTTTAGAGCTGTTAGTGACTGGGGTGGATTTGCATTGTTCATAGATAATGTAACCGGACCTGAAGCTGATGTTGTTTTGGCTACCAATGATATTATAATTAACAAAGTTTATGCTGACTTCTATGGTATGAGCCATTATTCTATTACTCCGATTTCTCAGCTTGGAGAAGTTTATTTTACATCTTCTATTTCTAATGTAGGTACCGATGCTCAAACGAATGTTACATTAACAGCAAATGTAAATAATAATGCTTATACTTCATCTACAGGAGACAACAATCCTACTGCTTCATTTGCTTCTAGTATTACAGATACACTAACTGCAGATATCAGCATGGTTTCAACTGTTCCTACGGATTATGGAGTGAGACTTACAGTAACACAAACTCAAACAGATGAAACTCCGCTGAATAATACAGATTCTGTATACTTTTCAACAGATACTACATTGTACTTGAGAGGTGGTGAAATAACAAGTTATTTGACTTCATACAGCTTTACAGGATCAGGGGTTGCGGGCGCAACAGGTTATGAATTCGGGGCAGATTATCACTTTTTAAATAATGATGTTGTGAATGGAATTACAGTTTTTCTGTATGGTAAATCCGGCAGTCCTACTATTACCGGCCGCTTATACAGTATGGATTTAAACACAGGTGTACGAACAGAAGTAGCATCAACATCAAACTATGCTCCAACTACAACTTATGGAAACATTGAAGCAATAACAATTCCTTTGACTGCTCCTTACAATGTAACAGGTACAGCTATTTTAACCGCCACAATTGAAATGAATATTACAGCAGGAGTAGATACAGTCTGGCTTCTCGCAGACGGACAGTATCCGGGAGATTTTGGCTTCAGTGAAGTTTACATTCAGGTTAGTGGCGTATGGGATTGGTATAATTTAACGTCCTCTATGCCATTAGTAGGAGTAGAAGTTCAAAATCCCAATGTTACAGTAGATCCTCCCACAGCAACGACTCCTGTTACATATTGTCAGGGAGTAACAGCAACTGCACTTACAGCAACAGGAAGTAATTTATTATGGTACACCGTTCCAACAGGAGGTACAGGAAGTGCTACTGCTCCTATTCCCACAACAACAACTCCCGGGACAACGTCTTATTATGTTTCTCAGACTGTCAATAGTACAGAAAGTGACAGGACACAAATTGATGTAATTATAAATGCTACGCCTTCTGCACCTACAGTTACCAGCCCTGTAGCATATTGCGTAAATTCAACAGCAAATGCGCTTACAGCGACCGGCAGCAATTTATTATGGTATACAACATCAACAGGGGGAACAGGTTCGGCTACAGCGCCAACTCCGGTAACATCAGCCATTGGAGCTACATCATACTTTGTTTCACAAACAATCAATACCTGCGAAAGCGCAAGAGGAGAAATTGTTGTAAATATTGTAGCCCCGCCAACTGCAAGCATTTCTGCAACAAGCACAAATATTTGCGCCGGCAATTCAACAGTTTTAAATGTAAATTTTACAGGAACAAGCCCCTGGACATTTAATCTTGTATCTTCAACAGGAACAACAGTCTATATGAATATTACCGATAACCCATTTACCATTAATGTTACGCCAACCGGAAACGAAACATATACCGTTAATACATTGTCTGACGGCGCTTGCAGCTCTTCTGAAACATCTTCAGTAAGTATTAATTATTTTGCGTTACCAACAGCAGCAATGAATGAAACAGAGTCCATTTGCGAGGGCACTTCTGCTTCAACCGATATTTCTTTAACAGGAACTGGTCCCTGGGATGTTGTTTACAGCGATGGTACAAGTCCCTATACAATTTCAGGAATTACTCAAAGCCCCTATACCTTAACGCTTACACCTGCTGCAACAACAAGCTACACGCTTACTTCTGTAACAGCAAATACTTGTACGGGAACAGCAAGCGGCACTTATACTGTTACTATTAATACTTATCCCGTTGTAAGCCTTGTCAGCGAAACTGCGCCAACAGTATGCGGTGCTACAGACGGCGCAATAAGTGTTACGGATAATGTTGCATGGACTTACACATGGAGTAATTTTCAAACCACCTCTTCGATAACAAATTTAAGCGCAGGAACTTATGTTGTTTCAGTAACAAATAATGATTGCGAAACAACATTCAGTCATACATTAAGCGACCCGGGTGCAACCGTTAACATTGCCAGCTCTGCTGCTGCAAATATTATTTGTGCAGGAGAAAGCGTAATATTTACTGCAACAGGAACAAGCTCCGGAACTTATGAGTTTTTTATTAACAGTGTATCTCAGGGAAGCATCAATCATCCGCTGAATACATTTACAACAAGCCAGCTTGCCAATGGAGACGTAGTTTACGTTGAAGCAGTTGAAGGCGCATGTACAAGTGTCAGCAGTAATATTACAACTACAGTTAATCCAACTCCTGCACCGATAATCACTTATGGAACTTCGGCTTCTTTCTGCGCAGGTGGCTCAATCAATCTCAGCACAAATGAAACCGGAACATCCTTCCAATGGTACGTAGATGCATCGCCCATTACTGGCGCAACAACAAATTTATACGATGCAAATACTGCCGGTAGCTATACTGTTGAAGTAACGAATGCTGGTAACTGTACAGGAACATCATCTCCGGTTGTTGTTACCGTTAATTTACTCCCTGTTGCAAGCATAACCGCTGCTGCAAATACGTTCTGTGAAGGAGACAGTGTGTTGCTTTCTACAAATGCAGGCGCAGGTTTGAATTATCAATGGTATAGCGGAACGACAGCTATTAACAGCGCAACAGCTAACGAATATTATGTAACAGTAGCAGGCGATTATTCTGTTGAAATTACGGATGCAAATTTATGTGAAAATACATCAACCACAGAAACGCTTTCAATGAATGCGCAATCCGTTATTAATATTACAGCTATTGGTTCAACAACTATCTGCGGTAGCGAAACCGTACTGCTTGTTGCAACAGAAAACAGTAATTATTCTTATCAGTGGTATAATGGACTTATTCCAATAGGTGCTGCAACAAACGACTCATTGGTTGTAAACACAAGCGGCGATTACACCGTTGAAATTACAGACGGTAATTCATGTGCAAATTTATCAAATTCGATAACTGTTAGTGCCAGCGGTACTGCTGTTGCTACAATTACGCCTGCTGGTTCAACTACATTTTGTGATGGCGAAAGCGTACAATTGGATGCTAATACAGGAGCGGGATTTAGCTATCAATGGTATCTTGATGGAAATGCAATCAATGGCGCAACAACTGGTTCGCTTACAGCAGAAACACAGGGCGATTATACCGTTGAAGTAACTGAAAACGGTTGCACGGCAGTGTCTACAGTACAAACAATAACTATAAATGCATTACCAAATGTAACGGTTACTGCCGACGGAAATCTATCATTCTGTCAGGGCGGAAGTGTTATATTAACTGCGACAAATGATGTATCTTTTACGTATCAATGGTATGAAGGAACAACACTTATTACAGTAGAAACGAATAATACTTATTCAGCTAATGCAAGCGGGAGCTATTCGGTTGAAGTTACAGGAGCAAATACTTGTGTGGCAACGACAATTCCTGTAGTAGTTACAGTAACTGCAATTCCAACTGCCACCGCTACACCTGTTGGTTCTACATCTATTTGTGCGGGAGAAAGTGTTCAGATTAATGCTACTACAGGAGCGAACCTGACCTATCAGTGGTATCTTGATAATACTCCGATAAACGGTGAAACTTCGGTTTCAATTAATGCAAGTATTGAAGGAAATTACACGGTTGAAGTTTCTGAAAATAATTGCTCAGCAACATCAACGGCTGTAACAGTTACAGTAAGCAACCTTCCTGTTGTAACAATTTCAGCAGGAGGCACAACAACATTCTGCGAAGGTGGCTCTGTTACACTTTCAGCAACGAGCGATCCTTCCTATTCTTACCAATGGTATAATGGAACTACAGCAATTTCAGGCGCAATTTCTGAAACCTATTCAGTAGATGAAAGCGGTGATTTTACAGTTGAGGTTATGAATGCAAATAATTGCTCGAATTCTTCTTCTGCAATAACAATTACAGTTAACGATATTCCTGTTCTGACGATTGCTGATCCTGCTCCTGTCTGCGCAACTACTGTTGATATAACATCACAGGCAGTTATTCTGGTCAATACCGGAGATATGACATTTTTCTATTCAGATACTGTTGGAACAGTTGTTTCAAATCCCGCAGCCATAGCCGTAAGTGGAACTTATTATATTCTCTCTATAAATTCCTGCGGCACAGCAGAAGCAGAAGTGGAAGTTGTTATCAATACGATTCCTGTAATTAATCTCGGAGCAGACACAACCATTTGCCCAAGCGGAAGCCTCGTTCTTGATGCAGGAAACGCAGGTGCAAGTTATTTATGGACAGGAGGCAGCACTTCACAAACACTGGCGGTTAACGGTTCAGCTTTAGATGTCGGCATTTATTCTTACAGTGTAACAGTAACAAATGGTACATGTCAGGGAACAGATGCAATTGTTATAACTGTTGATCCCTGTCTTGATATTACAGAAACCAATAAAATCAGTATAGATATATATCCAAATCCCAATCAGGGGATGATTTCTATTGCAGGAGCAAAAGGACAAACGATAGAATTGCTTGATATAATCGGAAAAGTTGTAATGGTCGAAAAAATCAACAATTCAATGCACCAAATGAATTTAACACAGCTGTCTGACGGAACTTATTTTGTAAGAATAAAAGAAAGCAAACAGGTTGTGAAACAAATTATTTTACAGAAATAATAATAATGATAATAGTAAAAAGGGCTGTCCTGTTGGGGCGGCCTTTTTTATAGTTAGTGTTTCCTTATTATATTTTTTAGTAAGCTTTCTGTCGGAGTGAAAACCATAATATTAAAATTAAATACAAAATTTAAATTACACTATTTTAAAAAGTCATTTAATAACAAAGAAGGAATCAAATTTAAGTATTCAAACCCGCACAATAAATAGTTTATGTGGGCATAATTTATACTCTTTTTTATATTTTTGCGAAAAAATCAATCTACATGGAAAAGAAATTATTTAATTTAAAGGTCGCATTACCTCATATTATTGCCATTCTTATTTTTTTATCTATCAGTGCAATTTTCTTTGCTCCTCAAATATCCGGTTATCAACCCAAGCAATATGATATTGGGAATTTTTTAGGGATGAGTAAGGAGATTGTTGATTTCAGGGCGAAATATGAAGAAGAACCCTTATGGACAAATTCAATGTTCAGCGGTATGCCAGCTTATCAAATCAGTACTGATAATTCTAATTTAATTGACTCAGTCAAAAATTTAATTCTAAAAATAATTCCAAGACCCATAGGCTACTTGTTTATTTTAATGATCGGATTTTATATTTTATTATTGTGCTTTAATGTTAATTCCTGGCTGGCAATTATAGGGTCTATAGCATTTGGCTTATCATCTTATAATATTTTATACATGGCATCAGGTCATTATTCTAAAGTACATGCTTTGTCTTTTATTCCACCATTAATAGGCAGTGTAATTTATTCATATAGAAAAAATGTTCTGATCGGGGCTGCTTTATTAAGTATTTTTGTTTGTTTACAATTATCATCAAACCATCTTCAAATCACTTATTATTTTATTTATTTTTTACTTGCTATTTTATTAGTCGAATTTTACATTTTTTGGAAAAATCATTTATTGACAAAGTTTTTTAAGATTTCCGCTATTCTTATTCTTTCAGGAGTTATTGGAGTATTACCTGCATTTTCAAATCTAATATCTACTTATGAATATGGAAAAGACACAATGCGTGGAAAATCAGAATTAACAATATCTAATCAAAATTCAGGCGGAAGTACAACGGTTGATGCATTGAGTAGTAATTACATTAAAGAATACAGTATGGGTTATGGTGAAGCCTGGGCTTCTGTATTTCCTAACGTTAAAGGCGGATCAAGTGGGGCTATTGGCAATAACAATGAATTAATTGAGCAAGTAAATCCAAATTATAGAAATTCGATAGCACAATTTTCTACTTATTGGGGAGAACAAGATTATTCTGGTGGTTCTTTTTATTACGGAGCTACAATTTTCTTATTATTTGTGTTAGGAATGTTTTTCGTTTCAGATAAAATAAAATGGGCATTATTTAGCATTTCAATTTTGTCAATAGTTTTATCGTGGAAGTATAGCAGTGTTTTGGATTTATTTATACAATATGCACCAATGTTTAATAAATTCAGAGATACAAAAATGATGCTTGTCTTAGTTCAAATTTCTCTACCTCTGCTTGGAATATTGTTATTAAAGAAATTATTATCAGAAGAAATTAACAAGAAAAAATTCTTAATTGTTTCGGCAGGCATAAGCTCAATATTTGTTTTGTTTTATATTGTACCAACGGCATGGTTTGATTTCCTCAGTTATCGGGAGATGGCAGATATCAATAATCAATTAAGCGCCTATCAAAATAACCCCAAAACGATTCTGCAAATAAACGAAATTAAAAATGAGTTAATCAATGTCAGGATAAGTATCTTTAAGGCAGATTGCATCCGAAGCCTTTTATTTATTATCGTTACTTCATGTTTATTGTATTTTGCAATTCTAAAAAAAATTAAACCAAATGTATTTTATGTAATTTTGGGAATTATTGTAATTATTGATTTATGGACTGTAAACAAGCGGTATTTCAACAACGAAAAAAATAATGCAAAATATGTTTACTGGGAAGATTCTTATAAACACGACAACCCGTTTAAAGCCTCCGTTGCAGACAAGGAAATTTTAAAAAAAGAAATCAATGCATCCTCTGAACTAAAGCAAATAATTGATAAGGAAGTAAACAATATTCAAAACCGCAGTAAATTTAATGCAGAAGAATATCAGAATGAAAAAGAAAAAATAATTTTCAGGGAACTAAATTTTGCAACAAACTATAGAGTTCTCACTTTAGATAATCCTTTTGCAAATAGTGAAATATCATATTATCATAAATCAATAGGAGGCTATCATGGTGCAAAACTTAAAAGATATCAGGAATTATGGGATTTTTATTTAAAAGAAGAATACGAACGAATTTATAATGTTCTGAAAAGTAAACCAACCTTAGAACGTGTTAGCAAATTGCTATCAGATAGCATGCCGGTTTTAAATATGCTAAATACGAAATATATTATTTATAACCCTTCAGTGCCACCTATTGAAAATCCTTTTTATTATGGTAATGCCTGGTTTGTAAAACAAATACAGTATGCTAAAAATGCCGATGAAGAAATATTATTTTTAAAACAATTAGATAAAAACACAGCTATAGTAAGTGAAAGAAACAAGGATAAAACTCAAAATTTTAAATTTGATTCTACTGCGATAATTAAATTAACTGCATATAAACCCAATCATCTTGTTTATACAACATCTTCGCAAATTGACCAATTCGCAGTTTTTTCTGAAATATACTATGATAAGGGCTGGAATGTTTATATTGACGGTAATAAATCTGAATACTTCAAAGCAAATTATGTTTTAAGAGCGATGAATATACCAAAAGGAAATCATAAAATAGAGTTTAAATTTGAACCAAACTCCTATTTAATGGGAAGAAAAATTTCTTATGCAGGGTCTGGCTTCCTAATATTATTTGTTTTAGGTGCTATAATTTTTGAAAGGAGAAAAACAAAACGGCAAAATAAAAAATAGAATTTGTGTTTCCAATAAAGAAAACGAAAATTTGAAATAGTTTCATAAAGATAGAAACAGCCACCAACTCATACTTGCACATTTAAAAGCTCACAACTATCATACAAATCTTTCATCGCTTCTTATTTAAAAGAGCAAGTCTTTCCACCTACAGTCTTTGCGAATAATTTGGTTTTTTTCTATTCTATTAAAACGTAATATAGATTTATATATTAAGCATTCTTAATAAAAAAATCGTGATAGATTTTCTTTGTTTGCAGAAAATCAAGCACGGGGCATTTGAAAAGGGATTATTCTTTAAAGAGTCTGAATAAGTTCTTTCATTATCAGAGTCATTTTTTTCTCTGCTGCAGCTGCAACACTCTGCACGTCTTCATGAGATACTTCCACAATTTTTCCGGGAACACCAAGATCTGTAATAATTGAAATTGCAAAAACCGGAATGCCCATGTGGTGCGCAACAACAACTTCCGGTGCTGTAGACATTCCCACTGCATCGCTGCCGATTACTCTGAAATACTTATATTCTGCAGGTGTTTCAAAAGTTGGTCCGGTAGTAGCGCAATACACTCCCTGATGGACTTTAATAGAATGTTTCGATGCGATTTCAATAGCTTTTTTAATAATGTTTTTATCGTAGGCTTTACTCATGTCCGGAAAACGCGGGCCCAATTCAGGATTGTTTTTTCCAATAAGCGGGTTTGGAATTAAGTTGATATGATCGTTGATAATCATCAGGTCGCCAATTTCAAAATCAGGATTTACACCACCACTTGCATTGGACACGAACAAATGTTTGATGCCAAGAAATTTTATTACGCGTACGGGAAATGTTACCTGTTGAATGGAATAGCCTTCATAAAAATGAAACCGTCCCTGCATGGCAACAACATTTTTTCCACCTAATACACCAAAAATTAATTTCCCGAAATGCCCTTCAACAGTAGACACGGGAAATTCTGGTATTTCGTTATAATCTATGATGCATTTCACATCAATTTCCTTGGCTAATCCGCCAAGTCCGGTTCCTAAAATAATGCCAAGCTCTGGCTGTATGCCGGCTTTTTCAAGAACGAAAGCCGATGTACTTTTTATTTGATCTAACATAATTTAAAATCTGTTTGTTAAAACTATCATTATCATTATACATAAATTCTATTTCGATGGGAATATAATACATTTTTTCAATCAGAATCTCATTCACATTCATAAAATCTCTGAATCTTACAGCATCTTTTTCTGTTGTTAGAATTATTTTATTATCTCCCGGCATCTGGTTGTAAGCCATGATTATCGCTTCCTGATCTTTTTGGGAATAGGCGTAATGATCCGGAAATGTAATGTGGTTCGTATTTTTTGTAATACTCGCAACGTGATCAACTAAGGGTTTTGCGTTTGCAATTCCTGTTACCAGCAGACAATTTGATTTTGAAATGTTCATATTTGAAACCGCTTCAAAAACCGGATGTATGGCTCCGTATTTAATAGTTGTAAAATATAAAGTCTGATAGGGAAATAAGTGCAACTCTTTTTCAATTATTCTTTTTTCAATGGGCTTCATTTCTATTGGACACTTTGTAACAAGAATAATGTTTGCGCGCTTCATCTGATGAGGACTTTCTCTTAATGTCCCCATGGGCAACATGCTGTCTTTCGATATGGGTCTATGGTAATCAATAAGTAAAATAGAAACGCCGGGAATCACTCTTCTATGCTGAAAAGCGTCATCTAAAAGAATAACATTAACATTTGACTGTATTTTCTGTATTTTATTAATTCCTGTAAGCCTGTTTTCGCACACAGCGACACAAATTTCAGGAAATTTTTGTTTGATTTGTTTTGGCTCGTCGCCAATTTGCTTTGATGTTGAAGTTTCTGTTGCAAGAATAAAACCCTTGGTTTTTCTTTTATAGCCTCTGCTTAAAGTTGCAACCGTGAATTCATTTTTTAGAAGGCGTATAATATATTCCGTCGTGGGTGTTTTCCCTGTTCCTCCAACTGTTATGTTTCCAACTGAAATTACCGGAACATCAAATTCTTTTGACCGGCATAATTTTAAATCGTACAGTTTGTTGCGAAACCATATAACAATCCCGAATAGTAAGGATAGGGGGAACATTATCAGGGCTCTGCCAAAAGAATTTTTTTTCTGCACGAATTGTTAATAATTTGTTGAAAAAGTTTGTAAATATATGAAAAATAATTAAATGAACAAGAAAAATTTTATTATAAAGTCGCTGGCTTTTAGTTGATTTTTTGTTGCAGGTTGCAGGTTGCAACTTGCAACCTGCAGCTTTTTAATAGATTTTCATGTTCACGGCAATAATACAGAATAAAGAAATATTTAGTACTTTTATTGTTTTAAACCTTTAACAAAAGATGCATCCTGTTTTACAGAACTTATTGTTTATTCCAATACTTTTTTGTCTGATATTCACAGCAAATGCCCAAAATAGTACAATTACAGATACTGTTTTCCTAAAAAAAATAATGAAAACAGGTTCAAAAGATTTAAAAAAAATCCTTGATAACCCTGAGAAATACAGGGTGCAGATTATTTATACACAAATAAACCGGGATAAAAACAAGAACCTTTCTTTAAAACATTTTGCGTATCGTAACAGACCCGAAGAATATTTTTACCCGGCAAGTACCGTAAAGCTTGCAGCCTCTTTGCATGCTATAGAAAAAATTAACAGCCTTAGTCAAAATGGCGTTTTCAAAGACACTAAAATTGGTTTCGATGGTTCGTGTAAATGCTTTTCTGAATTAAAAAAAGACTCTCTGACTTCTGATTCAATACCAACCATAGAAAATTATATTTTAAAAGCCCTTGTCCTAAGCGATAATGAATCCTATAACCGCATTTATGATTTTATAGGTCAGAGATATCTTAATCAACGGCTATGGGAACTGGGGTATTCAAATGCACGTATCGTAAATAAATTTATTTCTTGCGATTCTTTGGATAATTCATGTACAAATGGATTTGTTTTTTTTAATAAAGATAACGACACTTTGTTTTCTCAGTTGCCGGAATATAATTCCATAAATTTCTCGCCTCCTTTTCATGATATGAAAATCGGGAAGCAATTTAAGCAGGGAAAAACAATTCTGGATGAACCCCATGATTTTTCAAGCGCGAATAGTATGCCCCTCTCTTATACGCACGACATGCTGATTCGCTTGATTTATCCACAGCTTTATAAGCAGGAAGAACAATTTTGTATTAAAGAAAAGGATCGTGAGTTCCTGAAGAAATGCCTGTCTGCAAAACCTTCTGAAACAGAAATACCCAAGTTTCAAAATAAAGAAAAATACTGGAATACCTACACGAATTATCTTTATTACGGTTGGGATAAAAAGGCTATCATAAATGAGAACATTAAGATTTATAATATTGTAGGGCTTTCCTATGGTTTTTCTGTAGACTGCGCTTACATTACCGATACAACCAAGGGAGTTGAATTTTTTTTAAGCACTGTTATTTATACGAATGAAGATGAAATTCTGAATAACGACAAATATGAATATAAGACAGTAGCCATGCCTTTTTTAAAAAATCTTGGCCGGTTGATTTATAATTATGAATTGTCGCGAGATGCCTGGTCGAAAGAGAAATAAGATTCGTGAAAAAAACTTGCTCCGCACCAACAAACTCCCTCAATTCAATTCCTCTACAATTTCCCTTCTTTTTGTAATTTCTGATATACTTTTTCCATTTCTCCTACAAGCGCATCAAACTGCTTGAATGCCGCAAGATAGGGATCTTGTTTTGTCATATCCACACCAGCTTTCTGAAGAATTGTAATCGGAAAATCGCTGCCACCTGCTTTGAGCATTCCCATATATTGTTCCTTTTCTTTTTGTCCGCCATTCAGTACTCTGTCGCAAAGTGCAAGCGATGCAATAATTCCCGTGCTGTATTGAAACACATAAAAATTATAATAAAAATGAGGAATCAAACTCCAGCCACATTGTGAATAATCACTCACTTCGCACACTTGTTTATCATGACCATAGTAAGTTTTCATGGTATTCAGATAATTTTCATTAAGCCACTCTGCTGTTAATGTTTGTCCTTCTTCAACTTTTTTGTGCATGGCAAGTTCAAATTCTGCAAAAAATGTCTGATGATACAAGGTAGCGCGAATTTGCTCCAGATAATTATCGAGTAAATACAATTTAAACAAATCGTCTTTTTCGTTTTTCAGCATATACTGCACAAGCATATTTTCATTAAAAGTTGAAGCTATTTCTGCAAGAAAAGTAGGATAACGGGTATTTATAAAATTCTGATTTTTATCTGAAAAATAAGTGTGCATCGCGTGACCCAGTTCATGGGTCAGTGTTGAAAGTGCATCGTATTTCCCATTGTAATTCATTTTTATATAGGGATGCACTCCATATACGCCACCCGAGTAAGCGCCACTTTCTTTGCCCCTGTTGGGATATATGTCAATCCAGCGTTGCGAAAATGCTTTGTTCAGCCCTTCTGTATAGTCTTTTCCAAGAATTAATAACGACTCTGTGATAATTTTTTTTGCGTCATCGTATAAAAATTTTTTCTCAATGCTTGGTACTGCGGATGCGAAAAGATCATAGGTGTGCAGTTTATCGAGTTTTAAAAGTTTTTTCTTCAGATTTAAAAACCGGTGCAGAGGAGCAAGATTTTCTTTTGTAAGTTTAATAAGATTATTGTAAACATCAGGAGAAATATCATTGTCGTGCAATTTAGCAGAGAGGCAATCCGGATATTTGTATACCTGCGAATTGAATAAATGTTTTTTTATTTCGCTGTTCAGTAATATAGCATGTGTTTTTTCAAATTTTTTCTGATTTTCCATAAACGCTTTTACTACCAGCTTTCTGTCTTCTCTTTCTTTTACAGAGCGCAACTTCACATAATTTGAAGTATTCAAAACTACTTTTTCTCCATTTTTCAAAGTAATTTCAGCAGGCGGAATTTCAAGGTTATTCAACATCATAGAGGCATCGTCAAAAGATTCTCCAAATAAGCCTGTCAGAGAAACAATTTTTTGTTGCTCGTCTGGTAAAATATGTTGCTCTTTGCGAAGAATATTATCGAGCTTAAATTTATACACCTGTAGTTTTGGCTCTGCCTTTAGATATTCAGCAACTTTTGCGCTGCCAAGGGCAAGAATATCGGGACTCATGAAAGAAAATTTTGTTCCCACTTTAACAAATTTTGATTGTATTTCTCCCATCATAGATTGTAGAGCCGCATTACCCATATCTGTATTTTTTTGATGACTGATATAGGAATACAGAAGCGTACCTTTTTTGCTCAGTTCTATTTGCAGGTCAAACAATGCAAGCATTTTCTGAGGTGATGTTGTCCAGCCTTTTGCTGTTGCATCAATTTTTTCAATCAAGGCATCGTAAGCATCTTTGTCTTTTTTCCATCCATCCAAAGAAGAGTAAATATCTTCTATTTTCCATGTATATTCTAAAGGAACTTCTTTGCGGTCTTTTGAAGAAAAATCAGGAATTTCTTTATCCTGCGCTGCTGATAGAAAGGGCAAACTTGTCATCATCATTGCAATTAATTTAAATTTAAAAATTTGTGTCATAGTGATAGAAATATAATGAAAATGTTTGTGCAAGCAAAGATAACAATTTATTAAATCTTGCGATTTTTGTTCTGCATTTTGATTTGTCATTCTAAAAAAGAAAAACCGGGACATAAAATACAATCCCGGTTAATCCCTGTTTAACTAAAACCCTAATGTTTAATGACACAAATGTCTTAATTTGTAAATATCAAAACAACAATATTCTTTTAAGCACGAATAAAATCAGATAAAAGTGGCAAGAAAGCTGTTCAGGCATTAACCGATTGTTTTGCATAGTTTACCGATGAAAAGAATGCGAAGTAAGATTTCATCTCATAATATTTGATAAATGGAAATGATTGTTATATCTTAGCATAATAATATCAAACTTCATTCAAAAATGAAAACAAAAAATATCATAACAATTCATTTATTTTTTTGGTTGTATATTGTTTACCAATCTATATTCCCTTTATTTTTCAGCGTAATTGAAAAGCCTTTTAATTTTGTTGAATTTATTTTTTCAATGTTGTTTACAATAGCCAACTTTTATATTTTTTACTGGATACTCCCTTTTATTTTTAATCAGAAATACAAATTGCTTGCTTTTTCTTACGGACTAATCATTGCAAGTGTAATAGGGATTATACGAACCTATGCATTTTTGTTTTTCTATAAAACTTTATTTCCAGAGGATTATGCAAATGAACTTGCAAGCATGAAAAATGCCGAACTGCAAATTCTTATTTATCACTTCAGAGGTTCTATTGTAACATGTATTTATGCATTGCTGATTTATATAGTTATTGAATGGCTGAAAAGTCAGAGGCAGCGCGCAGAACTTGTAACACAAAAACAAGCCAGTGAACTTGCTTTGTTGCGATCGCAGATAAGTCCGCATTTTCTTTTTAACACGTTAAACAACATTGACAGCCTTATTTCCCGCGATCCCGATAAGGCATCTGCCTCCATGATAAAATTGTCCGAAATAATGCGTTATATGATATACGATACTTCGGGTGAACGAGTGAGTTTGCAAAAAGAAATAGAATATTTAGAAAGCTTTATTGAATTACAGCGCCTACGAATAAAAGATCCCGATTTTATTTCTTTTAAACTTATCGGAGATACTGCAGATAAAATAATTGCCCCTATGCTTTTCATCCCTTTTATTGAGAATGCATTCAAACATGGTTCGCGCAATGTTAAGACTCCGGGTGTAATTTTTACTGTCGAAATTAAAAACAATGATCTTTATTTTACCTCTCTGAATTATTATAATTACACTCCTTCCTTGTTAAAAGACAAAACCAGTGGCATAGGCCTAACAAATGTGAAAAGAAGGCTGGAGCTAATTTACAAAGACAGATATGAATTGATTATTTCAAATGATAATGGCATATTCAATGTTTCTTTGAAAATTAAAAATTTAAGTTAGAAGACACCGGAATGAACAAAAAAATATATTTTCAGTCTAATTTTTTTTTTAACTTTGTATAGATAGAAACTCATAAATCACAAAAAATGAAAATCTCTTGTATTGTTATAGACGATGAACCTTTAGCCATGGAAAAAATGGTGGGTTATATAGAAAAATTGCCCTATCTGAATTTATTATCAACATTTGATAATGCTATAGAACCGCTGGATTTTTTAAAAACGAAGAAAGTGGATTTGATATTTTTAGATGTTCAGATGGAGCGGCTTACAGGCATTCAGTTTCTGGAGGTTTTAAGTAATAAGCCGAATGTGATACTCACTACGGCATACAGCGAGTATGCTATTAAAGGATACGATCTTGATATTTCTGACTACCTATTGAAGCCAATATCATTTGAACGTTTTGTAAAAGCGGTGGATAAAGTGTACGAGAAATTACAAAACGCATTGCCTCAAACGCATTTTAAACAGGAGGTAATGGCATCTCAATCTTCGGGAAACGAAGGATACGTTTTTGTGAAAACAGAATTCCGCCTCGAAAAAATAATGTTTTCAGATATTTTGTACATTGAAGGTATGGGAGATTATCTGAGAATAATTACGCCAACAAAAAAAATTATGACACTGCAGAATTTTAAAAAAATGGAAGAAATGCTGCCTTCCACAAACTTTTTCAGAGTACACAAATCGTATATAGTCGCAGTAGATAAAATTGAAAATATTGAGCGAAACAGAATAAAAATCAATGATAAATTAATTCCTGTCAGCGAAACCTACAGGAAACCGTTTCAGGATTTTCTTAGCAAGAGAAGTTTAATCTGAAACATATAATGTTCTCCTGTCGTCAGATTTTATTTTATGCAAATAAAGTTTTCTTCTTTCCCTGATATTTGTATTTTTGTACATCTTTCTATTCCCCGTTATTGTTAGGAAAATTTAATGTGAAACAAGGGTTTATTATATATATTCTGTTTTTTTTATACTTTTTTTTATGTATAAGCAGATTTCTTTTTGCTCATTCTCTTCAAGTAAAAATCCAAAATGATTTTCAGGATACAATAAAAATATCAGAGTACATTAAATGTTGTAAAGACTTTATAAAAGAAGATGTGGAAAGGGCAATAAAATGTGGCAAGGAAGCCAATAATATTGCAAACAAATATAATTTGTTTAAAGAAAAAACTGAAGCTCGGATGTGCTTGGCAGCCGCTTATAATCATAACAAGCAACCAGATGATGCTTTATTAATCTATAGTCAGATTATTAGAGATATAGAATCAAAACAGAAAGAGGCTGATAAAACAAGAAAAGATTATATATATTCATGTCTTGCCGAATGTTATACAAATAAAGGAGATATATATTCAGAAAAAGAGCTTCATAAACAGGCTTTGTCAGCTTATCATAAAGCCTTAATTTTTTTCCGTAAAAAAGGAGATAAAAAAGGAATTGCTAATTGCTATAACAGTATTGGTGTTAAGTATTCAGACCAGGGGACTTATGATATAGCACTAAATTACTATTTAAAAGCCTTATTAATAAAAGAAGAACTCGGGGACATGAAAATGCTTTCTGTCTGTTACACGAATATTGGCGTTGTATATTTTTATCAGGAAGATTTTGAAAATGCTATTGAATATTATAACAAAGCATTGAAAATTGATCAGAAAGCAGGTGATAGGGAAGGAGAGTCAACTTGCCTAAATAACATTGGAAGTTCGTATTTCAGCCTTAACAAATTTGAAAAAGCTTTAGAATATTACAATAAAGCGCTGAAGATTGATTTGCTATTAAATAATACGCTTATACTTGCCCGGGATTTAAACAATATCGGACTCGTTTATGCCAATCAAAAAAAATATTCAGGCGCAATGGAGTCGTATCAGAAATCTTTTTCAATATACAATCAGCTTGAGAATGATTATGGGAAAGCCGCTATATTAGCAAACATTGCAGACTTATATTATAAATTAGATAATTTTTCTATGGCTGTATCAAAAGCAAACGAAAGTCTTGAATACATACAAAATACTCAGGCGTATTTTGTGAAACAATCTGTTTACAATACTCTTTCAGAAGCAAATGAAAAGTTGGGCAATTTTAATTATGCATTAAGCTATTATAAAAAATATTCAGAAATTAAAAATAATATACTGACAGGGGAACAAAGAAATAAAATTTCAAAACAAATGACCCAATATGAAGTTGATAAAAAAGAAAAAGAAAATACGATTTTAAAACAACAAAACCAGATTCAATTACTCAGCCTGAAAAATCAACGAATTGTTACTTATATATTAATAATTGTTCTCCTATTTGTAATTGTAACTGCAGTATTTATTTTTTATTTATACAGAATTAATAAAAAAACGAATCAGTTTCTTGAGGCGCATAAACAGCGATTACAGAATACTAATTCAAAATTATTGGCAACCAAAAGAGATCTTACGGATACAATTGCAGTACGTGATAAATTTCTTTCCATTCTTTCTCACGATTTAAAAAATCCTTTAATTTCTGTGATAAGTTTCACACAATTAATTAAAAATTCTATTGGCAATATATCTGAAAAAGAATTGAAAGGATTGGCAGAAAACCTCAGCTTGTCAATAAATCAAATGTATCAAATGTTAGAGAATCTTTTATTGTGGACAATGAGTCAGCAAAAATTATTATTAGTAAACAAGGAAAATATCAATGCTCATAAAATTATTGAAAAGAATATCCTGTTCCACAAAATTTCAATAGATTCAAAAAATATTACTGTTTCAAACCATGTTGACAAAAATTTAATCATATCTTTTGATAAAAATATGATAGATGCAATTTTCAGAAATTTAATCTCAAATGCTATTAAGTTTGCTCCTCAAAATGGAGAAATAAAAATCTTTTCCCATATCTCTGATAAAACAATTTTTGAAATAAATGATAATGGTATAGGGATCAAAGAAGAGGATATGCCAAAATTATTTTCAGAGGAAACTGTTCTTATAAAAAATGGTACGATGCACCAAAAAGGGCATGGACTCGGACTGAGTCTATGTCAGGAATTTATTAAAAAAAACGGAGGAGAAATTTGGATAGAAAGTATTTATGAAAAAGGAACTTCTGTAAAGTTTTCTATACAATAATTTCATCATCCCACGAGGGAAACCTGCGCCTCAACGTGTAAACTTCAACTATCTTTTTCAATTACGTTCTGACTTACTACAAAATAATTTTGCACAACAACAATTTCAAAAAAATCACAATCAGGTTAATCTTTAACGAAATTGGTTCAAACAAAAATTTTCCTTTTCAATTCCTATTTTTTCCGGTTTATCTTAAAATTGTTCGAGGAAATTGATTTTTTAATTAATTTGGCAACAATTTATAATATCGGGTATGACCATTATTATTATAGAAGATAATCCTGTTTTACAAGCAAACCTTGAAAAAAAACTCCTCAACATAGATTCTTCTTTTGATATTGCTGCAAAAATATCTACAGTAAAGCAAGCAGTTGAGTGGTTCTCTTCAAACGCCTTTCCCGATCTTGTATTCATGGATATTCAATTAGAGGATGGGATGTGTTTTGAAATTTTTGATCAGATAAAAATTGATTGCCCTATTGTTTTCATTACTTCATTTAATGATTATGCCATTAAGGCATTTGAACTTAACGGGATTGATTACATTATCAAACCTGCAGAAGAAAGCAGACTGAAACAAAGCATTGAAAAATATAAAGGTCTTGAAAAAAAACTCCAGCACCATAATTATATAGGAGAAATTAAAAAAATCCTTACTGATGCCAGCACTGACTCTGTTAACTCTTCTGTTAAAAGAATACTTGTGTATAAAGGTGAGCATATTATTCCTATTGATTCCGAAGATATTGCATATTTTTATTTTGAAGGAAAAAAGACCATCCTTGTTACCCACGAGGATAAAAGATTTGTTGTAAATCATTCTTTGGAAATTATGGAAACAATGCTTAATCCTGAAAATTTCTTTAGAGCAAACAGACAATTTTTACTTAGCTTAACCTGCATTAAAGACATTATTTCTTCCTTTAGCAATAAACTAAAAATTGTTGTTTATCCTTCTTCTCCGGAAGAAATCATCATCAGTAAAGAAAAAGCGCACAGCTTTAAAGAATGGCTTAATGGCTAAAATCTTTCCGGTTTTATAAAAATTCATCTCTATTTTTTCCGCTTAAATAGCTTTTTATTCCGCTTCATCCGGAATCGTTTTTTCTGTTCTGTTATATATTGTATTTTTACTATAGTAAAAGAGATTAAGCTCGTTTTTCAAATTATATAATTTTTCAATTATGCAACGATTTATATTTATATTAGGTGTATGTATATTCAGCATGCTCCCAACCTATGCACAACAAATGGAATGGGTAAAAAAAATAGATCAAAATAGCAGCAACTCAGATGATATAAAAATATATGCC
>MEOG01000047.1:1409-28769 GCA_001769125.1 Bacteroidetes bacterium GWF2_35_48 | reverse complement strand
TGTTCAGACTGCATGTGATTCATACATTTGGATTGACGGTTTGACCTACACGGAAAGTAACAATACTGCTACCTTCAACATCGTTGGTGGCGCAGCAAATGGTTGCGACAGTCTTGTAACGCTGAACCTCACAATCAATGCTCCTGCAACAGGAATAGACGTTCAGACTGCATGTGATTCATACATCTGGATTGACGGTTTGACCTACACGGAAAGTAACAATACTGCTACCTTCAACATCGTTGGTGGCGCAGCAAATGGTTGCGACAGTCTTGTAACGCTGAATCTTATCATCAGCAATGGATACAGTGAAACTGTTAATGCTTCTATTTGCGATGGTGAATCCTATACTTTACCTGATGGCTCAACTGTTTATACAAGCGACACCTACATTTCAAATTTTACAAATTTAGCAGGTTGTGACAGCATAATTACAACAAATCTTATTGTTAATGTACTTCCAAATGTTTCATTTACTGGTCTTGCTCCTGAATATTGCAAAAAACAACAATTTGTTTTATTAGTTGGAAGTCCTACAGCAGGTGTGTTCTCCGGTTCGGGTATGACAAACAATGTATTTAATCCTCTGAATGTACCTGTAGGAAATAATACTATTACCTATACATATACCGATAATAATAATTGTACAAACATATACACGCAAGATGTAATAGTAAATGCAAATCCGAACTTAAGTATCTCATCTGTTGTTGATGCAAGCTGTAACCAAACTAATGGTTCTGCATTGATTACGGCAACAGGCGGAATCGGTCCTTATACCTATTCAACAGGTAGTGATATAATGCAGAATCTTAATGCAGGTACATATCCTGTAACTGTTACAGACAGCAAGGGATGTCAGGTTTCAACACAGGTTGTAATTAATAACATTGGCGCACCTGTTATAGCAATGTTATCTGCATCGGATGCTTCATGCAGTATATCATGTAATGGATCAGCTTCCATTGATATTAACGGAGGAACACAACCTTACACGGTATTATGGTCAAGTGGAGAAACCACCCAAAATGCATCATCACTTTGCGTGGGACTTAACAATGTAGTTGTTACCGATGCAACAGGATGCATTGCTGCAGACACGGTGTTTACAAATTTCTCTATGCCTGATCCTACTATTTATGGTCGCGTAAGCTACAGCGGAGGCAACATTGACGGACAACATGCAGTATTGAATATTTATTCAAGAACCCAGCAGAGCGGAGGAGGTTTCAACCAAACGCCTAATAATTTGTTAATAGGTTCCGATGGTACTTACTTTATGTATAATTTCCATCCGGATGAATACATTCTTCGCGTGATGCTCACAGATGAAACATATCCTAACCTGCTGAACAGTTATTATAAATTTAATGGAATTGCTTCTCAGTGGGATTCAGCCAGCATTATTATACTTGGTTGTGGCGATATGCTTGAAGCAAATATTACCATGTATGAATTCCCAGTACTTGACAGTGGAAACGGTCTTGTTGGAGGAGCAGTATATTACCCACCTGCAGAAGAAGCTGGAATGAATCAGGGTACCGGAATTGTAATTTCTCAGGGCAAAGCTGTTGGAGAACCGGTTCCGGGCGCAGAAATATATATTGAATTGGAACCGGATGATGAACCAATTATGAATTCTACTACTGATGAGAATGGAGAATATGAATTTGTTGAAATTCCGAACGGCAATTATTCTTTGCGCGTTGAAATTCCGGGATTCCCAATGTTGAACACCTATGAATTAACAATAAATGAAACTGATACTGCATTTAATGGTCTTACTTTCTATGTAGATACAACAGACAGTGATGGAAATGTAGACACAAGCCTTGTTTCAATCCCAACGGCAGAAGGAATTTTATTTGATGTTGCTGTATTCCCGAATCCTTATACCGAAATATTCAATATTAATTACCAGCTTTATAAAAATGCTGCTGTAACTATTGAATTGTTTGATATACAGGGCAAGCTTGTTAAGACAATAGCAAACGAACATCAGATAGCAGGAGATTATTCATACAACATGAATTCAAGAAGCTTCACAATGTTGCCGGGTACTTATATCATTCGCTTGAGGGTAGATAATACTATATACCTGAAGAAAATTATTCAAAACGAATAGAGAAATCTTTAATACAAACAACAAAGGCTGCTAATTAAGGTGGTCTTTGTTGTTTGTATTTATCAGTTACTATCTTTCCACAATAATAATTGCCACATAATACAAAGATTTGCACAGATTAAACATGAAATCTAAGTAATCCGTGAAACATTCCGACAAAGCAGGATAGCAGTATGTATTTTGAAAACAGACTCGGTCTTGAAATTAACATTCGAAATAATTTCATGTTACAGGATATTTATTTTTTTTTCCCTTCCACGCTCTATCAGACAAACAATCCGAGATAAAAACACCCGTTGTCGCTCATCTCGGACAAATTCCAAAGCTCGTGCGCAGACATTTCAATTTGTTTGTAAACAATGTTTATGTAAGATGTGGAACATCCTGAGAATTCTTTGCTGTACTATCCTACTAAAAGGAATCATCCTAAAAATCAAATCCCTGCATCATAAGCTGTAAAACATATTCATACAAGTTTATCAGCTAAAATTTAATATTAATTTAGCGTGCCGAAAATTTTGTTGTAAGCAAAAAAATAGAAAATTTAAATTTTAACTAAATACTTAAAAAAATGGCAGAAAAAAAATTCATTACCTGCGACGGTAATCATGCAGCTGCACACGTGGCATACATGTTCAGTGAAGTAGCCGCTATTTATCCTATCACTCCATCTTCCAACATGGCAGAAAATGTGGACGAATGGTCAGCCACTGGAAGAAAAAATATCTTTGGCGAAACAGTAAAAGTTATTGAAATGCAAAGCGAGGCTGGTGCTGCAGGTGCTTTACATGGCTCTCTTCAGGCGGGTGCGCTGACTACGACTTACACTGCATCACAGGGATTACTCCTTATGATTCCCAATATGTATAAAATTGCCGGAGAATTGCTTCCGGGCGTTTTCCACGTTAGTGCACGCTCTTTGGCAGCACAAGCGCTTTCAATATTTGGCGATCACAGCGATGTTATGAGCACACGCTCTTGCGGATTTGCACTTCTTGCGACAGGAAGCGTTCAGGAAATTATGGATATTGCCCCTGTTGCTCACCTTGCAGCTATTAAATCAAGAATTCCTTTCCTCCATTTCTTCGATGGATTCAGGACTTCCCACGAAATTCAGAAAGTAGAATATTTTGATCAGGAAGAAATTAAAGACCTTGTAGATTATAAAATGCTGCAACATTTCCGCGACAGTGCGCTGAATCCAGAGCATCCTGTTACAAAAGGAACAGCACAAAATCCCGATATTTATTTCCAGACCCGCGAAGCTTCCAATAAATTTTACGATGTTGTTCCCGATATCGTAGAAGATTACATGCAAAAGCTTTCAAAATTATGCGGAAGAGAATATCATCCATTTACATATTATGGAGCGCCCGATGCTGAAAATATTATTATTGCAATGGGGTCAATTACCGACACAATTAAAGAAGTTATTGATCATCTGAAAGTGAAAAACGAAAAAGTAGGTCTTCTTACCGTTCATCTTTACAGACCTTTCTCTTCAAAATATTTCTTCAATGTATTGCCAAAATCAGTAAAGAAAATTACTGTTTTAGACAGAACCAAAGAACCCGGAGCAAACGGAGAACCTTTGTTATTGGACGTTAAAGATCTGTTCTATGAACATTCTATGAAACCAATGATTCTTGGCGGAAGATATGGTTTAAGCTCAAAAGATACTACACCCGGCATGATGTTAGGCGTGTATGAAAATATGAAAACAGCGACTCCAAAAAATCACTTTACCGTTGGTATTAACGATGATGTTACTCATTTGTCTTTACCTATTTTACCTGATTTTGAATCTTGTTCTGCTGGTACATATTCTGCTAAATTCTACGGACTTGGCGCAGACGGTACTGTTGGAGCAAATAAAAACTCCATCAAAATTATTGGTGAACTAACCGATAAATATTGTCAGGCTTATTTTGCTTATGATTCAAAGAAATCAGGTGGTATCACAACTTCTCATTTAAGATTTGGCGATTGCGTTATACGTTCCCCATATCTTGTTAACCAGCCCGATTTTGTTGCTTGCCATGTGCCATCATATCTTGAAAAATACGACATGCTGAAAGGCTTAAAGAAAAACGGTACGTTCCTTCTTAACAGTATCTGGGATGATGAAGAAACCAAGAAAAGATTACCAAATCACATGAAAAAATATCTTGCAGAAAATAACATTAAATTGTATGTTATCAATGCAACAAAAATTGCTGAAGAAATTGGTCTTGGAAACAGAACCAACTCAATTATGCAGGCTGCATTTTTCAAAGTTTCCGGTGTGGTAAATTATGAAAAAGCTGAAGAGTACATGAAGAAAGCTGTTGTGAAATCGTACGGTCACAAGGGCGAAGAAATTGTGAAAATGAATCATGCTTCAATTGATAAAGGTGGTGCAGTAACTCAGATTGAAATTCCGGCAGATTGGAAAAATCTTGAAATTAAACCGATAAAAGACGACAGAAACATTCCTGATTTCATTAAAAACGTGATGGAACCCATCAATGCAATGAAAGGGGATGATCTTCCCGTAAGTGCTTTCAATGACAGAGAAGACGGTACTTTCCCCTCAGGAACAACAAAATATGAAAAAAGAGGTATTGCCGTTAATGTTCCTGAATGGATTCCTGAAAACTGTACACAGTGTAATCAGTGCTCTTATGTTTGTCCGCACGCTGCAATTCGTCCTTTCCTTCTGAATGAAGAAGAAGCGAAAAACGCACCGAAAGATACTCCAATGATTCAGGGTATTGGCGGAACCAAAGAATTCAAATACAAAATACAGGTAAGCGTACTTGATTGTACTGGTTGCGGTAATTGCGCAGAAGTTTGTCCAGCTAAAATAAAAGCTCTTGACATGAAACCACTCGGCTCTCAAATGGTTGAAGCAGATCGTTGGGATTATATGAACGATCAGGTAGGGTATAAAGAAAATGTAATGAAAAAAGATGCTTCTGTAAAAAATTCACAGTTTGCACAACCTTTATTTGAATTCTCCGGCGCTTGCGCAGGCTGCGGTGAAACTCCCTATATCAAACTTATTACCCAGTTGTTTGGCGAAAGAATGATTGTTGCTAATGCGACAGGATGTTCTTCAATCTATGGAGGAACTGCTCCTTGTACTCCTTACACCAGCAACAAAGAAGGAAAAGGTGTTGCATGGGCAAATTCATTATTTGAAGACAATGCAGAATACGGTTTCGGTATTGCAATGGGCGTTAAGAAAATTCGTGAAAGAATTGCACTTCGCATGAAAGCAGGTATGGACAGCACAATGAGTACTGAAACCAAAGCAGCCATGCAGGAATGGATTGACGGAATATGGGATGCTGAAAAATCAAAAACTGCTTCTGCAAAAGTTCTTCCGCTGCTCGAAAAAGAAAATAATCCTTTAGCGAAAGAAATTGTTGCGCTAAAACAATATCTCATTAAAAAATCGGTATGGTCATTTGGTGGAGACGGTTGGGCTTATGATATCGGCTACGGCGGATTAGACCACGTAATTGCATCAGGAGAAGACATTAACCTTTTGGTATTAGATACAGAAGTGTATTCAAATACAGGCGGTCAGGCTTCTAAATCAACACCCGTTGCCGCTGTTGCTAAGTTTGCTGCTGCCGGTAAGAGAATCAGGAAAAAAGATTTGGGCATGATGGGAATTTCTTATGGATACGTTTATGTTGCACAGGTTGCCATGGGTGCTAATCAGAACCAGTATCTGAAAGCCATTAAAGAAGCAGAAGCATACCCGGGACCATCGCTGATTATTGCTTATTCTCCATGTATCAATCACGGAATCCGTTCCGGTATGGGCAAATCTCAGGAGCAGGCTAAACTTGCTGTTGAAGCTGGCTACTGGACATTGTACCGCTACAATCCGCTTTTGGAAAAAGAAGGAAAAAATCCTTTTGTTATTGACTCACAAGAGCCAGAATGGAACAAATTCCAGGGATTCCTCAACAGCGAAGTACGTTATACTTCTTTGAAAAAATCATTCCCGAAAGATGCAGAAGAATTGTTTAAAGCTGCCGAAGATAATGCAAAATGGAGACACAATTCTTATAAGAGAATGGTTGCGATGCAGTATTAAGATGATGTTTAAAATAAGATAGGGGGTTTTTGGATTAAGGATTAAGGAGTAGGAGTAGCCTGTCTGACTGCGCTGAGCAGGCAGGGAGTAGGAGCATTGGAATATATTTTTAATCCTTAATCCTCATCCTACTTCTTAATCCCAAAAGTTCTAAAATGATATCTATCGTAAAGCAATAAAAAAGAGGATTCATATTGAGTCCTCTTTTTGCTTTTTGTGTAAATAATCACACATGAGCAGACAGTGATTTATTTATGAAAATTATCTATAAACTATCAACCCTGCAACCTGTAACTCTCAAACCCATTACAAATTTCATGAATTAATCTGCTTAGTTGATAATCTAAATATTGTGTCTACTCCGAAAAGTATCTTTTTATTAAATTGTCACTGACCTGCCAGACGCAGACTGGTTTCTCTGAACTGTCTGCTGACAAGGCAGGTTTACACAGATTTAATTCACTGATTAATAAAATTAATAATCTGTGAAAATTTGTGTAATCAGTGGCAGAAGTATTTTCGGAGTGGTCTAAATATTTTTTCTTTCGATATTTTTTATAATTTTGTGCCCTTATTTATTACAGAATGCAGGAAAATACCGAAAAGGATTTTGATTTCAGTTTAAACGGTCTGTTGAAATTTATTTTTCAATACAAGCAAGCGCTGCTGATTGTAACTGTAGCTGCTTTTGTGCTATCTGTTGTTATCTCTTTTCTGATACCCCCGCAGTATAAATCTACATCTATAGTTTTCCCTTCTGCTTCTACATCAATATCGCATTCTTTACTGGGTGTTAATTTGCCCAAGAAAGAACTTTTAACACTCGGTAAAGAAGAGGAAGTGGAGCAAATGCTTCAGGTTTTGCAAAGTGATGAGATAAAGAAAAAAATAGTTCTCAAATACAATTTGATGAGTCATTATGGTATTAGTGGCAGCTCCTACCCCCAAACCCGTTTGGATGAAGAATATAAAGATAACATCAAATTTACGCGTACACCCTATTTTTCTATAGAAATAGAAGTGTATGATAAAGACCCGCAAATAGCTGCCAATATTGCAAACGACATTACCAGCCTTGTAGACACCACTATCAACAATATGCTTAAAGAGCGCGCCATGAAAGCGCTTGCGCTTGTGGAAAGAGAATATCTTTCGTTAAAAGAGCATAAGCAGTTGCTGGAAGATTCCCTTAAAAGAATACAGTCAAAAGGAGTGTATCATTACGAATACCAGTCGCAGGCATTAAGTGAAGCTCTTGGAAAAGCGCTTGCAGAAGGTAAGACCAAGGGAGCGGAAGAAATTGAGAAAAAACTGAAAATTCTTGCAGAATATGGTGGTGTCTATGTTTCTATTCGCGATTTACTAGAGAGAGAAACAGAAAAATTAAGTATTCTTGAATCGAAATATTCCGAAGCAAAGGTTGACGCAGACCAGGATTTACCCCATACCTTTGTTATTTCAAGAGCAGTAAAAGCAGAAAAAAAATCATACCCTGTAGAATGGCTGATAATAACACTTTCAACAATATCGGCCTTTATAATGGGCATGTTTCTCCTGATCATTCTTGACAGGCTAATAAAAAAAAAAAACTTAGAGAAATCCTAACAGATATAATTAGAAAAACAGATAGTTCATTAATTAAATTTAACTACGAACGTATGGAAGCATTTTTCAACAATAAAAGTATTTTTTCTGTACTTAATAAATGGAAAATACATCTTGCAATTGTTGCAGTTGCAGCAATAATACTTGGAGCATTAATTTCTTCTCCAATAATAATAAAACCCAAATTCAAATCATTTACGGTTTTATACCCCGTTAATTTACCGGTTGTTTCTGAAGAATCGCAAACAGAACAAATGCTTCAGTTGATACAATCAACAGATATCCGGAATAGGGTTTTTAAAGCAATGGATATTGCAAAACATTACGAAATTGATACAAATAGCAATAAGTACTGGATGACAGACCTGATAACAGAATGGGAAAGCAATGTTTCGTTCCGTAAAACAGAATATGAATCAGTAGAAATTGAAGCTCTTGATACAGATCCCGTTATTGCATCAAAAATTGTTGATTCACTTATACATTTTTACAATAAAAAAGTGCAATCCCTTCACAGATCAAAATCACAGGAAGTTGTGGTTATTGCTAAAACAGAAAAAGATAAGAAAAAAAGGCAGATTGATTCACTTGAAAAACATTTGAAATTTATTCGCGATACGTTTGGTATCCTAGATTATAAAATACAAACCCGTGAATATTCCCGCGCTTCTTATGGTGGAAGGGAGTCTAAAGAAATGCAATCATTGGTGAAAAACCTTAAAGAAAAAGGGGGAGAATATATGTTGACAGATTCGATGCTTTGGTCTGCCATGAAGTATTACAACCAATTACAAATATATTATGAAAATAATATACGCGATGTGCAAAAAGAACTTACTTATGCTCACCTTGTTTCTACTCCCTATCCTGCAGATAAAAAAACATACCCTGTTCGTTGGGTAATTGTGTTGATGACTACAATTTCTTCTCTTATTCTTGCCGTTATTGCTATTATTTTCATAGAAAGTAAAAGAACAACGGCTTCTGTTAAAGAAGAAAAAACAAAAGACTCATAGGGTTTCTGTTTTCAATTAACGGGGCTTTCCCCTAAACTAATACGGATGCAGAAAACAGAAAAAATAAATATTAAATGGTTTTACATTATTACTGTAGCATTTTTGCTCCTGAATCTTTTTTTTATTGCACGTGAGAATTATTTATTTAATATAGTTCCTCTTGGGTTTTTGATTATTTTATTTGCAGTTTTTGCAATGGACAGGCTTTTGCTGCTTGTTGTTTTTCTTACACCGCTTTCTGTTCCCCTCCGGGAATTTATCCCACGAATTCCCTATGATATGGCACTGCCAACAGAGCCTTTGATTTTTGGATTAATGCTCCTGTTTTTCTTCAAATTACTTACTGAAAAAAAGCTCGACAGAAAAATTGCCTTGCATCCGGTTTCTGTAATGATATACATAAATCTTGCATGGTTGCTTATAACAAGTTTTACCAGTACGCTTCCATTTATTTCTGTTAAATATTTTCTTTCACGTATCTGGTTTGTTGTAGTATTTTATTTTCTGGCAACACAGCTTTTCAGAAATTATAAAAATATGGACAGATACGTTTGGGCATATATGATTCCCATGCTTGCTGTCATTGCTTTTACACTTACAAAATTATCTGCTTATGGATTTTTCAACCAGAAAGCAGCTCACTTTATGATGAACCCGATATTTAACGACCACACTTCTTATGCTGCTGTACTGGCAATGTTTTTCCCGTTATTAGTCGGATATATTTTTTCATCAGCATATAAAAGCTGGAAAAAAATTGCAGCAATAAGCGTGTTGGGAATATTTATAATTGCCATGATATTTTCTTATACAAGAGCATCGTGGGTAAGCCTTCTGGTAGCCTTGCTTTTCTGGATTTTGTTGAAAGCAAAAGTTAAACTTAAATATATTTTTGTTTCTGTATTTATTCTTGTCGGTTTGTTTTTTGTTTTTAAAACAGAAATACTGATGAAACTTGAGAAAAACAGGCAGGATTCATCAACAAACCTGAAAGAACACGTGCAGTCTATATCAAATGTTACGTCCGATGCATCGAATGTAGAAAGGCTGAACCGCTGGAGTTGCGCTTTCAGAATGTTTTCCGAGAAACCATTTTTTGGATGGGGTCCCGGAACCTACCAGTTTCAATATGCTCCTTTTCAGTTATCGTATGAAAAAACAATCATCAGCACGAACGCCGGAGACAGAGGAAATGCGCACAGCGAATACATCGGACCCCTTGCAGAATCAGGAGTATTGGGCTTGATTACATTTTTAACGATTTTGCTTTATACATTATATACAGGAGTTAAAGTATACAGAAGAGCTGAAAGCAAACAAACAAGAATGATGGCAATGATGCTGGTTCTAGGGCTTACGACTTACTATGTACATGGATTTTTAAACAACTTTTTAGATACGGATAAAGCCTCTGCCCTCTTTTGGGGCTTCACAGCCATGATTGTTGCGCTGGATGTGTATCACAGCAAATCTGATTCTCAAGATTTAGCACAGAGTAAAGCGGTGTCTGAGCGAAGTCTTTAAGCGGTGTCTGAGCGGTGTCTTTAAGCGGTGTCTGAGCGGTGTCTTTAAGCGGTGTCTGAGCGGTGTCTTTAAGCGGTGTCTGAGCGGTGTCTTTAAGCGGTGTCTGAGCGGAGTCGAAGACACCCTCAATCCAACAAAGCCTGCACGCCTGGCAATGTTCTTCCTTCAATATACTCAAGCATAGCACCTCCTCCGGTAGAAACGAAGCTGAACTGATCAGCAAGGTCGAACATATTAATTGCAGCAATTGAGTCTCCTCCTCCAATAACGGTAAAAGCACCTTTCATGTTTGCATTAGCGCATGCAATTGCAACAGATTTAGTCCCTTTCCTGAAATTCGACATTTCAAAAACACCCAAAGGTCCGTTCCAAAGAACTGTTTGAGAGCTATTGATAATCTCGGCGCATTTACGTATGCTTTTCGGGCCAATGTCCATACCTTCCCAGCCATCAGGAATATCAAATGTGCTACAAATTTTTGTTTGCGATTCATCTGAAAAAGCATCTGCCACAACAGAATCTTCGGGAATATATAAATTAATTCCATGCTGAATAGTACCATTTATTATTTCTGTAGCATCTTTTATGTTTTTTTCTTCGTAAAGAGAATTGCCTATTTTTCCATTTAGCGCTTTTGCAAAAGTAAAACGCATCCCTCCACCTATTATAAGATTGTCAATTTTCCCAAGAAGATTTTTTATTACAGCCAACTTTGTTGAAACCTTTGCTCCTCCAATTATTGCGGTAAAAGAGTGCTGCGCATTATGTAAAATTTTATTAAGATTATTTACTTCATGGGCAAGCAGCAATCCAAAATATTTATCATTTGGGAAAAATTTAGCTAATGTAAACGTTGACATGTGTGCCCTGTGACTGGTTGCAAAAGCATCGTTTACATAGGCATCGCCAAGCGAGGCAATTTTTTTTGCAAATTCTTCATCCGCATCTTCTTCTTCCGGATAAAACCTAAAATTTTCAAGAAGTACCACATCTCCGGGTTGCAATTTTCCACATTCATCAACTGTTCGTGGTCCGTATAAATCGCGTGTAAAAACAATTGGTTTGTTAAGATATTTCGTCAACACCGGAACAATAGGTGTAAGTGAATAATCCATTTCAAACCCTCCTTTAGGACGACCAAGATGCGAAATGAGAATTACACTGCCACCGTCATTAATAATTTTATTTATGGTTGGAAGCGATTCACGTATTCTTGTGTCGTCTGTAACCTGTCTGTTATGATTAAGAGGTACATTAAAATCAACTCTTACGATAACTTTTTTCCCTTTAAAATTATAATCTGCTACTGTTTTCATGATTTAGTAAATTTTGGTTAATCAAAAATAGAAATATTTTTGTTTTTAGATTAAGCTTTATAACATATAAACGTATGGGAAATCAATAGATGTTCAAGAGAAATTCGATAGAGCCACAGTTGATATTCGGTTGATGTACAATTGTTGATTCGATAGATGTTCAATAATGCAACGATAGATGTTCGATAGGTGTACAATTGTTTCTTCGATGGACGTTCAATAGTGCAACGGTTGATGTTCGGTAGATGTACAATTGTTTTTTCGATAGATGTTCAATTGTTTATTCAGTAGATGGACAATTGTATTTCTATCGTATTCCTATCGTATTCCTATCGTATTCCTATCGAATTTCTACTGTATTCCTACCGAATTTCTATTGTATGGATATTTTCTTCAAAATTACCCTTCCTGAAAAATAATTTTAAGCTTCCATCAAAAATTCAATTCTTTTTTATACTTTTGAAATAAAGAATAACCTTAAAACAAAATAATTATGGCAATGAATTTAGCATTACCCCTTATTCAGAATGCTGATCTAAAGGGAAAAGTAGTATTGGTCCGGGTGGATCACAATGTTGTTAAAAAAGGTATTATACACGATCCGTACAGAATTGATGCAACAATTGGAACTTTGTATCATATCAATGCAAAAGGTGGAAAAATAATTCTTATGACCCACGTGGGAAGACCTAAAGATAAAAAAACCGGAGAAATTACAATTGACGGAAAAACATCTGTAGAGCCAATCGTAGAATATTTGCAGAAAAAATTACATATAAAATTAAGAGTTCCGGAATTTTACCAGCATGAAAAAATGGGATATATCGGCATCGAAACCTCTATTAATCATTTAATCCGTGAGCTTAAAGACGATAAAATTGATGGAATTTATATGCCAAACACGCGTTGGTTCAGAGGTGAAGAAGCCAAGGGCGAAGAACAAGATCGTTTCGCACACCAGCTTGCAGGGCTTGCAGACATTTTTGTGAATGATGCATTTGGCTCATGGCAGGCACACGCTTCAACTGTTGGTGTTGCAAAATATCTTCCTTCGTATGCAGGATTTCTGATGCAAAAAGAAATTGAAAGTCTCGAAAGAATTTATCAGCCACAGAGACCTTTTCTTGCAGTAGTTGCCGGATCGAAATTCGATACAAAAATTGAACCTTTGTATGCACTCCTGAAAAGCTGTGACTACCTAATTTTGGGAGGGGTTCTTTACAATGCCTATTTATGTGCAAAGTATGATATACAGATTGCTGGTATTGCTCAGGAAGATATTGATTATGCCAAAAAATTCGTTGAATATGCGCAGGATTATCCCGGTAAATTAGTTGAAATCTCTTACATTGTTGAATCTGATACGCTTGATGGAAAAATTGAAGGTAAGTACAGAACACATAATATTCACGACCTGAAACCGGGAACGAAGCTCAACTATGTTCTGGATGCAGCCAAAGAAGCCTTACACGAGCCCTCCGTTGAAAAAATAATACTCAGTGCAAAAATGATTTTTGTTAATGCGGTTATGGGATTTGCTCCTTATTTTACTGAAGGAACAATTGCACTTGATGAATTAATAGATCAAAACAGAGATGCCATTAAATTATATGGCGGCGGCGATACCATGCAAGAACTGAAACGCTTGTTACCGGGACTATACATAATGGCACTTGACAATCCGAAATATTATATTTTTACCGGAGGTGGCGCTGTGTTAAAAGCCATTCAGGAAGGAACAACTTCTGGCATTGAACCTATAAAGGCATTATTGAAACAATAATTTCATCCTATTTATATAACAAAAAAGAGAGTCGTAAAAACGGCTCTCTTTTTTTATTTTGTCCGGTTTTCTGCCCTAAAGCATAAAAAAAATCACACGTCCTCTGTTATTTTCATATAAAAAATATAAAATCTAACTTACTTACTTTATATTTGCAAACACAAAGTAACTGATTTACATTTTAAAAATGAAGACTAAATATATAAATTTAATTGAACAAACCTTTGATTTTCCACAAGATGAATTCAAAGTTGTAGATGGGGAGTTATCTTGGAACAATGTACCCCTTATGGATCTTATTGAACAATACGGTACGCCCCTTCGATTATCGTATCTCCCAAAAATCGGAGCTCAGATACAAAGGGCAAAAAAACTTTTTAATGTTGCAATGGCTAAAACCGACTACAATGCAGACTATAACTATTGTTATTGCACAAAAAGCTCCCATTTTTCTTTTGTTATGGAAGAAGTGCTTAAAAATGAAGTGCATCTTGAAACATCATCTGCTTTTGATATACATATAATTGAAGAATTATATAAAACCGGAAAGATTAAAAAAGATAAATATATTATATGTAATGGATTTAAACGCCCTCAATACATTGATAATATTGCCAACTTAATCAACCTCGGGTTCGAAAATGTAATTCCTATCTTAGACAATAAATTTGAACTTGACAAATATAAAAAGCTTACAAAAAAGTGTAAACTTGGAATCAGAATAGCAACAGAAGAAGAACCAACATTCGATTTCTATACATCCAGACTTGGTATTCGCTATAATGACATTATACAATACTACGAAGACTATATTAAAGGGAATCCTAAATTTGAGTTGAAAATGCTGCATTTTTTCATCAATACCGGCATCAAGGACTCTGCTTACTATTGGAATGAACTTCAAAAATGCGTAAATGTTTATTGTGAACTAAAAAAGGTTTGCCCTGAGCTTGATTCACTTAATATAGGAGGAGGTTTCCCAATTAAAAATAGTCTTGCATTTGATTACGATTACGAATACATTACCGAAGAAATGATATCTCAGATTAAAACGATTTGCGACAGGAATGTTGTTGCAGAACCTAATATTTTTTCTGAATTCGGTTCTTTTACTGTCGGCGAAAGTGGCGCAATTTTGTATTCAATCATTGACCAAAAAAGACAAAACGACCGGGAAATGTGGAATATGATAGACAGCTCTTTTATGACCACTTTGCCAGATACATGGGCAATGAAACAACGTTTTGTTTTGCTTGCAGTAAATAAATGGGACGAAGAATACGAAAGGGTTTTTCTCGGTGGGCTTACCTGCGACAGCCACGACTTTTATAATGCAGAAACTCATGCCAACGCTATTTTCCTCCCTAAAAACACGAACGGAGATCCCCTTTATATCGGCTTTTTTCATACCGGGGCATACCAAGAATCTGTCGGCGGTTTCGGAGGAATTCAGCACTGCCTGATACCCGCACCAAAACATGTTCTTGTTGATATTGATGAAGAAGGAGAATACTTTACCAAACTCTTTGCAAAAGAGCAAAGCTATAAGTCAATGATTAAAATTTTGGGATATTAATGGGGATTAAAGATTAAGGAGTAGGAGTAGAAGTAGGAGTAGGAGTAGGACTTTTCGGTAAACTTTAATCCTCAATCCTGATTCTAAACCTGCCAGACTGCGTCAAGCAGGCAGGTCCTTAATCCAATTATTTTGAAGCAGCAAATCCTGTGAGGTATTGCGGGAAAGCCTTTGCGGAGGCTATCCTCACAGGTTTGCAGAAAAAAATTTAAAACTATTAATATGAATTACGGAGGAATTGATAAAGAATATTTAGACCTGAAAAAATCGAAAATTGTTGTTCTGCCCATCCCTTACGATGGCACGAGTACATGGATTAAAGGAGCAGACAAAGGTCCTGTGGCTATATTAGACGCATCGTCAAATATGGAGCTTTACGATATTGAAACCAATTCTGAAGTTTACAAACAGGGAATATATACAGCACCAGCAATAACCGAAAACAAAAGCCCCGAAAAGATGGCAGAAGCTTCGTATCAGGCTGCAAAAAAATTTGTTGACAACAATAAGTTTTTGGTTACTCTTGGAGGCGAACATTCTATCAGCTACGGTCCCATTCGTGCTTATGCAGAAAAATACAAGAATCTTACTATCCTGCAACTTGATGCACACAGTGATCTCCGTCAGACTTACGAAGGAAGCAAACACAACCATGCGTGTATCATGGCGCGTGCAAAAGAACTTGCAAATATCGTGCAGGTGGGAATCAGAAGTCAGGATGTTTCTGAGTTAAAACACGTAGATGCCCATACAATATTTTATGCAGAACGCATCCGAAAAATAAAAAACTGGCAACAGAAAGTGGCTTCTTGCCTTACAGAGAATGTATATATTACAATTGATTTGGATGTTTTTGATCCATCCATCATGCCCTCAACAGGAACACCCGAGCCCGGCGGATTATTGTGGTACGAGGTTGTTGATCTATTGAAACTAGTTACAGAAAAAACAAATGTAGTTGGCTTTGATGTAGTGGAGCTATGTCCGAATAAAATAAATAAAGCTCCTGATTTTTTGGCATCGAAACTTATTTATAAAATTTTAAGCTATTGTTTCGAAAAGTAATCACTGCAACCTAGGTTTCTACTTCGCTCAACCCCCAGTTACCTTGAAACTTTAAAATAACAAATAAACCCCATATAAAATGGAAAAGGAAAAAAACACCATCTCGCAATTCATGGAGAAACATTATCTCCACTTTAATTCTGCTACCCTCGTAGATGCCGCAAAAGCTTATGAGAAACACCTTGATGAAGGCGGAAAAATGATGATTACACTCGCAGGAGCCATGAGTACTGCTGAAATCGGAATTATTCTTGCAGAAATGATTCGTAAAGATAAGGTTCAAATAATTACCTGCACCGGTGCAAACTTGGAGGAAGACATTATGAATCTTGTTGCGCACAATCATTATAAAAGAGTACCGCATTACCGCGATCTTACTCCACAGGACGAATGGGCGCTTCTTGAGCAAGGTTTGAATCGTGTTACCGACACATGTATTCCAGAAGAAGAAGCGTTCCGTAAACTTCAGAAAAATATTTTTAAACAATGGAAAGGCGCACAAGATAAAGGTGAACGCTATTTCCCACATGAATATATGTATAAAATGCTTCTTTCCGGTGATTTGGAAAAAGAATACCAGATAGACCCAAAAAACTCATGGATGCTTGCTGCTGCTGAAAAAAATCTGCCTATTGTTGTTCCCGGATGGGAAGATTCAACAATGGGAAATATTTTTGCATCCTACTGCATCAAAGAAGAACTGAAGCCCTCCACAATGAAAAGCGGCATTGAATATATGATGTGGCTGTCTGACTGGTATCGCAAAAATTCTTCTGGAAAAGGTATTGGATTCTTCCAGATAGGTGGCGGCATTGCAGGCGATTTCCCTATTTGTGTTGTTCCGATGATGTATCAGGATTTAGAATGGCACGATGTCCCTTTCTGGAGCTACTTCTGCCAGATTTCAGACTCCACAACAAGCTATGGTTCTTATTCCGGTGCTGTTCCAAATGAAAAAATCACATGGGGAAAATTGGATATTAACACACCAAAATTTATTATTGAATCGGATGCTTCTATTGTAGCTCCGCTTATATTTGCATGGCTTCTCGAAATGTAAAAATATCGGTGGTTGAGCTTGTCGAAACCACTGATATTTTTTAAACTTTTATTATGATCTTATTCGACGAAATAATTTTTGGTCCCATAATGAGTCGCAGACTGGGGATTTCTTTGGGAATAAACCTGCTTCCTGAAAATGGTAAATTCTGTAATTTTAATTGTATTTACTGCGAATGCGGCTTGTCGTTTAACACATCGGCAAATACATTACGATTGCCATCAGCAGATCAGGTTAAAATTGCACTTTCTGAAAAATTAAAAGCAATGTCCGATGCAGAACAGAAGCTCGACTCCATTACTTTTGCCGGCAACGGAGAACCATCCATCCATCCTGAATTTACAACAATTATTAATGATACGATAGAAGCGAGAAACAAGTTTTACCCGGAAGCACTCGTTAGCGTTCTTTCTAATGCCACGATGCTCGACAAAGAAGATATTTTACAAGCCCTGCTTAAAACAGATCGGTCTATTTTAAAACTCGACAGTGCAATTGAAAATACATTTCAAAAAATAAACCGTCCCAGACAGGGATTAACGATAAAACATATAATTGATAACTTGAAAAAATTCAAGGGTAATTTTTACCTGCAAACGATGTTCCTTAAAGGCTTTGTTGAAGAAGAAATGATAGACAACACAACAGAAAAAGAAATTACAGCGTGGCTCGAAATTTTACAAATAGTACGCCCGAAAAATGTTCAGATTTACTCCATTCACCGCACTCCTCCGTATGCTTCCCTTGAAATAATTCCTATGGCAAAACTTCAAAAAATAGCAGAAAAAGTAAAAAATATTGGTATTGAAGTGCAAGCTGTGTGAAAAAAACTTCTTGCACATATGAAATATTAAAATACTTCCTGTCGAAGACTAACCAAAACATTTTTCCGAATTTTGCCAAATTGAAAAATTCATTAAATTTGTGAATATAAATACAAAAAAAAATTATTCATATCTGCCAAAGTAAATTTGTTTAGTTGAAAAGAAAAAAAATAATAAATTCGGAAAGCATAATTGTAAACAAATGGAAGTAAAAAAGCAAATAGAACATTGGATTAATACCGCCGTAGATGATTTAGAAACAGCAGAATTATTAATAAAAAACAATAAAATCCTGTTTGGGTTGTTTATATGCCATTTGTGCATTGAAAAAGGGATTAAAGCGCATGTAGTACGGTGTACTTTTAATGTACCCCCAAAGGTTCATAACCTATCATATCTGTTAGAGAAAACAGATTTGATTCCTTCTGAATCTCAATTATTATTTTGCGACACCTTGATGTATTATCAATTAGAAGGGCGTTACCCTGCGTTTTATCCTAAAATCCCCACACAAGCAAAATCAGAAGAAATTTTACAACAAACAAAAGATTTATTACAATGGCTCAAAGCGAAGTTATAGAGTTAATAAAGCAATATTGCGCACTTTTAATTATTTCGGGTATACCAGTTGACAAGGCTTTTTTATTTGGAAGCTATGCTAATGGTAATGCCACCTCTGAAAGTGATATAGACATCATGCTTGTTTCAAAATTATTTGATGCTTCTGATGCAGATGCTAATATTAAAGCATGGTCTTTTACCCGAAAAATAGATACCCGTATTGAACCTTATACTGTTGGATTGCAGCAATTTTTAACCGATGATGTGTCGCCTCTTTTACAAATCGTGAAACAGGAAGGAATTGAAATAAAAATCAGATAATAACTACGAAAAAAATATAGCAACACTTAGATGAAAGGAATCGGTAAAAAATACAGGTAATTGTATTTTACAAAATTTATTGCCGTTTAAGGATTAGAATTTATTTTCTGAAAAAACATTGTGAATAATGAAGCTATTAATTCTGTGAAGCATACAAATTACAAAGATTCATTAACACTCTCTGCAGTTTTATTATGTAACTTTAGCCTAAACTAATTCTGCAAATAATGCAACCTGCTGTAGTACCCATTTTTTTCAAGAAGTTCATCATGCGTTCCGCGCTCTACAATTTCGCCTTTATGAAACACACATATTTCATCTGCATTTTTTATCGTTGAAAGACGATGCGCAACAACAATGGAGGTGCGGTGTTTCATTAAATTTGTAATAGCGTCCTGTACTAATTTTTCAGATTCAGTATCTAATGCAGATGTAGCTTCGTCTAAAATTAATATGGGAGGATTTTTTAAAACTGCCCGTGCTATACTGATGCGTTGTTTCTGCCCTCCAGATAGTTTTCCACCCTGATCGCCAATATTGCTATAATAACCATTCGCTGATGTAACAATAAATTCGTGTGCATTGGCTACTTTTGCCGCAGCAATTACATCTTCTTCAGTAGCATTATCTACTCCAAAAGCAATGTTATTAAAAAAAGTATCATTAAACAAAATGGCATCCTGACTAACAAGCCCCATTAAGCCTCGCAAATCTTTAATTTTACAGTCGCGTACAGCATTTCCATCAATTAAAATTTCGCCGCTGTCTATGTCATAAAAACGAGGTAACAAATTTACAAAAGTTGTTTTTCCCGACCCCGACTGACCAACGAGCGCAATGGTTTTCCCTTTTTCAATTGTAAGGTCAATCCCTTTCAGCACAGCTTCATCTTGATAAGAAAAAGTAACATTTTTATATTCAATTTTAGAATCAAAACTTGAGATGATAACTGGGTTTTCTTTGTCTTTTATACTTTCTTTTGCCTCAATTATTAGATTTATTCTGTCTAAAGAAGCAAGCCCTTTTTGCACATTATAATACGCTGTAGAAAGTGATTTTGCCGGATTAATAATTTGTGAAAAAATTGCCAGATACGTGATAAATTCCTGGGATGACAAACTGCTCTCATTATTTAGAACCAGTCGCCCTCCGTACCACATGATAACAACGACTGCGGTTGTTCCCAAAAACTCGCTTAATGGCGAAGAAAGCGATCGTTTCCGCGTAACACGATTTATAATTTTGTAATACGCAGTATTTAAAATATTGAATTTTTTTCCGACTTTATTTTCTGCATTAAATGCTTTTACAATACGCAAACCACCTAATGTTTCTTCGAGAACCGATAGTATTTCTCCCATTTTATTCTGACCCGTCATAGATTCTTTTCGCAGTGATTTCCCAATGAAACCTATTATAAGCCCGGTAACAGGAAGAAAAATAAGTACGAAAACAGTAAGCTTCGGGCTCATGTACATCAAAGAAAAAAGATATATCACAATGGTTATCGGATCTCTGAAAATCATATCAAGCGAACTCATAATAGAAAATTTGATTTCCTGCACATCGCTTGTAAAACGAGCAATAATATCTCCCTTTCTTTCATCAGAAAAGAATCCCAATGGAAGATACAATATTTTATGATATATTTTTTGCTGAAACTCACGCACCACACCATTTATGATAGGCGCCATAAAAAAACTTGCAAAATAGCTGAAGAGATTTTTCAAAAGAGACATCACGACAACAATTATACAAACCGTTATCAGCGCTTGAACCTGACCTTCGTTTATGATAATCTGACTGAGATAATAATTAAAATTATGAATCAACGTATTTGCATTAAAAGCAAAAGGTGCTGCCTCTGTAACTAATGGCTGGGATTTAAATAAAATTCCAAGGAAAGGAACAATCATGGTCAGCGTAAAAAGAGAAAAAAATACAGCCACGACATTAAGAACAATATTAAGGACAGCAAAAAACCAAAAAGGTATAATGTATCGGACTATTTTTATAAAATCTTTCATCAGCTTATATTTTGAGACAAACTTATAAAAAAACAAATTATTGTTTAGTTTTACAACGATTATTTTACAATAAGTTTATTACATGCTCAGCATCATTACCGCCATATACAATCAACTGCCCATGAACAGGCTGTATTTTGAATATCTGAAAAAATACACGCATCATCCTTATGAATTGATAATTATTGACAATGGTTCAACCGATGGCAGCAGAGAATTTTTTGAAAATAGCGGAGCAAAAGTAATAAAAAATGATGCAAATTATTCGTACCCGCATTGCCAGAATCAGGGTATAAAAGAAGCAAAGTATGATCTTTTAATTTTTCTCAACAATGATCTGCTTGTTTCAAAAAACTGGGACAAACGCGCCATTGAGATAATGCAACAAGAAAATATTGACATTGCCACATGCGCTGCCACAGATTGCAGAGAAACAAAAAAAGCCACATACATCAGCCAGAAACGATGGAAATACGTGCGAAATCCCCTGCTTTTTCTTTTCGGTACTCCCGAATGGAATCTTAAATTAATGCATTGTTTTATGTATGGCAACTGGGAAAAATGGACAGAAAATCATTATTCAAAATTCGGCAATCAAATAAAAGAAGGTATCGCTGGTTCAAATGTAATAATGACACGAAAAGCCATTGAAAAAGTCGGAGATTGGGACAAACGCCTGCAAAGCGCAGATTTTGATTTATTTCTTCGCTCAAAAAAACGAGCAATGGAACATAAAGACATAAAGCCTGTTCAAATTTTAAAAGGAATCTATCTGCACCATTTTATTCGACTTACAGTAAAAGCAAAATATCCACCCTTTGCCGATAAAGACAACTTGATATCTCTCCTTGAAAAATGGGATAAAAAAGAAGCTTTGGAGTTGATTAAAAATACAGATATGGTGTTGTAGATAAGATATTTTCCTTCTTTGAATATTAAAAAGCAGTATCTTTCAAAGAAAATTAATTTCTATTCTTTCTGTTTTCGCATCGCTCTTCCCAACAAAAATATCCCAACACCAATCAAAGGAATACTCAACAATTGCCCCATATTCAAAAACATTGCCTTTTCAAAATCAACCTGCACATCCTTGATAAATTCAACTATAAAGCGAAACGAAAAAAGAAGAATCAAAAAAACGCCGAACAGATACCCGGTTTTTACCCCGGCGTTTTTCTTATAATACAGATACAATAAAATTGCGAAAATAATAATGCAGGCAATAGCTTCATAAATCTGCGTAGGATGGCGGGGAATGGTTTGTTGCGCCTTTACAAAAATAAAACCCCAGGGGAGATTGGTCGCATCACCAAAAATTTCGGAATTCATAAGATTTCCCATTCTTACCAAAGCGCCTGCCAATGGGATGACGATTACTATTTTATCTAATAAGCCAATGTATGAAAATTTATATTTTCTGCTGTAAATCCACACGGCCAGCAAAATTCCAAAAGCAGCGCCATGACTTGCAAGACCTCCCTCCCATACTTTTAAAATTTCAATGGGATTGCTGAGGTAATATGCAGGTTCGTAGAATAAACAATGACCAAGCCTGAGTCCAATAATTGTCCCTGCAAAAATATAAATTGACAGGGCATTAATCCTGTCGTCAATCATTTTTTCGCGTTTTAATATTTTCTGTAGAAGAAAATAGCTGAGATAAAAACCCGTTGCAAGCAGCAAGCCATACCAGCGTATCGGATGCCCGAATAATTCAAAAGCTGTTGGGTCGGCATTCCATGTTATATAATTTAAAAGCATAATATGCAGTTTGAATAATTGTGCAATATTACAAAAAAAACAAAAAACCGATGTCTGAGGCTCTCGAAGACACCGGTTAATTCCTTCTTTTGTGCGGATGAAGGGACTCGAACCCCCACACCTTACAGTACCAGATCCTAAGTCTGGCGCGGCTACCAATTACGCCACATCCGCAAAAAAGCATACAAATATAGCTATTAACTATATAAAATAAAAATAAATATTTTGTTAAAATAAATTAAAGCTGTTATATTTGAAGCTTGGTAAAATCACATCTGTTTAATTACATGTTATAAACCAGACTCTTATGAAGATTGCTAAACTCTTTCTCATTTTCTTTTTGGGATTTCAGGCAGTATCTTGGGCACAGGAAGATACTACAGGGCAGCCTAAAATTAAGGTTATAGAAGAAGACATCAAATACAACATTAAAAAAATTACGATTCAATGGGCGAACCGTGTTGTAGAATTTTCTTCGCAATACAGCAAACAGGAAAAATCTGCTGCCCAGATTCTTGGAAAACCTAATGTTCTTCCCGTTGGCGGTCTCTCTCCCTGCGCTTGGACTGTAAAGAAAAAGGGTAGCGAAGATAACCCAAAGCCTGCTTTTATTCGCGTTGGTTGGGAAAAACCCATGAGGGTACAACAAGTAGCCATAGCAGAAAGTTTTAACCCAGGAGCTATTGAGAAAATTATACTTTACGGAAAAGAAAAAGGTGTAGAGCAGGTTGTTTACGAAGCTTCTCCCGCGGCAGTTAATGTTGAAAGCAGAATGTTAAACATTTTTTTTGAAGCCCCACCTTTTGATGTTGTAGAAGGTGTTATTTTTATTCAGCCCGGCATGGTTCCCGGTTGGAATGAAATTGATGCATTCGGAATTTGCGACACAAAAGACACCATTAAACATAAAATTAATGTTGTCCCAAACCTGAAATTCTCTTCAAAAAGAGAATCTCTTGGTTCAAATATTAACACGCAATACGACGAAATGGCTCCATTTATTTCTCCTGATGGTCGTCAGTTATTTTTCGACAGAAAAAATTCTCCCGAAAATGCAGGAGGAGAAAAAGATATTGACGATATTTGGTTTTCCTCTCGCGACAGTTCTGGGAAATGGAGTATAGCAAAAAATATTGGAGCACCATTAAATAATAAATTTAATAATTTCGTTCAATCTATTACCCCCGATGGCAATACGCTTCTTCTTGGTAATATTTACAAAGAAGATGGGTCTATGGAATCGGGCGTTTCTGTTTCTCACCGTACAAAAGAAGGTTGGTCGTTTCCCATTCGTCAGGATATTGAAGGATTTTACAATCTAAATCAATATGCGAATTATTATCTTTCTAATGACAACCGCCACCTGATTCTTGCTATTGAAATGAAAGACAGCTACGGAGGCCTTGACCTTTATGTTTGCCAGCGAAAAGGAGAAAATACCTGGTCGCAACCTAAAAATATGGGCAACAATATTAATACCGTAATGAATGACTACAGCCCATTCCTTGCTGCTGACGGAGTAACATTATATTATTCAACTTCCGGTATCAGCGGTTTTGGGAAAGAAGATATTTTTATGACCCGTAAATTAGACGATACTTGGGTAAACTGGAGCGACCCGCAGAATCTTGGCGATGAAATAAACACTAAAGAATCTGACACAAAATACAATATTCCTGCTTCTGGTGAATATTCCTATTTCTCCTCCTCTCTGAATTCTGTAGGTTTAAATGATATTTTTAGAATTCAGCTACCAAGCGCTGTAAAGCCAAAACCCGTTGTTCTTGTAAAAGGGAAAGTGCTGAACGAAAGAAACGGCAAACCGGTTTCTGCTGAAATAATCTACGAAACCCTCCCCGATGGGAAAGAAGTAGGTCGCGCAAGAACAGACCCGAATACCGGTGAATATACCATTATTTTACCTGCCGGTTATAACTATGCTTTCAGAGCTATTGCCGATGACTTTATAGGGGTCGCGCAAAGCCTCAACCTTAAAGACATCAACGAATATGCCGAAATAGAACAATCTGACCTACGCCTTGCGCCTATTGAAGTTGGCGCAGTTGTTTCTCTGAATAACATATTTTTTGAATATGCTAAAGCCGTTTTGAAACCCGAATCATTTCCTGAATTAAACAGAGTTGTTGAATTTTTGGAACAAAATCCTAAAGTTGCTATTGAAATTGGAGGACACACCGACAACACTGGTTCTGACGCAACAAATGACAGGCTCTCTAAAAATCGTGCGCAAGCGGTTGCAGACTATATTATTCTTAATGGAATTCCCTCTAACAGGGTAGCAGCCGTAGGTTATGGGAAACACAGACCTATAGCGTTCAATGATACAGATGAGGGGCGAGCAAAAAACAGAAGGGTGGAATTTACGATTATGAAAAAATAATCTTGAAACAAAGAAATAATGTTAATTTTCAATAAATATTAAAAAATTTATTTATTTTTAAACCTCTAAATTTTTACAGTGATGGCGGACTTCAGTAATGTAGATTTGAATTTTGCATACCTCCTTTTTGATGGGATGCAAAAGGATAACTTAGGTTATATTTACAGGGGACATTTTGATCAGAACATCACTGACAATATCCTCCTCCTTACTGAGTCCAATCTTGAAAAAGAAGAGCAGTCCTCAAAGGTAAGAAAAAGAATATACTCAATTATGGTTGAGGGACTGCAAAATATAACCCGACACCAAGAAGATAGCGAAGAAGCATCCCACGAATATTTTGGCATTTTTGTTATTCAGAAAAAAGAAGATAAATATTACATTACTACCGGAAATGTTGCCGATAATGCAAATATTGATACCCTAAAACGCCTTCTCGAAAAAATTAACAGCCTCGAAAAAGATGCTCTTAAAGATTATTATAAGGAAGTTCTTGAAGAAGGCTCTTTATCAAACAAAGGCGGAGCAGGTCTGGGGCTTATTGATATGGCGAGAAAATCGGGAAACAAACTGATTTACGACTTTGTTGATGTAAATGAAAAATACAGTTATTTCTACCTGCAAACAGTTCCCACACTCACAGAAGGAGAATCTCTTGATGACAGCAATGAAGCGCTGAAAAATATTATGGGCATCCACAAGGTTCTTAACGAAGCAAGTGTACGCCTTATTTTTAACGGTCTTTTCAATCAGGAAAGTCTTCTCAACCTTCTGGCCACGATTAAAGGACAGATCACAGGATCAGAATCTGTTAAAAATAAAGTGTTTTACCTCATCGTTGAAATGCTTCAGAATATTATAAAACACGGCACCAATATTGTGCCCGACAGCTCTGGAAACCCCGGACTTTTCCTTATAGGTGAAAAAGAGGGACATTATATTATTACTACCGGTAATTATATCCTGAATACTAAAATTGAAAAACTTAGAACAAAGATAGACTGCATTAATGAATTGAATGAAGAGGAACTTGATAAATACTACATTAAAAGCCTTTTCAATTTTGAAATTGACGACAGCAAAGAATCAGGACTTGGGATCATTGACCTGAGAATCAAAAGCGGAAATAAACTGCATTATACATTTCATGAAGTGAATAACGCTGTTTCTTTTTATACATTACAGACTTATATTTTAATTAAATAAAAATATTGTTATTTATGGAAGCATTGCTTATTGAAGCAACCGAAGATAGTCCCAAAATTGCATTAGATGCGGCAAATAATCTGTTTCAGATTTCCGGAAGATCCTTACCGGAAAATGCTATAGGATTTTATCAACCTGTTTTTGACTGGTTGCAGAATTATCTTCAGTCGCCCAACACCGAATCTGTATTTGAATTTCAACTCGAATATTTTAATACGGCGTCTGCAAAACAAATCGCAAAAATTCTTTTATTTCTCGAAAAATTATCTATCAAAAGCGATGTAATCGTAAAATGGTATTACAAACAGGATGACGTTGACATGCTTGCATCAGGACAACGCTATGCAAAACTCATCAACGTGAAATTTGAAGTTCTCGAAAATTAAGAATACAAAATATTTTTTAAAGCTGTCTGCAATAAACGGGCAGCTTTTTTTGTTTATAAAGAACTCCATAAAAAAAACATTATAAAAACCTTCATCGAACTTAAATAGATAAATGAAATCAGATAGTTGTTCGGATATTTATATTTTATAAAAGCTGGTACTTTCTAATGAAGTACCAGCTTTTATTTTTAACGAAGTATCACAGTCCAATTCTTTTTTATTAATGAATCTAAAGATAAATCAAGTTGTTTGAAAAGAGAATCTTTCGGATATTCAATGTTATCTATTGCCACATTTTATATATACTACAAAAATACAAATTGAATTAGAAATTTTAAAAGAAGCTCGCCTTTAACAGACGAGCTTCTATTTTTCTATTCAAATATTATTTTACCTGAATAATTTTTCTTCCCATTTGTAAGTATGACATTGTAAACACCTTTAGCTTCTGCTTCTATGTTCAATTTTATTTTATTTTCAAACATTTCAATTTTTGCCTGTTGTATTTCTTTGCCTTGTAAATCGTAAATTTTTAAAATAAGATTTTTCTCATTGCGGAATTCTTCGGGTATTGCAATATCGCATTTACCTGTGTTAGGGTTGGCGTAAATAGTAAGCAGGCTACCCATGGGAAGAAGCATGTTTTTTTCTCCTATACCTGTTGTACCTGTAAGTTTTGCAAGGAAAATATCTGTATTCCCATAAAGTGT
>MEOG01000047.1:0-1367 GCA_001769125.1 Bacteroidetes bacterium GWF2_35_48 | reverse complement strand
TTATCCTGCACAACTTTCACACCACTAGCCTTTCCAAAATTGTTTGCGCCGAAACAAACTCCATTTGTATTATACTTTGCAACAAACATATCCTGCGCCGTACCTGCAGTTATAGAATCGTTAAAATACGCCGTACCCTTAAACCAGCCTGTAACATACAATGTGCTATCTACTACATTTGAGACACAAATGCCATTCGAATTTGAAGTATTTGCATGTTTTGCCCAAAGTAAATGACCCATAGAATCGTGCTTTGCAAGGTACATGTTTTGTAGACTTGTTGCTGCAATCAGGGTATCATCATCAAAATAGCCTGTTCCCGTAAAATAACCGGTTGTATAGGAATTCCCATTTGAATCAATTGAAAAACCAAAACCTGATTCAGAAGAGTTCCCTCCATACAAACTTAACCATTTTGCATTACCATTAAAATCCAAACAAGTTAAAGCCGACCATTTTGTATTTACAGGAACATAACGAACTATTGTATCTATGGTAATTGTATCGTTATTTGTATAACCATTTATAATAATTCCGGAATTAATTGTTTTTATACCACCATAAGGGGAGAATTCAAATGAATTGGTTGTTTTTTTAAAAATATTCTTTCCCCATAAAAAATTCCCGTCAGGATTTATTTTTGCAACAAAACCACAGGGAGCAAAAGTGCATGTGGAGTCAAGAATAACGGTTGCAGATGATAAACCACAAAAAAATAAATTTCCTGTATCGTCTGTTGCCATTCCGCTTATGTAACCTTTTGTTCGTTTAGCCCAAAGAATATTGCCATCAAAATCCATTTTAAGAATGAAAGAACTACCAGTGTTAGGAGTGAAAGATGTAAGTGTAAAAGAACCGAATTGCGTAGTATTGTAAAAAAAACCGGCGGCAAATAAATAATTATTCATGGTATCTACATGTAAAACATATACTTCCTCAGAATAGGCGGATAGATTTTGAGAAGTAGGGTAAGGATTATAGCTGCCAAAATCTTTAATCCATACCAAAGATCCGGAAGCATCATACTTAGCTATAAAAGCATCATTGTAACCATTTGAAGGCAGGGTTATAGGTACAACCATATTTCGAAAATGACTTCCAATATACGAATTTTTATTTTTATCAATTGAAAAAGCAACAGGCTGAAAATAATCAGAAGATTGAATAACAGCAGACCATTCCCAATTCTGAGAAAAGCATTTTGTTGTAAATTGCAGATTGCAGCTTACAAACAAAAATATTATTATTATTTTATGTTTCATTTTTATTAGATTTTCCCTTTTCATTTCTTGTAACTCTAACGACTTTGGATGTCTATGAATATACTACAAAAATACAAATTGAATTAGAAATTTTAAAAGAAGCTC
>MEOG01000046.1:109624-163407 GCA_001769125.1 Bacteroidetes bacterium GWF2_35_48 | reverse complement strand
TAAATTCGACGGGAAAAATATTGATGAATATCTTAATTTCTCGCGTGTGGGAGATGGCTCTGTCGGTGGAAAAGCAAGAGGTTTGGCTTATATTGATTTAATCCTGAAAAAATATGAATTATTTGAAAAGTGGGAAGGTATAAAGGTTACAATCCCACGTACAGTTGTTTTGAGCAGCGATGTTTTCGACGAATTTATGGAAGCGCATAATTTATACAGCATTGCTTTAAAGAGTGAAGACGATCAGGAAATATTAGATGCTTTTGTTGCCGCTAAATTACCCAGCACCGTTTTACAGGATTTATACGCTTTTATTTCTGTAATAAAAGGTCCTATTGCTGTACGATCTTCCAGTAAGCTTGAAGATTCGCACTACCAGCCCTTTGCAGGCATCTACAGCACATACATGGTGCCCAAAATAGAAAACGATCCCAAGCTAACGCTTAAATTTTTGACAGAAGCTATTAAAAGCGTTTATGCTTCCGTATTTTTTAAAAGCAGCAAAGCATATATGACTGCTACTTCTAATGTAATTGATGAAGAGAAAATGGGAATTATCTTGCAGGAAGTATGCGGACAGCAGTATAACGATATGTTTTATCCTGTAATTTCGGGCGTTGCGCGCTCTATAAACTTTTATCCTATTGCGCCGGAAACGTCGGAAGATGGGATTGTCAGCCTTGCTTTCGGATTAGGTAAATATATTGTTGATGGAGGACAAGCGCTACGATTTTCACCACAATATCCGAAAAAAATCCTACAACTTTCTTCTCCTGATATGGCATTGAGAGATACGCAGAAGTATTTTTACGCTTTGAATTTAAATCCTGAAAGTTTTACTCCTTCGTGTGATGATGGGATAAATATCGTTAAAATTCCTATTAGAGATGTTGAAAATAGCTCTTCATTCAGATTAGCCGGATCTACGTACGATTATCAGAATCAGGTTATACGGGATGGAATTCATGAGGGTGGCAAAAAAATAGTAACCTTTGCCCACGTGTTGCAGCACAATGTTTTTCCTCTGAGCGAAATTTTATCTGAGCTTCTAACTATTGCCCAGAAAGAAATGGGTAATCCTGTTGAAATAGAATTTGCCGTAAATGTTGATGTGCCAAAAGGTCAACCTGTAATTTTTAATTTTCTGCAAATCCGACCTATTGTTGAAAACAAAGAAATGGTAAATCTCAATTTAAACAATGTGCCTTTTGACAAAACTATTATTTTCAGTAAAACCGCATTAGGGAATGGGATTATTTATGATATTTGTGATGTGGTTTATGTAAAGCCGGATAAGTTTAATGCTGCAAAAAATCATGAAATAGCAGAGGTAATAGAAAAAATAAATATTGAGTTTGTGAAAAACGGAAAAAATTATGTTTTAATTGGTCCCGGTCGCTGGGGTTCTAGCGATCCATGGCTCGGTATTCCTGTAAAATGGCCACAGATTTCGTCTGCAAGACTTATCATTGAGTCAGGACTTGATAATTACAGAATAGACCCAAGTCAGGGTACGCATTTTTTCCAGAACCTGACTTCATTCAGAGTAGGTTATTTTACAATAAATCCTTACCTAAACGATGGATATTATGATGTGGATTTTCTTACAAAACAGGATTGTGTCTACGAAAATGAGTTTATACGGCATGTTGCATTTAAAAATCCTTTGACTATTAAAATTGACGGAAAAAATAATCTGGGAATTGTATATAAGCCTTGTGAGTAGGTTTATCCAACCATGCTGATAGAACGTAGTAATTCTTCATTTAGAATTTGAATTTCGTTTCTGTTCAGGCTTATAATATTGTCGTTTTTTAAATCACTTAAAATTCGCACAGCGCTTTCAGTACTTATCCCTGCAAGTTCTGCTATATCTTTTCGCGAAATGTATCCTTCAATCAGATTATTTGAGAATATATCCTTTGCCAGATACAAGATAACATCAGCCATTCTTCCTACAGATTGCTTGTTTGTTACACTCGACATTCTTTCAAGTATTAAACTGAAATTCTGACTGAACCATGTCATGACCTTGTATGCAAATTCTGAATTATTAAAAAAGATAGCTTTCAGTGTTTCTTTTTCTATTAGATAAACAGAGCAGGGGATTATTGCCGCGGCAGAAAAAGTATATCTGTTTTCTCCATAGAGCGACGATAAACCAATAAAATCGTGAGGTTTAATTATTTTGAAAATAAAACTTCTGTCCTGTGCGCTTTCTAAATACAGTTTGGTAAGTCCCTCTGATAATAACATAATGTGATTTGTAAGGGCTCCCTGCTTACAAATCGTTTCACCTTTCCTGAAAGAAATTTTTACACGGGTTATTTTTTGTATTTCAGAATCAGTTAATGAAAGAGACCTAAGCCATGTATCTGTATTTTCTGTCAAAAAAGTATCCGTTTTAGTTAAATTATTGGACATTTTATTGTTCAGAGTATCGCGTAGATTTCGGTATTCAATGTATCTGGCAATTTTAATAGCAAGTGTATTGAGAAGCTTTTGTTCTTCAGGAAGGAATATGGTTCGATGCTCAATTTTAACGGGTTTTGTATAATAAACGCATACCTCTATGATTTTTTCACTCGTACTCGCCTGCGCGAAAAGTTTTAATTCTGTTTTTTTAAAAGATTTACTGATGTATTCTTGTGAGTCATAAAGGATGCACGAGCAGCAAATATCAACATATTGCATGCTTTGAGGAATGATTTCATTTATTTTTGAAAACAAAAGCTCTAAAGGCAAGCTATAATCCTGCAGAATTTCATCAACCAGATAAAGACAATTTAATTCTTTAACCCGCTCATTAAGAGAGTGAATTACGGTTTTTATGTTATTTGTATCGCCCGTCATATTTTAAAAAATATTTACTTTGCAATATTAGTACTATTGTTTTCAACTCGCAAAAGAATATTTAAAATTAACAATTGTATTGATAAAAATCAATCAAAACACGTATAAAATAAATTTGTAAAAATAAAATGCATTTTCTTAACAATGAGTAAATTTGTAACAAAAAAGAAGCTTTTTTATTCGTAAGATTAAAAGCATAATTATCTGTTTAAAAACACTGATGAAATTCATTTTTATAATAAATCAATAGTACTTATTTTGTGTCAAATTAAATTGTTATTTTTTAACAAATCTTTAAATCATAATTGTAATGAACGTAGAAAAAATATTGAATGATCTCGAAAAGAAACACCCCGGAGAGGTGGAGTATTTGCAAGCAGTAAGAGAAGTTTTGGAATCAATTGAAGAAATTTACAATCAGAATCCTCAATTTGAATCTGCAAAAATTATTGAACGTCTTATTGAGCCTGACCGTATTTTAACGGTAAAAGTTCCTTGGGTAGACGATAAGGGCGAAACGCATGTAAACCTTGCATACAGGATTCAGTTTAATAATGCCATTGGGCCTTATAAAGGTGGCTTACGCTTTCACCCTTCGGTAAATCTCAGCATTCTTAAATTTTTAGGATTCGAGCAGATTTTCAAAAACTCACTGACAACTCTGCCTATGGGAGGAGCTAAGGGAGGTTCTGATTTTGATCCTAAAGGAAAATCAAACACTGAGGTTATGCGTTTCTGCCAGAGTTTCATGCTTGAGCTTTGGAAAATTATCGGTCCGGAAACAGATGTTCCTGCTGGCGATATTGGTGTTGGTGGTCGCGAAATAGGTTTTCTTTATGGCATGTACCGCAAATTAGCCCGTGAAAATACAGGTGTTCTTACTGGAAAAGGTATTGGCTGGGGCGGCTCACTTGTTCGTCCGGAAGCTACAGGTTATGGAGCTGTTTATTTTGCGCAGGAAATGCTGAAAACCAAAGATACCGATTTTAAAGGTAAAACAGTAAGTATTTCGGGTTTCGGAAATGTTGCATGGGGAGCTGCTAAAAAAGTTAATGAGCTAGGCGGAAAAGTTGTAACAATTTCTGGTCCTGATGGATATATCTACGATAAGGAAGGCATAAGTGGAGCAAAAATTGATTATATGCTTGAACTACGTGCTTCAAACAATGATATCGTTAAACCTTATGCGTATGAATTTAAAGCTGAATTCCATGAAGGAAAACGTCCTTGGGAAGTTAAATGCGATGTGGCTTTACCTTGCGCAACCCAAAATGAATTGAATGAGGCAGATGCTAACAACCTGATAAAAAATGGTTGCATCTGTATTGTTGAGGGCGCAAACATGCCATCTACTCCAGAAGCAATTGAAGTTTTCCACAAGGCTAAAATATTATTCTCCCCTGGAAAAGCTTCTAATGCAGGTGGTGTAGCAACTTCCGGTTTGGAAATGTCGCAAAATTCCATGAAATTGAATTGGCCGGCAGCAGAAGTTGATCAAAAATTACATCAGATAATGAAAGACATTCATTCAGCTTGTGTAAAACATGGTAAGGGTAGCGATGGCTATGTTAACTATGTAAAAGGCGCAAATATTGCAGGCTTCCTGAAAGTTGCCAATGCAATGTTAGATCAGGGTGTTCTTTAAGGTTATTAATAAATTTTGTTTAAAAAACTCCACCGGTTCGGGGGAGTTTTTTTGTTTTTACAGAAGATGAAATTCAACAGGAAAAAATGATTGTTCTATAGAAATTCAATAGGAATACAATAGGAATACAATAGGAATACAATCGTACTTCTATCGAACACCTATTGAATCAACAATCGTACATCTATCGAATCAACAATCGAACATCTATCGAGCACCAATTGTACATCTATCGAATTCTTTTTTTCCGCACATTATTTTGTAGATAATTAAATTGTGATTACCCATTTTTTTACATCCTCTTGTGAGGGATTTGTAAGTCCGAGTTTGTTCTTTTTATTATACCCACAGATTTCCTGATGTAATTTATTTGGGTTCGTGTTTTTTATTGCATCAATAGTGTTATAGCCTGCTTTCTGTATAACAGATATCCATTCGGCAGGAATACCGAGTTCTGCAAATTTATCATCGCTGTCTGTCTGAATTCTTTTTTCGGGGCGCATTTGTGGGAAGAAAATCACATCCTGAATAGAATTGGAGTTGGTCATAATCATGCTTAGGCGGTCAATGCCGATGCCCAGACCTGCTGTCGGAGGCATACCGAATTCCAGAGAGCGCAGAAAATCTTCATCTAAAAGCATGGCTTCTTCATCGCCGCGTTTGCCCAGAACAAGCTGCTGTTCGAATCGTTCGCGCTGATCAATCGGGTCGTTTAACTCAGAATAAGCGTTGCACAATTCTTTGCCATTGCATATTGCTTCAAAACGCTCTACAAGCCCTTCTACGCTTCTATGTTTTTTCGCAAGCGGAGACATTTCTATCGGATAATCTGTTATAAATGTTGGCTGAATTAATTTTGCTTCAACGGTTTCGCCGAAAATTTCATCTATCAGCTTGCCCTTGCCCATTGTTTCATTGATTTCAATGTGCAAACTTTTGGCAGTTTCACTCAGCTGCGTTTCATCCATTAGGGAAATATCAATTCCTGTGTATTCTTTAATTGCTTCAAACATGGTGTATCGTTTCCATGGACGTTTAAAATTTATCATATTTTCGCCTACTTTAACTTCCGTTGTTCCATGCAGGTCTATGGCAATTTTTTCAACCATTTCCTCAACAGTATTCATCATCCAGTTATAATCCTTATAAGCCACATAAAGTTCCATTTGCGTGAATTCAGGATTGTGAAAACGATCCATTCCTTCATTGCGAAAATCTTTTGAAAACTCATATACCCCATTAAAACCACCAACAATGAGGCGTTTCAGGTAAAGTTCATTTGCAATACGTAAATACAAAGTCTGGTCAAGCGTGTTATGATGTGTTTTAAAAGGTCGCGCAGCAGCACCTCCGTATAAGGGCTGTAATATGGGTGTTTCAACTTCAAGGTATCCTTTTTGATTCAGATATTCACGCATAGAATTCATCAGTTTTGTACGTTTGATAAACGTATCTTTGATTTGCGGGTTTACAATCAGGTCAAGATAACGCTGACGATAACGCTGTTCCGGATCAGAAAAAGCATCGTAAACAACTCCGTCTTTCTCTTTTACAATAGGAAGCGGTCGCACCGATTTACACAAAATTGTAAATTCGGAAACATGCACCGATATTTCTCCCATTTTTGTAATAAAAACATAGCCTTTTATGCCAATAATATCGCCGATATCAAGCATTTTTTTAAATACATTGTTGTAAAGATTTTTGTCTTCTCCGGGGCAAATTGCATCACGGTTAAAATACAATTGTATTCTACCTGTTTCATCCTGAATTTCCACAAAAGAAGCACTTCCCATGATTCTGCGGCTCATGATACGTCCTGCAATAGATATATCTTGATAATTATCTTTTTCAGTAGTATAGTTTTCATGAATTTCTTTTGCAGTAACATTAACTGTAAATTCAGCAGCAGGATAGGGATTCATTCCTGTTTCTGTAATTTCTTTTAGTGTATTTCTGCGGATAATTTCCTGTTCGCTTAATTCGTGATGGCTCATATTAATTGTTATTTAAAAAACTGGGCAAAGATATAAATTTGCATGGATGTGGCAAATGGATGATAATTGAATTGAAGTTAACAGTTATACAAAACAAAAATGGATGGACATAACGAAAAACCGAATATATTTTTATACTAAATCACTAACAATCAGGATTTAATTAAAAAGCAACCTTTGGGTCTTTTTTTTCGTCTTAATTTTTGTTAGATCAAATAATATATTTTATTTTTGTTCCCCCAATTACCCGAAAAACAAAAAATGCTTTTATGTTTCTGAAAAACAAATTATTAAATGTGATTTAAATAATTGTTATGTCGCTATATTTTACTATTTTTACTAACATACGAGTACAAATTATACCTTCCGGACTAAAATTACCTGAAAATATTTTTTTTAATCCTAAAATTATATCAAATGTTTAATATTTTAAAACCCTGTAAAATGAGACAAGTTTATTTATTGTTAGTTGGTTTGCTGTTTTTGGTAAGCAGCACGATTACCTTTGCGCAACCCAGTAAAGGTGGTCTTCCGCTTAGTTTTTCGGATGCAACAATAACCTCAGATTTTGAGGCTATTAATGTTCCAAGTATTAATGTAGATCAGGTTATTGCAGAAGATGCGCAAAAAGGGATTATCCTTTGGGTCGGAAGAACAATTCCTCTTGACTACGATATGTCAAATGCAGGAACCTGGACAATTCTTCCTAATGGTACAAAAATCTGGCGTTTAAAACTTAGTTCTCTTGGTGCTAAAGCACTTGGGGTAACCTATAGTGATTTTTATATTCCTGAAGGAGGAAAATTGTATATTTACAATGATAATAAAAATCAGGTTATCGGTGCATTCACTAGTGAAAATAATCCCGATCAAAGAGTTTTTAGTACAGAACTGATACAGGGAGAAGCATTGACGTTAGAATACATTGCACCAAAAACGATTAAACAAAAACCAGATAATAACAATTTCGGAAAATTTCTGGGTGATAAATTTGTTCCGTCAAATCAATTATCTATTAACAAAGATATCCCGTCCATAAGTATTTCGGGTCTAATATATGTATATCGCGATGTTCCACATCTTGCAAAATATGACCCAACTAAAGATACCGGTTTTGGCGCATCAAATGAATGTCAGGTAAATGTTAACTGCTCTCCTGAAGGAGACAACTGGCAGGTTGAAAAAAGAAGTGTTGCTGAAATGTTTATTCTTGGTGGAGGCGGCTGGGGCTGGTGTACCGGTGCATTAATCAACACAACAAATAACAGCGGAACTCCTTATTTCCTTACTGCTGACCATTGCCATGGTATGCCAGATGCAGGATCGGCATATTCTACTCCAACAGAAATGAATCAATGGCAGTTTTATTTTAATTATGAATCGTCTGGTTGTGTTACAGGAACAGAACCTACCTACAATACTATGATTGGTTGCGCTCTCAAATCTTATAGCCCTATTAATGGAGGCTCTGATTTTTGCCTTGTTCAATTAAATACGACTCCTCCTCAAGCTAATCATCCTTATTATAATGGCTGGGATAGAACAAATACAGCTTCTACAAGCGGTGTTGGTATTCACCATCCTCAGGGAGACATTAAAAAAATATCTACTTTTACCTCAACTCTTACAACAGGAACATTTAATGGAGGTACGGGTGCTGTTGGTGCAACAAATGCTTTCTGGGTTGGTACTTACGCCCAGACTGCCAATGGGTACAGTCAAACAGAAGGAGGATCTTCCGGTTCTCCTTTGTTCAACAGCAGTAAACGTCAGGTTGGGACATTAACCGGAGGAACAGAAGCTAATTGCGCTACAGGTTCCTCTTTCGATTACGGGAAAATTTATAATCACTGGGATCTTATGGGTACTTTAGACAATCAACGACTAAAACCATGGCTCGACCCTGTTACCTCTGGTTCTACTACTGTTAACGGTTATGATCCTTATTCCGGATATCCTGATTTTTATGGGGTTCCTACGACAATTTATGCTAACAGCTCCGTAAATTTCACAGATATTACAGACGGCGCAACCTCATGGTTATGGCAGTTTGAAGGAGGCTCTCCTGCTACTTCTACCGCTCAGACACCTCCAGGTGTTACGTATTATCAGCAAGGAACATACAGGGTTTCATTAACAACAACAACTCCCCTAGCTGGTACACAAACACAGGAAAAAGTAGGATATATTACTGTTCTTCCAGGTGCTCCAAATGAAACAATCTGGTGTGATGATTTTACTACTGCAGCTAATTGGACCATCGTAAGTCATGTTCCTAATACTCAATTATGGGCTGTAACTTCTGCAGCGCCTATTGGCTATTACAGCGCAGGCAACCCTGGTAAAATTAATTCAACTTCAGGTGGCAATTATGCTCTTTTTGATTCTGATGGTTTAACATCTACAAATGTTGACCAATGGTCAAGCATTACAAACGCAAACGGAGTTGATTGTGGAGCATATCCTCAGGTATTTCTTAAATTTCAACAAGCGTATACAAAATATTATGATAGTACTCTTGTTTATGTAAGTACTGATAACTTTACCACATCAACAAGATATGTAGTAAATGGTAATTATGCAAACAACGATGGCTCTCCAAATCCCGACAATGTTCAGATAGATATTACAGGTGCAGCAGCCAGTCAGACAAATGTAAAAGTCAGATTTACATTCAGAAGTACATTAAATATGGACGGAGCCCCGGGATGGGGTTATGCATGGGGCATTGATGATGTTTGTCTTGAAGGCGTTTTAGCTGAAAATATTTTGCCTCAGGCTAATTTTACAGTGAACAGCAGAAACGTCCAACAAGGTGGTAGTGTAAATTTCACCGACCTGTCAAATTATGCTACTTCTTATGAGTGGACTTTTGAAGGTGGTACGCCTTCAACCTCAACAGCACAGAATCCAACAAACATTGCATATAATACACAAGGAGACTATGCCGTAACACTCAAAGCAATCAACGAAAATGGTTATGTTGTTGAAACAAAAACTGAATACATTCATGTATTCTATGATTGCCGTTTTACTGGCAATTTACTTGATGATGACAATGTTACTTACTATTACAAACCTTCTCCGGCAACAATGGGTTATGTTCCGGGTCATGCTACCGTAGGAGGAGCCAATATTACCGCCTATGCAGATAAAATTACTTTACCGGCAGGCATGGGAACAGGGAAAGTAAAATCTCTGGCTGTTGCGGTTGGAAATGCAGATGTAGTGGGAGGTACAACCAATGTAACATTTTGCGTTTGGAGTGATAACGCAGGACAACCTGGGACAGTGCTTACTTCCAGAATTATGGCTGTTAAAGATTTACAGGCAGGATATATCAATTATGTAAACTTTGCTCCTGCTTCTGTAGGAACAACATTCTGGGTTGGATTCCAGCTTAATTATGTTGCCAGTCTTGATACTTTTGCCTGCTATTGGGCTTATGGTGGTGAAGGGAAAACAAATACAACTTCATATTATAATGGCACAAGCTGGACATCTGTACAGACAACTTTTAATAAAATTGGTTCATTATACATTTTACCCGAATATTGTAAAGACAAACCTGCCGGAAGCAAACCCGATGCAGATTTCTATGCAGATAACACAGAAATTGCTCCGGGTACTTCTGTTAATTTCACGGATCAGTCAACAGGCGCTACGCCAACCTCATGGTCTTGGGCTTTCTCCGGTGGCTCCCCTGCTTCTTCTACAACACAAAACCAATCAAACGTAAGCTATGCTAGTGCAGGTCTTTATGATGTAACTCATAATTCAACCAATGCTAATGGGACAGATATTGAAACTAAAGCCAGCTACATTCACGTTGCGCCAACAACAAATGTAGTATTCTGGAATTTCCCGAATGTAACAGATAATGCTATTGCAGATGGAGGGATTACTGCAAATTTAACTGCTACTATTACCAACTGGGGATATGTTGCATCAACAGGTGCACCAAACCCTTCAACGCAAAATTATACCGTAACCGGAGCATCTACTCGCTGCGCAGGTGTAGAAAACTGGAATGATGCCAATGCTAATCCCACTACAGCATGGTCTGTAACATTTACAACATTGGGTTATACCAACATCAAGCTCTCATCCAAACAAATGGGAAATAATAATGCGTCTCCACAAAATTTTGCTATATACTATTCAGTAAATGGAGGTTCGTTTTCTTGGTTAAAGGATGTTCCTCCATTGACAACTGTATCAAGTTGGACTCAAGGAGTTGTTTCTAACGTACAACTTCCTGCTGAATGTGATAACGCGGAATCTATAGAAATTGTATGGTACAAAACATCTGAAGTTTCTGTAAATGGGGGGGCTGTTGCTGATGGTGCATATTCTTTTATTGATGACATTCTGATTACAGGACAACAATGCAATACACTTCCTTCTGCAGCTGGAACAATATCTGGATCAGCAACTCCTTGTCAGGGTTCAACTGGAAATGTTTATACTGTTCCTACAATAACAGGAGCTACTTATTATGTATGGGATGTACCAACAGGTGCAACAATAACTGCAGGAGAATACACAAATTCTATAACTGTTAGCTTTGCTACAGATCAGGCTGCAGGCAATGTTAGTGTTTATGGTGCTAACATGTGCGGTGATGGAACAGGTTCAACAAAAGCTTTAACATTTAGTGCTGTACCTGCCAGACCAGGTCCAATTACAGGATTACAGGAGGTTTTTGGCGGTCAAACAGGCGTTGCTTATTCTGTACCTGATGTTTCAGGAGCTACAAGTTACACTTGGACAATGCCTAGCTTTGGTACAATTACAGCAGGTGCAACCACAAGAAACATGACAGCAAGTTTTTCATGTCCCGGCACTATGGGGAATATTTCTGTACATGCAAACAATGCATGTGGTGCCAGTTTTGAATCATACACGCACAGTGTTGTAATTGCCTGTGATGTTCCTGTTGCTGATTTTATAGCAGATCAAACAAGTGTTGTAACAGGTTCTACTGTTAATTTTACTGATCTAAGTACAAACTTTCCATCAACATGGAGCTGGACGCTTGATGGTGGAACACCTTCTTCATCAACTGTAAAAAACCCTTCTGTTGTCTATAATACTCCTGGCACATATACAGTATCTTTAACTGCTTCTAATGGAATAGGTGGAGATAGTGAAACAAAAACCGGATACATTACAGTATCGTCTGCTCCAGAAGCAATTGTTTACTGGGATTTTCCACTTACGAATGATAATGCTACTGCTGATGGTGGAATTGCAGCAAACCTGACAAAAATAATCACAGGAGAAGGTGGTGTTTCTGCGCTTACATTTGCTACTGCCGGAGCTTCAACCCGATGTGCAAGTGCAACTACGTGGGGCACTGGCAGTGGTCTCAAATTTTATCAGGTAGAATTTACAACATTAGGCTACCAAACCATAAAAGTTTCATCTAAAATGACAGGTGACGATCTTAGATCCCCAAGAGATTTTAAACTTCAGTATAAAATTGGTGTTAGTGGAACATGGACAGATGTTACAGGAGCAACAAATATTACTTTAGCAAATAGTAATTGGTTATTTGCTACTGCTAACTTAGCGGATATTGAATTACCTTCAGAATGTAGTGATGTTGCGTCAGTTTATTTACGATGGATTATGAGAACGAATACAGCAATAAGTGGAATAAGTAATATTCAGGCAGGGAAAGCCTGCTTAATAGATGATATTATTGTTATGGGAGTTCCAATGCCAACGTTCCCTCCTGTTGCTAATTTTTCAGGAACACCAACAAGTGTTTGCGCGGGCAGTACGGTTGCTTTTACAGATTTAAGTACAAATTCTCCGGCATCATGGGCATGGAGTTTCAGCGGTGGCACTCCCACTACTTCTACAGCTCAAAATCCGACGGTTACATATAATACACCCGGAACTTATGATGTTAGTCTTACCGTTACAAATGCTAATGGAAATGATGCTGAAATTAAAACAGGTTATATTACAGTAAATGCAGCTTCTGCAGTTAGTGTTAGCATTGCAGCTAATCCTTCAGGTGCAATTTGTACTGGTAATAGTGTTACATTTACAGCTACTCCAACAAATGGAGGGACAACTCCTTCATATCAGTGGAAACTAAACAGTGGAAATGTTGGAACAGGTGGTACTACGTATACTTCGACTACTCTTGCTAATGGCGATGCAGTTACCTGCGTTTTAACCTCTAATATTGCATGTCCTACAGGAAACCCTGCAACATCCAATACTATTACAATGAGTGTAAATACAGTCCCTGCACAGCCAGGTACAATTAGTGGCTCAACTACACCTTGTGTTGGTTCCTCTCAAACATATAGCGTAACCAATGTTTCTGGTGTTACTTATACATGGGCGCTCCCAACCGGGTGGACAGGTACAAGTACAACAAACTCAATAACTGTTACTGTTGGAACAGGTTCAGGCAATATTTCCGTTACACCTTCCAATTCGTGCGGAAATGGTACTGCAAGAACTTTGGCTGTAACAGTAAACAATGTTCCTGCACAACCAGGTACAATTAGTGGAAGCACTACTCCTTGTGTTGGGTCATCACAAATATATAGCGTTACTAATGTTGGCGGTGTTACCTATGCATGGACCCTCCCAACAGGATGGACAGGTACAAGTGCAACGAATTCTATTACCGTTACTGTTGGCACAGGTACAGGCGATATCACTGTAACCCCTTCAAATACTTGCGGGGCTGGTACAGCCAGAACTCTTGCTGTTACAGTTACGAATGTACCAGCACAACCTTCCACTATTGCAGGAAGCACAACTCCTTGTCAGGGTTCATCCCAAACATATAGTGTAACTAATGTTACAGGCGTTACTTACACATGGGCACTACCTACAGGATGGACAGGAACAAGCACGACAAATTCTATTACGGTTACTGTTGGTTCCGGTTTTGGAAATATTACAGTAACACCGTCAAATACATGCGGAAATGGTACTGCTCAAACATTAGCTGTTACTGTCAATACAGTACCTGCGCAACCTTCAACAATTACTGGATCAACAACTCCTTGCGTTGGATCAACACAAATATACAGTGTTACGAATGTGGTTGGTGTAACTTATGCCTGGACACTCCCCGCGGGATGGTCTGGTACAAGCACGACTAATTCAATAACTGTTACTGTTGGTGCTGGTTCTGGCAATGTTTCTGTTACACCTTCTAACACATGCGGTAATGGAGTAGCCAGAACGCTTGCAGTAACTGTTGCCAATGTCCCTGCACAGCCGTCTACAATTACAGGAAGCACAAATCCTTGTATTGGTTCCACACAAATTTATAGTGTTACCAATGTTGTCGGTGTTTCATACACATGGGCTTTACCAACAGGTTGGTCTGGTACAAGCACTACAAATTCAATAACTGTTACTGTTGGTTCTGGTACAGGAAATATTTCTGTTACACCTTCTAACACTTGTGGTACAGGTACTGCGAGAACACTTGCTGTAACTGTTTCTGATGTTCCTGCTCAACCAACAGCAATTACAGGAAGTACTAGTCCGTGTCAGGGATCAACCCAAACATATAGTGTTACAAATGTTTCTGGTGTAACATATACATGGACACTTCCTACAGCATGGACAGGCACAAGCACAACAAATTCAATAACTGTTACTGTTGGCTCCGGTTCTGGTAACATTACAGTTACTCCTTCAAATACCTGCGGCGATGGTACTGCTCAAACGCTTGCTGTTACTGTTGGTACAGTACCTGCACAACCATCAGCAATTACTGGCTCAACAACTCCTTGCGTGGGTTCATCACAAACATATAGTGTTACGAATGTTTCCGGAGTTGCTTATGCATGGACACTCCCTGCTGGATGGTCTGGCTCAAGCACTACAAATTCAATCACTGTTACTGTTGGCGCAGGTTCTGGAAATATTTCAGTTACTCCTTCAAATACTTGTGGAAATGGAACAGCTCAAACACTTGCTGTAACAACAACCACAGTACCTGCACAACCTTCTATCATTACAGGCAGTGCTACACCTTGTTTGGGCTCATCACAAACTTACAGCGTAACAAATGTGGCAGGTGTCACATATTCGTGGGCATTACCAACAGGATGGACAGGCACAAGTACTACTAATTCAATTACAGTTACTGTTGGCTCTGGCTCAGGAAATATTTCTGTTACACCCTCCAATACTTGTGGTACAGGTACTGCAAGAACACTTGCTGTAACAGTTTCAGACGTACCGGCACAACCATCAGCTATTACGGGCAGCACAACCCCATGTCAGAGTTCAACACAATCATATAGTGTAACAATTGTTTCTGGTGTAACATATAATTGGGCTCTTCCTACCGGTTGGACAGGAACAAGCACGACAAACTCTATAACTGTAACTGTTGGTTCTGGTTCTGGAAATATTTCTGTTACTCCTTCAAATACTTGTGGTAATGGTACAGCTCAAACGCTTGCTGTTACTGTAGGAACAGTTCCTGCACAGCCAAGCACGATTACAGGTAATACGACCCCGTGTGCCGGCTCAACACAAACATACAGTGTAACAAATGTTAGCGGTGTTACTTATGCCTGGACACTCCCGGCTGGATGGTCCGGAACAAGCTCCACAAATTCAATAACTGTTACTGTTGGCGCAACTTCAGGTAATATAACAGTTACTCCCTCGAATTCATGTGGAAATGGAACTGCGCAATCACTTGCGATTACTGTTTCAGATGTACCTGCACAGCCAAGCGCTATTACAGGCAGTACCTCTCCTTGTTTGGGAAGTACACAAACATACAGTGTAACAAATGTTGCCGGTGTTACATATACATGGGCATTACCAACAGGATGGACAGGAACAAGTACATTTAATTCAATTACTGTTACCGTTGGTTCAGGAAATGGAAACATTTCAGTTACCCCATCAAATACCTGTGGAAATGGGATTGTAAGAACACTTGCAGTTACCGTTTCTGATGTTCCTGCACAGCCTTCTGTAATTTCTGGAAGTGCTGCAATTTGTCAGGGATCTACACAAACATACAGTGTTACCAATGTAAGTGGTGTTACCTATACATGGACACTTCCAGCAGGATGGGCAGGTACAAGTACAACAAATTCAATCACTGCTACTGCTGGTTCAACTTCTGGAAGTATTTCAGTAACTCCATCAAATACCTGCGGAGATGGAACCGCTCAAACGCTTGCTGTTACAGTATCTCCTTTAAGTGTTGGAGGAAGCATTTCAGGTGGTACTGCAATTTGTCTCGGAGCATCAACCGGAACTTTAACGTTAAGCGGCAATACCGGAGCTATTGTAAAATGGCAGAAAAGAGTTGATGGTGGCTCATGGACTGATATTGTAAATACTAATACTACTTATTCCGAACTACCTGCATCTGCCGGAACATGGGATTATAGAGCTGAAATCCAAAGTGGCTCATGCTCTTCTGTTTATTCATCGGCTGCTGTTGTAGTAGTTTCCCCAATTACTGCTGCAGGTGCTGTTACAGGAGGTTCAACTCCTATTGTTGAAGGTTCTTCAACAGGAACAATGACCTTAAGCGGACAAACAGGCGCTGTTATTAAATGGCAGAGAAGGCTTGATGGTGGTACTTGGGAAGATATCGTAAATACAAATTTAACATATTCTGAAGCACCTTCTCCAGCAGGAACATGGGATTTCAGGGCTGTTGTTCAAAGCGGTTCATGCGCTCTTGAATATTCTACATTCAATACAATTGTTGTAATTCCTGCAAGCGGTGGAAGTATCACGGGTGGTACAACTCCTCTTTGTTTGGGTTCTACAACAGGTACCATGACTTTAAGCGGTTATACAGGAACAATTGTTCGCTGGGAAAGCAGAGTTGATGGAGGAAGTTGGAATACTATTACAAATACACTTGCTACTTATTCTGAAACACCAGCTACAGTAGGAACATGGGAATACAGAGCCTATACAGATAATAGCGGCGTATTTACATATTCCGGAAGCAGAACAATTGTTGTGAATCCATTAACTGTTGGTGGTACTATTTCAGGTGCTTCTGATATTTGTGATGGCTCCAATACAGGAGTTCTGACATTGTCAGGTAATGTTGGTTCTGTAATTAAATGGCAGAAACGTCTTGATGGTGGCACATGGAATGACATTGTAAATACTTCAGCAAGCTATTCTGAAATACCGGCATTTGCAGGAACATGGGACTATAGAGCTGAAATAAAGAGTGGTGCTTGTGCTACAGATTATTCAACAAATGCAACGGTAGTTGTTTCTCCTGCAACAGTTGCAGGATCTGTTACTGGTGGCTCAACAATTTGCTTGGGTGCATCTACGGCAACTCTTACCCTTGCAGGTTATACCGGTAATGTTATTAAATGGCAAAATCGTGTTGATGCTGGTTCATGGGTAGATATTACGAACACAAATACAACTTATTCAGAAACGCCTGCTACATCGGGTGTTTGGGAATACAGAGCTGTTATTCAAAGTGGAACTTGCACTGAAGTTTATTCCAATGCTACCGTAGTAACTGTGAATCCAGCTACTGTAGGCGGTACAGTTTCCGGAGATGCTGCTATTTGTCTGAATGACCAAACAGGCACCCTCACACTTACAGGATATACCGGATCTGTTATTAAATGGCAGAAAAGATTAGACGGTGGCGCATGGAATGATATAGCAAATACAAATGACACTTATATTGAAACTCCATCCAGTGAAGGAACATGGGAGTACAGAACACAGGTACAAAGCGGTGTTTGTGGTGCAGAATTTTCTGCAGTTGCAACTGTTGTTGTATCTCCTGTTACTGTTAGTGGAACATTAAATGGCGGAGGCACGATTTGCTTGTCTTCATCAACTGGAACAATTACTCTGACTGGTTATACCGGACTGATTAATAAATGGCAAAAACGCGTAGATGGTGGTTCATGGACAGATATTGTTAATACAACAAACAGCTATGAAGAAACACCGACAACAGCCGGAACATGGGATTACAGAGCAGAAGTTCAAAGTGGAACTTGTGCTGTAGCTTATTCAACAACTATAACAGTTATTGTTTCTCCGGCAGCCTCTGCAGGAAGCGTTTCAGGTAGTGCAACAATTTGTATCAACGAAGGAACGGGCACTCTTACATTATCAGGTAATTCCGGTGCAATCATCAAATGGCAAAAACGAGTTGATGCCGGAGTTTGGATTGATATCGCAAATACAAACACTACGTATTCCGAAACACCTGTTTCTGCCGGCTCATGGGAATACCATGCAGCTATTGATGGTGGCGGTTGTGGAATGATATATTCAACAAGTGCAACGATTGTTGTTAATCCATTACCTGAAGCCGCTGGTATTATCACTGGGACTGCTGAGGTTTGTCAAGGAACAACCGGAATTACTTTCTCTGTTAATCCGATTGTAAATGCAACGGGTTATACATGGACATTACCTATTGGTGCTTCTGTTGTTTCAGGAAATAACACAAACTCAATAACTGTTGATTTTGCTACAAATGCAGTATCAGGAAATATTACTGTTGAAGGAGTAAATACCTGTGGTACGGGTACTGTATCTTCAAATTATGTAATTACTGTCAATCCAATACCAACAGTTGTTGCTAATGCTACAGAAACTACTGTTTGCGAAGGGACACTGGTTGCTCTTACAGGTAGTGGCGCTAATTCATACACATGGGATCATAGTGTTACAGATGGTGTTTCTTTTGCAGCAACAGCTACAACAATATATACTGTTACAGGCACATTGAATGGCTGTACTAATACAGATCAGATTACAGTAAATGTCAACCCATTACCTACAGTAACTGCTAACACGACAGCAAGTACTGTTTGTGAAGGAACAGATATTACTTTAACTGGAGGTGGAGCTGTTTCTTATGTATGGAATAACAGTGTTTCTAACGGTGTTGCATTTACTCCTGTTTCTACATTAACTTATACAGTTACCGGAACAGATGCAAATACATGTTCAAATACAGCACAGCTAACAGTAACTGTTAATCCTTTGCCAAATGTTATAGCGAATGCTTCTGAAACGACCATTTGTGCCGGAACATCAGTAACACTCACTGGTAGTGGCGCTGTTTCATATACATGGGATAACAGTGTTGCTAACGGAGTAGCTTTTGCTCCTTCTGCAACAACAACTTTCACAGTTACAGGAACCGATGGAAATACTTGTTCAAATACAGCACAGGTTACAGTTAATGTTAATCCATTGCCAACTGTTACTGCAAACACAACAGCTAATGCTGTGTGCGCGGGAGCTTCTGTTACGCTTACCGGCGGTGGCGCTGTATCATATATTTGGAACAACAGTGTAACAGATGCTGTTGCATTTGTTCCTACAATTACAAAAACTTATACTGTTACAGGTACAGATGCAAATAATTGTACAAACACTGCACAGGTTACTGTTACTGTAAATCAACTTCCGGTTGTTACGGCTAACACATCTGCATCTGCAGTATGTTCGGGAAGTTCTGTAATTTTAACCGGTGGCGGCGCTGTCTCTTATGTTTGGAATAATAGTATATTAGATGGTATTGCTTTTACTCCTTCATCAACTGCTACATATACTGTAACAGGGACAGATGTTAATACTTGTACAAATACAGCAAACGTTAACGTAACCGTAAATTCGTTACCAGTAATTACAGCCAATGCAAGTGCTACTACAGTTTGCGCTGGGACATCTGTAATACTAACCGGTGGAGGTGCTACTTCCTATGTATGGGACAACAGTGTTACTAATGGTGTTGCATTTACACCTTCTGCAACAGCAACGTATACTGTAACTGGTACTGATGTGAATACTTGTACAAATACAGCACAGGTTACAGTTAATGTAAACCCGGCAGTTATAGTAAATACAGGAACAGATCAGTCTATTACATTTGGAAGTACTACAACATTGAATGGCTCTGCATCGGGTGGTTCTGGAAATTACACATACTCATGGACACCCTCTACTTCATTAGTTGATGCCGCTGTTGCCTCTCCTGTAACAATTTCACTGGAAACATCTACAGTATTTACACTTGTTGTTACTGATGCCAATACGAATTGTACAGGTACAAATAATGTTACAATTATTGTAACAGGAGGACCGCTTTCTGGTACTGCTACTGCCAGCTCTACAGTAATTTGTGAAGGCATTTCAGTAACACTTGGAGTTGTACCATCTGGTGGAACAGGCTCATATACGTATTCATGGACATCTGTTCCTGCCGGATTTACATCTTCTGATGTTAATCCTGTTGTAACACCAACAGAAAACACTGTTTATTATTGTGAAATATATGATGGTAATACGACTGTTACACCATCTGTTTCAGTAACTGTAAATCCATTACCTGAGGTAATTGCAAATGCAACTGAAACGATTGTTTGTGCTGGCACACAGGTAACATTGACTGGTGGTGGTGCTTCAACATACACATGGAGTAATAGTGTTGTTGATGGAACCGCATTCTCACCTGCTGCTACAGCTACATATACTGTAACAGGTACTGATGCAAATTCCTGCTCAAATACTGCACAAGTTCTTGTTACTATTAATGCATTACCAATTGTAACTGCAAACGCAAATGCAACTTCAATTTGTTCTGGCACATCTGTTACATTAACAGGTAATGGTGCAAATACTTATTTATGGAGTGGTTCTGTTGCAAACAATGTTGCATTCATTCCTGCTGCTACAGCTACATATACTGTAACAGGCACAGATGCAAATCTATGTTCTAACACAGCACAGGTTACAGTCGTTGTAAACAATCTTCCTGTAGTAGATGCTGGTTCTGATCAGAACATTCCGTATGGAACATCTACCACACTTACAGGTATTGTTGGAGCAGGAGATTATTCCTTCTCATGGACTCCTGTTAATTTACTGGCTGATGCTACTGCTCAAAATCCTGTTACTGTTAATTTAACAGAAACAAGCGTGTTTACAATGCTGGTTACTGATAATATTAGCGGTTGTGAAAGTTCAGATTTTGTTACTGTATATATTACCGGTGGTCCACTTACTGCAACAATTTCTGCAACACCTACAGCTATTTGCGAAGGAGCATCCGTGCAACTTGCAGTAGTTCCATCAGGTGGTTTGGGTACATATAATTACTCATGGTCATCTGATCCTTCAGGATTTACATCTACAGAAATAAATCCGACTGTAGTTCCCCTTGAAACCACAACATATTACGTAACAGTAGGTGATGGCGCTGAAACTGTAGTTCTTTCTGAAACAGTAACAGTAAATCCGAATCCTATTGCTGATGCAGGAGATGATCAGGTTATCATGCAGGGTGCAGATGCAACACTAACAGCTACCGGCGGTTATGATTACACATGGAGCACCAATGAAACTACTGATATTATCACTGTTTCACCGGCTGCAACCACCACATATTATGTAACTGTTGAAAATAGTGCTGGATGTTCTGACATTGATACAGTTTTAGTAACAGTAAATTCAGCAATGTCAGTTAACTTTAATGTCAGCAATGTTGTATGTTATGGTGAAAGTAATGGTTCTGCTACTGCTGTTGTTACAGGAGGTACAGCTCCATATACTTTTGAATGGTCTGTTACCGGTGAAACATCAGAAGCTGTTACTAGCCTTGAAGCTGGAATATATAATGTAACTGTTACTGATAATTTAACGTTCGCCACAACTGCATCTGTAACAATAACAGAGCCGGATGAACTGATCCCATCTATAGATGTTACGCAAATATCATGTAATGGACAAAATGACGGAAGTGTTTCTGCTTCTGCTACTGGTGGTAATCCTCCGTACGTTTTTGCATGGTCAAATGGGTCATTTACAGAAACAATCATTAATTTGACATCGGGAACTTATGATCTTGCTGTTTCAGACCAGATGAATTGTTCAGCTGGAACATCAGTAATTATTGTTAATCCGGATGTAATTACTATTTCTTATACATCAACAGATGAAACTGCAGCAGGCAATGATGGTACAATTGATTTGACTGTTTCTGGTGGAACTCCCGGCTATACGTTTGCATGGTCAAACAGCAACACAACTGAAGACCTCAGCGGACTTGCAGCAGGAACATATTCAGTTGTTGTAACAGATACGAATGCTTGCTCTGCTACTGCTGATATTATCATCAACGCTTCTTCTTGTCAGATGATTGCTTCAATTAATGCAACAGATATTTCCTGCAACGGACTTACAGATGGTGCTCTTGACCTTACAGTTTCCAATTCAACCGGAACTATTACATTTAATTGGTCAAATAGCGAAGCAACAGAAGATATTTCCGGATTGTCAGCAGGCTCATATACTGTAACAATTACAGATGATCTTTGTTCTCTAATTCTGACTGCATCGGTTTCTGAACCTACCCTGCTTGAGGCAAGTGCAGTTGGAACTGTAGCTTCCTGCGGAGTAAACGATGGTACAGTTGATCTTACTGTAAATGGTGGTACGCTTCCTTATACTTTTGTTTGGGACAACACATCCACAACAGAAGATTTAAGCACTGTTGCAGCCGGTTCATACAATGTAACTGTTACAGATGCTAGCAACTGTACAATTACCACATCTGCACTTGTTACAAATGCAAATGCGCCTGTTATTACTTTTGCTCCACAAGACCCATTATGCGTTGGTTCATGTGATGGAAATATTTTTGCGATGGCTTCGGGTGGTACTGCTCCTTATACATATACATGGGCTTATGATAATCACCATACCGCATTTGCTACAAATGTTTGCGCTGGTTCATACACAATTTCAGTTGCAGATGCAGCGGGTTGCGTTACTGTTGAAACATCACAGATTAACGACCCAATGCCAATTATTGCAGATGCTGTTATTGTTAATACAACATGTAACAATACAAACGGTTCTATATCATTAACTGTTACTGGTGGAACAGGTTCTTATACCTATAACTGGTCAAATACCGAAACAACACCGGCTATTTCCACCCTTGCAGAAGGAGATTACATCGCAACAATATCTGATGGAAACAGCTGTTCGTTAGTAGATACATTTTCTGTAGGCGTTGAAGGAGCTCCGGTACTTACATCCAACATTAATGATGCATCATGTTATACAACTTGTAATGGTGCTGCATTTGTTATGGCAACCGGTGGTGTTGGTCCTTATGTTTACACATGGACTTATGATGGACATACAGGACAATTTGCTTCTAACTTATGTGCAGGAGCTTATGAAGTAAGCGTACAGGATGCTGCCGGTTGTATTGTGGTAGAAAATCTTAGCATTAGTTCACCAACTGAATTGATTGCATCTACTTTTGTTGTGGATGAATCAATCGTAGGTAGCTATGATGGCTCTATTACAGCAAATGTTATTGGTGGTGTACCTCCTTACACTTACGTATGGGATGCTGCTTCAGGTAATCAGACTGAACAAACAGCAACATTCCTTACTGCTGGGACATATTCTGTAACTGTTACGGATGCAAATCTTTGTACTGTTACTGCATCAGACACTGTAAATGTTATCGTTTCTATTAGTTCTGCAGCTTTATCACAAAGTTATTTTGTGTATCCAAATCCGACTACAGGCCCGCTTACTATTGAAGTTTCAAGTATGAACTTTACAAAAGTAACCGTATGTGATGTAATTGGAAGAGAATTATTCATCGAAGAAAATGTAAATAATACAATCAGCCTGAATCTGAAAGATTTTAGACCGGGTGTATATTTGATTTCTCTTTACACACAAGACAAGGTCTTTATGCATAAAATTATTCTTAAAGATTAATTTTTATAAAAATTAATAAAGAGGCTGACCGTTTGGTCAGCCTTTTTTTTTGCGAATTGATTAAACATGTAAAATTTTATTTACATTTGTTTTATTATTCATTTTAATGAAATTTTTTATGAAAGAAATTTTTGAAAAAATTAACGCGCTTGCAAAGAAGTATGAAAGCTATACTGCTGAAAATTTATCAAAACTGATTAAAATAAAATCTGTCAGTATGCAGGAAAAAGATGTTTGTGCAGAATTTAAAAGACAACTCGAAGAAGCCGGTTTTGATGAGGTTCGCATTGACGGACTTGGCAATGTGATTGGCCGTATCGGTAATGGGAAAAAAATACTTGCTATTGATGGACATATTGATACTGTTGATGTTGGAAATATTGATAACTGGACTTTTGATCCATTCTCTGGAGAGATAAAAGATGGCTTTGTTTTCGGAAGAGGAACTGTTGATCAGAAGGGCGGGCCCGCAGCAGCAGTTACTGCCGGCAAAATTTTAAAAGAACTTGGTTTTGATAAAGATGTTACCCTGTATGTTACTGCAACCGTTATGGAAGAAGATTGCGACGGTCTTTGCTGGAAATATCTTATTGAAGAAGAAAAATTAGTTCCGCATTTTGTAATTAGCACAGAGCCCACCAATCTTAATATTTATCGCGGTCATAGAGGACGAATGGAAATTGTGGTAAAATTTCGTGGTGTGTCTTGTCATGGTTCTGCTCCGGAACGAGGAAAAAATGCTGTATATATGGCAGCCCGCGCAGCGCTCGAAATTGAAAAATTAAACGAACGCCTGAAGCACGATGATTTCCTCGGAAAAGGAACTGTAACCATTTCTGAAATCAAATCTGGAAGCCCCTCTCTCTGTGCAGTTGCAGACTATGCGCAATTTCATTTAGACAGACGTTTAACATGGGGCGAAACCAAAGAATCTGCAGTAGCAGAAATTCAGGAAATTATTAAAGACATGGATGCTACCGTGGAAGTATTATACTACGATGTAGTTGCTTACACCGGACTTCGTTATGGCATGGAGAAATATTATCCTACCTGGAAAATTGAAGAAAGAGAACATGTTGTGCAAGCAGGCGTTCAGGTATTCGAAGGGCTTTTCAACAAAGCTCCTAAAATTGACAAGTGGACATTCTCAACCAATGGCATTGCGACCAACGGAATTCATAAAATTCCAACGATTGGATTTGGTCCGGGAAATGAAGTATTAGCCCATGCTCCCGATGAAAAAGTTCCGGTGAGTGATTTGGTTGCGGCTAGTGCTTTTTATGCGGGGTATGCGTATCTTGTGTAAAGGCAAAAGCCACAAAGACTCAAAGGCACGAACCTGCCTGCGGCAGGAAACACAAAGAAATATTCAAATTCCTTTTGTGAAACTTTGTGCCTTTGAGTCTTTGTGGCAATCAAATAAAATAAATAATCAAAATTAAAACTATGACAAAATTTGAAAGTATCCTAAAACAAATTACCTCCCTAAAAGCAAATCTATTTCAGAAAGATTTTTTGCTGACCTGGGATAAATCCCAAAAAGAATTAGAGCTTGTCCTCTACGTTGCAGAAGCATTGAAATACATGCGCGACAACAATATTTCAGCAAAATGTTTCGACAGCGGACTGGGTATTTCTAATTTCAGGGACAACTCCACCCGCACCCGTTTTTCGTTTGCAAGCGCATGCAATTTGTTAGGACTGGAAGTGCAGGATCTCGACGAAGCAAAATCTCAGATTGCCCATGGCGAGACAGTTCGAGAAACCGCTAACATGATTTCGTTCATGACAGATATTATTGGTATTCGAGACGATATGTTTCTCGGTGCTGGTCACACCTATATGAAAGAAGTGGGCGAAGCACTCGACGAAGGCCATTCAAAAGGGGTTTTAGCTCAGAGACCCGGCATTGTAAATCTTCAGTGCGACATTGACCATCCCACGCAAAGTATGGCTGATTTACTGCATCTGAAAAATTATTTTGGTGGATTAGATAAGCTGAAAGGTAAAAAAATTGCCATGACATGGGCTTATTCTCCCAGCTATGGAAAACCGCTATCTGTACCACAAGGTATCATTGGTTTAATGACCCGCTTTGGAATGGATGTAGAACTGGCATATCCAGAAGGATACTCATTGATTCCCGATGTTGTTGATATTGCAAAGAAAAACGCAAAAGCAAGCGGAGGTAAATTCAAAGTTTCAAACAGCATGGAAGAAGCATTTAAAAATGCAGATATTGTGTATCCAAAAAGCTGGGCGCCATATTCTGTGATGCAAAAACGTACTACGCTTTTACAAAAAGGCGATAAAGACGGATTAAAAGACCTCGAAAAACAATGCCTTGCCAACAATGCAAAATTCAAAAACTGGGAATGTGATGAAAAGAAAATGAAACTCACAAAGGGCGGAAAAGCGCTCTACATGCATTGTTTACCGGCAGATATAACAGATGTTTCCTGTAAAGAAGGTGAAGTTTCTGCAAAAGTTTTTGAAAAATACAGGATTGAAACTTATATTGAAGCAGGGTACAAACCTTACATTATAGCCTCAATGATTCTTACAAATCGCTTTAAAAATTCAGCAGATATTCTGAAGAAATTATACAAAAACGGAACACAGAGAATTATTGTTTAAAAAGCTTGTATTAGAAATACAAACCGGTGGCTTCGACGTTGCTCAGCCACCGGTTTTTTATAATGTTATCACACCATCAAATACAAAGGCAGCAGGTCCTTCCAGCCAAATATTGTTAAAAACAGTGTCAGATACTTTTGTGCAGTAAACCGATAAATTTCCTCCTTTTGTCTTTGCATTTATTTGATAAAAGCCGGGTGTTTTATTCTTAATTGCAGCTAAAGCTGATGCAACAACACCGGTTCCACAGGACAATGTTTCTTCTTCAACACCTCTTTCGTAGGTGCATACAAAAATATGATCACTCTTTTTTTCAACGAAGTTTACATTTGTTCCTTCTTTGCTGAATCGCTCGTTGTATCTTATTTTTCTTCCTTCTGTCAGAATGTCTTCCGATAACACGTTTTTTCTAAAAGTAACATAATGTGGCGATCCGGTATTTAAGAAAAAATAATCCTCCGCTTTTTCAATATTAAAAACATCTGACATGCGTAACTTAATGATACCATCTTTTTCTAAGTATGCTTCATGCGCTCCATCACTTGCCAGAAACGTTGTTTTTTCTGAAATCATTCTCAATTTATTGGCAAAAGAAACAATGCATCTTCCTCCATTTCCACACATGGAACCCTCATGCCCGTCAGAATTATAATATATCATTTTGAAATCATAATCCGGATGATTTTGCAGTAGCATTAAGCCATCTGCTCCAATGCCAAAGCGACGGTGGCACAAGAACGCAATTTGTTGATAACTAAACATGTTGTATTTGTTTTCTCTGTCATCCAGCAGAATAAAATCATTTCCGGCTCCGTGGTATTTATAAAAGTTGATTTTCATTTTTATGAAAAATTGATTGTTCAAAAGTAATTTATTTACCGGACTCAGTAAAAAGGATTTTTAAATAGTTTTACAAAATATTTAAAAGCAAGTTTTATGAATATTCATTTTATAGCAATTGGTGGAAGCGCAATGCACAATCTGGCTATAGCACTGCATAAAAAAGGATTTAATATTACTGGTTCCGACGACGAAGTATTTAATCCGGCGAAAACAAATCTTTCCAAATATGGCTTACTGCCTGAAAAAACAGGTTGGTTTCCGGAAAGAATCACGGAGAAATTAGATGCCATAATTTTGGGAATGCACGCAATGAAAGATAATCCTGAGCTTGCCAGGGCAAAAGAATTAAATCTTAAAATTTATTCTTATCCTGAATATATTTACGAAGCCTCGAAAGATAAAATTCGTGTTGTGATAGGTGGAAGTCATGGCAAAACAACCATTACTTCTATGATTATGCATGTATTAAATTATCATAAAATCAAACACGATTACATGGTGGGCGCACAATTAGAAGGATTTGAAACCATGGTGCAACTCAGTCACGATGCGAAATTCTGCATTATTGAAGGCGATGAATATTTATCGTCTCCCGACGACAGACGCCCGAAATTTCATCTCTACAAGCCCAATATAGCATTATTGAGTGGAATAGCATGGGATCATATCAATGTGTTTCCAACATTTGAAATTTATGTTGAGCAGTTTAGTGTTTTTATTGATCTGATTGAAAAAAATGGTTCCCTTGTTTACTTCGAGGGCGATGAAAATATTAATAAAATTGTTGCTGTATCAAAAAATGTTATTGATAAAATACCTTATTCCACGCATGTAAATGAAACGAAAGATGGCATCACGTATGTAATACATGGAGGTACAAAAACTCCTCTGATGATATTTGGTGAACACAATTTGCAAAACCTGAACGGAGCAAGGTTTGTTTGTAATAAAATCGGATTGTCAGACGAACAGTTTTACGAAGCCATTTCTGTTTTTAAAGGTGCATCAAAACGCTTGCAATTGCTGACAAAAAATAATTTTACAAATGTATTTCTCGATTTTGCCCATTCGCCTTCCAAGCTGAAAGCCACTACCAGCGCGGTGAAAGTTCAGTTTCCCGAAAGAAAATTAGTTGCCTGTATGGAGCTGCATACATTTAGCAGTCTGAATGAAGATTTTCTCCCTTTGTATAATGGTTCTATGGAAACAGCAGATGTTGCGTATGTGTATTTCAATCCTGCAACCATAGCTCACAAGCGATTGAAAGAAATAACACCGCAACAGGTTAAAGAGGCATTTGCAAGTAACAATGTAACCGTATTTACAGATTCAGAAATGCTCGTTAAAATCTTATTGGAAACAAATTGGAAAGATACAAATCTTCTTATGATGAGTTCCGGTAATTTTTCGGGAATTAATTTCAAGGATTTTGCAGAAAAAATAATTAGAGAAAAATGACCTTGTTTGGAAATAAATATCGCGCAGAAACAACGAGAAAAAAAGGATGGGATTATGCCCGCGGAGGTAAATATTTTATTACAATATGTACCAAGAATCACATTTGTTGTTTCGGTGATGTATTGGATGGTAAAATGATATTAAATGAAATAGGATTAATTGCCGATTTGTTTTGGCGTGAAATTCCACAACATTTTGAAAATATATGGTTGGATCAATTTATCGTTATGCCCAATCATATTCATGGAATAATTGGCATTAAACGGTTAAAACCCGAAATTGAATCAAATGGTGTTGATGTTTGTCCCGATATTGTTTGTCCCGTAGATACGTTGCATGCAACGTATCTAAATGACGACAAACATAACACCAAACACACCACCAACCACGAAAATTTTATAAAAAATGAAATCATGGCAAAAATATCGCCCAAACCCGGATCAATTCATGCAATTATCCGTTCATTTAAATCGGCATGCACAAAAAAATATAATGAATTAGGGTTACAATGGATTGGTTGGCAGGCACGTTATTATGACGAAATTATTGCAAATACAAACCGATTAAATCAAATTCGAAATTATATTATTTTCAACCCTGACAATTATTGTAAAAAATAAAAATAATTTTTCACATCATCAAATTTTCATTTTCCACATCTGTCGCAATTTTGCATATTTCAAAAAATTGGCATGTGCAGAAATAATGCATATTACAAAGCCATAATATCCGTCTAAAAATCCTGCCCTGAAAAAATAATCTCTTACAAATTTCCACCAGGGACGAAATGTAATATCAAACAATGAGGGCTTTTTATTTTTTTTGAATAATTCCCGTGATGCAATGTCTGTAAATTTATTTACCTGCATCAGGTGATCGGCTATAGAATAATAGGAATAATGATTGAGATTTCCGGCAATATATTTATTTGTAGAATCGGGAATCATATCGTACCTGTCATGCGGATTTTCTCCTGCCCATGCGCCCTTGCGACTATCCCACAAACGTAATTTTTTATCAGGATACCATCCGCAGTGATAAATCCATTTGCCACAATAATTGGTTAACCGATTAAAATAATAGCCATCGTATTGCCAATTGTTTTTTACCTCTGCAATTGATTTTATCAACTGCTCGTCTAGTTCTTCGTCTGCATCAAGCGAGAGCACATGTGGAAATTTTGCCTGTGTTATTGCCCGGTTTTTTTGCTCAATGTGCCCTTCAAATTTGTGGGCAATAAATCGTACCGGATAGCGGGAACAAATTTCTTCTGTTTTGTCGGTGCTGAAAGAATCAACAACGACAATATCATCTGCAACAGAAAGCACAGAGCGCAAACATCTTTCAATATTGCGTTCTTCGTTAAAAGTTATGATTACAACAGAAATTTCTGTCACGATTAAAAGCTTTTAAATCCTATTATTTCGCGTACTTCTCTTACGGTTTTTGCAGCGCTTTCCCTCGCTTTTTCTGCTCCCATATTTACAACTTTTCTGAGATATTCTTCATCTCTTGAAAGCTCTGAAATTTTTTCACGGATGGGGCTTGTAAACAAAATAATATCTTCTGCCAACTGCTTTTTCATATCTCCATAACGAATCTGACAGGTATTATATTTTTCAATATAAAAGTCTATGGTTTCTTGTTTTGAAACGGCTTTCATAATAGCGAAAAGATTTTTTATTGGCTCTGCCATTTCCTGATTTAGCTCAGTTGGTCCTGAATCACTTACAGCGCGCATAACTTTTTTACGGATTTCTTCAGGAGCATCTGCCAGATAAATTCCATTGCCTTCGGATTTCCCCATTTTTCCTGATCCATCAAGACCGGGAATTTTCACAAGTTCTTCTCCGAAATTATACGCCACAGGCTCCGGGAAATACTCAACATTATACAAGCGGTTGAAGCGGTTTGCAAAAGTACGGGTCATTTCTAAATGCTGCTCCTGATCTTTTCCTACAGGAACTTTATGCGATTTATGAATGAGAATATCAGCAGCCATAAGCACCGGATACGTGAGCAAGCCAGCATTGATATTTTCCTGCTGAGTTCTGATTTTTTCTTTGAAAGATGTGCATCGCTCCAACTCGCCCATATAGGCATTCATATTTAAAAGCAAATACAATTCGGTTGTTTCCGGTACATCGCTCTGACGATACAAAGTGGCTGCTTCAGGGTCAAGACCTGCTGCAAGATATTCTACAAAGACCTGTTTTACGCTGCTGTGCAAATCCTTTGGAGTAGGATGTGTTGTCAAAGAATGATAATCTGCAATGAAAAAATAACATTTATTTTCATATTGCATTTTTACAAAATTTCTGAGCGCACCAAAATAATTTCCGAGGTGCAGATTCCCTGTAGAGCGTATGCCACTGAGTACAATTTCCATGATAAAAAATTTAAACGTTGCTGGTAATAACGAAAGATGATTTTTCTGTTTTTTCAGTTGTCCGACACTATTAGTGGGTCATTTATTTTGTTACAAGTTGCAGGTTGACTACAACTTGCAACTTGCAACTATTTATAACTATCCATTTAACAAAGTCCACTATTTTTGGTGAATAACCATACCTTATTACAAGCAACAAATTATTACAAGTGCAAATGTAGAAAAAAAAGGAAACGAATAATGATAAATTACACAATGATGTTTTGCTTTAAAATTAACATCGCTTGAATAATCAATATTTTTTGTATCTTTACAATAATAAAATCAAATCATGATGAAAACAGTAAATATTACAATACCGGATAATGAGTTTTTAAAATTAGGTATTGATAAAACGAATTTGACTTTCGAGGAATTTTATAAAAAAATCAGCATTATGATAGCTCGCGATGCTATAATACGATGCAGGCAGATTGCAAAAAAGACAGGTTTGTCGGATATGACAGAAAAGGATATTGAAAAGGAAATTAATGAAAGCAGGAGGAATGCATAGAGTTATACTTGACACAAATATTATTGTTTCTGCTCTTATTTCTGATGGATATCCCTCTTTGATTATTGAAGAAATTATTTTTGCAGAAAAAGCTATTCTCTGTATTTCAGAAAAAGTTTTTTCAGAGTATACATCTGTTCTTTCAAGAGATAAATTTTTAAAATATCCAGAATTTAAAATTAATGCAGATATTGTTTTATCAACAATTAATTTACTTGCAGAAAAATATGAGCCCGGTATTTCTGTAAATGTTATTACCGATGAAGCCGATAACAGGCTTCTTGAACTTGCAATAGCAGCAAAAGCAGATTATCTTATCACTGGAAATATCCGTCACTTCAAATTGTCCGAATTTGAGGGGACAAAAATAATTTCTCCTAAAAATTATTTTGATCTTTTTGGATAGAACCGCTTCCGTTTTTTAAGACTCTTCATTTTCTCTTCGTTGAAAAGAAAAAATACGATAACTCCAACCCGTAACACAAATTATGCAAATCGTAATACTTGTGTATTGATATTAAAGACCAGTCGGCAGTAAGACCAAGAAAGAAATTATTTTTCCCCGGTTCATTGAGTGGCACTTTCAGAGAAGCAACTATTGACAGGTCTTTATTTTTAAAATTTTCCATTTCCTGTTTTTTCGTGTTTTCTGCCAGCTCATTGAAAATATATTTTGAAGAAATTGACTGCGCATAAGCAATTCCTGCCTGCACAATGCAGTATCCTTTTCCTTCTTTTGGTTTGAATTTATAACCAACCAACACGGGTACTTCAATATATTGAATTCGCAGCGCTTCTCTTTGCGTTTCGTTAAATCCGTTTAAAAACTGATATGTGCTGCCTTTCTGAATATATCTTATCTGTAGTGCTGCAAGAAAATTTTTAAAAAGATAGCGTTCGCAGAAAATTCCTCCTGAAATTCCCAATCCACCCCATGTATCATTATTCGTACCGCGCCAGAAAGAGTAACTTTTTCCTCTGATGTCAATACCATTGCCACCAGCCATAAAACCGGCACTGAAATCATTTTCCTGAGAAAAAACAGGGTGCAGCAACACTAGCGAAAGGAACAAACAAACAAAAAATTTCAAAGCAAAAAATTTCATGATTTATTTTACAACGAATTATAAAACGAAATATGGTGCAAAAAAGTGTACATGGAATTGTAATAACGATTATATACTTTTATCGGTCATTATTTTCTCAATCGTTGAAACCCTTGAGGTCTCAACGTGCCTATCCAATGGAGACCTCAAGGGTTTTCCAAAAGCGCAAATAATGACCGGGCTTGGTATAGATTATAGGGCAGCAATTTTATTATCTTGCAACAACAACTTTGATTTGGGAAATATTTTTGCTTGTAAAAATTTTGAAAAGATATAAGCCATTTGATAAAAAGGAAATATCGTATTCTTCTCTGATCGTTTTGTTTTCAATGAGCTTTAAATGCTTTCCGGAAATATCTGTAATTTCAATTTTCAGAATCTTATTATTGCCGGATAGAATCTTAATTTTTTCAGATGCGGGATTCGGATATACAAATAGATTTTTGTTATTGTCTAAATCACGAATTCCAACATTGACATCAAGTGTAACAGGGCTTGTAACAAAGCATGCGCTCGCATCATAAACTGCAACAGAATAAACACCTGCTGTAAGATTCGAAATTGATTGCGTGGTGCTGCCATTGCTCCAGTAATAAGCATAAGGGGGATTTCCTCCGATGACATTAACCGTTATAGAGCCGTCATTGGCTTCGGGAGTCGATTCGTTTGTAACAGCAAATGAAAGAGTACCCGGCGATGTTACGGTTATGAAATTGTTTTTTACAATAGAATCGAAACCAAACTGATTTGTTATTTTCAGAATTACATGGTATGCCCCGATATTATTATACGTTACACTTGGATTTTGATCGTTACTACTGGCGGGGCTTCCTCCGGGAAAATACCATTGCCATGTAAGAGGATTGTTATTGGTCATATCCGTAAAATGAATGGTCATTCCGGTACAAATAAGCTGATCATTCGCGCTGAAATTTGCAGTAGGATAGACAGAAGGATTCTCTTCAATTGTGCAAGAAAAAGAAATGGTACATACTCCATCAGAAACCGTAACACTGTAGCTTCCCGGTGCAAGATTTTCAGCAGTCGGAGTGATTTGTCCGTCCGACCATACATAAGAGAAAGAGCCCGTACCTCCTGTTGTAGAAACAGACGCAAGCCCATCGCTATTGCCATAGCTCGCATTGGTTGCGCTTACAGAACCAGTAGGTGGTTCGTGAGGGATAACTGAAACAACAGCACTTTCAGCATCAGGGCAACCCGGCTGTGTTACTATAACCTGATAAAAAGTTTCAGCATTTAAAACACTTGTTTGATATACCGTGTCTGTTGCTGATACTATTTCTGTCCAGTTGATGCTGTCCGTTGACTCCATCCATTTTATAGTTCCAAAGGAGCCGGAAAGTTGAAGCGTACTCGTTTCTCCCTCGCATATATCTGTTGATTCTGCTATTAATAATCCTGCTGTTGCCGGTTCATTTACATCAATAAAAAATGTATTTGAAAATGCAGAGGGACAATTGTTGTTGGTTACAGAAGCCCTTATGGAAACCGATTCTGTTAATGCGCCGGTATTATATATTTCTGCTGTTTCTCCTGAAATATCAAAGAAATTTATTTCATCAGAACTGCTTTGCCACTGAATGATTCCGGTATAATTTTCAATTGAGAATTCAATGCTGTCGCCATTGCAAATTAAAGTTTGAGATGCTTGTATTGCTCCTGCCTGACTACCTGGTGATACTTCAACATTCACACTATTTGAATAAACATCCTGACATCCATCACCGGATAAATGCGCCCTGAACCATAAATCGGAAAGAATCGCCTCTGTTGCAAACGAATCTGTTACTGCGCCTGAAATATTGGTCCAACCAGATATACCATCAACGGATTGTTGCCATTGTATGTTTCCGGCATATCCGCTCAGGCTTAATGAAACAGATTCTCCGCTGCAAATTTCGGCAGAACCTATCAGTGCCGATCCCGCAATCAGTGCGGGGCTTATAAAGGCCGTAACTTCGCTTCTTGTGCTAACGCAACCGGGCTCCTGTACCTCCCATTCATAAAAATAATAATAACGGTTATTTACGTTGGAGCTGGTAATGCTTATCATTCCGGGAATTGTGTAAGGATAGGTAATTCCTGCATTATTTCTCCACAAATTTGCATTTTTTGGTCCTACAAGCTGATAGAACCCGGGCTGCAAATCTAAATTCAAATAAATACGGTTTACACCAAAGGGAATATTTATTACAACGGAATCTAAATTTACTCCAGATGCGTTTCTCAGATAAATCGTGCGATATGCTTCTGCCGCTGAATTCACAACAACCGACACAAGTCTTATCGGAACAAGAACTTCAAAATTCTGCCAGTATTCTGCATTAAGATTTGCATTTCCACCATTCGTTGTAGAGTCAATACTGCCAAAGTATAAAGAGGGGAGACCCACTCTGTTTTCTACATAGTAGGATGTTGTTGATGATAAATAGGGCGTATTGTAGTTATTTCCCATTCCGATTTGCGTTCCATCACTTGGAGCATCGAACCAGTAAAGGCTTCCGGAAGCAGTAGCACTTAACATTAAGTTTCCTTCTCCACAACGTGAGGAAGATAAAACAACAGGGGCGTCGGGTAAATTTATATGCACAAGATTGGATCGTGTATAGAATGTAGAACCAAAGCTGTTGTTCACGGTTAATGTTACGGAAAAATTACCGCTTGACGTGTACGTATGTGTTGGATATTGCAAGGTGGAAGTTTCTCCATCTCCAAAATTCCAAAGCCATGTTTCAGGGAAGCCATACGATTGGTCAATAAATGAAATAACGCCCGTGCAGGAACTTGTATCATTGCAATAGAACAGGGCTCCCGGCGGCATGTTGTTCATGATATTTATATCATCAATAAAAAGGTTATTTCCGTTTTGATTTGTGCATTCAAATTTTAACTGAATGGTATTTCCGATGTAGGGTGTAAGATTAATGGTTTCTGTTCTCCAGTCTTCTGCTACAACGGGAAAAAATGCAGTCGTCATATCAGGTCCGGTTGCAAGTGTAGAGCCCGATTTATCATAAATAACCGTATTGAAAGATAATCCGCAATCTGTAGAAATATAAATTTTCAGGCGGTCGCTGTATTGCGCGTTGTATCTGCGGTAGGCAACTTTAAAGGTCATGGTGGCATTTGAAATGGTTTCCATATTTATTTTAGGAAGCAGCAAAGCGTCCATTTGTCCTGTTCCCGTGTAACCTCTCAGGCTGATGCAGGCAGAACCTGTGCTCGTGCCATTACCTGCGGCAAGTGTTGTGCGATCCCATGTAATGCTTCCATCCGGATTTAAAATACTCCAGGTCACTGGCGGAAAAACCGAACTTTCAAAATTTTCAGTAAAAGGTAATGTTGCACCAATAGAAACGGAGAAGTTTTTCACGAGTGTGTCGTTTGACGTATTATCATCGGGAAGTCCGTTCGGATTTTCTGTTACAACTGTAAAAACATGATTGCCCAGATTTAGCGAAATAGAGGGAAAGGTAACAAGGGCAATTGCTCCTGTAGTGAGGTTGCCCGCCCAAATTTGCTCTGTAAAAACTCCTCCGTTGAGGCTGTATTTAACAGTAAGACTTGTTAATTCTGTTGCTCCTGCATTTTGAATTTTAATAACAGGAGAAATGCTTTGCAGTCCGCAATAGGCAGTTAGGGGAGCATCAATGGATTTGGGTTTTGCGTCTAAAGCAAATGTGGGCGTATTGGGATCGTACCCATCTATAAACGGAGGGTCAATGTTCAGGGGATCGAGCCAGTCTTTGAGTCTTACATCCGGACTTGTTCCTTCCCATGACACGGAAAACCTGCCATAATAATCATTCATGTATTCAGGACTGGCAGTGCATGAAGAAGGTCCGCCATAAAGCTGCCCGATGATACGATGATCTTTGTCAAACAAAGGAGAGCCGGAAGAGCCGGGCTCCGTTGCGCCGTCTGTCCACAATGCCTGCCATGAGTCCACATTGCTGTAAATGGCCGCAATTGTAGGATTATCAGCAAATGTGATTTTTTTAATATCGCCTCTGGGATGATGTATGCAAACTGCCGATGGAGATACAATGCCTTCTTTCGACCAGCCGGCATAAAAAACATTGTATTCTTCCGGTGGAGTTTGGTTCATCTGAACAAGACAAAAATCGGAGGTAGCGTATCTGGATATTAAAACAGATCCGGATACTGAATTGTAAGCCGGAGAAGAAGCGGGGTTCTCGCAGGTTGCGCTTTGCCAATTGAACCAGAATACCCAACTGGAGAAATTATTTGAACCGGAACAATGATTGGCTGTAAGCACATAAGGAGTGCCATCGTTTGATGTATTGTTGACCAAAGAACCGGAGCAAAACCCATTACCATTAACTACAAGCATACAGGCAGCGCGGATTTCATTTTCCCAACCGACAGCTTCAGGGCACACAACATTATTATTACAAGAACCGGAACCGCCAAAGCCTTTTTGCAGAAAATCAAAAATATTTCTGTACCCGTGTGTTATCTGATCAATATGAAGTTCTCCGGAAAAGGCAGCATTTGCCGGTTCATAATACTCAAGAATGATTGCTTCACCTTCGATAAGCGTTGAAGCAAAAACACGATCGCTCTGATTATTGAAATCAGTAAATGCGCCAAGCAGATGTGTATGCAAATCATCATAAAAAAATAATTTTGCACCCTGTGGAAGGTAATAATTATCGAATCTGAAATTCATAGATAAAGCTCCGGGAGCGTAAATACGAAGCCTCCAGAGTTTGCTGCCGTCCGACAGCATGTCTGATACAGCATCGGTTTTTATATCAATATCAACAGGAATATTTTCGCCGAAACGCCAGGGAATTTGTTTGTTATTATCGTTTGTTAAATCTTCAGCAATTAGGCTCTCAACATCAATACCGGGAAGGGTTTGTGTAGGAACATTTTCATTCAGGGAAAGGTTCAGATTTTTCCCAAAGCCAATAGGAGTGCCTCCCTGACTTATCTGTCCGATTGAAACTTTAACAAGGGACAGAAGAAATATTATTATTATGAATGTTTTTTTCATTGGTAAATTAACTACAATACATAGACTGCTTTTTCCTTAAAAGGTTGCAGTACAAAATACAAAGATACTATTTTTAAAGTAGATTGAATGTGAAAAAATCCCTTTTGTTAGCGGTTTCCCATTCACGCTCGTCGTTGCAGCGTCACAACGCAGCACCATGCGGGAAGGGGACGAGTGCATGTTTTTCTGTAATCAATTTTTGCCCTTCAAGCAATATAGACGCACTCGTCCGCCCGCCTAATTGCCAGCACGGAGACGAGTGCGAACCTTAGGTGATATGCGCCGATTATTATTTTATATTCTCTTATTGTCTTATAATCTTTTTTGAAATATTAAATTTGTCTGATTGTATATTGATAATATAAACCCCACTTTTGAATTTATCTAATGAAAATATATATTTGTCTTTAGTATCAGTTGTCGCAATTATAGATCTACCAAGCAAATCAAAAATTTTTATAGTAAATCCATGCGATTTTGAATCTATTAAATCAATAGTAATTGTTCCATTTGATAAATCTTGAAAAATTTTTATATCGTTTTTCTCTTCGTGAATATTCTCTGAATTAAGTAATGTGCTACAATTAAAAGGAGTACCAAATTCAATAGAATCCTTTCTATAATATGCAAAACCTAAACTGTCTGGCTGTGCTAAAAACCCTTGACACAAAAAAGTCTCTCCTAATGCCGTATGCCATCTATAAAAACAAGCATGATCATAATTCATTGGCTGAAGATAATTGGTATCAGTTTGGTTAGGCACAAAAATGAATCCAGATTCTGATACTTTTTTTTCTGTTTTTATGTAGTAGGAAATACCATTATAATATTCATAATAGGGCTCATTAGGTAATCTATTCCATCTCGTAATTAACGAATGCTTCTCAATAATTGTATCTCGGTATCTATTATATGATATATTTCCGTTTGCATCAATGTATTTATAAAAACACAAATCTACTGTATATACGAGTGTATCTTGAATAGAATCCCTATTTAAAATTGTTCTAATTTTGTTTTCTGTATAATCATACCAAGGATAAGATCCATGCAGAGTTGTTGTTCCTTCTGTAGTATGAAATTCCCAACCAGGTTGCCAGTTATAAACATCATAAGCAGTTATATTTTGCCAACCAATCCTTGGATTTGTGATACCAATTAGATTTAGCGTGTCAGATAAAAAATAGAAACAGCGTTGATTTAATGAATTAGTAAAAGGGAATGTATAAAAATTAAAAATTGTTTTCAGACCATAATTTTTACTTAATCGTAATGTATAATTATTTACCGGGTTTTCGATTGAAATATTATTTGTATCCTTTGCAAATAATTTGATTGTCGCAATTGAATCAGTCAATCCTAAAAAGGACATATTAATAATTTCCGAGACAACAGCGGTTATTACAATATTTAATGAATCAGACCTGTACATTTCCCATGAATTATTAATATATATTGGTGTTTTTATAATAATCGGCTCATGATAGGCATTAAAGAAAATATTATCGCCATTGGGTAAAAGTCTATATTTATATCCTATCCAAGATGCTCCATTATATTTATAAATATTACTATAAAGACCCGTATCTCTAATCATATGAAAACTTATATTATCAATAGTATCTCCAACATAAAAAACAGAGTCAATTCTTATTGATGCGATTATACTATTAGCACCCTCAAAGTGAGTAATAGCATCCGTTTTAATACATTTATAATTTTGTGCTTTTATATTTTGGAAAGATAATAGAGTTATTGCAAAAACAAGTAATTTCAGAAATGGTATATGATTTTTTTTCAAGTAATACATATATTCTATTTTAAACGGGGTTTGGTTAATGAAGATCAATGTTCTCGTTAATATTATTTTTCGTGTACAATCTTTTGACAGCTGGCGAATAACGGTATAATATACAGACTGTTTTTCCCTTAAAAGGTTGCAGTACAAAATACAAAGATACTATTTTATAGTAGATTGAATGTCCCGTTCGTACTCGTTTCAATGCCATGCCATGCGGGAAGGGGACGAGTGTGTCCGCCCTCCTTATTGCCAGCACGGAGTCGCTCCAGCGATGAATGCGAATCTTTGGTAATTAAAAATTTTTAATTTTTATTAAATATTCTCTGACCTCTTCAGAAAAACAGGACAGGTCGCATTCTGAAATCACATCATCATAAAGAAGTGCTGAAACAGTTAATAAATATCTTGACCCTGTAACATAGTCGTAGCGTCTGGAAATGTGTTTGTCAAATTTTGTTATTTTTTTGTACAATTGATGATACGCATCAAGATTGTCGGATTTTTTTTCTCGCCAGGAATTTAAAATAATGTAGAAATCATCGAGACCTTGAGCCATTTCTTTTTGAAGACCCTTTTCAATGATTTCTCGTGCAGCCTTTTTGTCTTTTTTCGATAAATCCATAAATTATTCTGTAAAATTAATGGTTCAAATTTAAGTTATATTATCACTGAGGTATAAATTATTATTATTTTTTTTAACATGCTGCGTAATTATACGTGGATAAATTTATCAACAGTAATGAAGGAAATACAAATTAATTAATATTTTTGTTTGGTTTAATATAAAGATTATGGCATTAGCAAATATTGAAGTAACAACAGAGGTAGCCCACAAACTGGGAATTAATAATGAAGAGTTCGATAAAATTTGTCAGATACTTGGACGCAAGCCAAATTACACTGAGCTTAGTATTTACTCTGTTATGTGGAGCGAACATGCATCGTATAAAAATTCAATAAAATGGCTCAAAACCCTTCCCCGAAAAGGGAAAGCAATACTTGCTGAAGCAGGAGAGGAAAATGCAGGATTGGTTGATATCGGAGAAGGTTATGCCTGCGCATTTAAAATTGAATCACACAATCACCCGTCTGCTGTAGAGCCCTATCAGGGAGCAGCAACAGGCGTAGGCGGAATTAATCGCGATATATTTACAATGGGAGCAAGACCTATTGCACAACTTAACTCCCTTCGTTTTGGTAATATTAACCTTGATCGTACTAAATGGCTCGTGAAAGGTGTTGTTAAAGGAATCGGAGATTATGGCAATGCCTTTGGAGTAGCCGTAGTTGGTGGAGAAGTTTGCTTTGATGAGTGTTATAATGCTAATCCGCTTATAAATGCAATGTCTGTGGGTGTGATGAAAAAGGGAGAAATGATTTCTGCAACGGCAAAAGGCATAGGAAATCCGGTATATATTGTTGGTTCTTCAACAGGTAAAGACGGTATACATGGCGCAACATTTGCATCTGCCGATCTTCACGAAAATTCTGCTGACGATATTCCCTCTGTTCAGGTGGGCGACCCTTTTCAGGAAAAGCTATTGCTCGAAGCAAGTCTTGAGTTAAAAAGAACGGGCGTTGTAGTCGGAATGCAAGATATGGGCGCAGCGGGAATTATCTGCTCTACCTCTGAAATGTCCGCACGTGGTGGCGTTGGAATGAATGTATATCTTGATAAAGTTCCTTTGCGCCAGAAAAATATGGAAGCATGGGAAATTCTGCTTTCAGAATCGCAGGAGCGTATGCTTGTTGTCGTTGAAAAGGGAAAAGAAAAAATTGTTGAAGAATTATTTGATAAATGGGATTTACATTGTGCCATTATCGGTGAAGTTATCGAAGGAGATGTTCTGAATTTTTTCATGAATAATGAGCCTGTTGCAACAGTTCCTGCATCTACACTCGTACTTGGAGGAGGCGCTCCGGTTTACGATCGCGCTTATAAAGAGCCCCATTATCTGAAAGAAATTAAAAATTTTAATATTGAAGATGTTCCTGAGCCGGAAGATATGAAAGAGCTTGCTGAATTTATGATTCAGCAACCAAACATTGCATCTAAAAAATGGGTAGTTGAGCAATACGATACGATGGTCGGAACCTCCAACATGAGCACAAATTTCCCATCTGATGCAGGAATTGTGAATATCAAACGCACAAATATCGCGCTCGCGTTAACCTGCGATTGCAATTCGCGTTACGTAATGGCAGAGCCTGAAACAGGAACAATGATTGCCGTTGCTGAAGCTGCCCGTAATATTATCTGTTCCGGGGCAGAACCTCTTGCTATCACTAATTGTCTGAATTTTGGCAATCCTTACAGCCCTGAGGTATACTGGCAATTTGTCGGCGCAATAAAGGGAATGGGAAAAGCTTGTCAGAAATTTGAAACGCCTGTAACGGGTGGAAATGTGAGCTTCTACAACCAAACGTCTATCGGAGGGAAAGTGGAGCCGGTTTATCCTACACCGACCATTGGCATGCTTGGTGTTTTGAAAAATAAAAATCATCACATGACCATGGCATTCAAGAGTAAAGGTTGTATGATTTTTCTTATCGGCGAATCTAAAAATGATATTTCTTCATCTGAATATCTGAATGCATGGCATAAAATTAAAAGATCTCCTGCCCCTTATTTTAATCTTGATGAAGAATACAATTTACATCAGATAATAAAAGGGCTGATTCAGAAAAATCTGATTCGTTCTGCTCATGATATTTCCGATGGAGGGCTTTTTATTGCTCTGCTTGAAAGTGCTATGCCGAGAGGTTTTGGATTTGATATTACCACAGATGCAGAAATTCGCCGCGATGCCTTTCTGTTCGGAGAAGCGCAGGGAAGAGTAATTGTTTCTGTTTCCCAATCTAAAGAAACGGCATTCATTGATTTTATGCTTGATAATAATTTTCCGTTTTCCACAATTGGTCATGTTACAAAAGGCGAAATACGTGTTGATGATATTTCTTTCGGTTTTATTCAGGATATGAAAAAAACGTATGATTCAGTTCTGGAAAAATTTATGGCGTAACGAAATGATATGTCCCAACTCATCTGTTCATGCGATTCCGGCTAATCTGTTGAAAACTTTTTTCCCGGTTATGTTCTTTTAAAAATGAATACTTACAGAAAAAGTGTATTTTAGTTTCAAATTTAATCTTTAAAATTATGCATATTGGAATTGCCGGAAATATAGGATCAGGAAAAACAACATTAACAAGATTGCTTGCGAAACATTATTCATGGGAGCCTCATTACGAAGATGTGGACGACAATCCTTATCTGAATGATTTTTACGAAGACATGCAACGCTGGTCGTTCAATCTTCAGGTTTACTTTTTGAACAGCCGTTTTCGCCAGATTCTCGAAATCAGAAAATCCGGAAAAAAAATAATTCAGGACAGAACGATTTATGAAGATGCTTACATTTTTGCTCCGAATCTTCATTCAATGGGCTTGATGACAACCCGCGATTTTGAAAATTATTTTTCACTTTTCGGATTGATGGTTACACTTATACAACCGCCGGATTTATTGATTTATCTTCGCTCTACGGTTCCTAATCTTGTAAATCAGATACAGAAAAGAGGTAGAAAATACGAAAATACAATCCGCATAGATTATTTAACACGCCTGAATGAAAGATACGAAGCGTGGATTACTTCTTACAACTTCAGTAAACTTTTAGTTGTGGATGTTGATAATACAAATTTCTCTGAAAACCCGCTGCACCTGCGCGAAGTCATCAATAAAATAGATGCGGAAATTCACGGTTTGTTTTAATCTGAAATTAAAATTTATATTATAGTAAGCGTAGCTTTGGCTGCGCTTTTTTACTTTTATATAAATCAAAAGTCCTTCCTGTCACATTACCTGTAACACTCCCTTTTTAATAAATTTTGTATTTGTATTTTTAGCTTTTATTATATAATAATAAGTTCCGGGGGATACTTTCATTCCTGATGCTGTTGTTCCATCCCACGTAATATTTATTGCTTCCTGATAATAAATAAGATTTCCCCATCTGTTGAATATTTCAAGTATCAGAGGAAACTCGCAACTTGTTTTATAAATAAACTGATCATTAAAGCCATCATCGTTCGGCGTTATGATGTTGGGCAGCTCATTGTCCGGAAGCAGGAAGTCATAAATATAAAGCGAATCAGATACGCTGCACCCAACAGAATCATTTATAGTTATCTGATAATTTCCACGGCAAAGTTTGTGTAGTACCGAATCTTTTTTTTCTCCGTTTAATTTCACAGTGTAGGGTCTGATTCCCCCTGAAGCTCTGACATGAATATTCCCACTGCATATATCCGGGCACTTTGAATCTTCTTTATAAAGAGAATTTATTTCAACAGCAGAAGAATATTCGTCAATGCTTACAGATGCAGAATCAATACATTCGTTTCTATCCGTTACAGAAACAGAATAATTTCCGGGGCAAAGAGCGTTTGCGTTAATTCCTGTATTGCCGTTGCTCCATTGCACATTAAAGGGCGCAATGCCTCCGGTTATTAATACCTTCGATTGACCTGTACATTGTCCTTTGCACGATTTTTCAATGGTTGTTTTAATGTCTGATAATTCCTGATAGTACTGCAAAATTCTAATATTTTCCGTGTCTGCAATACATGAATAACTGTCAGTAACAGTGAGTGAATAATAACCTGCAATCAGCCCGGTAGCATCATCTATATGTGAAACAGAATTTGTCCAGTTGTAAGAAAAAGGCGCTGTTCCTCCTGCAGTGCTTGTATATATTCCACCGGTTATTTTGTTGCATTTATTATGCGCAATTGAATCTATTGTAATAGAAAGCTCTTCAACAGCGGGAATCGTTATTTCAGATATTTTTTTACAATTATTTTCATCTGTTGTTGTCAGATAGAATGTTCCGGGTAAAAGATTGTTAATGTTTTCTGTTGTGTTGTTCGTATTCCACTGAAACTGCAAAATACCGATTCCGCCGCTTGTACTCGTGTATATTGCTCCGTTCGTGTCTCCAAAACATTTCGGTGTAATTATAGAATCTATTATAGTTATAATCTCCGGTGGGCTCGTAATTTCAACAACAGTGCTGTCTTTACAATTATTCTGATCATGAATCAACAGGGTAAAAGTTCCGGCAGGAAGGTTTGAAAATATTCCGGTTACAGAAGATGTTTCTGATGTAAAATAAGTATAAGGAATTGTTCCCCCGCTTGCAGAAACGAATATCTGACCCAGACTGTCGTAATAACAGAGATTATTAATAGAAGAATCAATATTAATAATTAATTCTTCAGGTTGGCTTATAAACACAGAATCTGAAACCGAACAATTGAAATCATCGCTTACAGAAAAGGCATACCATCCGGCAATTAAGCTATCAATTGCGAAAAGGTTATCATAAGAAAAATTTACCCAGCTTATAGAATATGGAATTGCTCCCCCAGATGGAACAATTTCTATGCTGGCATCATTAAGCCCGAAGCATGATACATTTTGTATACCAATATTCGTTTTCAGGAAATCAAAATGAATAACAAATGATGTATCGAGCATGCTTGCATACCACCAGGTATTAATTGTTTTTTGATCGCCCAGCGAACAAGGCATGCTGCCACTGCAATTTATTGAGTCATTCCATGCGTGACAACCTCCTGAAGTGCCCGTGCAGCCATTAAGTTCAGAAGTGCCATCAGGAATATTTGTATCGTCCCAAAATTGAGAAGGAGTGTAATATGGATTAAAGGGGCGTTCAACAGTAATTACAAATCCGGAATCGTTTGATTCAATGTCAAACAGAGGCGTATGCGTTTCTCCGCTTAAATATTGCAATTGAATGTTCAGATTAGCTGGTGTGGGAATCGAATTTCCGGTATAACTTTTTCCATCCCAGAACAGACAATTTTCACCTTCGGTAATGTAGCTTATTATTTCCACATCTTCACCTTGTGGCTGGTAACCGGGAGTATTGTCAAGGTCAATACGAAGTCGTGCACGACCGCGTTTTGTAACATTAATTTTTACGCAATAAGGACCCGGTGGGCAATTAGTAATGCTGATAGGTTCAATTAGTTTACCTGTTGATCCTGTCGGAAAAACAACAGAATCCGGAGGAGAGAGAAATATTTTAAACTGAGGAAGAATATGGAGACCCCCTGTAGATTTTCTGTCATTCACAAGATCGCCTGTGGCAAAACAGCCATTACTATTTGCAGACATTGTAAATACAAAGGGTTTCATTCCATTAAAATCAAAAGATGTAACCATGCTGTCCACTGTGTAGACAAATACTTTTCCAATAAAGGGGTCGGCAAAAGGATCCGGAGAGCCTTCAAAAGGGACGGTTGAAAGCTGCCAGGCTTTTGACCATAAACGACCATCAATTATTTCTCCGGTTGCATTACTTACGGAAACATCGAAATACCTGAACATCCGGCGTTCAACTCCATAGCTGGAATCTCCGAAACAAACATGAACATCGCCCTGCTGAAGCCATTGTTTAATATCCTGACCGTTTCCCCATGTTATGAAACAAGAAGGAATCGTGATTAAAGATGCTGTTATACTGTCGCCAGAAGACATGGACATAACGCCTTCGTTGGGATTATTATTTACCACGATTACCGCAACAGCTCCTGCTTCTTGCGCTTTCAGAACTTTTGTTGAGAAGAAACAGGAACCTCTGTCAATAAGCGCAATTTTTCCTGCAAAAGAAGACGGGAGATAACCGGAGCAACCAGTAAACAATGAACTGCTGTCGGGAATATATGCTACATCAGCGCAAATAAGTGAATCTGTAAAAGCCGGACCAAATAATCCATAGCCTATCTGGTATATTTGTTCTTCAGGTGTTTTAACAACAAGAGCGCCGCCTGTTCTTGCAAAAGAAAATTCAACAATAAAATCTCCGGATGTTGCCGGTTCAAAAATAAGGGGAACATAGCCTGCCGGATTGATGTTTTGTGGACCGCTTACAGCTTCCTGAAAAGAATTTATAAATCCTGCGCCCGAATAGGGAATGGTATCGGGACCGAATACAACATTTCCAAGTGGATCTTTTATTCTGAAAAATACATCATGTTTCAGGTTTCCGCTATTATCGTTAATATTTCCAAATCCCAGATAAATTTTTTCACCTGCTTCTTTCACATGAATATTCAAGCGGTAATCGTCGGGGCAATCGTACATGGCAAACCAACTGAAATAAGGCATAAGCTGCATGCGATTTTCTGAAGTATCGGAGGCTTGCAGCGTTTTTGTTCCATCTGCAAAAACGGAAACTTGAAAAAGCATCAGAAAAACAAAAAGTATTATATGTATGTTTTTTATTGCCATTAAAGTTTAAAAAAGCAAGTATTGCAAACATTGTTGTCCGATAAAAATTTATCATTCACGTTAAATATGTCACTATAACTCATTTTGATAACAGGGCGCTCTGGGACTTAAAATTAAGGAACTCCATAGGAGCACCCTGTTTATTTATCGGACAATAGTGTATTGCAAATAAAAACTACAATAATGAATTAAATAAAAAACCGGAAATTGTTTTTCCGGTTTTTTGATTTATTATTTTTTTATAAAAATAAATTGCCCACCCTCATCACCTGTATTTTTAATAGGACTGAAGTTTGGTGTCTGGTTTGAATTATTTACAATTGGAATTTTTATTTCAGAAAACAATTGCCCGGCATCAAAATATTTATTTGTATTTGTACGCAATACTTTCAAAAGATAATAGCAGAAGATAGAATGTCCGTCGCTACCACCGTCCATTACAGGTTCTATACCGCCCGAAGAAATCGCCTGGCGAGATGAGAGTCCGTGTACCTTTTTGTAATATTTTTCTGAATTTTCATAAGGTAGATATTCAGTTTTTCCTCTGAAGATATCGCCACTGAAACAAGCGTCTGAAACAAGTAAGGTATGTTTGGATTTGATTCCTGCAAGGAAGGTTTGAATATCAGAATTAGAAATATAATTCGAAGTTGAATTTGTTTTAGAATCTACAGGTACCCAGTATCCTTTATTTAGGGCTTCTTTGTATTCGCCATGTCCGGAGTAATAAATAAAAACATTATCTTTATCTTTAGCATTTGCAAGCAGCCATTCAAATTTGTCTATTATCTCCTGACGGCTTGCCTGTTCGTCATACAGGGTTATAAATTTATCGAATTTATATTTTTGTTTTAATATTGCTTCAACTGCTTTTGCATCTTTCACTGCATTTTTTAAAGGTGTCCATGGGTTTGAATATTTATCTACTCCTACAATTAGTGCATAATAATTTCCGATTTCCATTTCTTTTTTTGCAGTAGAAAGATTCAAGCCTTTCAACGGGTCGCCACGATATAAGGTCTGATCCTCTGCAATAAGTTCTGATGAGCCAATGTTTACAGGTAATTTTTCATTCATAGTAATTGATAAATCAATATCATCGGCATTGGTAAACGCTGCTCCATCAATTTTCACTTTAACACGAATTTTGGGTTCTCCGTAGTTGTCGTTAGCAATAAATTGCACACTTCCTTCTTTAGCTTCATTGGCTTTGAAATCGCCTAAGTTTTCGGAAAGTTTATCAACAGCAATAACATCTTCGGGAAGAATATAATTTATTTTAATGTTTTTGGCTTCAGCATTTGTTGTGTTTTGATATACAAGATTTAATGTAATGGGTTTTCCTTTTTCACATTTTCCGGTTGGAGAAGTGTAGTCAAAGCGTGTAATCATAATAAATGTAGAAGCTGCTCCTTTTGTTTGAAAAGCCATATCAAACGGATTTATTTTATACCCATTTGCTTCCGTAAAATTAATTTTAAATTTTCCTTTTATAGTTTCTAATTCTTCTGTGGTTTTAACCGGAATAGAAACTTTGATGGACTTTAAGCTACCTATATTTCCAATTTTATATTGTTTATCCACAAGCAAACCTTTAACAGGATTTTCTAAAGAAATATTTGCAACAACATCATAAGCTTGTCCTTCTCCATTGTTTTGTAAATTAAAAGTAATGGATGCGCTTTCATTTGTTTCAATAATGCCATTGTCATTATCATCAATAAGAATTGCGGGAGTACAAACCAGGTCTGGTTGCGCATCTTCTTTTATAAATTTCTTTTTTCCGATATTTAATTTTCCGATGTCCCAAATTTTAATAGCAGCATCATTTCCAACAGCCACAAATGTACTGCCGTTATCGCTGAATGCAATTGCATTAACTCCTTTATCGTTTGCAGGAAAATTTTCAACTAATTGCATATTTTCTGTTTCCCAGATAATAACATTGTTCCCTTCTCCAGCAGCAGCAATATAGCGGGCATCCGGTGAAAAAACAACAGTTCTGACAGCTGCTTTATAATCTTTAAATTCAGCAACTAAATTACCTGATTGTGCGCTCCACATTTTTACAGAACCATTAGCTCCGGCACTTCCTAAATGTTTCCCATCTGAACTAAAGCATACAGACAATACATCTTTTTGATCAGCATTTATTGTATTTAGAAGTTGTCCCGAAGATGCATCCCAAGTACGAATGGTGTTATCTGCTCCACCCGATACAATCATTTTTCCATCAGGTCCGAACGCAATAGAATTAACTGTTTTGCCATGCCCTTGCAGCGTTGCAAGAAGCCTGTACTTTTCATCAAAAATTTTAATTTCTGTTCCTGTTCCACAGGCAATATTTTCATTAATTGGGTTAATTGCGACAGATGTTACCGGTGCAGTAATTCCTTTTATTATTCCTTTCGGCTTCCCGTCGTCTGCGCCCCACACGATGATTTTCATATCACTGCTGGCTGTAATGAATGTTTTATAACTGGAATTATAAGCAAGGCCTGTTATTTTATCTGCATGGCTTCCGAATGATTTTACTTTCTCTCCGGTTTTTATATCCCAAAGATGTGTTCTTTTATCAGACCCACCGGATATCACATTTTTTCCGTCGCTATTTATTGCCACTGCATTTATTGAGCCTTCATGAGCTTTTGCAATGCTTTTTAAAAGTTTCTGCGCATTAATGGTACACGCGATAAAAAGTGTGATGATAAGAAATGATAGTTTTTTCATTGTTGTTTTTTTTTCAAAGTAAATATTTTTTAATTATGTTACAAAAGTATATTGATAATTTCTTATATACTAAGACGTTTCACATCTTTAATCCTTATAGCGAATAGTTGCAATGTGTCAAGATGTGGAACATCTTTGCACCGCGAAGACAGGAAAGAATTATATTCTCGGATTGCACATCGACAGCTCAGGTTTGGACTAAATCCGAGCTTGTGGTGGGCGCAATCGACAGCATTTTCTTTGCAAGCACAGAGGCTATCACATACTATAATGCTCTCTCAAAGATTATTCAATCTGAATAATTTTCTTCAAATAAATATTAGTACCAGAAATTAATTGAACAAAGTAAGAACCTGATTTTAATTGTAATTTTTTTGCATTTAACAAATAATTGTATTCACCAACAATTTGATGTTCATCTGCGAGGACTATTACTTTATTACCAATAACATCATAAACTTCCAAAGTAACATGACTTGAATTACTTAGCTTGTAAATAATATTAGTATATTCACGATAAGGATTCGAAAATACGGAAAAGGATATAACAGGGCTTTCTACACCTGAATTATTGATACTGGAAGTATAAATGTCTCCACCATATAGAGTGTCTACAAAAAAGTTAAGATCGGAAAAGCTTGTATCTAATCCATTAATTGTAACTTCATATGTTGACAACATCGGGAAGCCCGGTATTTCAACTTTTAAAGAATATATGCCTTCTGGTATTTCTGCAAATTCGTATTCGCCGTTTTCATTGGTAAATGTATTTGAAAAGGGTAAATTAATTGGTACTGATTGTATAAAAATATCTGTGAATGTAACTGGTGTACCAGTTGATTTGCTATGGTTAATATAAATCCCTTTTTGATTTTTTGAACTTGTTTCAGCATACACAATTGAACCACTAATAACGCCATTACCCGGAATAAATGGAGATAATTCATACATAGTAATATTTGCCTCAAAACTTATTCCACAGCTCATGTTAATAGTATCAGCCATTTCCCATGTATATGCATTACCGATGGTAGAATAATAACTACTTACTAAACTTTCGTAGGCAGGATTTTCTCCATTTAGGATTACTTTCAAAACATAATTATCTGGAAAAAATTGGGATATGAAAAATGTACCATCAGAAGCAATTTGTGTTTCTGCATCAACCTCTTGGTAGCCGCCTCCCTGTTGCTGCGTTATTGAGTAAATTTTTAGTGTTGCATACTGCCCATCTATGCCACCACCACTATAGGTTATTCTCCCGTAAATAGTTGGATATGGTTGAGTGAAGCCCAAATCTGCAACAATTCCGGTAATACAATTATTTCCATCTTGTACTTCTACACTGATTTCACCACTGCATAAATTAGTTGGATTCTGTTGTGTAGAGCCATTAGACCAATTATAAAGATAAGGTGGATTACCACCTGTTACATCAATGATTATTGAACCATCGCATGATGCATTACAGGTAGGGTTATTTTGTTGTGTTATCGTAACAAGGGGACCACCATCGTTAATAATCAAATATGTTTGATCTGCTTTACACCCTTTTACATCAGTTACTAATACGCTATATGAACCGGCTGGGATATTCGTCAAAGTGCTACTTCCTGTGGAGTAAGTATAAGGCGCTGTACCTCCCGTAGCTTGTATTGAAGCTGTACCATTAGCTTCACCGCAACTTGCATTGGTAGTTGAAACAGTAATCTCTGGGACCTCGTTTACAGTGACTGCCTGTGAATAGGTATTTGTGCAGCCATTATTGTCAGTATATGTATATGATATTAAACTTGAGCCTAAAGATGCATTCACAGGATTAAAAATATTAGTTCCACTAATCAAACCGGTTCCTGTAAAAATACCATCTGTTGAATTATTGCCAATTAACAAGACATTCGTGTCTGTCTTGCAATATTCAGCAGAAAGTCCCGAAAAGTAAATAATCGGCAATGTATTTACAACAAGTTCTGTTACAATTGTGCTATCACAGCCAAAAATGCTCATAAACTGTGACGTATAAGTTCCGGAAGTTGTAACAATTGTACCATCTGGTAATGCAAAGGTTTCCCCTTCACAAATTGCGACATTAACCGTATCTGTGAATGAATTATTAATCGTAAGGTTGAGAGCATACACAGAATCACAACCATTCACATTCGTTAATATATAAGTTGCAGTCGTGTTACTTGTTGTATAAGTAATACCATCAATCCATGTATAAGAATCACAAGCGGTGTGACTATCAATTATAGTGTCTGAATTATGGATGGTCAAATTCAACGTAACGACACTATCGCAGCCAGATGCGTCGTATAATATATATGTTGGTGTATTTGTACTTGAGGTGTAAGTAACTCCATTAAGCCAAGTGTAACTATCGCAAGCAGATACTGTAAAAGTAGATGGAGTACCATAACAGTGAAAATATTTCCAGAGTTCTTTACCTTTTTTACCATCGTCTGCATTAAAAAATAAAGTTCCATTCACGTTAATTAAGTAATAGGGACTAGAACTATTTGACCCGACCCTGATATCATCCAACATAACCGTCCCTGCCTCAGTTCCGTCGCTTCTCCATAGCTCCCTGCCATTTGTACCATTATCAGCAGTAAAAAATAGCACATCATTTACAAATGTCAAATTGGTTGGATAAGAGCTTGAAGAACCAGAATAAATATCTTTAACCATGGCCGTACCTGCTTCGGTACCATCGCTTTTCCATAATTCAACTCCATTTGTCCCATCAGTAGCAGGAAAAAACATAGCACCATTAAAAGCACAACTGAAAGGATAAAGGGTTCCATTAGTGTAAGAACTGGAAGAGCCAGGATTAATATCTTTAACCATAACAGTCCCTGCATCTGTACCATCGCTTTGCCACAGTTCAGACCCATGTATTCCATCAATGGCCTTAAAAAATAACACATTATTACCTGCTGTCATTTTGCTAAAGGAGATATATTTTACAATAACAGTCCCTGCTTCCGTGCCATCGCTTTTCCAGAGAACATTCCCGTTTATCCCATCATTAGCTGAAAAAAATAAAATACCATTTAAATTTGCAAAAGGCTGAGTGAAGCTCTGTTCAAATGAGCTACAAGAACCGGCACATATATCTTTTACCATAACTGTTCCTGCTTCGGTGCCATCACTTTTCCATAATTCAAGACCATTAATTCCGTTATTTGCCATAAAGAATAATGTTTCATTTACTGCGATAAATTGTTCGGGATAAGAAGAACCAGTACCTGGTACAATATCTTTTACCATAATAGTCCCAGCTTCTGTCCCATCACTTTTCCAAAGTTCATAGCCATTTATCCCGTCATAAGCAGTAAAAAATAAAGTGCCATTTACATTTGTTAAACGAGAAGGGTAAGAACCGGAAGAGTCAGGATTAATATCTGTAACCATAACAGTCCCTGCATCTGTACCATCGCTTTTCCACAGTTCAGACCCATGTATTCCATTAACTGCATGAAAAAATAAAGTACCATTAACATTTGTTAACCAATCAAGGTTAGAATTAGAGGAACCTGCACATATATTTTTCACTAAAACAGTACCTGTTTCTGAACCATCGCTTTTCCAAAGCTCTTTGCCATTTATTCCATCATTTGCCTGAAAAAATAATGTACCGTTGACATCTGTTAATCTGTATGGATCTGATTCAGGGGAAGTGGCATAATAAATATTTTTTACCATAACCGTTCCAGCTTCGGTACCATCGCTTTTCCAAAGTTCTTCTCCATTTATGCCATCATTGGCCTGAAAATAAATATTACCATTGGCATCAACGGTAAAGTGGGTAATATTATTAGTTACAGGAGAACAAGGTCCGAAGGCTGCTAACATAACAGTACCTGCATTGGTTCCATCGCTTTTCCATAGCTTATAACCTGCGGAACAATCATTTGTCCGAAAAAATAAAGTGCCATTTACATTTTTTAATATATTTATCGAAGTTAAGCCGTCTTTTACCAACACGGTTCCGGCTTCGGTTCCATCGCTTTTCCATATACTACTATCTACTTTAAAAAATAAAATACCATTGACATCTGTAAACAAACTTAAATTAGAATTTAGTTGCTTAACCATAACAGTACCTGCTTCTGTACCGTCGCTTTTCCATAAATCAGAAGAACTGCTATCATTTTCAGCTTGAAAAAATAAAATGCCATTAACATTTACTAAATACATTGGAGTATATGAATTTATGCCGGGGGTGATATCTTTTACCATAACTGTTCCAGATTCAGTGCCATCGCTTTTCCACAGTTCATAGCCATTTAACCCGTCATTAGCTTTAAAAAATAATGTATTATTGACATTTGCAAAATTACTTGGTAAAGCGGAAGCTGAACCAGGGTTTATATCCATTACCATTATAGTCCCTGTTTCAGTACCATCGCTTTTCCAAAGTTCCTTCCCATTTATTCCATCATTTGCAGAAAAATATAAAATGCCGTTTACATTTGCAAAATAAGGAGTGTAATTCTGTTCAAATGAGCTACAAGAACCAGCACATATATCTTTTACCATAACTGTTCCTGCTTCGGTTCCATCGCTTTTCCAAAGCTCAATACCATTAATACCATTATTAGCCCAAAAGAATAATGTA
>MEOG01000046.1:0-109597 GCA_001769125.1 Bacteroidetes bacterium GWF2_35_48 | reverse complement strand
TTACCATAACTGTTCCTGCTTCGGTTCCATCGCTTTTCCAAAGCTCAATACCATTAATACCATTATTAGCCCAAAAGAATAATGTACCATTTACAGCAAAAAACTTCGATAGGTCAGAATTACTAGTCCCAGGAAAAATATCTTTTACAAGCATAGTACCAGCGTCAGTTCCATCGCTTTTCCATAGTTCATAGCCGTGAATACTATCATATGCGTTAAAAAAAATTGTACCATTGTTATTACAGAAAGTCTGAAGATTGTTATAGAAATCAACAGGACTTAATTTCAAATATGGGCTTGAAATATTATTTACACTATAGGTACCTGTTTCTGTACCATCGCTTTTAAAAAGTCTGGTAACTGCAATTTGGTCAGTAGCAGAAAAATAAATAAAGTTGCCTATTGCTGTTATAAAAGTTGGGGTACTTCCGTAATTTATAGAATTAATATCTTTGACCATAGTTTGAGCAAAAGATAACTCGCACATTACTAATATTCCTGCTATCATTAAGACATACAAAAAAGAATGTATACTTTTTGATAATAAATTTTTTAAGATTGAAGTTGGTGTTTTCATGTGTAAATTTTTTTTAATTTTAGCAAAATTTTAAACAATCTAAAACGCAAAATATTTATAATCTTATCATGCGAATTATGCTTTTGTTTACATGGTATTGCCTATTTTTTTTATACAAATTTGGGAAAATATTAGCATAAATACAAATGCACAAAAAAGTTGTACAACTATGCATCTATTTCTTCTTCCCTTCCTGCAATTTTAATTTCTCTGCTTCTGCTTGTGTTTTTTTCATTTCCGCTTCTGCTTTGGCTTTTTCTGCTTCTGCTTTTTGTGCTTCAGCTTTTGCTTTGTCAGCTTCAGATTTTGCTTTAGCAGCCTCTGCCTTGACCTTTTCAGCATCCGCTTTTTTTGCATCCGCCTCTGCCTTTATTTTTTCCGTTTCTGCTTTTTTAGTTTCAGCCTCTGCCTTTGTTTTTTCAGCATTTGCCTTTGCTGTCTGGGCATCAGCTTCCGCTTTTATTTTCAGTGCTTCTGCCTTTTCTTTTTCATTGGCACTGGTTTGTTCTTTTGCTTTCTCTTTTTCGGTTTCGTTTTTTGCTTTTTGTGCTTCTGCTTCTGCTTTAACTTTTTCCGCAGACGCTTTATCGGCTTCTGCTTTTTTTGCATCCGCCTCTGCTTTTATTTTTAAAGCTTCTGCTTTTATCTTTTCTGCTTCTGCGGTTTCAGCACGCGCTTTTTCTTTATCAGCATCTGCTTGTGCTTTCTTTGCTTCGGCATCTGCTTTTGCTTTTTCATCATTTATTTTTTGCGCTTCTGCTTTGGCTTTATCTGTTTCATTTTTTTTCTGATCCGCTTCGGCTTTCACTCTTTCAGCCTCTGCTTTTGCTTTTTCAGCGTCTGCTATTTTCGCCTGAGCTTTTATCTTCTCAGCTTCTGCCTGTGCGATTTTTGCATCAGCCTCAGCTTTGGCTTTTTCAGCTACTGCTTTTTCTTTTTCATCGGCAGCTTTTTGTGCATCCGCTTTTGCTTTATCTGTAATTGCTATTATCTTGTCTGCTTCTGCTTTTTGCGCATCAGACTTTGCTTTTTCAGCATCCGTTTGTGCTTTTATTGCATCATTTTTTGCTTTTTCAGCTGCAACTAATTGCGCTTCTGCTTTAGCTTTTTCAGCATCCGCCTGCGCTTTTACTGCATCGGCTTTTGCTTTTTCCGCTTCGGCAATTTGTGCTTCTGCTTTTATTTTCTCTGCTTCTGCGGTAGTTTTCTGCGCCTCTGCTTTTGCTTTTTCAGCTTCTGCAATCAAGGCTCTTTCTTTAATATTTTTCTTTTCAATTTTAGCCCGCTTTCTGTCTTCCTTTGCTTTTATTGCTTCTGCTTTTTTTATTTCAGCATCAGCGATTTTTTCTTTGGCTTTTAAAATATCTGCTTCCGCTTTCGCTTTGTCTGCCTCTGCTTTCAGCTTTTCAGCTTCTGCTTTTTTTATTTCAGCTTCTGCAATATATTTTTCAGCTTCTGCCTTTTTTATTTCAGCTTCTGCTTTTGTTTTTTCTGCATCAGCTTTTGCCTTTTCAGCTTCTGCTTTTGCAACTTCCGGATCAACTTTTTCTACCTCTACAATTTCAGTAACCTGAACTTCTTTTTCTACCTCTACAGTTTGCTCCACTATTTCTGTAATTTCTACAACTTTTTCAACCTGTTTTTCAATTTCAATAATTTCTGCGACATCTTTTTCAATTTCAACAACAGTGCCCGGTTTCAGATTTTTTGCGTCAAATTTCCCATCAATAATTTCAAAAAGATCATAATCGAGATTATCGCTGATTACGGAGCAATAACGCTTCCCTTCACCACCTTCCGCAAAACTAAAATCATCTTTTGTTGAACTGATTGGATAACCTGCATTTTTTGGTGCTGACCATGTTCCGTTTTCATTTAGTTCAAGATAAAAAATATCGTAACCTCCCATATTTTTTTCATGATGTCCATCGGAACAAAAATACAAACGCTTGCCGGCAGGATGAATAAACGGATTTGTTTCATTAGATGCTGTATTTACTTCGCTTCCGAGATTATCAGGACTGCTCCATTTTCCATTTGGCTTTTTAGTGCAATGATATAAATCGAATTTGCCGTTGCCTTGTTTCCTGTCGCTTGAAAAATAAAGATGATTTCCATCTACTGAAATTGTGATTTCCGTTTCATTGTATTGCGAGTTAATTCCACCGCTCATTTTAACGGGTTTTTCCCAAACCCCATCTTTAAAAAAGGAATGGTAAATGTTAAAGTCTCCGAGTTTATCTTCCCTGCAGAAATACATCATTTTCCCATCTGACGCGATACATGAAGGATATTCATTTTTATCTGAATTATGTTCAAAGAAAACAGGGGCTTCCCATTCTCCTTTGCCATCTTTTTTTGAAAAATAAATATCTTCATAATATTTACCTGATGTTAGTTCTATGTGCTCTTTGTTGCTGTTATCTGCACGAAGTCTGCGCGAACTGAAAAATAAAAATGTATTATCTACAGCAGGAACAGGGTGTGCGTCATAATATCCGGAATTAACAATACTTCCTATGTTTTTATATTTTATCTGAAGAGGCTTGTTAATCATTTTCTGCGCATTGATACAAGTGCGTATTTTGCTTTCAACTTCAATTGGAGTATTCCCGTCAAATTTATCTTTGTATTGCATAAATGCGAGAAGGGCGCTGTCTGGCTCATCAGCCGCCATATATGCTTCCCCAAGAAAATATAAAACATCAACTGGTGCTTTTTTTTCTTTTACATTGAAAAAACTATACCTTTCTGTCATATTTTTTGATGCTTTTCTAAAATACAAAGCTGCCTTGGACTGCTTGTCCATAGATTTTTTATAGCACAGACCCAATTTGAAATTTGCATTTGCATTTTCAACATCTTCTTTAAGTACTTTCAGCCACACTAAAAGTGCCTGATTAAATTTTCCGGAATTCAGTAGTTTATTACCTTCAGCAATTTGCTTGTCTATTGTTTCCGGTGGACTCTGTTGCGCTCTGCTCGTAAAAGTTCCTGTTATTACGATAAAAACTAAAATCAGGCTTTTTAACGTTTTCATATTTATATTTTATTTTAATGCTTTACTACTATTTTTTTGTTACTGCTATTTTTACCATTTATAATTTGTAAATGATATACCCCGTTTGCTATTTCTGAAAGGTCAAATGCAGTTTTTGTTTCTCCGTTTGCATCAATCGTTTTTCGGAGTACCGTCTGATTAAGCTGGTTGATTAATTTAAACTGTACTTCTTCATTTTTCATGGTAATGAATTCTATTATCAGCTCATTATTTGCAGGATTCGGATAAACTTTCAGCGATTGTGTAAAGCTGATTTCTTCTATTCCTGTTCCAATTTCTACTGAGCAGCTTGTAGTAGCAGAACAACCGAATTGATTTGTTCCGGTAACCGTATAGACTGTATTTGCCAATGGTGATGCAATAACAACCGGACCATTTGTGGTATTTAATCCCTGTGGGGGCGACCATGTATAGGTATCTGCATTATACGCTGCCAGAGTAACAGAGGAGCCATAAGGAATTGTAACATACGTCGTGTTTAATGTAACGAGAGGAGCCGGATTTATTTTCAGCATTACTTCTGCGCCCTGACTTGTACAGCCATTAATCGTTTGTGTTATGTAATAATGATATTCACCAACATTCGTAAATCCTGTATTAAATGTATTTCCGAAATTAATGTGAATGACTAATTCCTCTTCTGTATACCAGTTGATATTGCTTCCATTTGCTGTTAAATAAGGAACTGGTATTCCAAAGCAAACAACAACATTTTCAGTAGTTGGTGGCTGAGGTGCAGAAAAAATATTGAAAATTACAGGGCTTGCATTGCTTTCTCCGCAAAGAGCTGAAGACTGTGTCGCATAGAAAATGTAAGTTCCCGGCAATGTTCCTGTTGGTGTGTATGTATTTCCTGTTCCAATTACGTTCGTCAGCAATGAATCTGAATACCATGTAATGTTTATTCCCGATGCGCTTAATTGCGGATTCATCTGTCCGAAACAAACCGACCTGTCTAGTGAAGCGGGCGCTTGTGCTGCATCGTTTATCGTAAGAATTGCTTCTGCTGCCGCACTTTCACAGCCATTTGCGCTTTGTGTTGCATAATACGTATAAACACCGGAAGCAGTATCAGTACTTGTGAAATTATTTCCAATTCCGACACTGTTTGTCAACAAAGAATCGCTGTACCAGATTACGTCCGTTCCTGTTGCATTGAAAGGAGGAACGCTTTCTCCGCTACATACAGTAACATCGGAAACAATAGGAGCTTGTGGTGCAGCAAAAATAGTAAACAAAGCGCTTGCAGCAGTACCTTCACATCCATTTACTGTTTGCGTAGCATAATATGTATAAACACCTGGAGTTATAACAGAAGGAATATATGAATTTCCTGTTCCGATATTTGTTTGTAATAGTGAATCGCTGTACCATATAACTGAAATTCCTGATGCAAGTATTGCTGGATTTTGCAGACCTGAACAAACAGACGTGTCTGACACAACAGGAGCAGCAGGGATTGTATTAATCGTAAATGCGATTTCTGTTATATCGCTAATACATCCTGTAGTGCTGTTTTCATTTATTAAATAACAAATATAGCTGCCCGGCATTGTTTCAACAGGAGTGTAATTAGTACCGTTGTTAATAATAGTTGTAAGAGCAGAATCAGAATACCAAGTAACATTTTGCCCTGTAACAAGTATATTCGGGTTATTGTCTCCCTCACAAATATTGTAATCTGATCCAATAGGAGCTTGTGGCTTTTCATTAATAATAAGTTTTATGGAATCCGGCAAACCCTCACCGCACTCATTACTTTGAGATACATAGTATGAATACACTCCCGGCTGTGTTTGGTTTGTCGTGTATGTATTTCCTGTATTTATAAGGTTCACGCCCATGCTGTCTGAATACCATTGAACATTCATTCCTGAAACGATTAAGTCAGGAATTGCCGAACCGTAACATGCGCTTGTATCCTGCGTAACAGGTGGTGCGGGAATATCGTTTACATGTAAAGCAACATTTGCAGTCTGGCTAGCACAGCCTGTTGCAGTATCTACATCATGGAAATAATAAATATGAATTCCCGGAACAACTGATTCTGGCGTATATGTAAGCCCTGTGTCAATGGGTGTTGTCAGCAATGTATCTGCAAACCAGATGATAAAATTACCTGTTGTTGTAAACGAGGGAATGGGTTCTCCAAAACAAATGGTGTCATTGATTGCAACCGGAGCAGCGGGTTGCGGGTTAATCGTCAGGGAAACAGAGTCAGAAACGGATTCACCACAAGTATTCTGTTGTGTTGCATAAAAAGTATAAGTACCAACGTTTGTAATTCCTGTTACAAAATTGTTGCCGCTATAAATCAAATCAGTAAGCAGAGAATCGCTGTACCAGTTAATATTTACACCTGTTGCTGTTAAATCTGCATTTCCTCCACCGTAACATAAAACAAGATTATCAGCTATTGGTGCGGCAAGAGGTGGGTCTATCTGTAAAATGATGGTATCCGGTAAACTTACACAATTTGTTACGGCATCTGATTGTGTCGCATAATAGGTATATGTACCAACAGCAGTTTCTCCTGTTGCAAATGTATTCCCTGAATGTACAGGATTTGTAAATGTTGCGTCATACCAGATAATATTATTTCCTGTTGCAATAAGATCAGGAACTGCGGCGGAATTACAAACTGCAACATCATCTGCAATTGGTTTTGGAGGTAATGCAAATATTGAAAGTGTTACAGCAGATACAGGGCTTTCACATCCATTGGCGGTTTCTGATACATAATACGTATAAATACCGGCAGCGGTTTCTCCTGTATTGAATGTGGCTCCTGTATAAATAGTATCTGTCATAGCAAAATCGGAATACCATGTAAGATTAGCCCCTGTAGCCGTGAGGTTGGGTACGGGTTGGTTAAAACAAACATCTTCATCAGAAACAGATGGAGCAGAAGGAATGGAATGAATAATCAGTGTTGCTGTATCGGCAGCGCTTTCTCCACAAAGATTGCTTTGTGTTGCATAATATGTATACATACCTACAGCGGTTTCTCCGGATGCAAAAACATTTCCGGTATGAATAAGATTGGAAAGACCTCCATCGTTATACCAGTGAACTGTATCGCCAATTGCAGTGAAATCAGGCACCGATACCCCATGACAAACAGAAATATCTGTAATTACAGGAGCTCCGGGCAGACTGTCAATGCTTAATGATATTTCGGCATGAGGTCCTTCACATCCATTTACAGGATGAATTTGTGTAATATAATACGTGTAAATTCCTGTATTAATTTCACCGCTTGCAAATGAATTTCCTGTATGCAGCAGACTTGTGAGTGTTATGTCAGAATACCAGTGGACATCATTTCCTGTTGCTATTAAATCTGGAATAATACCACCAGAGCATGAATTCGTGTCGTTTGCAAGTGGTGCATCAGGTAACTCAAATATAGAAAGTGAAATAGTCCCAAATGGACTCTGGCAATTGTTTACTGTTTGTGTAAGATAATATTCATACTCTCCTACAGCTGTATTTCCTGTAGAGAAAACATTCTCGGTACCAACAATAGTTAATAAATCAGGAGTACTGTACCAGACAATATTATTCCCTGTTGCAGTGAGATCTGGTACGTTTTGACCAAAACAAGAGGTTTGATTTGTAAACGTGGGCACCAGTGGAATATCATTAATAGTAAGAGTTACAGAATCCGTAAAACTGTTGCAATTCTGGGATGAATTCACGTCAACAATATAATAAGTATAAGTTCCAACTGCTGTTATTCCTGTAATAAAATTATTTCCTGTATGTACAAGATTTATTAATTCCGGTTCAGTATACCATTCAGGATTTGCACCTGTAGTCATTAAAACAGGTGTGGGAATTCCAAAACAAATAACAGTATCCTGTGAAATTGGAGTATCAGGAATAGAAAGAATTTCTAATGTTACAGTATCGGCAGGACTTTCGCATCCATTACTGTTTTGTGTGGGATAATAATAATAAATCCCCACGTTTGTCATTCCAGCTGGATAGCTGTTCCCGTTTCCTGCAACAACTGTAAGTAAAGAGTCAGAGTACCAGACAATATCTGAACCGCTTGCTGTTAGAGAAATATTTGTAGTTCCGTAGCAAACAGTGAGGTCGTTTCCTTCCGGCGCTTCAGGGATTGCAAATATTGTTAATGTAGCACTATCCAATGCACTTTCACCACAATGATTGTTTTGTGTCAGGTAATAAGTGTACACTCCGGAAAGCGTTTCAGTAGAGGTGTAATTATTCCCTTCGTGTATTAAATTCGTCAAAGCGAAATCTGAATACCAGCGAATACTGTCGCCTGTAGTATTGAATGCCTGAGTGTTTTCTCCAAGGCAAATTGCTGCATCTGCCACAGTAGGAGCGGGAAGAAGTGAGTCAATCGTTAAGGTTATTTCAGAAGAATGTCCTTCACAATTTGTTCCGGAAATTGTTTGTGTAGCATAAAAATGATAGACCGCTTGCGCACTGACAGTAGGGGTGTATGTATTTCCTGATGCAAGAAAATCATTTAAAGCAGCATCGGAATACCAGTTAATGTTTGTTCCTGTTGCAGATAATTCAGGCGAGGTTTGACCCGAACAAATAATTGTATCAGACACTACTGGAGCATCAGGAATCGGATTTATTACCAATACAACAGTGTCTGCATTACTTACACAATTATTTATAGTTTGTGTTGTGTAGAAAGTGTAGGTTCCAACATCAGTAATATTTGTATCCAGTACGTTTCCTGTATGAACTATTGTTGTAAGTAATGCATCGCTATACCAGATAACATTATTGCCTGTAGCAATAAGGTCGGGCGTAACGCTTTCATAGCAAATGCTATCATCTGAGGCAGAAGGTTGCGATGGGTTCGCGTAAATGTTAATAGTTACAGTATCAGCCAGACTCACGCAATTATGCGCCGCATCTGTTTGAGTAAGGTAATAGGTGTACGAACCAACAGACGTTAATCCTGTTGCAAAAGTATTGCCTGTATTTACAAGATTTGTCAGAGTGCCATCATCATACCATTGAACATTTGTTCCTGTTGTTGTAAGGTCGGGCGTTGCAGATCCGAAGCAGGAAGCGGTATCGTTTGAAACAGGATTTTCAGGTAAGAAAATATTTAATTGAACAGTAACAGGCTGGCTTTCGCATGAATAAACATTGTCTGTTTGCGTGGCAAAATATTGATAAATGCCCGACTCAGTTTCATTCGTATTGAAAGATGCGCCTGCATACAACATGGTGGTAAGGTTTGCATCGTCATACCATTGAATATTATCTCCTGTTGCCGTTAGAAGGGGAACAAAATCTCCAAAGCATGTAAATTCATCATTTACAACAGGGGAGTCAGGAATCGGATTTATTGTAAATGTTATTGTGTCATGAGGACCTGTACACCCTGCAATAGTTTGTGTAATATAGAAAGAGGCAGACCCGACAGAAGATAATCCGGTATCATAGCTGTTGCCGGTATGAATAATATTCGTAAGAGCAACATCGTTAAACCATGTAATATTTGAACCAGTTGCACTAAGTGTAGCATCAGGATTGCCATAGCATACAGTAAGGTCAGAGCCGACAGGCGCATCAGGAATGGCATTAATAACAAGGCTTACAGTATCAGAAAAACTTTCACACCCATCAATTGTTTGCGTTGCATAATACGTGTAAATCCCTACAGATGTAGCGTCGCTGGAAAATACCGAACCGGAATAAATAAGATTAGTGAGTTCTGCATCATCATACCATTGAATATTGGTACCGGTAGCTGACAAGTCAGGAACATCGTCGCCAAAGCAAATAGCCGCATTCTGCACGATTGGTGCATTTGGTTTAGGAGTAACTGAAATGTTAAGATTAACATCCACTGAAGGTGTGAGGGGGTCGTTTGATGCAATGGTAACAGTAAAAGCATTAAGCCCTGTATCAGATGCAACAGCGTCGAAATGCGCTATAACTAAAGAAGAGTCATCTGTAGCAACTGTTCCGGAACTATTTGTAAAACTTAAACCGGAAACAGCATTTACAGAATATGAAAGCGGATGATTTCCTGTATTTTTGATATACAAGGGAATCTCGACTGTATCGTTACAAGCTGTAACTGTTGTATCAAAAGATAAAGGATTGACCGTAATAATGGGCGGATACGTGCTAACTCCGTTTAAACAAACTGTATCAGATGTAAAATTACCAGAAATGATAAGATTTGCATTGAATGTATTTACATCGAGAGGGTAAAATGTTATTGTTAAATCAGCAGAACTACCCGGCAAAATACTGAAAGAAGTTTCAGACAGATTAAAGTTGGCTTCTGTAGCATTAATATTTGAAACAAACATAGTATCGCATCCTGTGTTGGTTAGCGTTAGTGTTTCTGATGTTGTCTGCCACTGCATAATAGTATCGAATTGCAGGCAGGTATCCGAAAGAGAAAGCAAGGGATATCCATTTATCGTAAGCGTGCAAGGGATGGTGTCGAACGAATTTAAAGGATCATTAGATGATATTATAAAAGGTATGTTGTAATTTCCTGATAAAAGATTATTGCTATAAAATGTTATATTTACAGTGTCTGAGTCCCCTGAAGATATGCTTCCTGATGCTATATCCAAAACAATATTTTCCGGAGGAGTATTTAAATTCCATGTTAAAGTGGTATCTCCAGAATTAGAAATATAGAACGGAACAACAAGCGAATCGTTGCAATCGTTAATAACTGCGGATATTGAAGTGGGATTATACGATAGTACAGGTGGCTCATAAGCATAACCGTTCAGGCAAATTTTTAAAATTCCGGCATTACCTGTTAAGACCAGAGTATCGGAAATCAAACCCGAAGTTGTTACAGGATTAAATATAACTGTAATGCTTGCAGAATCTCCCGGCAAGAGCGACAGTGTTGTTAAAGACGAAGTATAGACGCTATTTGAAGTACTTATATCAGTAACATTAAGCGTATCGCAGCCTGTATTGTAAATCCATAAAGAATCGGATGTTGTCAGAAACATAAAAATAGAATCCATCTCTAAGCACCCTACTGAGGCTTGTATTACGGGTGAGCCTGTTATAGAAAGACTGCAAGGAATCGTAACTATTGAATGTAGAGGATCATTCGTTGAAACGAAAATATCAGCATTATAATTACCAACAGTTAATCCGCATCCGTTAAATTTTACAGAAATTGTTGCAGAATCAGCGGGGCTTATCGTGTCATTTATCGGCCAGACGGTCATCCATTCAGAAAGAATAGCAGTTGTGTCAGCAGGGTAATTTACGTAAGCGCAATTTCCAAAAAGTGTTCCATGATTGTTATTAGAAGTAAGATCATTTGCTGAATTATTTTCAAAATTCCAGTATCCAATTAATCCTGCCTCATTTCCCTGCAAGGAATTATTCATTTCTGAAAATATCTGAACCTGATTTTTTGCGGTATTCCAGAGTCTGATGTTATCCATATATCCAACATAATCGTAATAAGAAGGTACAGAATACGCAAGAACTCCAAAATGCAGATTATTTGATCCGTTTAAAACAGAAGAATTCAGATACACAGAAGAGCTTGCAACCAGAACCCCATTTTTAAATAATTTTATTTGAGTTCCATCGTAAACCATAGCAATGTGTTGCCATTTGTTGATTTCAATAATTCCGGGAGAACTGTTTGCGCTTATAAGTTGACTGCCTGAACTGCGCCATACTTGTCCTCCGAGATTTGTACCGCTAAAGTACATATTAAATCCTCCGGTAGGAGTGCAGCAATCCCTCCCATTACTAATCACATAATGGAGTCCTGTAACACTCGTGGGGTATATCCATGTTTCAACTGTTAGTTTGTTGAGGCCATTGTACGTGTTTTCTATGCGGATATAATCATTAACACCGTCAAATGTTACATAAGATTCATTTTTATTTATATTAAAAATTAAATCATTATCTCCGGTATTATAAACAGTGATTGTTTTAATTGTTGAATCGCAACAATACAGTGATTCAACCAATGAAGTCGGGTTGGTTGAAATAACTGGTGGAGAAATAGAATACCCATTCAGGCAGACATTAAGTACCGATGCATTGTTTAGAATATGCAGTGTGTCTAGAATTAAACCGGATATCTCAGGATTAAACGTAATGGTTATCTGAATTGAATCTCCGGGTAGCAGGTAAAAAGGATTATTTACAAAACTGTATGCGCTTGTATTATTTGTAATGCCTGATATAAAAAGTGTGTCGCAACCGGTGTTGTAGATTTTAAGAATTTCATCCGTTGAAGACCACTGCATGATAGAGTCAAATTCTATACAGTTTACAGAGCTTGAAATTATCGGATCGCCGATAACATTCATCACGCAAGGAATGGTATCAACATTATGAAGAGGATCATTGGAAAAAATAAAAATATTAAAAGGATAAACCCCTGCATTTAGGTTTCTTCCATCGAAAGTAATCAGCACGTCTTGTTCTTCATAGGGGTTTACAATTCCTGACGATGGTGTTAAACCCATTGCAAACACAGAAACAAGGTAGTCTTCGGTTTCTCCGTAATAACTGTTAAGGTTGTCGCAGGAACTGATAACAGAACTGTTTGCCCAGCATACAATTCTCATGCGTGTAGTACCCGATACCGCATTCGTGGGTACATTTACTGTAAAATTTACAAGGTTATTTCCGGCATTATAACTGCTGACAATTTTTTCATTCCCATCAAAGATTGCATTTTGATTCCAGTCAATCCATGCAGAATAATAAGCATTATTACAGGAGCCTTGTGCTTGCAACGTTAGAATAAAAGAGCCGCCGGGTGATTGCGAAACAAAGGATTCGGGAAAATAACTTACTCCCGGAGCAATATTTCCGTTAAATCCTGCGCCGGAAGGATTAGATATATTCGTTGTTCCCCCGCTTGTAGTTACACTGTTTAAGTAACTACAGCTATTGGATGAATACATATTTGGATAACAATATCCTGTAGGTGAAGCACCACTTATGTTACCATTTCCTTCCCATATTAATTCTCCACCACCGGTATTGTGTATTGTTAATGTGCTTACAAGCGTATCACCGCAAGGAACATCCACAGTGAAAAACTCTGGAGTGCATGAAATAACGGGAGGACTAAGCGACTTCCCATGCAAGCAAATTTTAATATTTGAGTCATTGTTGAAAATATAAAGCGTGTCGTTTATTTCACCTGTTACGAATGGGTTGAATGTTACAATAAGATTAACTGAACTTCCCGGAAGTAACGAAAATAAAGTATCGCTAACAATATAATGTGCCGTGTTGTTGTTAATATCTGCAATATTCAGCGTATCGCATCCGGTATTAGAAATTACTAATGTATCATTTTTGCTTGTCCATTGCATAATAGAATCAAATTCCAAACAAATATCAGAAGTTGATATTACAGGGGACCCTTCAATAACCATTGTAACAGGCAGTGTATCCATTTGAAGAAGCGGGTCGTTGGAGTAAATCAGTAGAGTCGTATTGTATGTGCCTGTAATCATATTTTGCGCACTCAATGTTACATAAACTGTGTCGCTTGAATTTTCAGGAATCTCTCCTACCGTTTCAGAAAGATTTATCCATGCCTGACTTAGCTCCCATTCAGCACCAGACATTGTTCCATGATTTCCATAAACAGACATGTCTATTGCAGTATTTTCATCTTCTTGTATAAATGGCCAGTAACCAATTAATCCGGATTCATTTCCAAGTGGCGGGTTGTTCATTATTGCAGTAACTTCAGATTCAGTAAGTGCGATATTCCAAACGCTCACTTCTTTAATTTTTCCATCAAAGAATTCATTATAACAACATCCTGCGCCAACCATCAGGCGGTCTGCATTAACAGATGCCGAACAGTTATTTCCAGAGCCAATCTGAATTCCATCAACAAAAAGTTTATAACTGCTTCCAGAAACAGCCCATGCAACATGATGCCAACCAGGGGTAACGGTTCCATGTGAATTGTAACCGCACCTTGCATAAACATTATATTGACCGTTTAAAATAAATAAACTTTGTTCGTCATTATCAATATCAATTATTGTTCTGTAACCATCGGTAGCATTTGCATTAATCCATACAGAATAGGTAAAATCCTGCAAATCAAAATGAGTGGGATGATCAATTCTTACATAGCTGTTGGTCCCATTAAAATTTAGATATTGTTTTGCTGTAATATAATATTGTAGCGTTGTATCCCCGGTATTGTGAATAAATAATGGTATCACGACAGTATCATTACAGGTAGTTATCACAGTATGTATTGAATCCGGAACATGTGTTTGAACAGGAGGGCTAAATGTATATCCATGAAGGCATACTTCAATATTTGAGGCATTGCTAAATATTTCCAAAGTGTCGTAATGATGACTTGTTGATGATGGTAAATATGTTACTGTAATGCTTGCTGAATCCCATGGTAAAATGTTTAAGGTTGTATTATTTACAGAGAAAACAGAAAGCTCGTTTGCAATATCTGTAATTTTCAGCGTATCGCAACCTGTATTGTATATTTTCAGCGTTTGAGAATTGCTCGTCCATTGCATGATTGTGTCGAAATCAAGACAATTATGGGATGTTGCAATTTCGGGATTTCCAAAAACATTCATTGTGCATGGAATCGTATCAACAGGATGAAGCGGGTCGTCTGATAAAACATAAATGTTTAGAGAATATGCACCTGCGCTCATTCCTCTCGCATCGAATACCACATTCACATTTTGGTTTTCTGAAGGGTTAATAATTCCTGATGATGGTGTTAGGTTTACAGATAAAATATTTACATTATAATCTTCTGTCTCCCCATAATAACTGTTTAAATTGGAGCAGGAACCGGCAGTAGAACTGGTTGCCCAGCACACGATTCTCATGCGGGTAGTTCCGGTTAATACATTTAAAGGAACATTAACATTAAAGCTTGATGGATTGTTTCCGGCATTATAACTGTTGATAATTTTTTCACTTGCATCAAATATGGCATTCTGATTCCAGTCAATCCATACTGAAAAATAGGCGTTATTGCAGGATCCTTGCGCTTGAAGGTTTAACATAAAAGAGCCACCAGATGCCATAGAAACACTTGCGGTAGGAAAGTAACTCATACCCGGCGCGATATTTCCATTAAAACCTGCTCCATCAGGATTGGAAATATTCGTTATACCTCCGTTTGTTGTAACACTATTTAAGTAACTGCAACTATTTGATGAATACATTGTGGGATAGCAGTAACCAGAGGGATTAACTCCTGCGCTGCTACTACTGGCTGACCAGTTTAAAATACCACCGCCAGTATTGTGAATAGTGAGCGTGTTAACCAGTGTATCATCACATGGGACATCTACATTAAAAGATGAAGGTGTAAAAGAAATAATAGGAGGACTGAGTGCTTCTCCATTCAGGCAAATTTTTATATCAGCATCATTATTGGAAACATATAAGGTATCAGTTAAATTTCCAATGCTTACAGGATGAAACGCAACAACAAGATCAACAGAATTTCCGGGTAGAATTGTGAAAGCTGTGTCAATAACAGAAAAATGCGCTGTATTGTTATTAATATCTGATATTTTAAGCGTATCGCAGCCTGTATTGCTGATTGTTATAGATTCTGAGATTGTGAGCCATTGCATAACCGGGTCAAACGTAATGCAATTAGCAGATGGAGAAATGACAGGATAGCCATTGTACGTTAGGGTATAAGGAATCGTATCAGAAAGACTGAGCGGATCGTTTGACAGAATAATAATATTACCCTGATATACTCCATTTATGAGATTGTCTGTATAAAATGTTGCGTTTATAGTGCTGTTATTTCCAAAACTTACAACTCCTGATGCTGGTACAAAGCTTATGTTGTTATTCATATTATTGATGGAGATATTATCAATAGCCCAGTTATCACATTCAGAGCCGCTGTGAGAAGGTTGTGTCCAGCGAAATCGTGTGGAAGCGGTACGTGCAGCGGAAGGTATACTGATTTGTTCTGAAGTAAAAACCAAGTGGGTTCCTGCATCGAATGAAGCAAATGTTGTCCAACTGGTTCCTCCGTTTATCGAATATTGTAGCTCTATCCCTTCTCCACCGTCTGCTTGTTCACAGGGAAAAGAGCCGGATCCTAATAGTAAATAAAAATCAATTGTTCCTCCTAGTGATGTATTCAAATCGTTTGTTGCTGCCTGTCGGATTCCATCTCCGTCAAAATACAGGGCATTTCCGCCAGAGTAAGAACCGCAGCCATTAGACGGAACTCCTAATGTTATTTCAGACCAGAGATTCCAATTGATGTTCTGATCAAAATTATCTGAAATGCTTGTAGTACCGGGCGATATACTCCATATTAAATCCTGATTGCCGGAATTGAAAATCGTAATAGGAACCGTTACAGAGTCATTACAAACATTAATTGTTTCGGATATTGAAAAAGGCGTGTAGGAAATAGAAGGAGGATAGAGTGCATGTCCGTAAAGACAGATTTTTATATTAGAATCATTGTTCTGAATTAATAATGTGTCAAAATGATTTCCTACCGTTGTTGGGGAATAAGAAACTGTAAAAAAATCTGAGAATCCGGGCGCAATATTCAGAGAAGAAAAATTCGTTGAAAAATTATTTGTATTATTTGTAATATTTGTAATTTTCAGTGTATCGCAGCCTGTATTGTAGAATGTCAGTGTGTCCGAAATTGTAGAATATTGAAATATTGTATCAAAATGCAGGCAATTATCAGAAACCGTCATTTCAGGATAACCGTTGTAAGTAATAGTGTATGGTATTGTATCTGCAGATAAAAGAGGGTCATTAGATTGAATGATTATTGAATTTTGATAAGTTCCTGTCACAAGATTTGTTGAGTGAAATGTTACATCTATTATTTGGGATGAACCCAGAGGAACAGAACCCGCGTTGCTGCTAAGAGAAATAGTTTCAATCAGAGGAGCACTCTGTGAAGACCATGTTTGGTTTGATATTGATCCCGTGTGTCCGTTTCCTGTAAGATCGCTGATTATTGCTCCAGAACCTGTATTAAAATTCCAGTAAGCTGCAAGATTTGGAAAAGCGGGATTTAATGATTTATAGCGATATTCTTCAATTTCCTGTGGACTTCGGGCATAATCCCATATTCTTAACTCATCTATATTACCGTAGAAATATCTGCCCCATGTATCTGTAGAGCCAATCCTCATATAACCACCATAAACATCAGGCATTGAAGATAAGGTATACGTCCATGAATAATCATTCAGATAAACGGTTACATTTTGACTATCAAGTACAGCCGCTACGTAATTCCATGTGTTAAGCGTCAGTGTTGGTCCGAATGAAGGAATAAAATCATTGCACCAAGTAGAAAACGAGGGATGTCCATCGTTTGTTAAAGCCAGAACAAAAGAATTTCCTGTACAGGAACGGTATCCCCATGAGACAATTCCATTATAACTTGCATCAGGTAATGAAGTGGGGTAAACCCAAGCCTCAACAGTTATCTGATTTCCTGAAGGAATTCCTGTTCCTTCGGAAACGGTAATATTATTGCCACCAATAAAGTTAAGCGATTTATTTGTGCTTGTGGGTACAGTATTCCATGAAAGTGTTGCCTCTCCGGGATTTGAAATAGTAAAAGGTAAGGTAACAGAATCATTACAGGCGTTTATTGTAACATTGAAGGATTCAGGATTTACGGATAAAACAGGCGGCCCTGTGGCAGTACCGCTAAGGCAGATTTTTATAGTTGAATCATTGTTTGTAACAACCAGAGTATCGTTGAAAGTTCCTTCAGTAAGAGGATTGAAATTTACTAATAAAGCTTCGCTTTGCCCGGGCGGTATCGTTATGGTTGTTGTGTTCGGGCTGAAATAATTATTTGTGTTTACAATATTTGTAATTTCCAAATTACCGCAGCCATTATTTGAAATAAGAATGCTGTCTGTTGCAGAATCAAATTGAAAAAACGTACCGAAATGAATACAATCTGAAGCAATAGCAATATTTGGGATACCGGTAACGATTAGCGTACAGGAGACGACTACAGACGGCGTTACCGGATCGTCAGAATTTATTGTAATTGTTCCGGTATGTATACCTGTGTTTAAGCCAGCAGATTTGAATTTAACTTCGACATTAACGGAATCTCCGGGGAGTATGCTTCCGGCTGCAGGATTAGGAATAATTTCAGAATACGCTATAGATATTGCATAATCTTCAGTTTCTCCGTATGTTAATGAGGAACAATATTGAGCCGCAGAGATTGTTCCATTATATCTGCACCGAACACGAAGCATTGTTTTTCCTGCTTTTGCATTAGATGGAATCGTAATATTTGTTGTAAACATATCTTTGCTGGCATTAGGGGAGGCATAAATAAATTCTCCCACATCTTCAAAATCTCCATCCTGATTATAGTCAATCCAAACACCAAATCCCTGACTATAAGATGAGCCTGCCTGCATAGTCATTGTGTATGTATTTCCCAGCATTACATGTGTTGTCTGATTAGCAACAAAAATATAATTGTTTGCCTCTCCGTTACAGCCTGAATTTAAGTTACTGATATCTCCAAACGAAAAATTATTTATGTAATCATCTGAAGAACAATTGTAAGAATATGTCGGAATACAATAGCCTGTAGGCACATTATCAAAAGAAGTTTCAGACTGGAAATGCAGTTCGGTATCTCCGGTATTTTTTATGAGAATTGTTTGTGTAACTGAATCATTACAGCCAAAAAGATTAGCACTCAAGGTTAAAGGGTTAACATTAATTACAGGCTGTGCGATTGTATTTACAGCTAAAATAAAGCAATACAAAAGAAAACTATATTTTAAAATATTTTTCATAATTATAAGATTTAATCAATCCATTTATTGTAGGGCTGGTCTGGCTTTAAAACAGATTGTTTTTTGTTTTTATCAAATTTATAACCAAGAGTTATTTCCTGTGAACCGGATGAATAATTTACAAGACCGTTTCCACCGAAGTTGTAGGAGTAATTTAAAATTATATTTTTATAATTCAGTCCGAAAATCATTCCTATTTCATTCCTTTTTTTAATTGAGCCTCCCAGCCATATTATTTCTTTAAATTTAACAAGAGTTGCAAATTGGAAAACCAAAGAGTTGGTCCCATTTAATTGAGTAACGAGACATGGCTCCAGTTGCCAGTTTCTGGAAATATCATACAAATAGGTAGCATGAATATTTACATATCTTTTTGCAGCGTAAACTGATTGTCCCGAATGCCAGACAATTCCTTCGGGTAATTGCATTACTGAAATGCCGGTATTAAATTTACGATACTTGTAGGCTGCTCCAAATGCGGCATCAAGTGTTGTATTCCGAATGGGGTCGCTTGAAGCCACCACTGGGTCAATTTGCTCTTGTGGTTTTGTATAATTAAACCCAATAAAAAATTTGTTTATACCTGCAGATAAGCCCAGACAAATCATTTGATTATCATTAATAATAATTCGGTAGGCATACGCAAGAGATAATGAGAACTGACTGAAAATGCCGTATTGCTGGTAATTAATTGTTCCGCCGATACCCATTTTTGAAGCAAGTGGGGTGTTGAAATTAACCATAGCTTTTGTGGGCGCACCATTAATGCCTCTCCATTCCTGCCTGTAGCCCATATATACTTCGGGCATTTCAGAAAAACCGGCATAGGCGGGCGATAATGAAAATTTGTTTATTAAAAATTGTTCATCGGGTAAAACCTGTTGCGCATTTATTATACTATTAATACCTGCAAGCAGAAACAGTGTTGAAAATATTTTTTTCATATAAAAAAGATTTCAAATTTTTAATAATTCTAAATATTTATCGGAGTAAATTAATACAGCCTATTGCTTCAAATTTGTCGGTTGTAATGACATAATAATAAGCACCGGTTTCAAGACCTTCTCCTCTCCATTGGTTGTTATATACAGCGTCTTCAAATATTTTATCTCCCCACATATTGAAAATTTTTATTTTGCAGACAGAGAAAAAATGTAAATTATCTACAAACAGATAATCATTTATTCCATCGCCATTAGGTGTTATAATATCGCTTTTTACAAGTTGGGCATTCAGTAATTTTGAATAAATCTGAACAGAATCTTTTGATTTGCATCCATTTGCATCTGTTACCTCAACGGTATATAGTCCGGGTTGGTTTATTTGAAGGGTATTTCCGGTATAACCGTTCATCCATTCGGCATTTAAAAAGTTTCCCATTACCTGAATAGACGTTTGTTGTCCGGGGTAAAACATAGTGTCGCCCAAAACCTGCATGTTAATTGTCGGGGCGCTAAAAACATTGACGTTTTGATTAATTGTATCAGAACAAAAGTGGTTTGAAACGGCAATTAGCCGGGTGTTGTAAGTTCCCGGAAAATCATATTGATGATTCACATTTCCTGTTGTATTTGCGGTAGTATTGTCGCCAAAATGCCAAAAGCAATAGAGAAGATTGTCATTAGCAATGTTCGTTTGATTTGTGAAAATTACGGGAGAACCCGTGCAGGCATTTTGAAAAGAAAAATTAGCAACCGGCTTTGCAAACACCTGAGTGGATTTTGTAACAAGCGCATGACAGTCTTTATCTGAAACAATTTCGAGAAGTGTAGTGTAATTACCGGCATTATTGTAATTAAAAGAAACCTGTGGACCGGAAGTATTGTCAAAAATACCATCATTATTGAAATCCCAGAGAAATTGATTGATTGTGCCATTGCTAATCGTTGAAGTTGAAGAAAAAATCGCTACCTGACCCTGACATACATTTTCAACCGTGAAATTTGCGTTTGGAACCGGGTAAACTTCCACAAGTTTTGGCAATGACATGAGATGTTCAACGGCATCTTTCATCACAATTTTTACTCGAACGGGAAAATTATTTGCAGCATTAAACAAATAACTGATGTTTTTCCCAATAGCATCATTATAAATATTATCGTTGTTTAAATCCCATCTGTAGCTGGCAATAAGACTGTCGGGAAATGAAGACGTTCCAACTAAAGTAGTGTAGGTACCGAGGCATACCTTGTTTGCAACAAAATCTACATTGTCTGCCAATAAAAAAGTTTGGGCAGATGCTATCAATACAAAAAATACAATAATCTTTTTCATTGAATTTTTAATTTAAAATAAAAGGCTAATATAAATATAATTTACGAATTAGTAAAATACAAAAAATATCTGAAATAGCCCTGATTTAGCGTATTTCAGACCTTACCTATTAAATAATAGTTTTTTTTATAATAATTTTGATGAAAGTTTAATTTTTGTTGATGAAATAAAAAAAATGAAGACTAAAGAGGTATAATCTGTTGAATAGAATAAAATATAATTAACAAAAAAAAGGCTGACTCACTTAAGAAACAGCCTTTTAAAAATATTTTAAAAATATCAGGGTCTTATTTTTACTTTTTCTTCATACGTTTCATCTTCTTTTAAGATTAAAACCCCGGTACCAGAGCGGTCAACTCCGGCATTTGATGTTTTTAATTTTGTGGCTTTTACATTATATATTGCCTCGTACATAAATTCATAAGAAATTTGTCCGTTTGCATCTGTTTTTGCTGTATCCTGTAAAACCATTCCGCTTTTGAGGTAAATAACTCTTCCGCTATCAGCTCTGACAATAACGGTAGCTCCTTCAACCGGAAGATTTTCTTCATCCACAACTGTAACAACAGCTTTTGGAGGGGCAGGACGCTTACATGAAAATAACTGAATGCCCGCTACGAACATTAATGAAGCAAAAAAGAAAATTAGGAACTTCTTCGTTTTCATAGATGTTTATTTTTAGATTTTAATATTATTGTAATTCAACTTACAATATTAGAGAATTTAAAATTAATAATCAAAGAAATTTTTAAATAAAGATAAAATTGGACTAAAATAGCCCATAAAAATTATAAGAATACTTGAAAAAAAAGAATTACCGAAAGAAGCAAATTTATGTTCTTAGGGGTTATAAAGTATTATGTTTATTGAAAAAATCAGGGTCTTATTTTTACTTTTGCTTCATACGTTTTATCTTCTTTAAGAATAAGAACTCCTGTACCAAATCTATCTACACCGGCATTTGAAGTTTTGAGAACAGACACTTTTACATTGTAAATAGCCTCGTACATAAATTCATAAGAAACTTGTCCGTTTGCATCTGTTTTTGCTGTATCCTGTAAAACCATTCCGTTTTTCAGGTAAATAACCCTTCCGTTGTCCGCTCTGACAATAACAGTAGCACCTTCAACAGGAACATTATTTTCATCCACTACAGTAATAACAGCTTTTGGAGGAGCAGGGCGTTTACACGAAAATAATTGAATGCCCGATACGAATAATAATGATGCAAAAAAGAAAATTACGACCTTCTTCGTTTTCATAGATGTTTATTTTAAGATTTTTATAATTTTGCAATTCAACTTACAATAATAAATATTTTTAAAATATTAAACAACGATATTTATAAAATAGAGATAAAATCGGACTAAAAATACAGTAAATAAAAAGTTACCAGAATGCTTGAAAAAATAAATGAATTACTGGCTGAAACAAATAATTTTATTTCAACCTCCGCTGAAGAAATAGAACAATTCCGGGTAAGAATGCTTGGGAAAAAAGGGACAATAACTTTGTTATTCGATGAATTTAAAACCATAGAGCCTGCATTAAAAAAAGAGTTCGGACAAAAGTTAAACGAACTTAAAACATTAGCTCAGGATAAAATTCAGCAAATGAAGACTTCATTAGAGGATTCTTCTGATACCTCTTCAGGTTTGGATTTAAGTTTGCCCGGCGAATCCTTTGCAATAGGGAGCAGGCATCCGATTTCGTTAATACGAAATGAAATTGTTCAGATTTTTGCAAGGCTTGGATTTACAGTATCAGAGGGACCTGAAATTGAAGACGACTGGCATGTTTTTTCCGCATTGAATTTTCCACCTGAACATCCTGCGCGGGATATGCAGGACACTTTTTTTATTGAAAAAAATCCGGATTATCTCCTTCGCACACATACATCTTCTGTTCAAATCAGAGTGATGGAGAAACAGCAACCCCCGATTCGTATAATCATGCCGGGAAGAGTTTTTCGCAATGAAGCTATTTCTGCACGTTCTCATTGTATCTTCCATCAGGTGGAAGGGCTCTATATTGCCGAAAATGTTTCATTTGCCGACCTGAAACAAACCTTAATGTATTTTGCGAAAGAAATGTTTGGCGAGAAAACTAAAATCCGCCTGCGTCCTTCGTTTTTCCCTTTTACCGAACCTTCAGCAGAAATGGATATTTCATGCAATTGTAATGGCAAGGGATGTAATTTGTGTAAATACACAGGCTGGCTCGAAATTTTAGGTTGTGGAATGGTAGACCCGAATGTTTTGGATGCTTGCGGTATTGATAGTAAAAAATATACAGGTTTTGCCTTTGGAATGGGTATCGAAAGAATTGCCATGTTAAAATTCGACATCAAAGATATTCGTATGTATTTTGAAAATGATGTGCGTTTTTTGAATCAGTTTAAAGCAGCGTTCTAGGTTTCACGGTGGTTGAGCGGAGTCGAAACCACCGTGAAACCTGCAACAATATTACCAACTTTCTATTTGTATTTTTCTTTTATTAACGCAACAATTTTCTCCGCAGCTTTTCCGTCTCCGAAATGATTCCCTCTTTCTATAACAGGATCGGGAGTATTTATTCCTGCAAGAATCTTTTCTGTGTCTGCTCCTGCAATGCAATTCCAGCCATTTTCGAGTGTTTCCACCCATTCCGTCTCCTCACGCATGGTAATACAGGGTTTGTCAAGGAAAAAAGCTTCTTTTTGCAAACCTCCGGAATCAGTAAGTACTTTATCGGAATGTATTACCAAACTTAGCATCTCAAGATAACCCACCGGATTAATAATTGAAACATTGGATGGCAATTCAAATTTATCTGTTATTATTTTTTTGGTCCTTGGGTGAATGGGCAGAAGAATTGGTTTATCGGTTTTACCAAAAGCAGCAAAAATTTTTTTCAGATTTTCTGGGTTATCGGTATTTTCTGCGCGGTGTATCGTTGCAAGGAAATAAGGTGAGTTTGGAATATTTGTTTTGTAATGTTCCTGATTTGCAAGAATCATTTTTTTATAATATAAAACAGAGTCATACATTACGTCTCCGGAATAAACGGTTTGTTTTTCGAGACCTTCATTTTTCAGATTGTTTATCGCTGTTTGTGTAGGAGCAAAGAGGATGTCTGAAATACTATCTGCAGCAATACGGTTTATTTCTTCCGGCATTCTGCGGTTAAAACTTCGTAAACCGGCTTCAACATGCGCGATGGGAATGTGCAGTTTAACGGCAGCAAAGGCTCCTGCTAATGTAGAATTGGTGTCTCCGTATATAAGTACAGCATCTGGTTTTTCTTTCAGAAGCACTTCTTCGATTTTTATCAGCATTGCTCCTGTCTGCGCTCCATGCTGACCAGAACCGACTTCAAGATTATATTTTGGTTTTGGAATATTCAGCTCTTCAAAAAAAATCTCCGACATGTTCGCATCATAATGCTGCCCGGTATGCACAATAATTTCTTCTATTCCATCTGTAGCAGCGATTATTCTCGAAACAGTTGCAGCTTTAATAAATTGAGGACGTGCGCCAATAATGGTTATCAGTTTCATGTGTTTATTTTTTATTGAATAATGTTACGCAAAATGTTTTTTTATTTATCAGTCGGAAGACCGAAGTCGGAAGCACGAAGCACGAAGCTACTTCCGACTTCTGACTTCCGACTTCTGACTTCCATTCCCACAATTTGCGTAGCATCCGTTAATAAGATTTCAAAATTAATTTTTTTTCTGATAAAATAGGATTCTTAACAAAATCATCAGAAGAAATAGAAATTCATTAAGATTCATTACTTTTGGGAAAATAAATTTTCTAAAAAATGGCAAAAATAGGACAATTCAATAAACTACGTGTTGTAAAAAAACTCGATTTTGGTATTTATTTAGATGGAGATTCCCATGGTGAGATTCTCATGCCTAAACAGTACGTGCCTGAAAATTGCAATCCTGAAGATGAAATAGACTGTTTTATTTATCTTGATTCCGAAGACCGGATTATTGCTACAACATTGACCCCTTTTGCCAAAGTAGGAGAATTTGCGTATCTCGAAGTTGTTTCAGTATCGGCTATAGGTGCATTTCTTAAATGGGGTTTGCCCAAAGATTTATTTGTGCCTTTCAGAGAACAAAAACAAAAAATGGAGGTGGGGAGGTTTTATCTTGTGTATTTATATCTGGATGAAGATACGAACCGTATCGCTGCTTCTGCAAAACTCGAGCAATTTCTTCTCGATGTTCCGCCAGAATACAGCGTAGGACAGGAAGTTGATTTGTTGATTTACCACAAAACCGATCTTGGTTATAAAGCAATAATAAACACCGAACATCTGGGCGTTTTATATAAAAATGAAGTATTTCAGGAGCTGCGTCCTGGGCAGAAAATAAAAGGGTATATCAACAAAATACGAGAAGACAAAAAAATTGACCTCGCGCTTCAAAAACCAGGGTTTGAAAAAATTGATTCTCTTACAGATGTTATTTTAAAAAAAATCGCTGAAAATAATGGGTTTTTGGAAGTTTCAGATAAAACAGAAGCAGGAAAAATATACGAACTTTTTGGTGTAAGTAAAAAAACTTTTAAAAAAGCGATTGGTGCCCTTTATAAGAAAAAACTAATAGATTTGAACGATAAAGGCATCAGGTTGGGGAAGTAATTTTTTAATTATATTTTATATAAAAGACTTGTTAGGTCTCCCCCTGCCGGCGTGCAGAGACCTAACAGGTCTTTATTGTTTTATTAAAAAAATTACAATTCTTCTTCTTCTTCAATAAATTTAATACCGTGTTCTTCTAATTCTTTTAAAATAGGATTATAAAGTTCAGGAATTACAGGAACATGCACGCCTGTTAAATTTATCTGACCTGTTAGCAGCATTTTTGTGGCAATGGCAACCGGCGTTCCTACAGTTATAGACATAGCCGTATGAACAGTATCTATACCTGTACAAATTAAAGAAGATTTAATTCGTTTTTTCTTTCCGTTTAATTCAAAATCAAAAACATGCTGCATAACAATCAGGTCTTTGTCTTCAGAGCATAGAGAGAGTTTTGCTTCAAGAATTTTTTGAAGTATCTGAGCAGGAGTAGCATCTTTCATTCCAACTTTAGTATTTTCAAAAACACCCAGCCATTTAATCCTTTTGAAAACATCTGAATCAGGCGTAATTCCTGTATATTTACAAAGCTTTTCTTCAACAGAAAGTTTTTGGTCGAAAGCAAGAAAGCTGTTTATATAATCGCGATAGGTCATATTTTCTGAGCCCTCCATCACATAAGAGTCATCTGTTGCGCCGAGTTGCACAAATACATTCCATGCATTGCAATATCCGGGACGCCGGAAAGTTCCGCGAAGAATTGACGGAATATCTTCCAGTCCATAAATTTCTCTGTAGCTTAATGAGTCGCGGTTCGGATACATTTCAAATTCGCCAAGATGCAGTACGCTGAATTTTGTTGCGCGGGTAAATAATTTGTGATATGGAATAAATTTGTATTGCCCTTGTTCTTTGTATTGAGCAACAGACTGCCCTGCAAGTACTACATTTCGGGGATTCCAGGTAAATTTATAATTCCATGGATTATTATCGTATTCTGGCGCAACAAGACCGCCTGTGTTTGACATAAAACCAATCATTTTTCCGCCCATGGCTTTGATTTTATGTATTACCTGCATCGCAGACATGTGGTCAATTCCCGGGTCAACGCCTAATTCATTTAACAAGGCAACACCTTTTTGTTTAGCTTCTGCATCTAGCGCTTTCATTTCTTTTGAAACATACGAAGCTGTAACCATGTGCTTACCCAATTCAACACAGGTTTTAGCAACAATCGGATGCATAAATGCCGGTAGAAACGAAATTACAACATCTGCTTTTTTTATTTGTTCGGTTTTTAAAGATTCATCTTTTATGTCAAATTTTATAGCAGTACCATTCGGATGACCGGCAACTTTTTTCTGAGCCGTTTCTGCACTTACATCGCCTACGGTTATTTTCCAGTTATACTCTGTAGAATGGTCTAACAGATATTTAATCATTGTTGATGCAGACAAGCCCGCTCCGAGAATTAATATATTTTTCATGACTTATGATTTACGATTAAATAAATTTCAGGAAGCAAAAATGAATATTAAAGAATGATTAAAAAATGATTTTAAACATAGGATGAATTATGTTCCGGCTTTCAACGCTTTTTTCAACAATGCAAAATAATGCTTACGCAAACTTACCGGTTTTATAATTTCAATATCACCGGCAAACGAAAGCAATAGAGCCATTAATTCTTTATTGGGTATAATTTTTAATGAGATGGAAGTGAATTTTTCATTTCGCTCCAATATTTTTTGAGTTGCATGTACTGGTTTTGTCATTACATAAGCTGCTCTTTTCGTTTTAAATTTTAAAACAACATTAACTGTTTTTTTCTTCTCGGGTACAGTTACGCCAATAATATTAGAAAAATGCAAATTAATATCTTCATTGTGTGGTATATGTTTTCTATTTATCACATCAAAAGAAACTATTCTGTCAAGACCCAGCACCCAGTATTTATTAACTTCATGATTCAAGCCAATTAAAAACCAACGCTGATTATAATTACGTAAAAAGTAGGGTGAGATAATTATTTTTTCTGCCTTTTCTGCGTCAAAAGGCTTATAGGTTACATTTATTGTCTTTTTTTGTATTATTGTATTATAAAAAGGTTTTATAAACTGCAATCCTTTTACATTTTCATTAAATCCAAAATCAATAAACGTATCATCATAAGGGTGCAAATTTATTTTTCCTTCAATTTTGAGAAGTATCTCCTCAAGGTTTTCGAAAATCGGTAAATTTTTAAATTGTGAAAGTATGTTGATAGCCTTTTTGATACTTTCAATATCTCTTTCCGATAAGGGTTTTAAAAAAATTGAATATTTAGGATCGTTATAAAAATAGCAACCATTTTTACATTCAATAGGAGCATCAAAACCTGCCGGAGAAGGGCTGCGCATTAGTTTTATGTCTTCATAGAAAGTACGTAAGCTTACACCTTCTATAGCGCCATATTCCTTAATGAGCACTTCATCAATTTTCTGAATTAAATTTTTTCGCTCCCATTTTTTTCCGTTACAAAGACAGGAATCTAATATACGGTACCTTAAACCCGCGTGTTTGTTAAGAGGCATATTTTTTTATTTTTAGTGCAGATTCACTGCAGTAGCTTAAATAATCTTTGCAAAACATTTATTTGTGTACAAATATATAATGTTTCTTTTGTTTAACTAAAATTTAAAAATTATGAAAAATTTATTCTTTTATTTCAGTATGTTTTTTTTAAGTACGAATTTCTTGTTTGCGGAAACTAACCCCGCAGATACTTGCAAATCAAAAAATCAAAATGCAATTGCTTCTGAAAATTTATGTTTGGAGGAAGAAAATTTTTTTACGGGAACTACAGAATTTAAAGCAAAGCAAGACTTTTTATGTGAAGGTGTAGGATTACAAATAATGCCAGATCTCGCAAATGACCCTGATGCGTGTCTAAAAGGCAGGCAAGATGCAGAAATGTTCCATGGAAAAAAAGGGGCGCATTTTGCTCTGGGATTGTTTACAGGCATTTTTGGTATCATTGGCGCAGCAGTAGCAAGTCCCAGTCCTTATTCGGGTAAAAATACGGTGCTGATGTCTAAAAACAAAGAATTTTTTGGCGACCCTGCTTATATGACCTGCTATAAAAAGAAAGCAAAAGGGCAAAACGTCGGAGCTACCTGCGGAGGCTTTGCTGTTTGGTTAATTTTATTGCTGCTTTTATAAAACATGTTGTATAATAGTTTCTTTGAATCTGTTTTACTCACAGTTTCTTTTATTTTTGTTGAAAAAACAATTCACATGAAAAAATTACGCTTACTTACCATTACATTTACCGAAGAAATCCAAGCGTTTGAAATACCTGCTTTCAGAGGAGCTATTATTGATAAAGTAGGACAAGAAAATATTTTATTTCACAATCATTTGAGTCAGGGATTTCTTTATAAGTATCCTCTCATTCAATATAAGATAATAAATAAAAAACCGGCTATTGTATGCGTGGATTTTGGAATAGACGAAATACATAAATTTTTTGAGAAGCGCGACTGGAGCATACGTTTTAGCGGTAGAACCCTTGACATGAAAATTGAGAACCTGAATATGAATCAATTTACAATGCAGGTGTGGGATAAAATGTTTTCTTACTCCATTCGGGACTGGGTAGCGCTGAATCCTGAAAATTACGAAAAATTCAAGATTATAGAAACCCCTGCTGAACAAAACATTTTTCTTGCAAATGTTATGAAAGCAAACATTCTTTCTTTTGCAAAGGGCGTTGAATGGACTATTGAAAAACCCATTAAACTTGAAGTTACAGAAATAATACGGTCGAAAAAACTTAAAGTTAAAGGAAACGGTGTACTTGGATTAGATGTTAATTTTAAATGCAATGTATTTTTACCAAATAATATTGGCTTGGGTAAAAGTGTAAGTATGGGTTACGGAGTAGTTAAGCAATTACGAGTATCTTAAAAGTAGAAAAAGATAAATGCAAAATAATATTAAATGAAAGCAGGCATTGCAAAAAAAACATATAAAGATTGGATTGAACAATTAAAGCGCACGATCCGCAGCAGGCAAATGAAAGCGATTACTGCTGTAAATAGTGAGCTGATTGATTTATATTGGTATTTAGGACACGAAATTGTGAGCAAACAGGAAGAATATGGCTGGGGAGCTGCAATTGTTGAAAACATGGCAAAAGATTTACAAAAAGAATTTCCAAAATCAACAGGCTTCTCCAGAGCCAATTTATTTTTTATGCGTCAGTTTTATCAATTTTGGATTCAATTAATACAGGAACAAAAAAACAGCAAACCCTTAACCTGTAAGACTTCCGCAAAGAGTACAAAAGTCTCACAGGCTGTGAGACTTTTACAAAATGAAGAAACAAAGCAAATGGAAAAAGTCTCACAGCTTGTGAGACAAATTCCATGGGGACACAATCGTATCATTTGTGGGCATTGCAGCTCTTTCGACGAGGCTGTTTTTTACATAAATAAAACCATTGAAAATAATTGGTCGCGTAATATTTTAGAAATACAAATTGAAAAAAAATTACACAAACGACAGGGCAAAGCCGTAACAAATTTTAAGAATTGCTTACCAGAACCCTTGTCAGATCTGGCGCAGCAAATGATGAAGGATTCTTATAATCTGGATTTCATTAATGTAAAAGAAAAAATAAGTGAACGAGAATTTGAACTAAAATTAATTACCCATATCCGCGATTTTTTAACAGAATTAGGTCAGGGATTTGCTTATGTAGGCAATCAGATTCCTATAAAAATAGGTAAAAAAACATACTCTATTGATTTACTTTTTTATCATCTGCAATTAAGGTGTTACATTATTATTGAATTAAAAGCCGGTAATTTTAAACCGGAGTATGCCGGAAAAATAAATTTTTATTTATCAGCAGCCGATGATTTATTAAAACACGAGCACGACAACCTTACTATTGGTATATTGCTGTGTCGCAAAAAAGATAAAGTTGAAGTTGAATATGCACTGCGGGGAACAAAGCAACCTATTGGTGTAGCAGAATATTCTCTGACAAAAAAATTGCCTGAAAACATACAAAAATATTTACCATCGGCAGTTGCTTTAGAAAAAGAATTATCTATGAACAATAAAACAAAACAAATATGAATAACGACATTACACGGCAAACTATATATTTAGGCGCATTGCTGCATGATATTGGGAAGTTTTATCAGAGGGCAGATGAAGTATCTGTTGTTAAATCTAAATATTTGATTCAGGAAATAAAAAATCTCGAAGATATTTTTTGCCCTGAAGATTATAAAATAAAAGGGAAGCGAACTCATAAGCATGTGTTGTGGACTGCTCAATTTTTCAAAGACATGGAACAACACCTGAAAGGTTTGATAATAAAAGATAATCAAACCACCGTAGACTCCATAATGAGACTTGCAGCAATTCATCACAACCCTTCTGGTAATATAATAAATGAATTGATAATTCAAAAGGCTGATCATTACAGTAGTGGTGCAGATAGAAGCAAGCTAGATGAAGCATGGAAAGATGCAGAGGAAGAGACGAATTGTTTCTTTTGAAGAGATCGTATTAGCAATTGAAGATGGATTAATAATTGATATTTTTGATCATCCAAATCAAGAAAAATATTCAGGACAAAAAATATATGCTGTAAATTACAATGATTATATTTATTTGATTCCATTTATTGAAACGGATAATGAAATATTTTTAAAAACTATTATTCCAAGTAGAAAAGCTACTAAAAAATATTTAAAGGAGACCTAATTATGAAGAAAAATAATTCAATCGAAGAAAATGAAATTTTAGATGCTTTTAATTCAGATTCATTAAAGAGAAGTGAAAATTTTCAAAGTGATTTATTAACGGCAAAGCAAACTGCTATAAATACTTTTGATAGGACTATTCAAATAAGAATCAAGTTAACAGAAAAAGAAATAAGTAAATTGAAAGCAAAAGCAATTGAAGCTGGATTATCATACCAATCTCTTATTACAGCTTTAATTCATAATTACACAAATAACAAAATCCAACTTTCTTTATAAGTTCAGATTGGATATTTTTTAAATTCATTGAAATTTATCTACGCCGAACATATTGCTAACATCACACTACAGAGCAAAACGGAAGATCATTTTGTATAGAGTCTTTGAATTTTTTTGGTAATAACTCAAAGGAAAAATTTCAAAATAAATTCCCTGTTTCAATAAATATTGAATTCACAACATAAGGGTTAACACTTATGTTAAAGCAGTAAATTCAATTTTTTTGAGGAATTTATTTTGAATGTATCACAAAGGATAATAATATTATTTTCAATTTTTCAACTTAATCTAAGAGTTTATGTTTAAATTTGTTTGTCATTATTTCATTTCATGAGTATAGGTTTAAATTTTTTTAATGTTATAATACCTCGAAAGCTTGTAGAAGAAAAGTATAACGGGGGTATTGTTCAATTTTTCAGTGAACATCCGGTTCACTATTTTCAACAGGATGACTTTTTAATAAAAACAAGCTTTATGGATAGTGAAAGCATGCATAAATTTATTGATATTCTTGTTTCAAAAGGTTTAGAATACGATTATGAAAAAAAGTACTCAAATGATTTTGTAATTATAGGATCAATCACAGGGAATGAATGGAACGTTGATTGGATAAAAAGAAAGGGTTGGCTTGCATATCATATAGATGAATTAAATACTAAAATATAAGTTTATGAAAAAAATATTTTTTATAACAATAATTGCAATTTTATCGTGTGTTTTTTTTCAGTGCAATAACAATCCTCCGGATAAAATTGAAGAAAAACAAGAGCTTGACAGTATAAGTAAAATTAATGATTGTGCAGGCTTAGATACTATTCAGGAAGAAGAAATGACAGAAGAACAATTTCGAGAATATATCAGGGTTTACAAAATGCCCGAAGTAAACCATTTACGAAAAGTGTTTGATTTTATTAATAAAACAAATGATTCTGTTAGAATTGAAAAATTTATTGATGCAGGGAATGTTTTAGCAAATTGTGTTGATTCTGTGATAAAATACAAAAATTATACGCTCTCTAAATTTACGGTACTTTGGGTAAAAGAATTTCGAGGTGGAGGTTATATTTTAACAATTATTTTTCAAAATGATACGTATAAAATTTTCAATGCCTGGGTTTATCAATTAGCAGATGGGAATTATGAATTAAGATCATTTCATCAAAAAGAAATGTCTGAATGCGAAATAAAAATTCTTAATAAAATTTATGGAAAATCATTTAATGATACTGTAAATTGTATATAAGCTGAATAATTCATATTGGGTTAAAGCTCGAATTTGTTAAGTCCCGACCTTATTTCGACTACGCACAATAACCTCGGGGTAATTCACAAATGATCAAACGAGGGATTTAGTCCCATTTATTAATAAACCATGAATTAAACAGGCTAAACGAATACATCATAAAACAGTAAATGTTTATGTTATTTTCTGAACAATTCCGATATAGATTTTGTATTTTTTTTGAATAACCATTCAAAAGGGGAGTAGATAGAGCCTAAAACACCCAGCTTACCCCATTAGTAAAATTAAAAAGCATATTTTTTACACCTGGTGGAGGCTTGGAGTCATACGTTAGTTCAAAAAGAGATTTGAGAAATAATTTATTCGTTATACGAATCATCAGGTTTGATTCGCTGGCAAGCCGAAAATCACTGAAATCAGCATAATTAGGCTGGTAGTAAGTAATATTGTTCAAGCTAAACCATTTGCTAAAATTCCAGGTAAAAGACAAATAGCAGCTTAGCCGAAATTTATCTGTTATAGAATCGTTCGACAATTCTTCGTGTTCATACATGGAAAGTGGTCCGAAATACATTCTGAAAGTATCTTTTTCAATAATTTTTATTCTTGGTCCTATTCCCCCTACGTAACGTCTTTCAATTTTCTTAATCGTATTGTATTGATATTGAACAAATGCTTCAGGTATTACACGGCTGCTATCACGGTTTAGATTGTACCTCAAATGCTGATAACCATCATTTTGAAATATATTTTTATTTACCTGCGACATGCTGATATCATTAAAAAACAAAAACAAATGTTTCTTTTTAAAATATTGTAATTTTATTGTATTTTTTCCAATAAGAATGCTGTTTCCGTTATCTATAGCGCTGAAAGAAAAATCAATATTTCCTTGTAGCCCGCCTTTGGGATTGTCTGTTCGTTTTTTTTCAATATTTACAACCTGCGAGAATGAAAGAGAAGAAAAAAGAAGAAACAAAAAAGGGATATAAAAAAAGATTTTGATATTCATAGATATTTTAATGTTACGTGAAATGTTTTTCTTATCAATTGGAAGCTCGAAGCACGAAGTTGTTTCAACTTCCGACTTCTAACTTCCGACTTTTATACTTCCCGACTTCTGACCTTTTTTATATTTTACAAAACATCAGATATTAATATTTCCTTAAACATAATTACAAATGCGAAAATAAATTAATTTTGCATGATAAACTTTAAAATTATAATAAAATGAAAAATCTTGCTTTTACTTTATGGTTGATGATGGCCTCCGCAATGATAAGCTTTGCCCAGACCACCGAAGAAAAGAAAGTTGATCCCGATGCTGCTGAAATTGTGTTCACGGAAACAACGCACGATTACGGAAAAATTAAATTTGGCGCTGATTGCGAGTTTGATTTTGAATTTAAAAATTCAGGAAAAACGGATCTGTTGCTTACAAATGTACGTCCTTCATGTGGCTGCACTGCTGTTACCGGATGGCAGGAAATAGGACCTGTTAAAAAAGGGAAAAAGGCTAAAATAAAAATTAAATACGATTCCAAAAGAGTAGGCCCTTTTAACAAAACTATTACTGTAACATCTAATGCAAAAAATGACCCTGTAATTCTTACTATTAAAGGAGAAATCGAGCCACAGGTAAGAACAGAAAATTAGCATTCATTTTTTTAATTATTTCAGAAACCAAAATTTTATTATATGCCACAGATTTCAGAAAGAGGCAAGCAGATGCCCGAATCACCCATTAGGAAATTAGTTCCTTATGCTGAAAAAGCCAAAAAAGATGGGAGAAAAGTATATCATTTGAATATAGGACAACCAGATATTCCTACTCCTGAAGTAGCGCTGAATGCTGTTAAAAATATAGATATAAAAGTCATCGAATACAGCCATTCAGCAGGAAATGAAAGCTATCGCAGGAAATTAGCAGCATATTATCAAAATATTGGAATTAATATTGATTATACAAATATTATTATTACTGCTGGAGGGTCTGAAGCGATTACTTTTGCTTTCAAAACCTGCTTGAATATTGGCGATGAAGTATTAATTCCTGAACCTTTTTATGCAAATTATAATGGATTTGCTGTAGCTGCCGGTATCGTTATAAAACCGATCAGATCATATATTGAAGACGGCTTTGCACTTCCGGATATCAGCGAATTTGAGAGATTGCTGACACCTAAAACAAAAGGAATTGTTATTTGTAATCCTAACAATCCTACTGGTTATCTGTATTCCAAAGACGAACTGCTGAAACTGCGTGAAATTGTTAAAAAATATGATTTGTATCTATTCTCTGATGAGGTTTACAGAGAATTCTGCTATGATGGCAATGAGCATTTCTCTGTTATGCAATTGGAGGGAATTGATAACAATGTTGTACTCATAGATTCTGTTTCCAAAAGATACAGCGAATGCGGAGTTAGAATTGGCGCAATGATTACAAAAAATAATGAAGTAATTAAAATCGCCATGAAATTCGCTCAGGCGCGTTTGAGTCCTCCTTCATTAGGACAAATTGTGGGAGAAGCATCTCTTGAAACGCCGAAATCTTACTTTACAGAAGTTTACAACGAATATATTGAGAGAAGAAATTTTGTTGTGGAAGCTTTGAATAAAATGGAGGGCGTTTTCTGTCCGAATCCCAAAGGCGCTTTTTATGTTATTGCCAGACTTCCGATTGACGATTGTGATATATTTGCACAGTGGCTTCTTGAAGATTTTTCTTATAACAATCAAACCGTAATGCTTGCACCTGCTACCGGTTTTTATTCTACCAAAGGCGCTGGATTAGATGAAGTGAGAATTGCTTATGTGTTGAAAAAAGAAGACCTGAAAATAGCAATGGAGTGTCTTGAGCAGGCATTGAAAGTGTACCCGGGAAGAAAAAATTAAAATAAGATGTTTCTTAAAAATAAAAAAATTATTCTTGGTATAACAGGGAGTATTGCTGCCTATAAAGCTGCTTTTCTGACTCGTTTGCTTGTTAAGGAAGGCGCTCAGGTAAAAATTATTCTTACTCCCTATGCTAAAGAATTTATTACTCCTGTTACACTTGCTACACTTTCAAAGAATACGGTTTTATGTGATTTTTTTTATCACGACGACGGTGCATGGAACAGCCATATAGAATTGGGTTTGTGGGCAGATCTTTTTCTGATAGCTCCGGCTACAGCCAATACGATGGCGAAAATGGCAAACGGCGTATGTGATAATCTTCTGCTTACAACGTATCTTTCGATTCGCTGCCCGGTTATGATTGCTCCTGCAATGGATTGCGACATGTTTCAACATCCTGCAACTTTGAAAAATATTCAAACATTAAAATCGTTCGGGAATGTTTTTGTAGAACCTGCAAGCGGAGAATTAGCCAGTGGTCTCATTGGAAAGGGCAGAATGGAAGAACCCGAGGTGATTGTTAAGCACGTTGCTGATTTTTTTTCAAAGACAAAAAAATTATCCGGAAAAACTTTTTTGGTAACTGCCGGACCAACTTATGAACATATAGACCCTGTGCGGTTTATCGGTAATCATTCTTCAGGGAAAATGGGTTATGCCGTTGCTGAAAAACTTGCAGAAAACGGAGCAGACGTAATTCTTGTTAGTGGTCCTTCGCACTTAAATGTAATGCATACAGCCATAAAGTTGTATAAGGTAACAACAGCGCAGGAGATGTACGATGTATGTAAAAAATATTTTTCGAAATCAGACGGCGCTATAATGGCAGCAGCAGTAGCAGATTACAAGCCTGCAACAATTAATATTCAAAAAATTAAAAAAACGGAACAAAATCATAACATCATTCTTGAGCCCACTGTTGATATCGCTGCATTTCTCGGAAAAATTAAAAAGAAAAATCAGCTCCTTGCTGGTTTCGCATTGGAAACAAATGATGAATTTTCAAATGCCAAGAAAAAATTAAAAGCAAAAAACTTTGATTTCATTGTATTGAACTCCTTAAAGGACGAAGGTGCAGGTTTTTATACGGATACAAACAAAATTACAATTATTGACAAACACAATAAAACAGAAAAATTTGAGTTAAAGTCAAAAGCTGAAGTTGCCAGTGATATTGTGAACAAAATTAGTACTTTTTTTTAAGCTGAATCAACAAATAAATCATGAAACTATTTCTTTTTATAACACTTTTTATTCTTATTAATACCTCTTTGTTTTCACAGGAATTAAACTGTAGGATACAGCTTATGCACCAACAGATACAAGGAACAAATGTGAAGGTTTTTGAAACATTGCAAACTGCTTTATACGAGTTCATGAACAATAAAAAATGGACAGATCATGTATACAGCATGGAAGAAAGAATAGAGTGCAATATCATGATAAATCTTACAGAGCAGGTCTCACAGGATGAATTTAAAGGCACGATTCAGGTTCAGGCAACAAGACCTGTTTTTAACACTTCCTACACATCGGTATTATTTAATCACATGGACAATAATATGCATTTTAAATATGTTGAATTTCAATCTTTGGAATTCAGCGAAACAACGCACATGTCGAACCTGACTTCTATTCTTGCATATTACGCATACATTATTTTAGGGCTGGATTATGATACTTTTTCCCCAAAAGGCGGATACGAATTTTTTCAAAAAGCCGAAAAAATTGTGAACAATGCGCAAAATGCTCCGGAAAAAGGATGGAAAGCTTTTGAAGACCTAAAAAACAGATATTGGCTTGTAGAAAATTTGTTAAATGATGTTTACAGTCCTATAAGAGAGTGTTATTATGCATACCACAGGCAGGGCTTGGATTTGATGGCAGAAAAATCGCAGGAAGCCAGAACTTATATCGCTGATGGCTTGGAAGGACTTCGTAAGGTGTATCAGCAGAAGCCGGGCTCTTTTTTAATGCAGATATTTTTTAATGCAAAAACCGATGAAATTGTAAATATTTTTTCAGAAGCTTATCCAGACGAAAAAATGAGAATGGTAAATCTTTTATCCCAAATTGATCCTGTAAACTCTTCAAAATACCAGAAAATAAATCAATCGCCTGTTGACGGTTCTGGTGGAAAAAATAATATCCGACCCGGGAAATAAATTTCTTTTTATTTAATTTTGGTTATTCGACATTTTTAGTGGAAAATAAGTTTGGTATATGGTTGCAGGTTGCAAGATGCATGTCGAAAACAACTTGTAACTTGCAACTTGAATCCTGCAAATTTATATTTAATCTGCCTATTAAAATTTCCACTAATTTTAGCGAATAATTATATTTTTCTATTCTGTTACTTGTCTATTTTCTGACTCTTTTTGTTTAATTGTGTATAATGCCTTTTGAACAATTTGTATTAATTAATAATTGTTTGTATATTTATGCCTTGATAATCAAATAAAATCAATAATCTGCTACATGACTACAGCCTTTGGTTGAAATGTTCAGGAATGATTAGCAAAAAAATGTCTGGAATTCAAACAACCAGACAAAATAAGAATCTAAATCAATTAATAACTTATGAGAAAAATTACATTTCTTCTTTGTGAAAAAATCACTATTATGAAAAAATTAATACTTTTTATTGCTCTTGCAATAGCATTTGTTGGTGCTGATGCTCAAACAACTGTTAACACTTATAGTGCTCCCGGGGGATATGTATTTGTTGTACCTTGCGGTGTTAATTCCATTACAGTTCAGTGCTGGGGCGGTGGTGGAGGCGGTGGCGGCGCAAGAGGAAACCCATCTGCTGGTGGTGGCGCATCTGGCGGTGGTTATTCAAGCCTTATAATCGCGGTAACACCCGGTGATTCATATACCGTGAACGTTGGTGCGGGTGGTACAGGAACAACTGCTGCCGGTGGTAACGGTGGTCCTTCATGGTTCGGAACAGTGGGAACTGTTTATGCGGTAGGTGGTGCAGGTGGTGCAATGACGGTTGTTAATGCAACTACCGCTGCCGGAGCTGCCGCAGTATTAGCCGGTAATATTGGCTCAATATTTTTTTATGGCGGAGCAGGTGGTACAGGAGCAGCTGGTGGCGCATCAAGCGGAGGTGGTGGTGGAAGTGCAGGGACAGCTTCAGCGGGAAATAATGGTGTGGTTATGGTGGGTGGTGCTGCGGTAGCAGGTGGTGGAGCGGGTGCGAATGGCAGAAATACCAGCGGAAACGGCGCAGTTGGTTCTGCACCCGGCGGAGGTGGAGCTGGAGGACGTGCCGGTGATGCAACCGACAGAGCTGGTGGTGCCGGTGGCGCCGGAAAAGTAACTATCTCCTATGCAACTCCTCCGTCAATGATCTACAACTCAAGTACAGTAGTTCAAAATACCACTTCAGATATTCCCCTCTCATGCCCTTCTGCTGCAATTGAAGTACTCGAGGTTCAGATCAATGTTACAAATACCTGTGCCGTTCCTGTTACTCAGTTTACTTTCAATACAACCGGGGATTTGGGTTATTCCCAAAATCCAACTGTAAATATTACAAATGCGAATGTATACTATACAGGGCAAACACAAGGATTTAGTACAACTACGCTCTTTGGTACTGCTACCGCTCCGAATGGTGTATTTACCATTAATGGTTCACAATCTTTAACTCTAGGGGCAGGTGCGTATTATTTTTACCTCTCTTATGATGTTCCTTTTAATGCAAATGTTGGCGATATATTGGATGCCAGTATGACTTCTTTTGTTTTTGATGGAACTACAATATCAGATATGGCATCACCTAATCCAGCCGGAACAAGAACCATTGCTGCCGGAACTTCGGCTTGTAATGAATATTGGTTTGCCGCACCCGAAGTTACATCCGGTCACAATGACGCTGGTCCGAAATTCCGCTTTACGAACACATCTTCTACCTCTGTAGCAACGGTTATGGTAACGCAACCTGCAAACCCGGCTTTTGTTATTACACCGAATCCTATTATTATTCCTGCAAATGGCACATATACTATAGAATTAGATGTTGCTCCTAATAATTACAAGGCACTGATAGAAAACACTCCAACAAATACAGTTCTTAATATGGGCATTTTGATTACTTCAGATGAAAGTATTTCTGTGTACTACGAAGTAGATAATTCAAATAATAATGAAATATATGCTTTAAAGGGTTCTACGGCACTTGGAACAGATTTTTTTATTCCTATCACTCAAAACAGTCCTACAGCCAATATATTATATAATCAGACAGGATTATCCCCAATCGCTCTAACAACCTTTGATATTGTTGCGACACAAAATAATACTTTGGTTCAAATTTTTTCACGTACAGCTGTGGATGGTCATGCTGCTAATATTCCATTTTCTGTAACCTTAAATAAAGGTCAAACCTATTCTTGCGGTTGGTCAGGAGCAAATTATCATAGTCCTGCATATCAACCTTCAGGGGCTATGGTGCTTTCTGACAAACCCATTGCAATTACTGTTAAAGAAGACTCAAAACAATATACCGGTGGCGGTGGTTGTTATGATTTAATAGGAGATCAGATTGTACCTGTTGATATAGTGGGAACTGATTATATTGTAATTAAGGGTCAGGTAAATGCCGGAGAAGGTGAAAGCTTTTTTGTTCTGGCAATAGAAAATAATACAAAGGTATATATTGATGGAAATACAACACCCGTAGCAACATTGTTCGCTGGACAAACGTATTTTCAAGACAATATTACGAATCCTCGTTATTACATACATACGGATAAGCCGATTTATTGCACACAGGTTACAGGATTTGGTTGCGAACTGGGGTCGGCTTTGTTGCCTCCATTGAATTGTGCCGGCTCGCGTTCGGTAAGCTTTGTACGTTCAACTGCCGAATCTTTTTACCTGAATATTATGACCCGGACCGGGACCGAAGGAAGTTTTATATTGGAAGGGGGTAGTAATCCACTTGTGATTCAGACCTCTGATTTTGCAGTGGTTCCCGGAACAGATGGGGAATGGCTTTCAACCTATGGTAAATCATTTACTGAACTTGAAGTTCCTGTAGGAACAGCCATGAGGCTTACTAATACTTCAAATGAAAAATTCGGACTGGGACTGATTAATGGAAATGCGGCTACAGGTTGTCGTTACGGTTTCTTTTCAGATTTTGCAGCGCGAATTATTGTAAACGCAGGTTCTGATCAAAACCCGGTTTGTAAAAATGATACAGTGCAATTAGCAGGATCTGTTACGGGTGGAGCTTCTACCGGTGAATGGAGTTGTGATGGTGCCGGAACATTCATTCCTGACAACACCACTTTAAATGCACAATATATTCCAAGTCTGGTGGATAACGTGGTAACATTCCGGTTGGTGTCAACAAGTGATTGTTTTCCTGTTGAAGATTTTATGACCGTTACATTTATACCAGCTCCGGTTGTTGATGCTGGTCCCGATCAGGATGCAGGGGAAAACAATCCAGGCGTTACTCTTGACGGTTCGGTTACTATTGCCGGTGGTGGTATCTGGTCTGGTGGTACTGGTACATACAATCCTATATCAACCGCTTTGAATGCTGTATATACCCCATCAGCTGCAGAAATTACTGCGGGTTCTGCTACTTTAACTTTAACTTCAACAAGCAATGGAGTCTGTAACCCTGAACACGATCAAATGACTATAACAGTTGCTCCTGTTCCGGTTGTAAGTGCTGGTGAAGACAAGACTGTATGTGCAAACAATGCAACTGTTTTATCAATCATTGGTACTGTGATTAATGCAACAGGTGGACAATGGTCCGGTGGTGCAGGAACTTATAATCCCAATAATACAGCTCTTACTATTAGTTATACACCTACAGTTGCTGAAATAGCAGCCGGAAGTGTTACATTAACTCTGGCATCAACAGGTAACGGGGCTTGCAATCCGGTAAGTGACGATATGGTAATTACTATTAATATTGCACCAACTGCTGAAGCTGGTGATGCGATATCTGTATGCGGAAACAATCCCGGAACAAGCCTCAATGGATCTGTAACAATTGCTATTGGTGGACAGTGGTCAGGTGGGCTTGGTACTTTTACTCCAAACAATACTACTTTAGATGCTACTTATACCCCCTCTGTAGGAGAAATACTTTTAGGAAGCGCAACCTTAACCCTCACTACTACTGGAAATGATCTTTGTAATGCCGTAACAGATAACGTTGTTATTACTATTGACCCTACACCTGTAGCAAATGCAGGTGTGGATCAAACCAAATGTGCAAACAATGCGAACGTAACCCTTAATGGTTCTGTCTCTTTTGCCGGAGGTGGTGCATGGTCAGGTGGTGCCGGAACTTATAATCCTAATAGTTCAACATTAAACGCTGTTTATACACCTTCTGCCGGAGAAATTGCTGCGGGCACGGCTACTTTAACGCTTACAACAACCTCTAATGGTTTATGTAATGCCGTTAGCGATGACATTACACTTACTTTTTCTCCTGCTCCTGTTGCTGGCGCAGGACCTGATCAGTCAAAATGTTCTAATAATACTGATATTTTATTGAATGGATCTGTTACTGTTGCATCTGGTGGTATATGGTCTGGAGGAAGCGGTACTTATAATCCTGCGAATACAGCACTGAATGCCATTTACACTCCAACTGCAGGTGAAATTGCTGCAAGTACGCTTACATTAACACTAACATCTACAGGAAATGGAACTTGTACTGCAGTAAGTGATAACATTACAACCATTTTTACCCCAGCTCCAACAGCTAATGCCAATGTTGACCAAAGCAAATGTTCCAATAACCCGAATGCGACGCTGAACGGTTCTGTAACCTTGGCTACTGGCGGACAATGGTCTGGTGGTCTTGGTACATTTACACCTAATAATACCACCCTGAATGCTGTTTATGCGCCTACTGCAGCGGAACTCAGCGCGGGCACTGTTACGCTAGCCCTCACTACAACAGGTAATGGCTCATGTAATGCAGTTAGTAATAATATGACTATTTCATATACAGCATCTCCAACAGCTAATGCCGGATCTGACCAGACTGTTTGTGCTAATAATGCGACAGTTACTTTGGTCGGGGTTGTTGCTGTAGCTACAGGTGGTGCCTGGTCAGGTGGAGCCGGTATTTTTCTCCCAAATGCAAATACATTAAATGCCACATATACTCCTACAGCAGGTGAAAAGTTAGCAGGCTCAGTAACATTAACACTTACTACGACAGGAAATGGAGGCTGTAATGCTGTTACAGATCAAATGATTATTACTATTACAACAGCACCAACTGTTAATGCAGGTGTTGACAAATCTGTATGCGGAAATAATCCTGCCGTTGCTATAAATGGCTCTGTTACTGTTGCAACAGGTGGTCAATGGAGCGGAGGTGCAGGAACTTATGATCCAAACAATACATCGTTAAATATTATTTATACTCCTACAGTCGCGGAAATTGCTGCAGGAAATGTTACATTAACTCTTACTTCAACTGGAAATGGAACTTGTAATGCAGTTACAGACAACATGGTTATTACCTATACTAATTCACCAACTGTCAATGCTGGTCTTGACCAGACTAAATGCGGAAATAATGCTGCAACAACCTTAGCCGGTGCTGTTGCCGTTGCAACTGGTGGTCAGTGGTCTGGAGGACTTGGAACTTTTGCTCCAAATAATACGACCCTTAATGCCGTTTATACACCCACTTCCGGTGAAATAATGGCTGGAACAGTTACATTAACGCTTACAACTACAGGAAATGGTACTTGTACTGCCACTTCAGAGAACATGAGCATCACGCTTACCGTTGCACCGACTGCAAATGCAGGCATTGACCAAACAAAATGCGGAAATAATGCAGCAACTACACTTGCCGGAGTTGTAACTACTGCTACCGGTGGTCAATGGAGCGGTGGTAGTGGAACTTTTAATCCAAATAATACAACACTAACAGCAGTATATACCCCATCAGCAGCGGAAATTGCAGCAGGTACGGCAACGCTTACCCTCACTACCACAGGTAATGGCACCTGTAATTCTGTTACCAATGATGTTGTAATAACAATTACTACCGCGCCTACAGTAAGTGCTGGAATTGATAAATCTGTCTGTTCAAACAATCCTGCTGTAACAATTAATGCCTCAGAAACGGTTGCAACAGGAGTTACTTGGTCAGGAGGTTCAGGCATCTATGATCCTTCTAATACATCACTAAATATGATTTACACACCTACCGCAGCGGAGTTAGCAACAGGAAATGTAACATTAATATTAACCACTACAGGAAACGGAACTTGTAATGCAGTTACAGATAATATGATTGTTTCTTACACTACTTCACCAACTGCCAATGCTGGTATTGATCAGACAAAATGCGGAAATAATACCATTGCTTCACTTAATGGCACTATTACTATTGCTACAGGAGGACAATGGTCTGGAGGAGGAGGAACTTTTACGCCAAACAATACTACTTTAAATGCCACTTATACTCCAACTGCGGGTGAGATATCAACTGGAACAGTTATCCTTACGCTGACTACAACAGGGAATGGAACCTGTAATGCAGTCTCTGATAATATGGTTATCACATACTCTGCAACACCTACTACTTATGCCGGGATTGATCAGACCAAGTGCGGAAATAATGCTGCAACAACACTTGCCGGAGTTGTTACTATTGCTACCGGTGGTCAATGGAGCGGTGGTAGTGGAACATATAATCCTAATAATACTATTCTAAATGCAGTTTATTCTCCTTCTGCAGCCGAGATTGCTGCAGGTATTGCAACACTGACACTTACTACTACAGGACATGGTACTTGCAATGCCGTTACGGATGATGTTGTTATTACTATTACAACAGCACCAACAATAAATGCAGGAATAGATAAATTTACTTGTGATAATAATCCTGCAACAACAATTAATGCCTCTGAAACTGTTGCTACGGGTGGTGTATGGTCTGGTGGCTCAGGTGCTTTTGATCCGGGCAATACATCATTAAATATTATTTATACTCCTACTGCAGCTGAAATCACAGCAGGCTTTGTAACATTAACTTTAACTTCAACAGGTAACGGGTTATGTAATTCAGTTTCTGACAACATGACTATAACGTATACAGCTGCTCCAACAGTTAATGCAGGTGTAGATCAAACAAAGTGCGGGAACAATTCAATAACTACACTTAATGGAACTGTTACTCTTGCAACGGGTGGGCAATGGTCAGGTGGTCTTGGCATTTTTACACCCGATGCAAACACTTTAAGTGCTGTTTACACACCCACGACCGGTGAAATCGCTGTAGGAAGCGTTACCCTTACACTTACTACGACCGGGAATGGGACTTGTAATGCATCCACGGATAACATGACAATCACATTAACTCCATCCCCAACGGCCAATGCAGGTCTTGATCAAAGTAAATGTGCAAACAGCGTGGGAACAACTCTTGATGGTGCAGTAACGATTGCTTCCGGAGGAATATGGAGTGGAGGAGCAGGGACATTTAACCCAAACAATACAACTCTGACAGCAGTTTATACTCCTTCTGCTGCTGAAATTGCTTCTGGTACGGCAACTTTAACTCTTACTACAACAGGGCATGGGACTTGTAATGCAGCTTCTGAAAATATCACGATAACAATTAGTCCAGCACCAGTTGTAAATGCAGGAAGCGATAAAACGGCATGTGCTAATAATCCCTCTGTTACTTTTAATGCAAGTATAACGAATGCAACTGGTGGTATCTGGTCAGGTGGCTCTGGGGAATATAATCCTGGAAATACTGCCCTTAATACAATTTATACTCCCACAGCTGCTGAAATAAGTGCTGGATCACTTACCCTTACATTAACTTCTACAGGTAATGGTTTATGTAATGCTGTTGCAGACAATGTGCTTATTACATTTACACCAACCCCAACTGTAAATGCAGGTATTGATCAGACAAAATGTGGAAACAATGCAGCAACTACTCTTGCAGGTGTTGTTACAATTGCAACCGGAGGACAGTGGTCTGGTGGTCTTGGTACATTTACACCCGATAACACGACATTAACGGCTCTATATAACCCTACTGCTACAGAAATTTCTAACGGAGTAGTTAATCTAACGCTTACTACTACGGGTAATGGCTTATGCGCTGCTGTTTCTGATAATATGGCAATTAATCTGACATCAGCCCCCACGGTATCAGCAGGTATAGGTCAGACCGTTTGTGCAAATAATCCTGGAGTGACTCTTGCCGGTGTTGTAACGATAGCATCAGGAGGAATATGGAGTGGTGGAACAGGATTATTTATCCCTAATACTACAACCTTGAATGCAACATATACTCCTTCATTAGCAGAAATAACTGTCGGTACTGTAACCCTAACGCTAACAACGACAGGAAATGGTACTTGTAATGCGGTATCCAGCAATATGACAATTTCAATCACAGCAGCTCCAACAATTAATGCTGGCATTGATCAGACAGTTTGCGGTAATAATCCTTCTGTTATTTTAAACGCCAGCGAAACGATAGCTACTGGTATAGCATGGTCAGGAGGAACAGGGACTTTTAACCCGGGCAATACATCGCTTAATACAATTTACACACCATCTGCATCTGAAATTGCAGCAGGAACAGTTACTCTTACTGCAATAACAACAGGCAATGGAAACTGTTCTGTAGTAAACGATAATATGATAGTAACTATTACACAAGCTCCAACGGTTAATGCTGGTATTGATCAGGTAAAATGTTCAAACAATGCTGTTGCTGTTTTGAATGGTTCTTATTCTATAGCAACGGGAGGTCAATGGAGTGGAGGTCTTGGTGCTTTTACGCCGAACAGCACAAACATGAGTGCTACATATACTCCTACCAGCACAGAATTAAGCATTGGAAGCGTAACTCTTACTCTAACTACAACTGAGAATGGTACATGTAACGCGGTTTCTGATAATATGGTCATTACATATACTGCTTTACCAACGATAAATGCAGGATCAGATGCAACAATATGCGCTAATAATCTGAATGTAAATCTGAATGGGATTGTTACTGTCGCTTCTGGAGGAATTTGGTCGGGAGGTACTGGAACTTATAATCCGAACAATACTTCTTTAACAACAGTATATACTCCTTCTGCTACTGAAATTACAGCCGGATTTACGGTACTTACATTAACTTCAACGGGCAATGGAACCTGTAGTGCTGTAAGCGATAATTTAACAATTACCATTAACCCGACACCGATAGCTAATGCTGGTTCTGACAGAACATCATGCGTGAACAATCCTATGGTTACACTTAACGGAAATGTTACAGGCGCAACTGGTGGAGTATGGACAGGTGGTTCTGGTATCTACAGCCCGAACAATACTTCTTTGAGCCCTGACTACACTCCTTCTGCATCTGAAATTTTAGCTGGTACTGTCACTCTTACTTTGACGTCAGCTGGTAATGGGACATGCAATGCGGTTACGGATAATGTACTTATTACAATTGCTCCAACTCCGGTTGTTAATGCAGGAGTGGATCAGACAAAGTGTTCTAATAATCCTTCATTAATCCTTGCTGGTACAGTAAGTGGAGCAACAGGAGGTTCGTGGTCAGGAGGTCTTGGTCTTTTTAATCCCGGAAATTCTACTTTGGGAGCAACATATACTCCAACAATTGCTGAAATAGCTGCCGGTACACTTACCTTAACTCTTTCTTCTTCTGGTAATGGGTCTTGCCTGGCTGTTAGTGATCAGATGTTAATTACATTTACAAATTCACCTGATGTTGATGCCGGTATTGATAGGACTGTTTGCGGTAACAACGCATCACTAACTCTGGCAGGCTCTGTAACTGTAGCAACTGGAGGACAATGGTCTGGTGGTACTGGAACTTTTTTACCCGATAATGCTACTTTAAATGCAATTTATACTCCTTCTGTAGCAGAAGCATCAGCAGGGACAGCCACTCTGGTACTTACATCCACAGGAAACGGAAATTGTATAGCAGAGAGTGATAATATGGTTATCACAATAACCGGTGCTCCTGTTGCAAGTGCTGGTACAGATATTACAGCTTGTACTAATAATGCAACAGTATTCCTTGGAGGATCTATAGCAGTTGCAACAGGCGGAGTCTGGTCAGGTGGAGCAGGATCTTTTAACCCTGCTAATACAAATTTACTGGCACAGTACACTCCAACTGCTGAAGAAATTACTGCAGGCAATCTGACATTAACTCTCACAACTACAGGGAATGGAAACTGTAACGCTGCAACAGATCAGGTGTTAATAACATTTAATCCAAGTCCTGTTGTAAATGCTAATGTTGACCAAACTGTATGTTCCAATAACCCAAATACGCAGTTGTATGGTTCAGTGAGCCTTGCTGGTGGAGGTCAGTGGAGTGGCGGTCTCGGTAACTTCACTCCCAGTAGTACAACTTTAAATGCTATATATACACCTACTGCCGGAGAAATATTTGTAGGAAGTGTGAATCTGATTCTTACCTCCACGGGCAATGGCATTTGCAGTCCTGTTGCTGATTTCATGGTACTTACTTTTGGTCCTTCACCTACTGTAGAAGCAGGACCGAACCAAACCGTTTGTGCCAATAACCCGAATATTACCCTTGCAGGTTCTTATACAATAGCATCTGGTGGAATATGGTCAGGTGGATCAGGAACTTTTACACCGAACAATACTACGATGAATGCTGTTTACACTCCATCTGCGACAGAAGTGCTTGCTGGTAGTGCTACTCTGACTTTGACTACTACAGATAATGGGAATTGCAGTGCCGTGAGCGATCAGGTTACTATTACATTTACCAATGCTCCAAGTGTTAATGCAGGGGCTGACCGTTTAGCATGTATAAATAATCCTTCTGTTAACCTGAATGCATCTGTTACTGGAGCTTCGGGTGGTATTTGGTCTGGAGGCGTAGGTGTATTTAACCCGGGAAACACGGCTCTTGATGCGAATTATACCGCTACTACGGAAGAAATTCTTGCAGGGAGCGTTACGCTTGTTCTTACCTCAACAGGAAATGGAACATGTATTGCTGTTACAGATGCCATGACAATTACATTTAACCCAGTGCCTACAGCCAATGCCGGAATAGATCAAAGTGTTTGTGCTAACAATTCTAACATTTCTTTAACCGGCTCTGTTACGTTTGCCTCGGGAGCTCAATGGACAGGTGGAGCAGGGACTTATTCTCCTAACAACAATACCCTTAGTACAGTTTATACACCCTCTGCTGCTGAAATTTCTGCAGGAACAGTTACCCTTACCTTAACTACAACCGGAAATGGAAATTGCAATGCGGTTTCTGATAATATTACTATTTCCTTTACTTCTGCTCCTACTGCTTTTGCGGGAATTGATCAAACAAAATGCGCTAATAATTATGTTACTGCCCTGAACGGTTCCTATACTATTGCAACAGGAGGTATTTGGTCTGGAGGATCCGGAACTTATGCTCCTGACAATATTTCTATGAGTGCAAGTTATACTCCAACAACAGCAGAAATTGCCGCAGGAACAGTAACACTTACCCTTACTACAACAGGGAATGGAACTTGCTTCGCTGTTACAGATAATATGATAATTACGATTGCGCCTTCTCCTGTTGTAAATGCAGGACTAGATCTAACTTCCTGTGCTAATAGTGCTTCTGTAATTCTTGCAGGAACAATCACTAATGCAGGTGGCGGAATATGGAGCGGCGGAATCGGCACGTTCAGTCCCGGAAACACGTCTTTAACAGCCACCTATACTCCTAGTGCAGCTGAAATAATAGCAGGATCACTTACTCTTACTTTAACTTCTACGGGTATTGGCAGCTGCAATGCCGTAACAGATGATGTTGTTATCACTATTGGTAATGCACCTGTAGTTGATGCAGGAACAGATCAATCCGTTTGTGCTAATAACTCGAACGTATCTCTTAGCGGATCTGTTTTAAATGCTGGTGGTGGGATATGGTCTGGTGGCTCAGGAACATTTACTCCAAACACAACTAGTATGACTCCTGTTTATTATCCTACCCCTGCTGAATTATTCGCAGGAGGAATTACCCTTACCCTTACATCAACAGGGAATGGTCAGTGCGCATCTGTAAATAATAATGTTTTTATTACATTTACATCAGCACCTACTACTGATGCCGGATCGAACCAGACTGTTTGCGCTAACAATCCGAATGTTTACCTGAATGGGAGTGTCAATATTGCTTCAGGAGGAACATGGTCAGGAGGTATGGGTACATTTGATCCTGATAATAATACACTAAATACTATTTACACACCCACTGCATCTGAAATATCAGCAGAAACCCTAACCCTTACCTTAACCACTACTGGTAACGGGACATGTCTTGCCGTATCAGATAATATGACAGTTACAATTACGGGATCTCCTTTAGCCAATGCAGGAGTTGATCAGGTTGCCGGAGCTAATAATCCATTAGTTGTACTTGCAGGAGTTGTGACGAATGCAACAGGGGGGCAATGGCTTGGTGGTTCTGGAACTTTTAATCCGGCAAACACAACTTTAAATGCCACATATACTCCATCCGCAGCTGAGATTTCTTCAGGGAGCATAACTCTTACTCTTCTAACTACTGGAAATGGCAATTGTAATTTCGTAAGTGATAATATGACAATTACATTTAGTCCTGCGCCTATAGTAAATGCAGGTATTGACAGAACCCTTTGTTCAAACAATGCATCTGTTACACTTGTCGGTACGGTTACCAATGCTACAGGAGGTGAATGGTCTGGAGGAATGGGAACATTTACTCCTAATAATACTACTCTTAATGCTGTTTACACACCTACCGCCAGTGAAATTGTAGCAGGTACTGTTACTCTAACGCTTACATCAACAGGCAATGGAAATTGTATTCCGGTTTCAGATAACATGAACCTCACTTTTACTTCTTCTCCAACAGCCAATGCCGGTGCTGATAAAATATCCTGTGCTAATAATGCAAATGTAGCCATAAGCGGTGCTGTTACTATTGCTTCCGGAGGAATATGGTCAGGTGGTTCTGGCACTTTTACCCCTAATCCAACTTCCCTTTCGATTACTTATGCTCCTTCTGCAGCTGAAATATCTGCAGGAACAGCTAATTTAATACTCACAACTACTGGCAACGGGAATTGTATTGCGATTTCAGACACAGTTAAAGTTACTATTAATCCTATTCCTATTGCAAATGCAGGACTCGACAGAAATGCCTGTATGAATAACGCAGTTGTAATATTAACAGGAAGCATAAGCAATGCCGGCGGAGGAATATGGACAGGTGGAAACGGGGTTTATAACCCGGGAAACACAGCAATGGCACCTACTTATACTCCTACTGCTGCTGAAATGGCTTCAGGAAATGTCAATTTAACGCTTACATCAACAGGCAATGGAACTTGTTTACCTGTTAGCGATGCAATGTCTATTGGATTTACTTCTGCGCCTGTTGTAAGTGCAGGTCCCGATCAGGTACGTTGTTCTAATAATGCTGCTATACAGCTTGCAGGCTCCGTGGTTGGCGCATCTGGTGGAGAATGGACAGGAGGTCTTGGTTTATTTTCTCCATCTGCTACTGCCCTAAATGCAACATATACCCCAACCGCAGGTGAAATTCTTGCCGGAAGCCTGAACCTTGTTCTCACTTCAACCGGTAATGGAAATTGTAACTCTGTTACAGATAATGTCCAATTTACATTTACTCCCTCGCCAACAGCTGATGCAGGAGAAAATGTTTCCGTATGCGCTAATAATAATTTAGTAAGTTTAAGTGGAATTATTAATATTGCAAATGGAGGGATTTGGTCATCTAGTGGTTCCGGAGTGTTCTCTCCTTCAGCAACTACATTATCTGCAATATACACCCCTAGCACTGCAGATATTACAACCGGTCAGGTAGTTCTTACTTTAACAACTACCGGCAATGGTACTTGTCTTGCTGTTACAGACCTGAAAACAGTAACAATAACTCCATCTCCTTTGGTAAATGCCGGTTCAGATATGGTTATCTGCCCTGATAATTTAAACGTGACTCTTAATGGATCTGTTTCCGGTGGTACAACAACGGGTGCATGGACTACCTCTGGCACGGGATCTTTTATTCCAAGTAATTTTTCCCTTAATGCCACGTATGTTGCAAGTTCTCTTGATTCTATTAATAGTGGTGTCAATATTATACTTGCTGCCACAAATTTAGGAAATTGTTCTGCTGTAAATGACACTATGAGAATTGATATTTATCCTGCCGGAATAGCCAATGCCGGTATTGACAAAAGCGTTTGTGCTAACAACCCAATAGTTTCAATAAACGGAGTTGTTTCGGGTGGAGCTGTTACAGGTCAGTGGGCAACTTCCGGTACAGGAACATTTTTACCTTCGAACACTTCTTTAAGCGCAACATATACTCCAAGCGCAACAGATATAATTAACGGACAGGTAATTCTGACCCTGCTTGCTAACAGCTGTAATCTGGCGCAGGATAATTTGACTCTTACAATAACACCTGCACCTGTAGCAGATGCCGGAGATAATATTGAAGTTTGTATTAACAATCCAAACGCTTCACTTGACGGAAATGTTACTATTGCAAGCGGAGGTATCTGGTCTGGTGGCAACGGTACATTTAATCCCGGGTATAACAGTTTGAATGCAATTTATTCTCCAACGGGCGCAGAAATTACTTTAGGACATTTGAATTTGATTCTCACTACCACAGGTAATGGGAATTGTATTGCCGTTACAGATACTGTTCTCATAAGTATCAATCCTCCTCCAACTGTAAATGCCGGAATAGATAGAACCGTTTGCGGAAATAATGCACAGGTTACTCTTAATGGTACTGTAACCGGAGTATCTGTCACAGGTCAATGGGTCACTTCCGGTTCAGGTACTTTTTCCCCTGATGCATCTACGCTTAATGCGGTTTATGTCCCAAGCCCGACTGATATTGTAGCAGAAACTGTTTCATTAACATTAACATCTACTAACAATGGAGGCTGTCTGGCGGTATCAGATCAAATGAGCATTACAATAACCCCCGGACCTTCTGTTGATGCAGGAAGCGATGTTGTTGTTTGTGCAAATAATTCTACTGTAACTCTGAACGGTGTGGTTGCTGTTTCTTCAGGTGGAATATGGTCTTCTAATGGAACAGGAACATTTATTCCGAATACCACCAGTTTAAATGCCACCTATTTTCCAAGCGCAGATGACACAACAAATGGACAAGTAATAATTACTCTTACTACAACTGGAAACGGGAATTGTTTAGCTTCTACAGATAATAAAATTATTACATTAAATCCAGCTCCTTTTGTCGCTGCCGGGGCAGATGTTATTACTTGTGTTGACGATTTGGATATCCAGTTAAATGGAAATATTTCTGGACTTACATCTACTGGTGCATGGACAAGCTCTGGGAGCGGAACGTTTCTGCCCAACAATACAGATTTGAATGCTGTTTATAGAGCAAGTTCTGCTGATTCACTGACAGGGTATCTTTCCTTGACACTTACTTCTACAAATAACGGGACGTGCAATGCTGTAACGGATAATGTAACAATAACTATAGCTCCAGCTGGAATTGTGAATGCCGGTATTGACAGAACAGTTTGTGCAAACAATACAACTGTCGTATTGAGCGGATCTATTACTGGTGGCGCAACCAAAGGAAAATGGATAAGTTCAGGAACAGGAACTTTTCTCCCTAATGATTCTACGCTAACTGCAAGCTATATGTCCAGCTCAGCGGATATTACTTCGGGAAGTGTTACTCTTACTCTTACAGCAACCAATAGTTGCAACGCTGCTCTGGACATGATGGTAATAAACTATACAACTGCTCCAAATGTAAATGCAGGATCAGATGTTACTGTTTGCAGCAATAATTCAAATGTTACATTGTCCGGGAGTGTTGGTGTAGCAACAGGAGGTATTTGGTCAAGCACGGGTACCGGGGTTTTTGTTCCGGGAAACACCAGCATGAATGCCATTTATATGCCAAGTCAGGGAGATATTACAAATGGCAACGCCATAATTAGTCTAACAACAACTGGCAATGGGACATGTAATGCAGTAAATGATATGGTAACAATTACTTTTACCGCAAAACCATCCGTAAATGCAGGAACAAACCAAACGGTTTGTGAAACCAGCACTATCACTCAATTATTAGGCATGGTTACCGGAGGATCTACAACAGGAATCTGGACGACTATGGGAAGTGGCAGTTTTATTCCATCTGCTACAACTCTTGGTTCTTATTATGAATTTAGTCAGGCAGATATTGATGCTGGTTTTGTATCGCTCATTTTAGCATCTACAAACAACGGAACTTGCATTGTTGAAGATGATACTGTAACCATAACACTTGGAGATTATCCTTATGTTTATGCAGGGAACAATCAGGTAGTTTGTGCCAACAACCTTCAAATTCCTCTGAATGGAGTTGTGTCAGGAGGATCAACAACAGGGCTGTGGACAACATCCGGCACTGGAATTTTTTTCCCGGACAATACATCTTTAAATACAAGTTATTATTTAAGTCAGGCAGATTCTATTGCAGGCAGCGTATCTTTGTATCTTACCAGCACAAATAATGGAAGCTGCTTTGCCGGAAAAGATACTGTTACGATTTCGATAGAATTAATTCCGTCTGTATTGGCCGGTGCAGATCAGGTAATCTGCCACGGAACTCAGGTTGTTTCACTTTCCGGAAGCATGAATAATACGGTTGGTACACAATGGGCAAGTAGCGGTACTGGAACTTTCAATCCTAACAATCAATTATTATTCACAAGTTATATTCCAAACAGTCAGGACAGCGCAACAGGTAGTGTCCATATTTATTTATCATCTATCGGGAATGTGGGTTGCGCAACAGCAAGAGACACTCTTTTGCTTACCTATCAATCCAAGCCGGTTGTGAGTGCCGGAGCAGATCAAGTGATATGTTCTACCGGTGAAGCCCAGTTGAACGGACAGGTAACCGGAAGCTTAAGTACGGGAATTTGGACAACTACCGGTTCAGGTACTTTTGAACCCGACAGTGCATCATTAACTGCGCAATTTATTCCAAGTGAAGGAGACATACTGTTTGGAAGCGTACACCTTATTTTATCTTCAACGAATAATGGATCATGCAGTGCGGTAAAAGATACCATGCATATTATTATCGAATCTATACCCACAGCAAATGCCGGTCAGGATATCAGCGTTTGCTCTGTCAGAGACACTATAGTTCTGAGCGGATCTGTTGTAAATACAACTGGTGGTATATGGACGACTTCAGGAACCGGTATATTTACTCCAAGCGCATCATCGCTTGTTACAGGGTATTTGCCAAGCATAAATGACAGTTTAAATGGAACGGTTATTCTTACCCTCACAACACCGGGAACTGGAATTTGCGGGCTCTCAAGCGATGCGTTGATTTTCTCAATGGGTCACTCTTCTCATGCTAATTCAGGAGCAGATCAGTATGTTTGCGCTTCTCAGGATACCATACAATTGAATGGAACTGTAACAGGAGGAACAAGCTTTGGGCTATGGTCATCTACCGGAACAGGTTCTTTTGTTCCTGATGATGGAGTACTAAACGCGAAGTATGTTCTTAGTTCTGAGGATTCTCTTTTAAGTTCATTGTCGCTGATTTTAATTACGGCAAATAATGTAATTTGTCCTGCAGATATAGATACTGTAAGTATTTTTATTGAACCTGTGCCGAGTGTGAATGCAGGAGAAAATAGTAATATATGCGCGGAAAGAGATACAATTGCCCTTACAGGTATTTCAGGAAACACAACAGGCGTTTTATGGACAAGCTCTGGCACTGGAAATCTGATACCAAATGCTACATCTTTAAACACAGGTTATTTGCCAAGTATTGCAGATAGTATTTCGGGCGCAATAAACCTGATTTTATCAAGTACCGGGAACGTGTATTGCAGCACAGCTAAAGATACCATGTTGATCACTTTCGGGCTTGCTCCTGTTGTTCTTGCGGGATCAGACATTAATATTTGTGCAAGTGTTGATTCTATTCAACTGAATGCTTCTGTTAGCGGAGGAACAACAACAGGTCAGTGGACTACAAATGGAACGGGAATATTTTATCCTGATGCCCAAACGCTGGATGCTCAATATATTTTGAGTGCTTACGATTCAAGTCAGACTAATATTTCACTCGTGTTGAATTCAACAAATAATGGAGGATGTATCCCTTCAACAGATACCTTGCATGTCATTATTGAAGCTGTACCATTGCTCAATGCAGGTGTTGATATAGATATTTGTGCCGCAAGAGATACTATTAATCTATCTCCAACATCTCTGAACGTTACCAACACGGTTTGGGTTTCATCGGGTACCGGAATTTTCTTACCAAATATTACAACATTGAATGCAGGGTATTTCCCAAGCATTGCAGATAGCATTTCAGGGTCAGTACAATTAATAATATCAAGCACTGGCTCTGCTTATTGTGGCGTAGTTAATGATACGCTTCAAATAACTTTTGGACATACTCCTCTTGTTTTTGCGGGATCAGACCAGCAGGTTTGTGCGAATATTGATACGGCTATAATGAATGGAAATGTTATCAGCAGCAGCGGAACCGGTCAATGGACTACAACCGGCATGGGAAGTTTTACACCCGATAATTTTGATTTGAATGCTGTTTATCATTTCAGTGCAGTTGATTCAGCCCTTGGTTACGTATTGCTAGCGCTTACTTCTACTAATAATAATGGTTGCGTTGCCGGAACAGATACCGTTCGAATTAACATAGAACCTGTTCCAGAGGCTAACGCCGGAGTTGATATTTTAGTATGCTCAGAAAGAGATACTGTATATCCTGCGGCTTCTTATGATAATGCAACAGGTATTCTGTGGAGCACCACTGGTAGCGGTTTGTTTATTCCTGATGCAACAACGTTAACAGCGGGTTATTTCCCAAGTGCGGCTGATAGTGCATCCGGACAAATAATGCTTCTTCTTTCAACAACAGGGAGTATTGCATGCGTTGCGGCTGAAGACACGATGAGAATAACATTCTCTCAATCACCAATTGTTTCAGCAGGAACAGACCAGCAAATTTGCGCAACATCAGATTCTGTTGTTTTGGCAGGAGTAATATCCGGAAATGGAACAGGAATGTGGACAACAGCAGGAACAGGTGCGTTTACACCTGATAACACAACACTTTTAGTAAGTTACCATGTTACCCCGTTTGACTCTTTGCTCGGGCAGGTAAGCTTTATTCTTACTTCTACGATTAATAATGGTTGCTCGAACACTTCGGATACCATTTTAGTAAACATTATTCAACCGCCATCTGTATTTGCTGGAAATGATATCCAGATATGCTCTGCATCAGATTCGATTGTTATTTCCGGAACCGGGAGTAATTTGTTTGGTGTAGAATGGACTTCCAGTGGCACCGGGGTATTTTCACCAACAGATACGGCGTTTAATACTATTTATTATTTAAGCCCGGCTGATACCGCATTAACCGGAATTGACCTGATATTGTCTTCTACAAATGACATGGCTTGCGCTTCTGTAAACGACACGTTACATGTCTCCCTTGTGATTCCTTTAATTCCGTATTTTACATATTCCGGGGCATGCCAATTTACGGAAATTGATTTTACTGACAGCACGACTCTTTTATCAGGCAATGCAACAGCTTGGTTCTGGGATTTTGGAAACGGGAACAATACCTCTTCACAGAATGCAAGCTTCACGTATGATACCGTGGGTTATCATAATGTAACATTAACCGTGAGTTCGGATATGGGTTGCGATTATACTATAAACAAAAGTATATTTGTTAATCCCGTACCAATAGTTGATTTTGAAGTAGTCTCCGGGTGTTACAGAGATAGTGTACGTTTCCTTGACATTGTATCTATTTCTTTAGGTACAATTGTATCGCAGTTATGGAATTTTGGCGACAACAGCGCATCAAATGCACATAACCCATCGCATTTATATGCAACGGATGGCACATACGATGTGAGCTTTAGTGCCGTTAGCGCGGCAGGTTGCGTGGCAGAGTTGATAAAGCAGGTTACGGTTTCTCCACCACCAGATGCTGAATTTACTTTTAACTTTAATTGTGCAACATCTACCGTAGCATTCACAGATGCTTCTATTCCGAACGGTAATACTATTAATTCCTGGGCATGGAATTTTGGCGATAATGCAACATCTCCATATCAGAATCCAGAACATGCTTACACTACAAATGGAGATTTTGAAGTTAACCTGATTGTTTCTTCTTCGCTTAACTGTTCAGATACAGCAACCCAAATGGTATCTGCAAATACGATACTTGGCGGATTTACTTTTAATAACAGTTGCCTTGGACCACCAATAAGTTTTACAGACATTTCTACATTCAATGGTGGAACAATTGATTCATGGAAATGGTATTTTGGAGATGGTGTTTCATTAGAAACATCAAATCCAACGCATATTTATACTTCACCCGGAACGTACAACGTGTCTTTAATCGTAACATCATCTGCAACGGGATGCCGCGACTCCATTACAAATTCTTTAGTGATTTACTCGGTTCCTTTAGCTGATTTTGATATTCTTGGTTTAATTCATGAAGTGAATGTTCCTGTAGAATTTGCTGATCTTTCTACCGGTGTCAATTCATGGACATGGAATTTTGGAGACAATTCTCCGAACTCTGTACAACAGAATCAGTCGCATACTTATGATGCAATAGGAACCTATCATGTTATTCTGTACGTGGAAAATCAATACAGTTGTAAAGACACGATGGTAAAAGAAATCATTATTGATGACAGAACAATTTTCCCACCAAAGGCTCCAACAGGGTTCACGCCCAACGGAGATGGGTTAAATGATTTCTTATACGTGAGAGGAGGACCATTTAAAACTGTTTTATTCCGTGTTTACAATAAATGGGGGTTAATAGTTTTTGAAACAGACAATCCTGATATTGGATGGGATGGGAAAAAGAATGGCGTAGATCAACCAATAGGTGAATACATTTATACTGTTAATGCAGTAACCATAGATGATAAAGAATACGTGAAATCCGGGAATTTTACATTAATTAGATAAAAAAAGAATTATGAAATCAATACGAATATATTTGAAAAAGCTTTGTAAGACTCAGTTTTTCAGGAAATTTTCAATCGTTTTTGTAATGTTATTGATGGTTGTTCTTGTTAGGGCACAGGATGCGCATTTCTCACAATATTATGCATCTCCAATCATTTATAATCCTGCGCAAACAGGTGTGTTCCCAGATACAGACCTGCGAGTGGCAACGCAATACAGAAGCCAATGGGGAACAATGGCTCCTAATTTTTCGATGGCATCCTTTACCGGCGAAAAACGTATTAATAACAAGTATGGAGTTGGAGCCTATATGCTGAATGATGATGGGGTAAAGTCCTTCAATACTTTCAATTTTGTTATTTCAGGGTCGTATCTTGTTACATCTTTTTTCGAAAAGGAAATGATTCTTTCAGTGGGTTTACAAGCAGGAATGATTTATAAATATATAAAGAAAAATGCGCTTTCTTTCGACTCGCAATATATTAATGGCGCATTTAATTCTGATCTTCCAAGTGGTGAGGTAATAGACCGTTACAACCGCCTGATGCCAGAGGTAAATCTGGGTGTAAATTTTGAACGAACAAAAAAAGAAGTTATGTTTAATCCTTATACCAGTTTTGCAATTATGCATTGCACTTACCCTAAAGAATCATTTTTGGAAAACGGAAAATCAAGATTGTCTCCTCGTTTTATCCTTATTGGTGGGACAAGGGTAAATTATAATGACAACTTGTTTTTTGATCCGAAAATTCTAATTATGAAACAAAGTAATAATTATGAATTAAATATAGGTATATCCTCTATTTATAATTATACACCGGATTTAGCATTTACTGGGGGTGTTTCCTACAGATTAAAAGATGCTGTAATTCTAATGGGTGGATGTAAATATAAAAATATAATGTACCGTGTCAGTTATGATATTGTAACATCGTCTTTAAAAACATACACACGCGGACATGGCGGTTTGGAGTTTTCTGTAGTATTTATGGATTTAGGGAGGTCTGGCTCTCTTCTCTAATTTGTTATTATTTTTGATTTGTTTCTATACAATAAATTTTTTTTTGGGGTTAATATTGGAAAAACCTACAACATTTATCACTTCAAAAATTATTTTATATCTTTATTCAATCAAAGTAATTTTTCTGAAATAAGTATTATTTTTTGTTACGATACGAAGGAAATATACGCCAGAAGAAAGAGCTGATGTATTAAATTCAAATTTTGTATTCTGTTGGTCTGGCTCAATTTTGCTAACTAGTTTTCCTTCTGAATTCATCATTTCAATTTTGATAATAGCGCCAACATCTGATTTAATGGTAAAAGCATTTTGTGCAGGATTCGGGAATACTTCTACTGTTTCAGTTTTTGACAACAGCAATTTTTCATCTGTTCCTTGTGGTAAGGTATATGCTCTGATGCAAAGGTCTCTTTCCTTTCCTGCTTGTGATGCGCCATAAGCAGTCCATGTTGTACCGGAAGAACTGGCCCAGCACACGCCATCTGCTATTTGAGGTTCGGCATAATCAGTGGAAAGTCTTTCAATCGGAAGTGGATAATTATATCCGGGTGTATTATATCGTACTTTAATGTAAAAATCATTTCCGGAACTAATATTTATTTGTTGCGGAAGTGAAAATGTATGATACCCCGGCCATGCACACTGCTGTTCTGGTACACTTGCAAGCAGTCCGCTCAGGGTGTTGTCTGTTTTTGTATCATATATTTCAAACGAAATGCTTGCTCCTGCTGAATTTATATAAGTTCCGACTTTTGTGATTTTTTCGTTACTACCAGCAATAAATTTTATTAAACCGTAGGCAACTTCAGACGTATAGCCAATATTGGAAATCCATCCCAATTCATCGTACATATAAATTTCTTCGTATGCATCATAGTTGCCGATAGATGGGAAATAAGCATTTGTAGTTAAAATGGCAGAATCATTATACGAAACATAAAAGTAACCGTTTTCTCCCCAGCTTGTGCCATAGCTGTTTTTGATAATCCATGCGCCTGTACCCCCTGCTGTAACTTTGTTATCGTCCCATCCGGCAAGTAATACGGCATGATTTGTTCCTTCTGTTCCTGCATAAAAATACGTGTTATTTGATGAGTTCAAATAAGCACTTGAATACATCATATTTGTGTACAATGCGCCATAATCAAGCAATGCCTGTTTTATTACATTTTGTGTTCCCGGTAAAATGCAAAAATTGTTAACATTTGCAGCAGGAGTCAGCGTAGTATTGCATGTTTGCTGCGAGTTGGTATTATAGGGATCGGCAGTTTCTAAAACCGGACCATCGCCTCGCGTAAAGTAGGCAGCAGATTTTTTGGGATTTCCTCCCGAACAGGTTCCACTAGCGGGGTCAAGATAAAATCCATGACAGGTACGTACATTTTGTTCGGAAAAGTTGAATGTGCCAAAGCCTGTTTTTATACTGTACGATTCAAGCGAACCAATGGATGCAAATGTCCAGCAAGCTCCGCAGTTTCCTTGATTTTTCACAGAAGTGAGCAGCCCATGGTTACGCATATCATATACAGCATCAAACATAACTGACTTATTCTCCTGTTGTTTTAAATAATTTGTGAAATCGGGTTTTACATATAAAGGAATTTCATTTAACGGATGCCCGAGTTCGCTAAATGCAGGTATTTTGTTTTCGTAAATATTTTTTTGATATTTCAGAAAATCCGGATTAATCGGTGCTTCAAAATCTGCTTCCTGAGCGGAAATGCTTAATGCAAACACTAAACATAATCCTGATAATAGTATGTTTTTCATCTCTTATTATTTAAGTTTAACCTTTTTAAATTTTTTATCATTCATCAGGGTTTCTTTTGTGGTAAAATCATTCAATGAAAATTTTTCTAAATGGATGCTTTCAGCGTCTTCCCTGATTTTTATATTCAGACCTTTCCACCAGGTTTTATCATCGTATTCTTCAATATAAAATTTTCCTGCAGAGAAAATAAGTGAATCAATAATAATCGTTTTTCCATTTGTTATATGATCAACCGTGAATTCCATAATTTCATTGTAACGATTCCATACAAGCCTGAAAATAGGCCATGTTGTACGGATTTTGGCAGAGAAATAATGCGAGGTGTCGCACATGGAGGAATGTACAATAATGCCGGGGTTTGGAATCAGAAACAGCGTATTGAACGCAAGACTGTCGCGTGTTAAAATTTGTCCTTTTGGATTAAAAAGACGGAACTTATAATTCAGGTAAAAGGGTTTCTGTGCAAAGCCCGCAGTGCAAAATAATAAAATTAGAAAACCGTTTAAAAGTAGTTTAAACATAATGAGATTTAAAGATATTGTAAAGATACAATTTTTGTTTGAAAGATAAAAGTTGAATCCACTCCAAAAAGTATCATTTCGCCACAAAATCACAAAATCATGCAGAGCTTGAGAGCTTTCACAAAAAACACATTATTGATTATTAATGTTTTGTGGGTTTTTGAGTTCCTGCCTGTCAGGCAGCTACCGTGTGGACACATCTTTTTTATTAAGTCCTTTCCAAAAAGTATTTTTGACACGAATTACACGAACCTGCCTTGTCAACTTCAGTTGATAAATCGGCTGATTTACCTAGTGTAAATTTACCTGTAGTAAATTTACCTGTTGTAAACAGGCAGGCAGGCAAGTTCGTGAAATTCGTGTCATATATTAGGTTTAATTAATTTTCAGAGTAGGCTTAATATATTAAAAATATCAAACACCTCAATAAAAACACTTCACATATTTGTGTCCACACGGTAGCTGTCAGGCAGACAGGTTCGTGTTCCTGCCTGCCGAAACGACAGTACAGGCAGGTTAGTGGCATTTTAATCTATGGGGTTTTCGGAGTAGACTTAAAGTTCGAAAATCAATATTGTTTTTTCTGATTTTATACTCCATAAATAAACATTTAATTAATTGGATGTTAATGTTTGCTGAAATTGTTTGTAATGAAATTCAGAAAATAAAATTAAATTTGCCCACGATTTTAAAACAAATAATGGAGAATCAAGAAAAAAATACCGGGTTCAGAAAGTATCATATCATTTATCTGGTTTCTATTGCCCTTTTAATAGGGGTAATCGGATTTCTTTCGTGGAAGTTGAAAAATCAGAAGGTTGTTTACCTGAAAGAGATAATTAAAATCAGGGAAAACACAAATGATGAAAGGGCAAGACTTACGCAAGACCTTAATGATATGCTTGATCAGTACAAGTTTATGAAGTCAAATAATTCGCACCTGAACAAGCAGTTGGAAGAAGAAAAGGAAAAAATTCAGAAAATGATTCAAGAAATTCAGGGATTAAAAGGTACTACTGCTGCAAAAATAAAGCAATATAAAGATGAGGTTGAAACATTAAGAAAAATAATGCGGCATTATGTCGTTCAGATAGATTCTCTGAATACGGTCAACAAGGGCCTAAAAGCTGAGAATGTAAAAGTCAAGCAGGATATTGAAAAGGAAAAAACCGTAAATAAAGAACTAACAGAAAAAAAAGAAGAGCTGGAAACCAAAGTGAACATTGCTTCAGTAATTAAAGCTGTAAACATAGTAACTGACGGATTAAACAAAAGAGGAAAAGCTATTACCAAAGCTAAAAAAGTACAAAAAGTTAAGGTCTGTTTTATTCTTACTGAAAATGAAATTGCGCTTACCGGGACAAAAGATGTTTATTTGCGTATTGCGCGACCGGATGGACTTGTTCTTGCCACTTCTGAACAAAATTTGTTTAAATTTGGTAATGAATTTATTGTTTTTTCTGCAAAACGTCAAGTAGATTATGATGGGAAAAATGCTGAACTTTGTATTTTCTGGGATAATAATCAGGAATTAATTCCGGGTACATATATTGTTGACCTTTTTACAGACGGAAACCTGATTGGATCATCGAAATTTGTCTTAAAATAAATATAATATCTGATATTGCGCAAATTGAAGAAACTGAAGCCGGAAGCCGGAAGCCTGAAGTTGGAAGTTGGAAGTAGCTTCGAGCTTCGAGCTTCGAGCTTCCAACTTCGAGCTTCGAGCTTCGAGCTACGAGCTTCCAACTTCGAGCTTCGAGCTACGAGCTTCAAGCTTCCGACTGGTTAATAAAAATACATTTTGCGTAATGTCAGTAATAATAAGAATCAACTTATTTCTTTTTGTTTTCATTCATGTACTCTAATAAACTCTAATTATACCCTATGAAAGGAAAAACCATCATCAGTATCATATTGGCGATTTTATTGACTGCCGGAGCTGTTTTCTACCAGAGAATGACAGGTCCTACTTATACCAAAGAAGTTTCTTTTACTTTTAATGACCAAAGTTACCAGCTTTCTTTACCCCGCAGTCATTCGAATAACACAACAGATTGCATATTAAAGATAGAAAGGAAAGAGTTAACATTGTCTGCAAATTTGATATATAAAAAATTTCCAACAGATAAAGCATTTGACACTATCCCGTTTAACAGGGAAGGCGATGTTCTTACAGTTGTTGTTCCTTCTCAGCCTCCTGCCGGGAAATTGCAATATTATATTCAGGTTTATAACGGAACGCTTTCTACGGATGTAACAAAAGATAGTCCTGTTGTAATTCGATTTAAAGGAAATGTACCGACACACTGGCTTATTGCTCATATTCTTTTTATTTTTCTGGCAATGCTTTTATCAAATTTTACAGGCTTTTTGGCTATATTTGGTAATTACAAATTTCGTGTTTTCGGGATGATAACGCTTTTAAGTCTTATTCTGGGTGGTTTGGTTTTTGGACCTATTGTTCAGAAATATGCATTTGGCGTTTTTTGGAGCGGAATTCCTTTTGGATTTGATCTTACAGATAATAAAACCCTGATATCTTTTATTTTTTGGATTGTAGCGGTTATTTATAATATGAAAAAAGAAAGACCGGCGCTTGTAATAATTGCAGCTATCGTTACCCTGATTATTTTCTCAATCCCGCACAGTCTTTTTGGTTCACAGTTAGACCACGCAACGGGTCATATTACTACAGGGTGGATTTTATCTTTGCCGATGTTTTTTTAAAGTAATAAATTCTTGTTTATTACGTTTTTGTATTTCAAAACTATATTGTATATTTGCACCCCATGTTTAAAAATTGGAAATTTTTTATAGGATTAGCTTTAGTTGTTGTATTCCTTGCTTCCTGTAGCGAATATCAGAAATTATTGAAAAGTTCTGATTTTGAGCTGAAGTATAAAAGAGCCAAGGAATATTACGAAAAAAAGGATTATTACAAAGCTTCTGCACTTTTTGAAGAATTAATAAATATTTATAAAGGAACGGCAAGGGGAGAAGAAGTGTATTATTATTATACATATTGCCAATATTCTCTTCAGGAGTATATAATGGCAGCCTATCATTTTAAATTTTTCGCCAAGAATTTTCCCAACAGCCGTCATGTGGAAGAAGCCGAATATCTTTCATCTTTTTGCATTTATCTTGAGTCTCCGGAATACAGCTTGGATCAGATGTATACCTATAAAGCAATTGAATCTTTTCAGCTATATCTCGATAAGTATCCATTAAGCTCACGGGTAGACTCCTGCAATAAAATAATTGATGTGCTTCGTGCAAAGCTCGAAAAAAAGGCTTATCATGGTTCAACCCTTTATTATAAATTAGGAGATTATAAAGCAGCAATCATTGCTTTGAAAAACATGATGAAAGAGTATCCCGACTCACAATACAGAGAAGAAATCATGTATCTTATTTTGAAATCCTGCTATTTACTCGCAGAAAACAGTATTGAAAAGAAGAAAAAAGAAAGGTATCAGAATACTTTAAATGAATATTATATTTTAATTGACGAATACCCCACTTCAAAGTATATCAAAGAAGCGGAAAGTATGTTTACCTCATCATCAAAGAAAATTAAAAATTATCAATAAAATTTGTATTATGGATTATAAAAAAACAACCGCGTCTCCTACTACAATCACAAGAGATGTTGAAAATTTCAACATTGAAACAGGAAACAGCTATGAGTCTATTGTTATTATTTCTAAAAGAGCCAACCAGATTTCTGTGGAAATGAAAGAGGAGTTAACCAAAAAACTGGAAGAATTTGCCTCTTACACTGATAATCTTGAAGAAATTTTTGAAAATCGTGAGCAGATTGAAATATCCCGTTTTTATGAAAAGTTACCCAAACCTTCTCTTATATCGCTTCAGGAATTTGTTGAAGGAAAAATTTATTTCAGAAATCCTGCTAGGACAGAAGAATAATATTTGATTTTTTTTTAATAAATTAGCTTGATACAAAACATCATTGCCTTGGTTTACATTATAAAGACTTTCCATTCGAGAAAGTCTTTTTTTTGATAAAGCTCAGTAGAATTGAGTGATTTTTTATAAAATCTTTTTCCCTCTATTCCTCTTCTGTAAAATACAATTTATAATAGTGCATTTTAGTGTCTTCGTCATAGCCTTTTTCAATAAGTTCGCGGTCTCCGTGAACATACACGTGAAAATTTTTGTCAAGTTTAATAACGCTTTTGAAAATTTTCTGCTGCTTCTTTACCGCTGGTTTTGATATTTCAAATTTATCTTCAAACTCTATGTCCTGATCATATTGAAATTGTTTTTTATAGTCTTTGAAGGCTTTTATTACCTCAGGTTCCTGCATTACCTCCTGCGCAAAATTTTTCATTTCAAAATTTTCATTTTCCTTAAAAAACTTTACAGATTTGTTAAGCATGTCGGCCTGATCTGCGCGTGTTAGGTCAAATTTTTCAGGCATTTCATCTGTTACAAAATGTTTGCAAAGTGTGAGTATGTTTTTTGTGTGATGAAAACTGTCGGAACGATTTTTAAGATGAAGAAAATGATCTTTCCAGTACTGCGCTTCATTTCCTTTGCTTCCTGCATCCACAACTGCGACAAGAAAACCTTTTTCTTTTTCTGTGTTAAAAATCAGACAGCCCTTTTCTAATTTTGAAATATTGATTCCTTCTTCGCTTGATATATTAAACGAATCCTTTTCCGGCATAACACGAAGGTACGTATCTTTCGATTCTGATTTAAACAAACCTATTGCTTCTGTTTCTTCTCCATCTACGATGCAATTTGAAAAGTATGCTGCATAAAATTCCCCGCCTTTAATTTTTGGATGGGTAGCCTGCTCGTATAAGTGCTTTCCAATTTTTTTGCTTACATCCGTAAAGTCCGCTGTGTTATCAAAAATCTCACAGGCATACGTATACATCTCATTCAGATTAAGGTCGCTTTCGTGTGTAAGATGATAGTATTCGTTTGTTTTAAAAGGGGATAAAAAATACCTGCAAAGAATTTCTTCAATTGCTTCGGGGAGTTTTTTCAGCAAAGAATTTGAAAAACGACACAGCTCCTCATTGTGTTTGTTACCTATGTAATGAACGATTAGCCGTTCCATTTTACTTTCAGAGCATTCTATCATAAGGGTTTTGGGTTTAATGTATTGTCCATTACTTTGCTCTTTCTATATAATCGCCAGTTCGTGTATCAATTTTTACACGGTCGCCAATATTAATAAAAAGCGGAACTCTAACTGTAGCTCCGGTTTCAATAGTTGCGGCTTTTAATGTACGCGTTGCAGTATCGCCTTTAATTCCGGGTTCTGTATAGGTTATTTCCATTTCAACAGCAACAGGAGGTTCTGCATATACCGGATTATCTCCATCAAAAGAAATCAGAATGGTCATTCCTTCTTTTAAAAACTGAAAGCTTTCTCCAAAAACTTCCTTGGGAATATTTATCTGCTCGTAGGTACTGTTGTCCATACAAACAATGGTATCGCCTTCTTTGTATAAATACTGTTGTTCTTTAACTTCAACCCTAACGTGCTCAATTTCTTCGTCTGGACGAAAACGCTGTTCGATAAGTTTTCCGCTTTTAATATTGCGGAGCTTAACCTGATAAAATGCTCTGAGGTTGCCAGGAGTGCGGTGTTCGTATTCCAGAACAGCAGCAAGTTCTCCATTGTAGCGAACAAATGTTCCTTTTGAAATGTCTGATACTTTAGCCATAATTAATATTTTAATAAGATTGCAAAATTAATAATGAGAGCTTAATATCCAATAAAAAAATGACAGGGGCTATTTTATTGGTTTTTTTTAAGGGTTAAGCATGATTAGTCACAAAATTTTCCTGACATTTTCCAAAAAAAGAATTATTTTCTTGCCGTAATTTCTTTTATATTTGCTGTCCTAAAAATAAAAATATGTCAGAAAAAAAAGTACGTGTGCGCTTTGCGCCAAGCCCAACAGGTCCTCTTCATATTGGTGGCGTAAGAACCGCTCTTTATAATTATTTGTTTGCGAAAAAGCACGGAGGCGATTTTATATTACGAATTGAAGACACAGACCAGACGCGGTTTGTACCGGGAGCAGAAGAATATATCGTAGAAGCGCTCGCATGGGTGGGTTTGAAATTTGACGAAGGGGTTCACGTTGGAGGCCCGCATGCACCCTACAGGCAGAGCGAAAGAAGAATCGTATACAGGCAGTTTGCAGACCGGCTTATTGAAAATAATCATGCCTATTTTGCTTTTGATACACCTGAAGAACTCGAAAATATAAAAAAACAACACGAGGCAAATAAGCAACCATTTCAGTATGGCCCGGCAACCAGAATGCAGATGAAAAATTCTCTGACGCTCTCAAAAGATGAAGTAGCGCAGAAAATAGCAGCAGGAGAGCCTTATGTCATACGAATTAAAATTCCTGAAAATGAAGAAATTATTGTTCATGACCTAATTCGCGGCATCGTAAAAGTTCAGTCTGCTCTGCTCGATGATAAGGTTCTTTTTAAATCGGATGGTCTTCCTACCTATCATCTCGCGAATGTTGTTGATGATTTTCTGATGCAGATTTCGCATGTGATACGCGGCGAGGAATGGCTTCCTTCTGCTCCTCTGCATGTCTTGTTGTATCGCTATCTTGGTATTGAAAATGATATGCCGCAATTTGCTCATTTGCCTTTATTGCTGAAGCCCGATGGAAACGGAAAGCTCAGCAAGCGCGATGGCGACCGTCTCGGATTTCCTGTTTTCCCTTTACAATGGGAAGATCCTTCCTCAAAAGAAATTTCGTCTGGATACAGAGAATCGGGATATATTTCCGAAGCAGTAGTCAACCTTCTTGCTTTTCTTGGATGGAATCCGGGAACAGAGCAGGAATTATTTTCCATGGAAGAGCTCATTCAATCTTTTTCTTTAGAGCGTGTGAGTAAAGCAGGCGCGAAATTCGATCTTGAAAAAGCAAAGTGGTTTAATCATCAGTATCTTTCAAAAAAATCAAATGCAGAATTACTTGAAATTTTCAAGCCCATGTTTATAATAAAAGGAATTTGCAGTACAGATGATTATATTGAGTGTGTAATTGGTTTGGTTAAAGAGCGCATGATTTTTATTACGGATTTCTGGGAAAAATCATCGTTCTTTTTTATTGCGCCCGAGTCTTTTGATGAAAAATCAGTTAAAGATAAGTGGAAAGATAATTCTCCTGCATTGCTTACAGAATTAGCGGCTGTTTTTGCCTCTATGCCTGAGTTCACAGCAGAGAAAGCACACGATGCTGCCAATATTTTTGTTCAGGAAAAACAAATCGGAATGGGACAGGCCATGAATGCTTTGCGCGTGGCCATCGTTGGCGCGGCTACCGGTCCTGATATGTTTACCATGCTCGCTTTATTGGGAAAAGAAGAAACAGTTCGGAGAATTGATTTTGCGGTTAAAAATGTAAAAAAATAATAAAAAAATGAAAAACCTGCCTTTTTCCATAACAAAAGAGCCTATCTTAACTTATCAGGAACAGCCCGAGTTGAATGAAAAAATAGAAGAATTACACTATGAAGTTACAGAAACTAAAGGAAAAGTCGTAAAAAAAATAAAAGACCTGATTGAAAAATATCCTCATGTTCCTGTTTTAAAAAATTATCTCGCTATAGCCTACCAATTAAAAGGGGAACTTGATAAATATGAAGAAACATCAAGGCTTATGGTGAAAGAGCATCCTGATTATTTATTCGGGAAAATTCAGTTGTCAAGATGTTATCTTAAAAAAAAACAATATAATCTTATACCGGACTTATTTGAAAATAAATTTAATATAAATGAATTATACCCCGAAAGAGATATTTTTCACATGTCAGAAATATTAAGTTTTTATTTTATTATCGTACAATATTTTGTTGGCATCGGAGATAACCGTTCTGCCTGGGTAAAATTTGAAATACTGGACAGGGCTGCTCCCGATTCTTCTGAAAGGGATGTTTGTTTTAATTTAATAATGAAAAATACTGCTGAAAACATTTCAAAATCGCCATTTTTTGCAAAGGATAACTCCATTACACCCAAGTATATTACACCCATTTATGATAAAGAAAAAACATGGGAAAAGCCTGTGTTTACGCATCCTGAAATAGAAAAATTATATTTCTGTGATATATGGATTGAAAAAGAAATTATTGAAACAATTCTTTCCCTGCCTCGAGAAACAGCAATTAAAGATTTAGAAAATTTCATCTGGGATAGTTTTTTAGGTTTCAAAAGAATCCAAAAATCAGTGGATATTTCTCTTGATTTCATTATTCATGCTTTGTTTTTATTAACAGAAATGGGCGCAAAAGAAAGCCTCCCGGTTGTTCTAGAAATACTACGACAAAATGATGAATATAATGATTTTTATTTCGGAGATATGCTTCCTGATTTTTTCCAGAAAGACTTAGCAATTCTTGGGAGGGATAAGCTTGATGTATTTAGTTCTTTTATGAAAGAGCCCAACCTGCTTACCTATTTGAAATCAATGGTGTCCGGAGCTATTTCTGAAATATATTTTCACGACAAGGAAAGAAGAGAGGACGTGGTCGCATGGTATAAAGAAGTATTTGAATTTTTCATCGAAAATAAAAAAAACAAAAACATACTTGATACAGATTTATTAGGTTTAATGATTGGAGATGTTATTTCTTTTGAAGGAAGAGAACTTATGCCCCTTATTAAAAAAATGTATGATCTCAAAATTGTGAATGAAAGTGTGAGTGGGGCTTATGAAACTGTAGAAAAAGACATCAACTCTGTTGTTGTTAAGGATACAAAAAAATTTCAATCCTCTATTTTTGAAAGATATGATCAATTTATAAAAAAGTGGTATTCTAATAGCAATAATGATTTAGAATCAGAGTATCAAGAAGAAGATTATGATGAAACCAAAGACTATAAAAATTTATCTGATTTGGGAAACACAGATCAAGAATTTGTTAAAGCCGGACGCAACGACCCATGCCCCTGTGGCAGTGGGAAAAAATACAAAAAATGCTGTTTAGGGAAATGATTGTTAGTTCTTGCCGTGATGTTCTTCGTAATTAACGCAATTTTCATCATCTTCTCCATTGCAAACACAACCTATCCGTTTACCGGTTTTTGAGTCTACAGAGCTACAGGTTTTTTTGAATTCTCCGTTTTTTATGAAAAACATTTTTATAGCAAAGCCCAAAAAGGCTAAAATTAATAAAACGATAGCAGGAATAAGGACTTTCAGCATAGCATGGAAATATTTTTTTCAAAATTAATATTTTTCAGAAAGATGTTATTTTATTCTTCATGATATTTATCAAAAATTTTGAATTTGCAGTATTCTTTTTTTTTAATAGTTTTAGCAAAAATTTTGAGTTAAAATCATTCATATCTTTTTCTCGAAAAAATAATTTTAAAACTTATTTTGATAAATAACAAAGAAGGTAATATGCCTCAACAAATAAAATTAAAGAAAGGATTGAACATCAATCTGGCAGGATCAGCTAAAACAGAGTTTTTTGAACCCAAAGACATCCGTTTATTTGCGCTTCGTCCTTCAGATTTTCCCATGCTGGTTCCTAAAATGCTGGTAAAGGAAGGTGATGTTGTAAAATGTGGAACTCCAGTTTTTTTTAGCAAAGATCAACCTGAAATTCTATTTGCATCCCCTGTAAGCGGTACTGTTAAAGCAGTTGTCAGAGGAGAAAAAAGACTTATTCTGGATATTGTAATCGAATCGGATGGCATTTTTTCTTCTGAATCTTATTCGTTGAAACTGTTAAAGGATTATTCAGCAGAGGAGCTAAAAGAGCTTTTGCTAAAATCAGGGTTATGGCCTTTCCTTAAGCAACGTCCTTATGGAATTACTGCAAATCTGAACCGTGAACCCAAAGCAATTTTTATCTCCTGTTTTGACACAGCTCCTCTCTCGCCAGATTATGATTTTATAATGCACGGGCAGGAAAAAGATTTTCATAAAGGAATAGAAGTTTTATCAAAACTAACAAAAGGAAAAATTCATCTGGGCGTGAATGGGAAAAAGCCTGTAGCCCCTGTTTTTTCAACTGCACCCGGGGTTGTTATTACAGAATATATTGGTCCGCATCCTGCCGGAAATCCGGGTGTGCAAATACATCATACAGACCCGATCAACAAAGATGAAATTGTTTGGACGCTTAATCCGCAGGACGTATTAGTGCTTGGAAGGTTTTTCAACAACTCTGTGTATGATGTCAGTAAAATTATTGCGGTTACCGGATCGGAACAAACTATTTCAAAATATGTAAAGACAAAGCAGGGAGCATGTATTCAGCCTATTTTAAGTAGGAATACCACTTGCGAAAATGTACGTTATATTTCAGGGAATGTTCTCACAGGCACTCAAATTTCTGCAAACGGATATCTTGGGTTTTTTGATTCGCAACTGACAGTTATACCTGAAGGGAATAAACATGAATTTATTGGCTGGGCTTTGCCCGGATTGAAAAAATACAGCTTTTCCAAAACTTTTTTATCGTGGCTCATACCCGGAAAACAATATGTTATTGATACGAATTATCACGGAGGCGAAAGAGCGCTGGTTATTACCGGAGAGTATGAAAAAGTTATACCAATGGATATTTTGCCAATGCAATTACTCAAAGCAATTATTATTGAAGATATTGATTTGATGGAAAAACTCGGAATTTATGAAGTCATTGAAGAGGATTTGGCATTGTGTGAATTTATATGTACATCAAAAACTGAAATCCAGAGCATAGTTCGTAAGGGTCTGAACCAGCTATACAAGGAGATGAATTAATAAAAAGCAAGATGAAGGGATTAAGAAAAATTTTAGATAAAATAAAACCAAATTTTCGGAAAGGAGGGAAATTTGAAAAGTTCGAGTCAACGTTTGATGCGTTCGAAACATTTCTTTTTGTTTCTGACAAAGTAACTAAAAAAGGAGCTCACATCCGCGATGCAATTGACATGAAACGTACAATGAGCGTTGTTGTTATTGCGCTGATGCCTGCTCTTCTTTTCGGAATGTATAATATCGGATATCAGTATTTTTCTTCTATCGGACAAGCTGCAGGTTTTTTTGAAATGTTCTGGTTCGGATTATTAAAGATGTTGCCCATTATTATTGTATCGTATGTTTCCGGTCTTGCTGTTGAATTTATTTTCGCACAGGTTAGGCATCATGAGGTTAATGAGGGTTTTTTAGTAACCGGAATGCTTATCCCTCTGGTTATGCCCCCTGACGTTCCTTTATGGATTGTTGCGGTTGCTACTATTTTTGCAGTTATCATAGGTAAAGAAGCATTTGGCGGAACCGGAATGAATATCCTTAATCCCGCATTACTGGCGCGCGCATTCATTTTTTTTGCATATCCCTCAAAAATTTCCGGCGACTTACCCTGGGTTTCAGGATTAGCCTCCGGACAGGGCGTTGTTGATGGCTTTTCAGGTGCAACAGCTTTGTCTCATGCAGCACAAGGAGCTATAGAAAAAATACCGGATAATTTTACCTTATTCATGGGATTGATACCCGGCTCTATTGGAGAAACGTCAAAACTTGCGATTCTTCTTGGTGCAGGAATTTTATTGATATCAGGAATCGGAAACTGGCGTATCATGTTTTCTGTAGTAATTGGAGGAATTATCATGTCATTACTGTTTAACCTTATCGGAGCAAATGCTTATATGGGTGTTTCTCCGCTCACACACTTGTTACTGGGTGGTTTTCTTTTCGGTGCGGTGTTTATGGCAACAGACCCTGTTACTGCGGCGCAAACCAATAACGGTAAAATCATTTATGGCTTACTGATTGGAATGTTTGCAATTTTATTGCGTGTTTTAAATCCAGCGTATCCTGAAGGAATGATGCTCGCAATTCTGTTGATGAATGTCTTTGCTCCACTAATTGACCATTATGTTGTTCAGGCAAATATTCGCAGAAGAATGAAGAGAGTAACAATATCTAAATCCTAATCCTTAATCCTAATCCTTAATCCTAAATCGTAAAATATGGATAAGAGTAACAAATACATTTTTATATATGCTTCGGTAATGATAATTATTGTTGCAGTGGCATTAACAGTTGTTGCAGTGCAATTAAAGCCTGCTCAGGAAAATAATATCAGGGTAGAGAAAATGCGGAATATATTAATGGCAGCAAACATAGAAACTACAGTTCAAAATGCAGGGGAGATGTATAAGAAATATATTGCAGAAACGATGGTTGTTACCAATAAAGGTGATAAAACAGAAGGAGATGCATTTGCGATAGATTTTTCTATAGAAGTTAAAAAGCCTTCTGAGCAACGGAAGCTTCCTGTTTATATTTTTTCCGGCGAAGGAAAAGAATTTTATATTGTTCCTGTTCGGGGTAAAGGTTTATGGGGGCCTATCTGGGGATATATTGCTTTCAGAAATGATATGAACACAATTGAGGGAGCTGTTTTTGATCATAAGGGCGAAACACCTGGTTTGGGATCTGAAATTGACACGCGTAAATTTCAAATGCAATTTTCCGGCAAACAAATTTTTGATGGTTTCGGAGAATTTAAATCTGTTGCTGCCAGAAAAGGAGGCGCGCCTGATGAAGACATGCATGGGGTTGATGCGATATCAGGAGGAACAATAACCAGCGACGGGTTGAGTAGAATGCTGCATGATTGTCTTATTGATTATGTCGCATTTTTTAAAAAGTAAAAATAAATCCTAAATCCTAAATCCTAAATCCTTAATATAGTATGTTTTCAAAAAAAATACTCAGCCAATTAACAGGTCCTTTTAATCTGAACAATCCGATTACGGTTCAGGTGTTAGGCGTTTGTTCGGCTCTGGCAGTAACGGTACAACTGAAACCTGCACTTGTTATGGCGCTATCTGTAACCATTGTAACAGGTTTTTCTAATTTGATAATTTCATTGCTGCGCAACACGATTCCATCACGAATACGTATTATTGTTCAATTGGTAGTGATTGCAGCTCTTGTAATTATTGTTGATCAGATTTTAAAAGCTTATGTATATGATGTAAGCAAAAAATTATCAGTATTTGTCGGATTGATAATTACAAATTGCATCATCATGGGACGCCTCGAAGCTTTTGCAATGGGAAATAAGCCATGGCCTTCATTTGTAGATGGTGTAGGGAATGGAATCGGATATGGAATTATTCTTGTGATTGTTGCTTTTTTCAGAGAGCTTTTTGGTTCCGGAAGTCTTATGGGAACTAAAATAATACCAGATTCATTTTATCAGGCGGGTTATCTCGATAATGGAATGCTGATATTGCCTCCGATGGCTTTAATTATTATTGGTCTCATCATCTGGGTACAGAGAAGTAGAAATAAAACCTTAATTGAAAATTAACGGGTATGGAAGCAAATGCATTAAATATTTTTATAAAGTCTGTTTTTGTTGAGAATATGGTGTTCGCATTCTTTCTTGGAATGTGTTCCTACCTTGCGGTTTCAAAAACAGTAAAAACATCTCTGGGCTTAGGGATTGCTGTTATTTTTGTATTAATGATAACGGCTCCTGTTAACTGGGCAATAGATAAATATTTGTTAAAGGCGGGAGCATTGGTTTGGCTTGGTCCTGAATATGCCGATGTTGACCTCAGCTATCTCAGCTTCATTATTTTTATAGCAGTAATTGCTGCAATTGTACAGCTTGTGGAAATGGTTGTTGAAAAGTTTTCGCCCTCTCTTTACAATGCTCTGGGAATTTTTCTGCCACTTATTGCAGTAAATTGTGCGATTCTAGGGGGATCCCTTTTTATTCAGGAAAGAGAATATCATTCACTACCGGATGTTTTGGCGTTTTCAGGCGGATCGGGCTTTGGATGGCTGCTGGCAATTGTTTCCATTGCTGCCATTCGCGAAAAAATAAGATATTCAAATGTTCCACCGCCATTGAGAGGATTGGGAATAACTTTTATTATTACAGGATTGATGGCAATCGCTTTTATGGGATTTATGGGAATAAATATTTAAAGCAAGGGGTATTGTAGGAATCGCTCCATATTTCGACCACTGCTAAAGCAGGGCAGGCAGGCTCAGCACAAGTGGAGCGATTGTACAATACAGAGCTAGGGAGTAAATAAAATAAAGAAGCGGGAAGTGGTAAGCGGTAAATAAACCAACTTCGGACTTCCGACTTCCGACTTCCGACTTCTGACATTGGACTTCGGACATAAAATATAAACCTAATATAGCAAAAAATAAATAATATGATACTTTTAAGTGTAGGACTTGGTAGCATGATAGGAGTGGGAACAATAATATTCCTTATGATTACTCTGCTTTTAATCGTTATGCTTTTAATAGCCAAAGCAAAGCTTACCCCATCGGGTGATGTGAAATTAGTTATTAACGGAGATAAAACTTTATCTGTTCCGGCTGGTTCAACATTATTAAATACATTAACAAATCAGAAATTATTTTTACCATCAGCATGCGGTGGTGGCGGAACTTGTGGAATGTGCCGTTGTCAGGTAGAAAATGGCGGAGGCGAAATTTTATCAACGGAAGTAGGCTTTTTTACACGCAAACAGCAGAAAGAAAACTGGCGCTTAGGTTGCCAGGTGAAAGTGCGGCAAGACATGGAAATTGTTGTACCGGAGCAGGTTTTAGGAATTAAAAAATGGGAATGTGAAGTGGTTTCTAACAGAAATGTGGCAACATTTATTAAAGAGTTTGTTGTGAAACTTCCTGAGGGCGAAAATCTGAAATTCAAATCAGGTGAATATATTCAGATTGATGTCCCTGTATGCGAGGTTGATTTTTCTAAAGATATGGATGTGGAAGAACAATTCCGCGATGAATGGAACAGCTACAAAATATGGGGATTAAAAATGAAAAACCCGGAAGAAACGTATCGTGCTTATTCTATGGCCAACCATCCTGCAGAAGGGAATATCGTAATGCTGAATATTCGTATTGCCACACCTCCCTGGGACAGGGCTAAGAATAGTTTTATGAATGTAAATTCCGGAATATGTTCTTCTTTTATTTTTTCACGTAAACCGGGCGACAAGGTTATGATATCAGGTCCTTACGGCGAATTCCATATTCAGAAAACAAACCGTGAAATGATGTTTATCGGAGGTGGCGCTGGTATGGCACCTATGCGTTCGCACATCTTCCATTTATTTAATACAGAAAAAACAAACCGCAAGGCTACATTTTGGTATGGTGCGCGCTCAAAAAGAGAAATTTTTTATGAAGAAAAATTTGCTGCAATAGAAAAAGATTTTCCAAATTTCAAATTCAATATCGCGCTTTCAGAGCCCAAACCAGAAGATAACTGGACCGGGTACACGGGCTTTATCCACAAAGTAATTCTCGATAATTATTTAAGCAAACATGATAATCCGGACGATATAGAATATTACCTCTGTGGTCCGCCAGTAATGAATCAGGCAGTATTGAAAATGTTAGACGATCTCGGTGTACCAAAAGAAATGATTGCCTTCGACGATTTTGGAGGGTAAAAGAAAAAAGCAAATTCCTTTTATTCAATCACAATTTTTGTGCAAATAGTATTTTTATCAACATTCAGTTTGATTAAATACAATCCTTTTTTATTCCCTAATGCTGCTGCATCTAATACTATTTTATGCATTCCGGTTTTTTGAAATCCATATACTTTGTTAAATAATCTGCTTCCTGTAATATTGAATATTTCTATAGCAACATTTGCATTCTCTTCGAGCGTATAGATTAACTCTGCTTGGTTTTTAAATGGATTAGGGATAACCTTTAAGATATTTTTTGATACAACAGTTTTTGTTTGATACAATGCAGAATCAACAACCGTAGATATTGCTGTGTTTGTACGAACAGGGCTATTAAAATCAAAGTAAATATCAGCAAAATTAGAAATAGTATCGCCTATATTCAAAGAATCTGCAGGTAGTATACTATAAAGAATGTAACCATGACTTTCTAATTCATTTGAATTACTGTCTGGCAATAAAATATTATTAAATACAAATTCCAGCACACCATTTCCCTGCATATTCCACACACAGGGATGGCTTGTTGAAATCATCAGAAATGAAGCAGGGTTCACATTCTCACATAAAGTATCGCGGATGATAACATTATGAGCAACATCTGTTCCTGTATTTTGAAAATTAATGGTATAAACCAGCCTTTTCATTTCAGAAATGTAATCATACGTTAAAATATCCGGGTTAACTTTTTTATCGTTTGGATCATAAGATGCTGTTACTGTTTCCACATGCTTAAATACATTATTATAGGATACATCATCTCCTGAAAGAGGTTCAATAATTCCCCAGGTAATCAGTTGGGTTCCAAAAATTACTTGTGCGACATTGCAATGAATAATAATTTCACGGGTTTCGCCGGGTAAAAGATTATAATAATTCCAACTGATAGTATCTGCAGAGGTATAAACCGGGGCAGGAAAAGAATATTGAAAACCCAGAAGAGGACAAAAAATAAATTTAATATCTCCGTTCATGGCAAAATTTCCATTATTACGATAGAAAAGATGATAGACTGCACCTGTAAAGGGGTTTGCGCCATTACATGTTACATAAATTGAAACATCCTGTAAGGAATCTCCATACAAACCAAAATTATTGTTATAATCTATCTGGTTACTACCCGAAAAAGATGCTGTTTGTTCAGGAGATGTAACAGAATAGGGAGCTTGAGGATTTGGTATATTGACAGTAAAAAGCCCGGTATCAACATAAGCGTTATAAATTCCATTGCTATCTGATGAATAATAAAGATTGGTAGGTGATATTTTTACAATAGCCCCTGAAAATGGTGCTTCACCTGTATCTAAAACTCCATTTTGATTGTCATCAAGAAATATTGTTCCGGTAATGAGATTGGGGCAGTTTAATACATTAATGCAGATACTGTCTGTACACTGACTATATCCTTCAACAATTTGCGCATAATAGGTAGTGGAAACTTCCGGGTATTGAGTTGGGAGCATATTCCCTGTAAAATTTAATCCGGGGGGATTGGATGTCCATTGAACCTGCGAAGCCAATGTTGCCCCGCTGATATAAATACTGTCAAGTCCCCAGTGATCGTAAACATTGTCAGTACTAATTTCCTGTATCCATCTGAATCGCGTAGAGGTCGTTTGCGCCTCGGCAGGAATTGGGAATGTGTATTGCGCCCATGTAGTAAAATTGGTAGCTCCGTTTGCAACCGATGTGCTTTGTCCAAGATATAAGTTTCCATTAGATTCAACAATACCGGATGGATTGAAATAAGCAATAGCTTGCCAAGTAGTCCCTTGGTCATTTGAATACTGTAACGTAACACCTTCATCTATTTCATCAGGACCTTCACAGGGACTACTATCTCCCTGAACTGCATAACGCAAATAGAATTTTATTATTCCTCCTCCTGAAACATTAAAACCAAGCGATTCAATTCGTCTTGGAGCAGGAGAAGCATTTCCCATCCATAAATAGGTTCCTCCACCCGGAGGACTTGATCCGCATGGGTTAGTAAATGTAGCAGCAGTAGTTGCAGTCCAGCCCAGACCAATTGTTCCGTCGTTAAAATCGTTTGATAAAAGAACAAAATTGATGTTGCCTTCTGCCTGAAGATTAACCCCAATACCTGAACAAACATTTATGTTGTCAGAAGTAATGGATATATCACAATCATATTGAGGCATACACATTGGAGAAGATTCCGGTAGAACCACCACAGTTGTCTGCAATGTTTGATTAACAGGCGAGCAATTGGTGTTTATAGAAGATCCGCTCACGCTAACATAATAATTTGTATTCTGCAACGGAGATACATTGACAGAGTTCCCGTTTATAACCATTGAAGTATCGTTAGGGACAGAAGACCATGTATAACTGGCACCGGGTTCAAGACCTGTAACCGTAATCGTTGCAGAATACCCGCTGCAAATTGTTTGTTCCGGTGTAATTTGAGGACCATAATTAATACCGCTGACAGCAGAAATAATATAATCACAGTTATCTCCGGCAAAACCGTCTATCATCAGATAATAGGAGTTTCCAGGCATCAGGTTATAAGCTTGAATTGTGAAGTCAGTTGGAGTTCCCACGCTTACACAATTAGAGTGCGAAGTGAACGTTTGGCAATCTGTTGTTTCATATACTTCCATCTGAATTCCATCACTATTTGCGCAGTTCATTGTCCATACATTAAACACTGCTGTAGGGGAGTTTGCAATAAAGGAAAGCCATGAATTATTTTCAATTGAGCCACAAAAATTTAAACCGGAAAGATTGTCCCAATCAACACCATTATGGTCTAATGAATTATAACTTGAACTTGTATTTCCGCAAAAACCATTAAGATTACAAATAGGTGTAGCACTAATACATTGGTTGTCTGCAGGAGGGTTGGAAGCACAGTTGGGTGGTGTACCACAACTAGGCGGGCAAAAAGTAGTAGCTATCCATCCGGGAGCATTCCCTGAACCGTCTGATGTAAATTGCGCTGTAAGACAATTACCACTATTAGAAGAAACCCCGAACGGTGGAATCGGGGAGCTTTGTGTTAGTGTTAATATAGGAGATCCAACAGCAGAAGTCCCATCAAAAAATTTTAATTCATCTCCCGATCCTAATTGCAAAGAAGAAAAATTTATTTTAACACAACTTCCTGCATCAGGACAAAAGGTTTTGGTATAAATTACATTATCAGAATAATTTCCTGATATACCACCGTCATCTGTAAATATTCCACTGCACGTGTTTGTTATTCCACTTATATTTATCGGATATATAGTTACACATTGTATTGAAGCAGTCCAATTTCCACCATTATCGCAATTGCCCGAAAGAAAACCTGTAGTTCCATTGTCTCCGGAGTGAAACTGAAAAGTAAGACAGGTTCCTGATGATACTATTGAAGGAGAGGCGCTGACAGAAGTTAAAGTCATTAATAAAGGAGCGGCTGTGTTGTTTCCATCATACACCTTTAGCCAATCGTTACCCACAATTTCAAGTACATCAAAGGTAAACAACAGATTTTGCCCTAATCCGGAACAAAATGTTTTTGTGTAATCTTCATTGTTTCTATAAGACCCCTGTAAAAAGCATACACCGCTTGAGCCAATATTGGAACTACTTCCGCCACTGTCGTAAAAAGATCCGGCACATGTAGTAACAGAAGTGTTGTCCATCAAAAAATCCTGCGCAATAATATTAATGCTAAAAGCAAGAATTAATAAGCATATAGATATTTTTTTCATAATCGGTGCGTCAATGGGTTTGTAAAATATTATTATTACGTGTGAGCAGAGACGTTAAATGCAGAGAAAATAAAATGAAAATGTTACAATATACAAATTTAATGATTAATTGAATAAAAACCCATAATATCAGCAATTATTTCCAAAAATTTAATCCTGTAATGACATTGAATAAAAGACAGCAAAAATTATATTTATAGATATAAAAAGCTTAGAAAATGGCTAAAATACAATAGTCGTCTGGTTAAAGAAATGATTGCCTTCGACGATTTTGGAGGGTAAAAGAAAAAAGCTGTTTCATCCTGAAGCAGCTTTTTTAATAAGTATTGCTAACAATCATATCGGATAAAAATAAAATATTCAGTCGAATGTATATCTTTGCATCATAACATTAAAATTTAAAATTATGGATCTTTCACACTTTTTCGATCATCATAAAAAAAAGATTAATAAAACGTATTTTATACACCTTATTTGCGTTGCTAAAGCCGATGGACATCTTGATGAAAAAGAGGTTGAAGTATTGCACCGGATTGGTCGCAGGTTTGGCTTTACAGATGCAGAAATTGATGTAATGTTCAATGCTCAGAAAACAGAACCTTATATTCCGGCGTACGAGTTAAGAGAACGTTTTGATGAAGTTTATGATGTCATTTTAATGATTCTTGCTGACGATATCGTTGAAGAAAGCGAACTAAAAGTTGCGAAAAAATTTGCTGTTGCTTCTGGATTTACAGATTCTGAAATAGAAATATTAATTCCCTTGCTAATAGATGGTGTTCAGCAAGATCAAGACGATGATATCCTTTTTAAAAATTTTATAAAACGCAAAAAGACGTTGTAATTTTATGCGACATTTTATTAATCATAAAGCCGCAATGCGGCTTTTGTTTTTTTAAGAAAATTTTATATTTTTATAAAAAATTAACTTATCCTATGTTTAATAAAATTATTATTTTTTTACTTGTTTTAGCATGGGGAAACACCTTTGCTAAAAATCTGGAAAAAAAAGACAGTCTTTTACAGATAATTCAAACAACAAAGCAGGATACGATTAAAGTGGATGCATTAAATCGTCTTTTTTTGATATATGAGTTCTCAGATACAGTTATAGCATTAGAATATTTAAAGAAAGCATTAATCCTATCTGAAAAAATAAATTACAAAAAAGGAATTGCACTAACAAAAATCAGGTTTGGTTTTTATCATGAAGATCAGAGTCGGCCTTCTATGGCACTCACATGCTATAAAGAGGCACTGAATATTTATGAAGATTTAAAAAATATCCATGGCATGGCTACATGTAATAATAACATGGGGCTTCTTCATCTGAATTCAGGAAATTATCCTTCAGCTTTAAAAATATTTCAAAAAACCTTAGAATTATACGAATCATTGAACGACCAGAAAGGAATTGCTACAACTTTAAATAACATTGGAAACATTCACGATTATCAAGGCAATTTATCTTTGGCTCTAGATTATTATCAAAAATCAGGGAAAATAAGTGAAGCTCTTGGTGATAAAAAACGAATCGCTGCTTCATATAACAACATTGGATCGGTTTTTTTCAGACTTAAAAATTACAATTCGGCTATTGATTACCATCAGCAATCATTAAAAATAAATACGTTTTTAAAAAGTAAGAAGGGTATGGCATATAATTTCACAAATATAGGTATGATTCATACTAATTGCAAAAACTATACAGAGGCAATGAAATATTATTTACTGGCATTGAATTTATATGAAGAATTAGATAATAAAAAAGAGAAATGTGTAGTGCTAGGAAATATTGCTGCTTTATACAATATTCAGAAAAAGTATTATCTGGCAATTGATTTTTCAGTTAAAAATTTGGATTTAGCGCAAGAAACCGGATTGCTTGAAAATATCATGGATTCTTATAGAGAACTGGCTAATGCTTATGCAGGGATGAAAAAATTTGATCAGGCATATTCATATCAGATATTATTCAAAAATATTAATGACTCTTTAGTCAACACTGAAAAAAATAGTCAGTTATCTCGTATGGAAGCTATTTATCAAAATGAAAAAAAACAGAAAGAAATTGAAATTAAAGAAGTACTGCTTTCGCAGCAGGAATTAGAAATAAAACATCAGAAAACACAAAAATTAACTTTTGCAATAAGTGCTTTATTTTTACTTATATTATTACTTGTAATATTAAAAAATTATAAAGAAAAACACAAAGCAAATATACTCTTGGCTCAGCAGAAAAATGAAATTATTCAAAAAAGTGAAGTGCTGAATCAACAGAATGAAGAGATCAAATCTCAGCGTGACATGATTATGGAACAGAACGAAGAGTTATCTCAAAAAAATGAAGAAATAGCTTCACAGCGAGATGAAATAATATCTCACTTTAAAATATCAGAAAACCAAAGAGTCTTAATAACACATCAGAAAAAAGAATTAACCGACAGCATTAACTATGCTCAACGTATTCAGCGCGCTATTCTGCCCCCGGATTATTATGTGAAAAAATGTCTTCCGGACAGTTTTATTCTGTACCTCCCTAAAGACGTTGTGAGTGGCGATTTTTATTATATCGAAAAGGTAAATGATATTGTTGTTTTTTCAGCAGTAGACTGCACCGGACATGGTGTGCCGGGAAGTATGATGAGCGTGATAGGATACAATTTAATTAATCAGGCAGTGAAATTAAATCACTTTACGAAACCCTCCGATATACTTCAATTTTTAGATGCAGGAGTTACAGAAACATTACGGCAGACCGGAGGTGAAAGTGGCGTGAACGATGGGATGGATCTGGCAGTTTGTTCTCTTGATACAAAAACAAATATTCTTCAGTTTGCCGGAGCATACAATGGCATTGTTTATATTAAAAATAAAACCCTTTATGAAATAAAAGGCGAGAACATGCCCATCGGTGTAAACTATGATGGCGTTTCTGATAATTACACGAATAATGAAATACAGATGGAAGCAGGAGATACTGTTTATCTGTATTCTGACGGTTATGCCGATCAGTTCGGAGGTTCCAAAGGGAAAAAATTCAAGTACAAACAACTGAAAGATATTCTTCTTGAAATTTCTTCTCTCGATATTTCTCAACAAAAAGAAATTCTATTGAAGAAATTCTCTGAATGGAAAGGAGAACTTGAGCAGGTAGATGATGTGATGGTAATAGGTGTGAGGGTTACAATTTAATTGTAATGTTATACATCTTCCTGTCTTTTTGCAGCAATTTCAGTAAGAAATTCAGGTGTCGGAATAATTCCTTTTCCATCAACAGAGTATTCGGGTTTTATTGCTTCTACAAGAAACATGTTGATTTTATCTTTGTGCTTCACGTCAATCTCCCCACGGTTATGGCAAATAAAATACTCTTTAATAAGATTATGTGTTTCTTCAGAAACATTAACACCACCCGGAATTCCGGCGCTCTCCATTCTGCTGGCAACATTCACAGTATCTCCCCATATATCGTAGGCAAATTTTTTCTTTCCTACAACTCCTGCAATAACTTCTCCGGTGTGAATACCAATACGTAATTGCCATATATCACTGCGGTTCTGAATTTGTATCTGCCTCATAAAATTCTGAATTTCCAGTGCAGCGAGAATAACTTCAATCGGGTGCGTTTTTGTTTCAGATGGTAGTCCGCCGGCAAACATGTACGAATCGCCGATGGTTTTTATTTTTTCGAGCGTATATTTACTTGTAATATCATCAAATTTTGCAAAAAACTGGTGCAACTGACTTACAAGTTCGTGTGGAGAAATTTTTGAGCATAACAGCGTAAAGCCTTTAAAATCGGTAAAAGCAATAGTGGCGGATTTATAATACCGGGGCGTTGCTTCTCCTTTTTCTTTCAGCTCTTCTGCAATTTCCGAGGGTAATATATTCAATAAAAGATTTTCCGTTTTTTCTTTTTCAGTTTTCAGTTTTTCTTCTGCTTCAATTACTTTGGAAATATCAGAATCTATAGCAACTAATTTTATAACTTTGTAGTTATCGTCTATAATCGGAGTAAGTGTCGTATGTGTCCAGATTTTTTTTCCGGAACGTGTCGTAGTGGGAGCTTCATACACCACAGACTGTTTTGATGCAAGGCATAAATTCAACACTTCATTTATTTCAGGATAGTTGCTTATCTCAGATACGGATGTTTTTTTCAGCCAGTCTAAATCCTGATGTGTGTATTCATGCATTGAGAGGAATCCTTCATTCATCCATTCTATGCGACCATCTGCGTCCATAATCAGAACAGCATTGTCTGTTTCTTTTGCTACAATTGAAAGCTTTTCAAGCTTTTTGTTAATGTCTTCAAGCTCTGAATTTTTTTCTTCGATTTCGCCTTTCTGATGAACAATTTCTTCTGTTCGTTCGCTTACTAATTTTTCAAGTTTTCGCGTATACCTGCGATTCCTGATTTCTTTCTGTTTGAAAAATAAATAAATTAATAAAAGTACAGCAACACCAATAGATACACGAAACCATAACGTTTTCCAGAAGGGAGGAATAATTGTAAAACGGAATGTTGCTGCCTGATCATCTCCATAACCATTGCTATTGAATGATTTTACCAGAAACGTGTATTCTCCGGGTGGTAAATTCGAATAGGTTACTTCGTTTTGTGGAGTAATAGGTGTCCAGTCTTCATCAAAGCCTTCAAGTTTCCATTTGTATTTTACACTGGTAGGGTTAGAAAGATCAATACCGATAAATTTGAATGTAAGATAATTTTTATTGTGTGGAAGCTTCAAATTCAATGGGAGAGAGGTTTCCGCAGAAATTCCGGATGAAAATTTGTTCCAATCAGGTTTCTGGAAAAATAAAAGTATGTCTGAAATATTTGTTTTTGGTGTTACTTTGTTTTCTGTATCTGCTTTAGGATTATATACCATTACACCGTTTACAGTGCCGAACAACAGCTTCCCCTCTTTATCTTTAATAACTGCATGAGAATTATTTTCAATTCCGGTAAAACCCTCTTTTATTCCATAATATCGAATACTAATTTTTTCAAGATTATTGCTCAACGATATTTTATTTAATCCTTTGGATGTCCCAAGCCATATATTATCTGAATTATCTATTATCAGTGAATAAATAAAATCAGAAGTCAGACCGTCCTGCGTATTATAATTTTTAAATGTTTGCCCATCGTAAGAAAATACGCCGTTCTCCTGACTGCCCATCCAGATTCTACCGAGTCTGTCTTCTGCAAAAGTGTAAATACTTGAGTTTAGTTTTTCTGTTGTATAGGATGAGATTTTAAAGCATGATTTTATATCGTCGTCTTTCAGTCCTTTGATATTTTTTACCTGTTCAATTTTATTAATAATTCCCTCCTGTGAACCCAACCAGATATTATTTTTTTTATCTACAAAAATGCCGGTAATATTTATGGAGGCCAGACCGTCTGATGAACCAAACTTTATAAAACTTTTTCCTGTAAACAAACAGGCTCCATGATGTCTTGTCCCAATCCATAGCAAACCGTTATGGTCTATTGTAATTGAAGTTGCTTCATCGGAGGGTAATCCATCTTTTTCGGTATAGCTTTTAAATTTTCCTTCAAAGAATTTTGTGATTCCTCCATTTTTAGACCCAAACCATATAGCTCCTGTGCTGTCGCCGATTATCGAATAAATAATATCACTACATAAGCCTTCTTTTTTGGTAAATATTTCTTTTTTATTTTCTGCAATCCGGCATACTCCTTTTCCATAAGTTCCAAACCAATAACTCCCTTCATTATCCTGATATAAAGACATGATTGTATTTCCGGGCAGACCTGTCATTGTGTTGTAATATCTGAAACGTTCTCCCTCAAAGCGACAAATCCCATCTCCATCACTTCCAAAGCAGATGTATCCCATATTATCTTCAACCATACAATTGTAATAATTCCCTTTCAAGCCATCTGCCTCTGTGAATCTTGTAAATTTATCAGAGGAATATTTAATAATTCCGTTTCCAAAAGTTGTTGCCCAAAGTGTATTGTGACGGTCTATTAAAATATCAGTAACAACATCGTCTTTTCCTGAAAATTCAGGATAACTTGTAACTGTTTTTCCATCATAACTGCACAAACCTTTATCTGTACCAATCCAATACCGGTTGAATTTATCTTTAACAATCTGGATGGCATTTACAGAGGGTAGTCCATCTTTTTCAGATATAATATAATGGCTGTTTTCGGTAATAACAACCAGACCTCTGTTCTTGGTAGCTAAAAATAGTTTTCCTGAAGGATCGCAATAAATACCAGCGATAGTTTCATCTTTTAAAAAGTCATATCGTTTATCACGCACAAGTATGCTGTCTCTCAATTCATACAATCCTTCCTTGTCGGTGCCAATCCACAGGTTTCCTTTTATATCCTCACGAATTGATAATATACTGAGGCGATTTTTTGTTATACTTTTAAATCCTTTTCCATCGTATTTACAAAGTGTTCCATCTGTAAACCCAATCCAGATATTTTTTTTACTGTCTTCAAAAACAACACGAATGGTATTCGTAGACAAACCATCTGAAAGCGAAAATAATGTGAAACTTATACCGTCAAAACGATTAAGTCCACCGCCATAAGTGCCAATCCACAAATATCCTTTGCTATCCTGACAAAGGGATAAAACCTGCGATTGTGCCAGCCCGTGTTCAAGCGAGTAGTATTTGAAAAGATATTGCTGCGCAGATATTTCTCCTGTAAAAAGGAAAAACAGCAGAAAAATTCTTAAAAATATTTTAGTTGTTATTTGTAACATGATAAATTAAACTGCAAAAATAACAAAAGAAGTATGTCGTTGAAAGATTATATTATCATTTTAAAAAATATTTTACCATCACAACAACCTTGGTTTCGACTCAGCTCAACCTGCGGTTAACTTGTAACCTGAGTTTCGATGTCGCAAAGCGCCACAGGCAGCTCAACTCCCAGTTACCCTGAAACTTTAAACTTGCAACTTGTAACTTTTTATTCCTCATTCCTCATTTTTGTGTTATAAAACCATAATAAAAATCATAATTTCTGTTTTTAAAAATCATAATTTTGTATCCAAAATAGAACACAGTATACTTCACATATAAAACTATGGAAAAGAAAAAATTATTTGAAGAGTTTCCCCCTGTATCTACGCAGCAATGGGAAGAAGTGATCGTTAAAGATCTGAAAGGTGCAGATTATGAAAAAAAGCTGGTCTGGAAAACTATTGACGGAATAAAAGTAAAACCCTATTTCAGGCAGGAACATCTCGATGGAAAACAATATCTGGAAATACTTCCCGGTAATTTTCCTTATACAAGAGGAATAGATATTTCCAATGAATGGGAAATACGTCAGGATATTATTATTGATAACATTGAGGATGCAAATCATAAAGCTGTGGATGCGTTAAAGAAAGGAGCTAACGCAGTTGCTTTCAGTACAAAAAATATTACTCCTGAAACACAATCGCAGTTCAGTGCTTTGTTAAAAGGAGTGAATCTTGAAAAGCATAGTGTTCATTTTATATCTGGAGCTACATCTTTGGTAATGATAAAAATGCTGATCGAAGAAATCGCTATTCAAAATTTAGATAAAACAAACGTTAAAGGGAGTTTCACTTTTGATCCTATTGGTTCTTTAAGCAGAAAAGGAAAATTTTATCAGAATGAAAATGCAGATTTTGCCTCCCTGAAAGACGCTCTTGTTCTTGTAAAAGAAGCATTACCCGGATTAAGAATTTTAGCAATTTCAGGAAATATTTTTAACAACGCAGGCTCGTCTGTTGTTCAGGAGTTGGGATATTCCTTATCTGTTGCCAATGAATACGTATCGCGCTTAATTACTGCCGGATTAAAAGCAGAGGACATATTGTCTCAAATGCACTTTACGCTTGCAATTGGTTCGTCTTATTTTCTTGAAATAGCAAAATTGCGTGCTGCAAGAATGCTTTTCGCCGGCCTTGCATCTGCCTATAATTGCACTTCTGATAACGCATCTAAAATACAAATACACACAATAACCTCATCATGGAACAAAACCATGTACGATCCATTTGTAAATCTTTTACGAACTACAACGGAATCTATGGCAGCAGCGATTGGAGGAACAGGGTCTCATGCTGTTAAGCCCTACGACCTTGGTTATAAAATATCCGATGATTTTTCTGAGCGTATTGCGCGCAACCAGCAGATTATTCTAAAAGAAGAATCTTTTTTAGATAAGGTTGTTGACCCTGCATCAGGTTCGTATTATATCGAAAATCTTACAGACGCTGTTGCAGAAGAAACATGGCGGCTATTTATCGAAATTGAAAACAAAGGCGGTTTTATCACTGCTTTTAAAACAGGGCATATTCAGGAAGAAATTAAGAAAACGGCAAACCTGCGCGACTTAAACATTGCTACGCGTAAAGAAATTTTGCTTGGAACCAATCAATTTGCAAATCAAAAAGAGAAAATGGCAGATAAATTCACGCTGTTTAACTGCCTGAAAAAAAACAATCAGTCAAAGGATGCCATTGCAGAGCCACTTCGCCAGTACAGAGGTGCTGAGGCTTTTGAAATGTTGAGGATGAAAACTGAAAAAGCAGCCAAAACCCCAAAAGTGTTTTTATTAACTATTGGCAATCTGGTTATGCGGAAAGCCCGTGCGGGGTTTGCTTCTAACTTTTTTGCCTGTGCCGGTTTTTCGATTATTGACAATCTCGGATTTTCTTCTATGGAAGAGGGAGCAAAAGCTTGTATCAATTCGCAGGCAGACATTTGTGTCCTTTGCAGTTCTGATGATGAATACACAGATCTCGTACCCCAGTTTGTTGAAAAACTTAATGGCAAAATGCAATTAGTACTTGCCGGATACCCGAAAGCGCAGATTGATTCGTTTAAAGTGCTTGGCTTGAATAATTATATTTATGCAGGGTGCAATGTGTTGGAAACACTTCAGCATTTTCAAAAAGAGCTGGGGATTTAATACAAAAAATAATGAGCAAATCATTAGCAAATAAACACGAAGAAATTGTGTCGCGGATTTATTTTATCCGTGGGCAAAAGGTAATGCTCGATTTTGACTTGGCAGAAATGTATGAGGTTGAAACAAAACGACTGAAAGAAGCCGTAAGACGCAATTTGCGAAGGTTTCCGGAAGACTTTATGTTTGAGCTGACACAAAATGAATACACATCTTTAAGGACGCAAATTGCGACCTTAAAAAGAGGAAAACATGCAAAATATCCACCTTTTGCTTTTACCGAACAAGGCGTTGCAATGTTATCCGGAATTTTGAAAAGTGACATGGCAATAGATGTAAACATTGCAATCATGCGTGCTTTTGTTCAGCTCCGAAAACTCATTGATACAAACAAAGAGTTAGCGCATAAAATTGAGGCTTTGGAGAAAAAATACGATCAGCAGTTTTGTGTTGTATTTGATGCTATAAAAGAACTGATACATCAAAAAAATGAACCGCTGCCAAAAGTTGGGTATAAAAAATGAGTAAGGCTCTTGTAAATAAACATGAAGAAATTGTGTCGCGGATTTATTTTATCCGTGGGCAAAAGGTAATGCTAGATTTTGATTTGGCATTAATGTACGAAGTTGAAACACGAGCGCTTAAACAGCAGGTACGAAGGAATATTGAAAGTTTTCCGGACGATTTTATGTTTCTACTATCAGAAAAAGAGATTGAACAACTGGTGTCACAAAATGTGATACCATCAAAAAGCGTACTGGGAGGAGCTTTCCCAATGGCTTTTACAGAGCAGGGTGTTGCGATGTTATCTTCTGTATTAAAAAGCAAAAAAGCAAGGTTGGTAAATATTGCAATAATGCGAACTTTTGTTCAGCTTCGAAAACTCATTGATACAAACAAAGAGTTAGCGCATAAAATTGAGGCTTTGGAGAAAAAATACGATCAGCAATTTCGTGTTGTATTTGATGCCATAAAAGAACTGATACATCAAAAAAATGAACCGCTACCAAAAGTAGGGTATAAAAAATGAATTTAACTTGCAACCTTGACTTTGACTCCCTGCCTACCCTGCCTCGCCGGCAGGCAGGCGGACAGGCAGGCGCTCAGTCTACGGTTACCATGCAACTTGCAACTTGCAACTTGCAACAAAAAATAATAACATAATTATATGAAACCAGATTTTTCAAAAGTAAATTTAAAGCAAGCTCAGACAGCAAAAAATGTTGCCGAGTGGGAAAAGAAAAATAATATTACTAAAGATTGGGTAACCCCTGAGCAAATTCCAGTAAAAAAAGTTTACTCAAAAGAAGATCTTTTGGGAATGGAGCATTTGAATTATGCAGCAGGAATTCCTCCCTATCTTCGCGGTCCTTATTCAACCATGTACGTGATGCAGCCCTGGACTATTCGCCAGTATGCAGGTTTTTCAACAGCAGAAGAATCGAATGCTTTTTACCGCAGAAATCTTGCAGCAGGTCAGATGGGCCTTTCCGTAGCATTCGATCTTGCCACACACAGGGGTTACGATTCAGACCACGAACGTGTAGTGGGCGATGTCGGAAAAGCAGGCGTAGCAATTGATTCAATTCTTGATATGAAGATTTTGTTCGATCAGATTCCTTTGGATAAAATGTCTGTATCAATGACTATGAATGGTGCTGTGCTTCCTGTTTTGGCATTTTATATTGTTGCAGGAGAAGAGCAGGGTGTTGCATTGGAGCAGCTCAGCGGAACCATTCAGAACGACATTCTCAAAGAGTTCATGGTGCGCAACACGTACATTTATCCTCCTGATATGTCAATGCGTATTATAGCCGACATTTTTGAATATACATCGAAAAAAATGCCCAAGTTCAATTCCATTAGTATTTCAGGATATCACATGCAGGAAGCAGGAGCCACTGCTGATATTGAACTTGCATATACACTTGCAGATGGGTTGGAATATTTACGCGCAGGAGTTAATGCCGGAATGGATATTGACGCTTTTGCGCCCCGCCTTTCTTTTTTCTGGGGTATTGGTATGAATCATTTTATGGAAATCGCCAAAATGCGCGCTGCTCGTTTGTTATGGGCGAAAATGGTAAAACAATTTAATCCGAAAAATCCAAAATCACTTGCATTACGTACTCATTGCCAGACTTCAGGATGGAGCCTCACAGAACAGGATCCTTATAACAATGTAACACGTACCTGTGTAGAAGCAATGGGTGCCGTGCTGGGTCATACACAATCACTGCATACCAATGCGCTTGATGAAGCAATCGCATTGCCGACAGATTTCAGCGCACGTATTGCACGAAACACACAAATTTATATTCAGGAAGAAACAAATATCTGCAAAGCTGTTGACCCATGGGCAGGCTCTTATTATATTGAAGCCCTAACGCATGAAATAGCGCATAAAGCATGGGAACTTATTGAGGAAGTGGAGAATCTGGGAGGTATGGCAAAAGCTATAGAAACCGGAATTCCCAAAATGAGAATAGAAGAGGCTTCTGCTCGCAAACAGGCACGCATTGATTCATGTAAAGAAACTATTGTCGGTGTAAACAAATACAAATTAGAAAAAGAAGATCCGATGGACATTCTCGAAGTTGATAATACGGCTGTTCGCGAATCACAAATAATCAGATTGCAGAAATTACGTGCAGAAAGAAATAATGAAGAAGTGCAAAAAGCATTGGAAGCAATCACAAAATGTGTACAAACCGGTGAAGGCAATTTGTTGGAGCTGGCTATTGATGCTGCGCGTAAAAGGGCATCCCTTGGAGAAATTTCTATTGCAGTAGAAAATGTTTGTGGAAGATACAAAGCAATAATAAGAACCATTTCAGGAGTATATTCATCAGAAACTATGGACAATCCGGAATTTAAAAAAGCGTGCGAGCTTGCAGATAAATTTGCAGCAACGTCGGGTCGCAGACCAAGAATTATGATCGCAAAAATGGGTCAGGATGGACACGACAGAGGAGCGAAAGTTGTTGCAACCGGCTATGCAGACATTGGCTTCGATGTTGACATGGGTCCTTTATTTCAGACTCCTGCCGAAGCAGCAAAACAAGCTGTAGAAAATGACGTGCATGTTTTAGGAGTATCAAGTCTGGCTGCTGGTCATAAAACTTTGGTGCCACAAGTAATTGCTGAGCTGAAAAAATTAGGCCGGGATGATATTATGGTTATTGCAGGCGGTGTAATACCATCACAAGATTATGATTTTTTATATAAAGCAGGTGTGGTAGGGATTTTTGGACCCGGCACTTCTGTTGCTTTGGCTGCTATTAAAATTCTCGAAGTATTAATTGACAGTCAGAAGTAAATGTAATCAAGCTACGCAAAACTATGAAAATGTTTTTATTGTCGGAAGTCGGCAGTCGTCAGTCAAATAGTCGGCAGTCAGGAGTCGTCAGTTAAATAGTCGGCAGTCGTCAGTCAAATAGTCGGCAGTCGAAAGAGTCAGCAGTCGGCAGTCAAACAGACTGTAGACTGTAGACTGTAGACCGGAGACCGTAGCAACTCCCTGCGCTAAACTTCTGACTCCATTTTGCGATTAAAGAGTTATTAAGATATTAATGTGTATAAATTTATTTTAAGGTTAAGTTGCTGATAATTATTGGTTTATCATTATGGCTATGATATTTATCAAGTCTTTTTTTGTTTTTTCAAAATTCTATATATATTTTTGCTAACCGTTAAAAACATTCAGTATTTATTAACTAAATTTTAAAATTATGACAGAACAAACAAATGAACCAAAAAAAATGCCTCAATTCTTAAAAGTACTTTGTATTTTAAGTTTTATTGGTGTAGGTCTTGCTATCATTTCAAGCATTATGGGTTATTTTACAGCAAAAGCAGCTGGAGCAATGGCACAGGGTTTTGCTGATTTAGGGACTCAGATGTCTGAAGGTCAGGCTGGTGGTGAAATAAACACTGCAATGGAACAAGTTAATGCTACTCTTAAATATGCAGGTATTAATGCTGCTATTGGTGTAATTGCTTCCCTTATTTGCCTTATTGGCGTTATTATGATGTGGAAACTAAAGAAAACAGGATTTTACATTTATGTAATTGGTGAAATTGCTCCGGTTATCGCAGGTGCTGTTCTTCTTGGCGGAACTTTCTTTGGCGGAATGGCAATTGCAATGAGTCTTATTGTTCCTATTGCATTCATAATAATGTACGGTCTCAATCTTAAACACATGTCTTAATTTAATATCATTAACTAAAATTTATTATCATGACAGAACAAACTCAATCAAAAGCAGGTAAAGGTCTCGGTGTTGCCGGATTAGTGTTAGGTATTTTAGGTGTTGTTTTATTTTGGACTCCCTTTGTTGGTTTAATTTTAGCATTCATAGGTCTTATTCTTGCTATTCTTGGATTTACACAGGCAAACAAAGCAGGCGCACCTAAAGGTGTTATTATTGCTGGTTTAATTCTTTCAATTGCAGGTACTGCACTGGGAGCATGGTCTTCCTATGGCTGGTACAAACTTTATTCAGTTGGTAAAGACGCACTCGAACAGGGAATGGATCAATTTGGTAAAGAATTTGAAAGTGAAATGAAAAAAGCTTCTGAAGAATTACAGCAATCACAAGATCAGCAAGATCAACCAAAAGAGGAAGAAAAAACAACCGAGTAATAAACTTCGCTTTTTGAAAAATAAAAAAGACTACCTTTTCAGGTGGTCTTTTTTATTTTTTGTTCTATATGACTTTGTGATGTTAAATTAACATAGCTAATATTTTTTTGATTGCCTTGTAAAAAATATTTTGGTGCTCTGCACCTTATCGTTTCGTATTTTTTTATTTTTTACAAATCTTGTGCGGCTCTGCCGCTGAGACAAAAATAGCAGCAGAGCTGCGATAAAATTAATAGCAATATTTTATGTTGTTTTATATAAGGTGCAGCGCACCGGAATATTATCTTTTTTTTTTACTCCACGGGATTTCATATAGAACCTTTATTTTTGGGTATTTTATTCCGCTTTAAAAAATTGTAAAACATCCGGAAGCAATTCTTTCTTTTTATTGCTTGATATAATCATCAGTGCAGGCTCATGTGGTTTAAAATAATTTCCGGGGACAATCATTGATGACTCATAAAATTTAGGATTTTCATCTGCCAGATATGCAGTAAAGTCTAATGTATTTTTTATAATAAAACCTTTTTCATTTAACACAATCTCTTTCAAATCAAATCGCCAATCGCGGTTTAAACGAAGCAAGCTTGTTGAGTTTCTGGACGTAAAAGAAATAAACAAATCCGAGGGTTTTAAAGTATCCAAACCATTTAATAAACCCTTCCCCCTATTATTTCTGAAAACAGATAAAAAAGTTCCTTGTTTTGAAAAAGAATGTAGAACGTATTCGCATTTTTTTGATACCTGATCTTCTTTTACACACAATATTTGTTGTTTTTTTTCAATAAAATGAAAATTAATAATGCTATTTTTTGAATCCCATTCTTTTACCTCTCCTTTAAATAATTCGGTCCATTTAGCCTTATCAAAAGATAGCATTCTCCACGCTCCGTCTGGTTGAATCAGCAGTAATTGATCTTTTTTATTATCTGAGAAATTTTCGGAAATAATTTTAATATTTTTATCAAAACCTTCTTTATTTATTTCGCATTTCCATAACACCGAAACTTGTTTGTTATCGTGAATCTTTAACAAATAATAGGCATCATTTGTTTTAATAAAAAGTTCATCTGCTTTATCTCCATCAATATCAATTTTTTTTACTAATAATACTTTATGAATATTATGAGAAGATAAGAGATTATTTGCTATAGGTACTGAAACAAATTTTGTATCAGAAGAAAGATATTTATACAACTCAAGCTTATTATTAGACAAAACACAAATTTTATCTCTTTCATCCGCTGCTTCAATAAAATTTCCGGCAATAATGAAATCTGCTTTTGAGAAATCGGTTCCGGGTTTTCCTTTTTCCGTAACAAGAGAAGATCCGGATGTTCCTTTTACTATAATTTTTTCAAGCCATTTGATATTAAAAGGAGGAATATTTTCTTTTATTTCCAAAGGTTTATTGTAATATACAAAACCGGATTCTGTTTTTTTAGGGATAGCAGCAACAAGATCATGTATAAAAGAACTTCCACTTCTGCTGTTCCCTTCAGAGCGAAGGCGGATAAAAAGATCATCTATGTAAACGGTGTTTTCGTTCCTGTTCCAGATGTAAATTTTAATTTTATGTTCAGGCTTTAAAAATTCCTCTTTTGCAGGAAATGCAGAATGAATACGTACCCACTCCCCGGTTTTAAAATCAGAGCTTTTAATATCAACTCTGTTCCATGAAACAATTTCCTGTTTTGATGTGTCGTGAATTTCCAGAATATACGTTGCATACATGTCTTTATCCTTCGACCATATCCATGCTCCAATATCAAAATATTTTTTATCTTTTAAATCAAAATAACCCAGAAATGTATTGATGCCCGGACAATACTGATCTTTTCCCACAAGTTTGCTGCTGCGTATTCCAGAGTAAGGGCGTTCTGTCGGCAAATAATCTATTGCCTCCATATCGTTTAAAATAAACGTTTTTGCATCGCTGACAGTAAACAAAACATTCAGATCGTCTGCATAGAACTTTGTGGAACATGTATTCCATAAATAAATTTTAATCACGTGCTCGCCTTTAATTTTTTCCTTTGGGAGGGTAAAAACCCCTTCGCGCATGGTCCAAGTTTTAACAGGGAAATTATTTTCTTTTATCTGAAGTCCATCCCAAAATAAAGTTTGTTTTGCATCAACATCTTCAACAGAAAAAACAATGCTTGTTTCTATTTCTTTTGATTCGGCATAAAGCCATACCTGAATACGCACATCTGTTGATGAAGCATAGGGAACATCTTTCACTGCTTTTGAAAAAGTTACGCTGTAAGAATCTTTTCCTTTCTGGCAGGAAGAGGTTTTGCCGGAACGGGATATTTCTGTAGACAATGCTTCGGGATTTAATAAAGCTTCGGGATTTTCAAAATCAAAAATGAATTCCTGAATTATTTTTTCCCCGGCAGGAAGTATCAGTTGGTTTCCCGCTTTTTCAATGCTGAAATATCTTTTCCATTTATAATATTTATACACACGCAAACCGGCATAAAGAATAGCAATCAGGAAAAACGCCCAAACAATATATTTAATTTTTCGCTTCATGAATTTCAAATATAAATGATACTGTTTGGAAAAATTATTTATAGGAAATTATTTTCAGCATACTACACGAGCCGTCCTGATGAAGAATTTCGGTATTATAAAGATTATTTATTTTGTCTAACATAGAAAATTCGCATACCAGCAACGTATCATTTTTCACACAAGTTTCCGGTATTTTACTTCCTATCCGATATCCTTTTAAATTATATGCATTTCTGTAAAAAAGAACATGAGCATTGTATCCGTCGTTTACTATAGTGTATTTTTTATATTCCGGATGTTTTCCCATATATCTGCCAAATGTTACCGGTGTCCATGTATAATGCGATTCAAAAAAATTCTTTTCCACAATATGTTTGTAAGGGTAAAAAAAGATAGCAGCAAATACAAAACATGCCAAAACATAAAATTTTTTCAGATTTTTATCGCCAAAATATTCTTTGATTTTTTGAAATAACAGAAAAATCGGTATTGCACATATAAATGCTAATAGAGTAAAAACTTGGGCATCATACCAGAATAGCTTTGTTCCTGAAAAAGATATAATCAATAGAAATCCTAAAGAAATAATAAATAAATACTTTATGAGTTTCAAAAATAAATCAGAAATAAAAGCAGGTTTGATTATGAGTAAAGCAAGTGAAACAAAAAGATACGGAAACCAGTATGTGTATTGCCAGTCTGCAATTGATTTAAAGTAAAAAATAAAAGATTCCTGATGTTCTTCGCTCGGCAGAAAAAATCTTCCGGCAAGCTCATTTTCATTCACAATTTTAAAAAATCCCGGTGACTTAATTTCTCGTAACAGATAATATCCGATTGCCAGAAAAAGAAACAGCAAAAAAGAAAAGTAAAAATGTTTATTTACAAGCGTACTTTTAAATTTTTTAGTGAGGATTAATATTACAGGATAAAAAGCAGCAAAGAACATACCGGCAACACCTTTTGTAAGCACAGCAAAAGCAAGCGTTATGAGAGAATAATAAAGATATTTGTTTTTATCATAGGTAATATATAAAATAAAAAAAAGGGCAGACATGCTTGTAAACAAAGCAAGCATGGCATCATAATCTCCGGTACGCGAAACATGATTGTTTATATAACCGTTCGTTGTTATTAAAATAACAGATGCAATCAAACCGGGGAAAAAATTCTGAAAATATTTCCGGCTGAAATATATAAACATTGCTATGGTTGCAAGTACGGCCAGAGCTGAAGGAAAACGTACGCCAAGTTCATTGATGCCAAAAATGTTAAAACTTAATACCTGCATCCATATTAAAAAGGGAGGTTTTGTATTCCAAAGATCCGGTAAATTATCATAATGAGTTACTAAAAAATTACCATTCAAATACATTTCAATAGCATTCACAGCAAGCCGTGATTCATCCCACATCGCCAGAACTAAAAGATCAAGATTCAGAAAAACAGGAAAATAAACCAGTATCAGAAAAAAAAGTATGAAAAGAAAATATTTAATAAACTTCATGATTAATTATCTGCTGGAATAAGTTTAAATAATTGATTTTTTTGTTTGTTTGCCTCCCAAATTATTAAAGGAGTTCCGGGGTCACAAGAACCATTATAAATATCAAAATATTTAAAAGAATTTTTTGAAATAATGTTATAGGTAGAATCTGTGTTTATAGAAATATAAAACCTCTGATTGTCTCCTCCATTTAATTCCCAGATTAAAACTTTTGTTCCTTCTTCTTTTGCAAAATTAGGAATATCAAGACACATTTTTGTATTATTCAATTTAATAATATAAGAGCCATCGGATAATTTTTCAAAATTAAAAAGAGAGTGAGTATTCGGATCATTAGTATGCTGTATCACTGCCTGACCGTTTTCAATTATTTTAACGCCTAAAATAGAATTACAATTTACAGAAGAAATTATATATTTTTTTGAGGGATCAATATTTTTTACATAATTCATTCCATCAGGTAAATTTGGCTTTGTATTATTTTCGGTAGAGTAATAGGGTGATTCAATGTATTTCCATATTTGATTGTTATCGCCAAGATATAAAAAGTTTTTCCAGTATGCTTTTTGAGTCATTGAGTCGTAATGAATATATCCCTTATCGTATTGAAGAGTTTGAAAAATGTTAAGAAAAATAAAAAAGGCAATTAACAGAAAAGAAAAAGTTTTATAAATTTTTGATTGAAAGAAGCCTCTTTGAATAAAAATTGCCAATGGAAATGCCAGCAAGCTGTATGATTCTATAAATGCACGTAAACCGAAACCGCCTCCATACCACCAGCACCACCATGATAAAATCACATAAACATTAATAATTGTAAATAGTATTATCGGAAAAAATAATCCCTTTTTGTTTTTTATCAGAAGCGGGATACCTAATACTGCCAACAACATGAGGGGCGTATATAAAAACCATCCTTTCCTGAAGCTGAATAATCCATCTATAATATGGGGAGAAGCCCAGTTAAAGCCCTCTTCTCCGTAGGAATAAAAAAAGAAATCTCCTGTAACGTATTTCCAATAAATAATTTGTGGAAGCCACACCAAAAAAGTAAATAATGCAATTAAAAGAATATGAATATAGTTTTGTAAAAATAAGGTAATTCGCTTAATAAAATCTTTATAGCCAGAGATACCCCAAAAAATAAATACAAGAATAATTAAACTGTTTGTCGGGCGAATTAAGGATATAAGTCCAAAAATAAATCCCAATAAGAGACTATTTTTTATAGTATTTTTTTGATGCCATTTTATTGTGAGATAAATGAAAATCGAAAACAATGAAAAGCTGAAACTATGAGACATTAGAGCCTCAACACATGAATAGAAAAAAAGATTTGTTCCAAAAACAATAGAGATTAGAGTAATAATCGTGATGGTAGAATTAAAATAATACAGTAAAGATTTTCGAAGATAGTACAGACCGATAAAAAGATAAAACAAAGCGCTGATCATTAAAAAAAGCTTATAGGGTACTGAATATCCACCGGTATCGTAACCTGTAATATATGCCATAGCGTGTCCTGTCAGAAAAAAAGGCATATACATAAGCGAAAGCCCCATGCTGGTTTTTATTACCCTGTTTCCATTTGGCAATTTTTCGCTGTAAATAATGAAATGATGAGGTCCTTTATAATTTTCTGTAAACCGGCAGGTAATGTCAGAATAAATAAAACTTGCAGGCAAATAAGAATAGTAAGATAAAACATCGCTTTGCAACACCAATCGCTTATTTACCCATCTTGTTTGAGACGATACAAATGCAAGCAGAACCAACATTATCAAACCCAGAAATAACTTGGAAGGAGAAAATTTTCCGTTTTCAGTTAACCTTATTTTTTTAAAAAAACTCTGGAACGAATTTGTTTTAAAAACACCGTATTTAAAAATTGTAAATAGTATTTTAAAAGCATCGGAGCTTTTTAATTTTTTCCCTTCGCCTTCGTTTCGTGGAAAATACTGAACAGGCACTTCTGCGATGTTATTGCGTTTTATTTTCAGTGCTTTTAAAATTAATTCTGCTTCAAAGCCAAAACGATTTTCTTCTAATTGAATTTTTTCATACAGATTGCGGTGTATTAATTTGTACCCGCAAGCCATGTCAGTTATTTTAACATCTATCAGCACAGATGTCAGCAAAGTAAAAAATCTATTTCCCGCATATCTTTTAAAAGAAGACAATGGGCGGTTGACTCCTGCTAAGTATCTTGAACCATTTACAAACTCCACATTCAACTCGTGCATGGCTTCAAGCATTTTGGGTATGTCGGCAGGGTTCAGCTCCAAATCTGCATCCTGAACAAGAAAAATATCTCCTTTTGCATTTTCAATACCTGTGCGTACTGCAGCTCCTTTTCCCTTGTTCACATCATGCTTTAAAAGCCGTATGAATTCTTTATCTTTTATAAATTCGGAAACAACAGAAAAAGAAGAATCCTTTGAGCAATCGTCAACAATAATTATTTCATGGGAAGTAACAAAATCCGGAAGCTTAACCCGCAGAAGCTTATTCAGCAACTTTGGTATTAATGTTTCTTCATTATAAAGCGGTATGATTATGCTGAGGTTCATCCCTGCAAATTTATTATTTTAAATGAATAATTTGTAAATAATTTAAAAAATGGAGTAATATAAGGAGTCGAATGTTCCGTTTATTATTTTGCCGGAATCGCAGTTGTATTAAGAGCAGTATCTGCGGGAGCAGCATTCAAGTTTTTATACCCATCAATCTTTATCATACAGCATGTGTTCCACTCATTAAGAATTGATATTTCGTAATCCTGCTTTATTTGCTGTAACACATTTTCTTCACAAACCATAATTGTATCATGTCTTACAATTGTTGCCGGAACTTTTTTGAAAATTTTGTATCCTTTATCATTAAAGGTTCTTATGTAGAAATCGGCAGACGCATTGTATCCATTATAAATAACACTGTAAGACTTCTGATGTTGCATTTTTTTCATAAAATGACCATACAAAAGATGTTTCCAATAGTATCCGTCTCCAAATGAAATATCTTTCATTATTTTTTTGTAAGGGTAAAAAAAGATTGTAAGAATAAAAAGAGTAGAAATAATAATTTTATGATATGGTTTTGTGAAAACAGGGCTGTCTGAAATAAGTTTAATCATCCATGTAACCGGAGCAGCGCAAATTAAAGCGAGATAAGGATACAGCGGAGCATCGTACCATTGGAGTTTTGTTTGTGAATAAGAAATCAGGAAAAAGAAAAACAGGACAAGTGAAAATGAAAAAAGTAAAAATTGATATTGATATTTTTCATGCTTTTTATAATATAAAAACATCAGAACAAAAGCAAGTGGCAGAAGATATATCCATACGGAAAACCTCCAGTCGAGAAAATTTGAAAAATAGAATAAGAAGCCATGGCTGTGCGTTTCCACTGTGTTTAAAAAACGACCACCAAGCTCATTTTCATAAACAGCATTTAAAAATCCGGGGTTGCTCATTTCCCGCAAAAAATAAAAACCAACCACTATAAACACAAAAAATAAAAGACCGAAATAAAAAAAAGGACTTTTAAGTGTTATGATTATTTTTTTTCTGAAAAGCGCGTAAAGAAATAAAACCGGAATGAAAAACAATCCGGCAACACCTTTTGTCATAACAGCGAATGTTATTCCTGCAAATGTTATCAGTAAAAAAATGTATTTCTTTTTCCATTCGCTTTCAAGAAAAAGATAAAAGGCAAGACCGTAAACGGTAGTAAAAAAAGTTAATAATGCATCATAATCGCCTGTTCGCGTTACGTGTGTTGATATGTATCCTGGCGAAGTTACCAGTATGATAACTGATATAAAACCCAACAATTTATTTTTCAGATAAAAAACAGAAAACAGAAGTAGGCACAGTGCTGTAAGCAGAGCTGCTATAGCCGATGGGAGACGTATTCCTATTTCGTTAAATCCAAAGATTTTACAGCTTGCTATTTGCAGCCATATCATTAAGGGTGGCTTTGTATTCCATAGATCAGGTTGGTTTTCAAAATGGGTAACGATATAATTCCCATTTTCAGACATTTCAAGCGCATTGCATGCAAGCCTCGACTCATCCCAGTCCCTTATTGTATCCAGATCTAGCTGATATAAAACAGGAAAAATAACAATTACGGCAAGAACTATATATGGTAGAATTCTTTTAAGCTTCATCCGGGATTGCTGCAAATATAGAAAGTTTAAAAAGAGTTGAATGTATTTATTGGTTCAATTACAGAGCTATTTCCAGCTTAAATTTCTGATTTGCACCTCCGGAATTTATCCATTGAATTAAGGTAGCTCCGTCGTCTAAACTAGCACTCTTAATATCAAAACTTTTATCACTGTGTTTACATATAAAAATTACCGACCCGTCTTTTTGAACCAAAACTTCAAACTTCTGATTGTCATTACCGGAATATTGCCATTGCACAATCGGTGCGCCATCTTCAATAGAATTTTCGAAAACATCTAAAAACAGACCACTTTTTTTACACATAATTGAATATGCACCATCTGCGTGTAATTTAAATTTGAATCGTTGATTATCGTAGCCATTATTGCTGTATTGAATGAGCTTGACGCCATTTTCTACAGAACCACCTTCAACATCAAGGTTTTTTCCACTGTTTACCGAGATAATGTAATAATATTTTGAAGTATCAATGATATCACTCGAATCAGTTGATGCGTTAGGGTTTGTTCTTGTTGTACACGCAGCAAAAAAGATTGCTAAAATCGCTGTAAAAACTAATGTTTGTTTCATAATTTTATTATATATTTTTTTAATTTATGTTGAGCAAAATGCTTTTTTTTAATCAGTCCTCAGTCTACAGTCCTCAGTCCTCAGTCTGTTTGACTGGCGACTATTTGACTGCCGACTGCCGACTATTTGACAGCCGACTTCCTTCATTAAAATACTTCCTGCAATTTGACGAAGATTTTTACTAATTTATGTATTATTCTAATATTTATATTTATTGTGAATTCAAAGATCAACATTCATAGAAATTCTTTTTGCAACGATAGATGTTCGATAGATGTTCAATTGTTGATTCGATAGAAAACAATTGTATTCCTATTGTATTTCTATTGTATTACTATCGAATTACTATTGTATTTCTACAGAATTCCTATTGAATTTCTACTGAATTCCTAATTCAAATCCTCAGATTTAATATTCGTATCATCAATAATATAAAGTGGCCTTTTTCTCACATTTGCAGCTACCCGGCTAATATATTCACCAATAATACCAATAGTTATTAACTGAATTCCTCCGATAAAAAGCACACAAAGCATAAGAGATGTCCATCCTGCAATATATTCTTTGATAACGAAGCGGGAATACAGAGCATACAAAGTAACAAGAAATGCAATGCCTGCAACGATAAAACCTGAAATGGTAGCAAACTTTAATGGGAAATCAGAAAATGATGTTATCCCGTTTAATGCCAGCTTAAGCATTTTAGAAAAAGTGTAACCTGTTTTTCCTGAATACCTTTCTACACGGTCATATTCAACATAAGTCTGCCTGAATCCGGCCCAGGCTATTTGCCCCCTGAGGTACTTTTCCTGTTCCGGCATATTTTTTAAAACATCAACAATTTTTCGGTCAACAATTCTGAAATCGCCCGTATCAACAGGGATATTTACTGATGTAATTTTTTTCAGAATCCTGTAAAAAAGTTTTGCAGTTGTTTTTTTGAAAACAGTTTCTCCGTCCCGAACTCTTCTTTTCGCATACACCACTTCATGCCCTTCATTCATTTTGTTGTACATCTCAATAATAAGCTCTGGAGGGTCTTGCAAATCGGCATCAATAATCGCTACTCTTTTTCCTGATGAATAATCCAAACCGGCTGTTACGGCTATCTGATGACCAAAATTTCTGCTGAAATTAATGTATTTTATATAATTATATCTTAAAGAAAGCTCACGGATAAGCTGTATGGAATTATCTTTGCTTCCATCATTAATAAAAATAAATTCTTTAGTAACTCCGAGCTGATCCGCTACGGAATTTAAGCGATCAAAAAGGAGGGGTATATTTCCTTCTTCATTATATATCGGGATTATTATTGATAGAGCTATTTCCTGACTCATAAATATACCAACTATTCTTGAACGTCTTTATTTAAAAAAAGCAAATATAATGATTTTAAATTAATCAATTTAAAACTAAAAGCAAGAATCCCTGAAATTCCGCATATCAGGAAGAAACCCAAAATCCAGTTACTGATATTAAATTTTATAAGATATGCCATTCCTATAGATATACCTGCAAATGCAAATAATAAAATTAAGAATTTATAATTCATTCTGAAGTTAAAAATCTTTTTGGCAATAATTACCTGAGCCAGCGCGGTAAACATTTGAGTGAAAAGACTTGCTATTGCAGAACCTGTTGCCTGAAACTTTGGAATAAGGATTAGATTTAAAACGATGTTGAGCCCCATTCCTATTGCAGCCATTATATTAAGGTATTTTAAACTGCCATTGGCTGTTAATAATGTTCCAAAAATATAAGTTGTGGAAATAGCAAGAAAAGCAAACATAAGCAGTCCCATTATATCTGCCGAAGCATCAATATGGCTGTTATAAAGAAGGTACATGATTTCATGCCTGTAAATAAAAGTTCCTATTACTAATATAAATGAAGGAATTATTACAAGGGAATAACTGAATTGCGTTAATTGTTCCACCGATTCTTTTTGTTTCAGCATTTTAGAAAACATAGGTAACAGTAGGGCCCCAAACAAATAAGAGAACATAGAGGCGGCTTCCAAAATACGAAAAGCCTGTGCGTAAATACCTGCTTGTTCTTTCCCATCGGGGAGCATGCGTTCAAGCATTACAGAATCAACCCTGTTGTACAATGCCATCAGTAAAATCAGAAGCGCATAAGGGTAGCTTTGTTTTAATATTGCTCTGAAAAATGTAAAATCGAATTTTAAATGCAAAAACTTAGATTTGGAAAGAACAATAAAAAACGTAATAATTGCTGTTATTCCATAAGCTGCGGTCTGCGAGTAAACAAACCATTCGATTTGAAAAGGGCTGTCGAAAACATGACCCCAGAGCAAAACAGAGCAGATGATTATCATCAGTGCTTTATCAAGTACAGAAACAAGACTGTCTGTTTTAAAAAGCTGTAGACCGCTGATATTCGACCGAAGGTATAAAACAAACGAAATAAGAAACTGATTAAACATCAGCAAGAGCAATAATTTTATCTGCTCCCAGCCATAACCAATAATCAGAGCTAACCCCGTACAAATAATGCCATATACAATTGCAAGTAAAAATTTAAGAATAACAACATTTGAAAGATACTTGCTGAATAATTGGTGGTGTTGTGAAATGTTCCGGTTATTAAAATTGGTGATGCCAAGGTCAAGAAGAATGTTGAGCATCAGGGAAAAGTTAAAAAGAGAAAAATAAAAACCGTAAGATTCTGCGCCTACAGTGTTTTGTATTGTACGGTCAATGCCAAATATCCAAAATGGCTTTACCAGAAGATTCAGGAAAAGCAGTATGGCTAGATTTGTTAAAAATGTACGCTTCAAATTTTTAGTTTTATTCTGTTTGCAAACCTAACGCAAATTGAAGATTTCACAAAATATAATTTTTGAGTCCGCTCTGAAAAGTATCTTCCGCTGACAAGGTTCGGTCTTCGGGAAAATAATATAATAGCAACCAAAGATAACATTGCGCAACCTGTACTGCTTATGCGGGAAGCTTTTATCAATGCTCAAAATAATTTGGGAATATTCTAAATTAATGCTTATTTTTGTATTTATACAAATTTTATTAAAAATATTATGACAACAATAATAACCATTGACTCAAAATATCATTTTAATTTAACCTTTACAAAATAAGCTAAATATAATTTTAAAAAGCAATAAAAATATGAATTCACTTTTAATAGAAATAAATTCTAAAGAAGATAAGCGGATTTTTACTTCTTTAGCAAAACGGCTTCATCTAAAAACTCGACTGCTTTCACAAGAAGATAAAGAAGATATTGCACTTGCTGGGGCAATTGACGCAGGGAGAAATTCCGGTTATGTTGATGAACAGGTAATAATGAACACCCTGAATAAACTTAAATGTAAATAAAATGGAAGTAAAATATACTTCATTATTTAATAAAGATATTTCAGGTATTCGCAACAATAAACTTGTGCAGTCAATAGAAGATGCCATTGATAATGCAAAACAGGCTGTTGCTGTTACGGAAATCAAAAATTTGAGAAAATTAAAAACCTATAAAAATCATTACAGAATAAGAATTGGCGATTACAGAATCGGATTATTTATTGAAAATAATACCATTGAATTTGCCCGTTTCCTTCACCGTAAGGATATTTACAAATATTTCCCATGAGTTTTAAATGAAAATGATGATCCAAAAAATAGCGATCGAATTTTCGATATGTACAAAATTAAAAGAATTTGGTAATATTTGATATTGAACCTGATTTAAAAATTTAATTGTATAACGAATTATGAAAATTATGTAAAATAAAAATTATCTATAAAAAGCCGTTTAGCTTTTATTCTTGCTCTGAAAACTGAGAAATTTCAATTACTACAAGAATAAGGAGTGTAACGCCGGAGACGGCGTGAGCATACTTATTTGGCACAAGGGTATCTCAGTACCTCTCTTCCGGTAAGCGTTGTTCACGCTTTTTCTCTTATTAAACCAAGTACAAAAATAAATTACAATTTTAGCTTTAGTTGTTTTTTATCTGTATTTTTGAAAGTAAATTTATAAAAATATGAACACATACACTACCCAAATTAAATTAGATAAAACACCTCTGATATTACAAGGAATTGATAAGTTCTTAGGAAAACTTGTAAAAATTACTATTACTGAGATCATGCCTGAGAAAAATAACCAAAAATTGCTTTTAATAGAAGGATACAAAAATTCAAAGACTGAAGACCATCAGATAATGAACGATTTTAGTAACTCCGACTTTGAAAACATAGATTAATGAAAAGAGGTGATATTTATTGGGCTGATCTTAACCCTGTAATTGGGTCGGAAATATCGAAAATACGTCCTGTTGTTATAATTTCAAATGATATTAATAACGAATTTGCTGATGTTGTAACAATATTACCGATTACAACCACCACTCAAAAAATTTATCCATTTGAAGTAATTCTTGAGAATGGAGAAGGAGGGATTAACGAAAATCAAAAATAAAAGCAAATCAAATCAGAAGCATTGATAAAAAAAGATTAACCCATAAAATAGGTAAAATACCGAAAGAAAAAATATGCGATGTGGAATTGGCAATTTTAATTCACCTCGGTATAAAATCATAAGAACTTCAAGCTGATCAAAAAAATAAAATTAGTAAATTTAATTAAGCCAAAATGACATAAACCAGAAAAATTATTTATAAAAAGCGTTTAGCTTTTATTTGGTAAGAGAAAACTGAGAAATTTCAATAGTTATATTATTTGATTATACTAAAAATAGATTGTATTTTTATAAAAAATATTTAACAAAATAAAATGAATAATCTTATTCGATTTGACTGGGCAATGAAAAGACTGTTGAGAAACAAAGCAAATTTTGATATTCTCGAAGGTTTTTTGTCGGAACTATTAAACGAAGACATCAAAATTGAAAACATATTAGACGGAGAAAGTAATAAAAAACATAAAGACGATAAGTTTAACAGAGTTGATCTACTTGTTAAAAATACAAAAGGAGAACTGATAATTATAGAAGTACAAAACAATCGTGAACACGATTATTTACTTCGCATTCTTTTTGGCACATCAAAACTACTTTTGGAGAATATGAGTGCCGGAATGAAATATAAAGAAATTAAAAAAATCATTTCTGTAAATATTGTTTACTTTGAGTTAGGACAAGGAGACGATTATATTTATCACGGAACAACAAATTTTGTCGGATTAAATAAAAAAGATACGCTCAAATTATCGCAAGACCAGCAATTACTTTACAAAAAAGAAAAAGTATCAAAAATTTATCCAGAATACTATGTAATAAGGGTAAATCAATTCGATGATGTTGCAAAAAACACCATTGATGAATGGATATATTTTCTTAAAAATGAGAATATAAAGAAAGGATTTAAAGCTAAAGGAATTCAACAAGCCAATGTAAAATTAAACATTTTAAAACTTAGTGAAGCTGACCGTAAAGAATACGAAAGATTTATTGAGCAGGTAAGATATGAAGAAAGCCTGATAGTTTCTAATTACCAGGCAGGCGAAATAAAAGGAAAAATCGAAGTCGCAATAAATGCTAAAAAAGCCGGAATACCTGCTGAAACAATAGTTCAAATTACCGGCTTAACAAAAAACGAAATCAAAAATTTATAAATCGAAATTTAAAAAAACAGAAATGACAGAACAACAGAAAAATTAAATAAAAAAGCGTTTAGCTTTTATTCTGTCTTCTGAAATCTTGCAAAATTTTCAATTGGTTACAGGAATAATAAGTGTAACGCTCATTTAATTTTGGCATAAAAATCTTTGTTTTATTTTACTGCACATTATCAATAGTTCAGTTGTCTCCTTAATTTATAATAAGTTTTTTAAATATTATTCTAGTGCCGGTTTCTATAGCTACGAAATAAAATCCAGAAAGTAAACGGGAGCAATCAATAATAATATTATTGGAATTTTGTGGTGAAATTGAAAAATGAATTTTACCTAACTTGTCTAAAACACGAATATTTTTAACGGATTTTACTTTAAGGTTTGTAGATTTAATGATAATTTTCTAAGATTTTTTTTCAAAATATTTGCTACGCTACTAAAGAGTCTTTGTCAATGT
>MEOG01000045.1 GCA_001769125.1 Bacteroidetes bacterium GWF2_35_48 | reverse complement strand
TTGCACTTGAAAATTCAAAAAAAAATTCTGATAAGAAAAAATTTTTACGCCAAATAAAAAATTTGGCTGACTGTATGGACAGACACTAGTTAGCCCAGATTTCTTATTTGAGTAAGCTTTTTCTTATCTAATATTTCCAGCCTTTTTCCATCAAGATTAATAATATTATCTGATTTCAGTTCAGATAGTATTCTTATTGTATTTTCAAGGCTTGTAGAAGAAAAATCGGCAATATCTTTTCTTGTTAATCGAAGATCTATTTTATCTGTATTAAAAATTTCAGTTAAATAGAGCAAAGCGTCTGCAATACGACCATGAGAATTTTTCTGAGAAAGCGTTTCTATTTTCTTCAAAAATTCAGCTTCCATTTTTGCCAGATAATGCAATATTTCAATAGATACAGACAGATTGTTATAGGCAACTTTTCGGAACTGGTTTATGTCGAGCAGGCAAGCATGGGTATCTTCAAGAGCCGAAACAGAATAATGATAGGTGTCATCTGTATTTTCGGGTACAATAATATTCTGAATTCCAATATAGTTCTGCGAAGTTAAAATTTGAAGTAAAATGCTTGAATTTCCTTCAATGTAAATCTTTGCAAGACCGTTATACATACAAATAATATGCGTGGGAGTAGTCCCCTGCTTGCAAATAAGATCGCCCTTTTGGTATTTGATTTCTTTACGGTTGGTATTCACAATTTCAAGCTCTTCAGGGCTCATTTTTGCAAAAAAATTCTTCTTAAACTGACAATTTACACAGGATGGAATAAACATAGAATGGTGGTTTGAATTATTTTACAAAGTTAGTATTTATACAAAAAAAAGCAAGAAAAAAGTGGGAATAAATATATCTTATTGTTGCAAGTTGCAAGTTGCATCCGTAGACCGAGCACCTGCCTGTCCGCCTGCCTGCCGGCGAGGCAGGGTAGGCAGGGAGTCTAAGTCAATGTTGCAGGTTGCAAAAAATCAACCCAATCAAATCCCTACTTCCCGGGAAAATATTCCTTAAAAGTCTGATCAGAATAAAATACGACAATTTTTTCTATATTCTTTTGTTTATCAGAAACATAATCTGATTTGTCTTCGTTTTTTGCCTTTTCTGGTTCGATTATTTCGGTAGAAACTGTATCTGAATGCTGAAAATTAAATTCTAAAGGAGGAGAAATCTGAGGTGCATCTAATGAAATCTCGGTAGCATGTGTTCTTAAAATGTCTGAAAAGCCTTGTCTGTACATGTCTCCCTTGCCTAGCAGAAGCCATTCCGGATTGATATATTTGAATTTAGAAAGGATTTTTTGTATAAAATCAAGACTGGGATTATTTCGTCCGGAAAGATAATGAGAAATGCTTGAACGCTGAACATTAAGGATGTCTGCAAATTTGGCAGGGCTGATTCCTTCCTCTTTCAAAAATCGTGAAATTCTATCTTTCATAGCTTAAATTTATTTTTTACAAATGTAATAAATAAATAAGTTAGTTTTGTAAACATTATATATTTACAAATGTATTCCAATGAAAATTGCTTATTGTAACCAACTTGACTAAGTAAATTATAAGTTATTATTTATTAAATAATTAACGTGTGAAGTTATTGTTTAATTAAATACATTAACATACTGATAATCAAATAATAATAAGTGCATAAGTAGCTTTAATATTAATAATGATTGGTATTAAGCTAATAACATTAAATATATTATTTATATAAAATCTATAAAATACTGAATACATGTTCTTTATAATAATATATATGATAATTACAAATGTATTTAATTCTATTCGTTTACTTATGTCATTTTTGTTGTTTTGAGTAATATTTTCAATTCAAAATACTTTGTTTACTTTTGTAAAGATATACATTATTGAATTTATCTGTTGTAATAATGTAAGCATCTATTTTTTTCAAATCAAGAAAATAACGACTTTGTAATATCGCTTATAAAGAGAATTTTTAATGCTTTCGGACAAAATATCAAAGCGGAGTGAAAAATGCCTTAAAATGCCTATAAGTCTGGGAGCACCTCTCCTACCCTTTTGAATGAATTTGTTGTAGAGATTTATGGAAAAGAATAAAAATATCCACCGAAAAAATAAAAGGCACAGATTTGATGTTCGACAGTGTTTCACTACCCTGCCTTGGCGGCAGATTTACCTGATGTAAATTTACCTGTAGTAAACAGGCAGGCAGGTTTGTGAAATCAGTGGCAATTCAATAAAAAGATACTTTTCAGAGTAGGCTCATTCTTTAAATTTGAAATAGAAGATATCTCTTATACTCTTGCCCGCTTATGAATAAAAGAAACTAAATAAACACCGGTAAAAATCATTAAACCGGAAATAATTTCGGGTAAGCCAAGAGCATCTCTTCCTAAAATAATAGCCACAATTGTTGCAATTACAGGCTGTAGATATATGTAACTGCTGGTTGCTGTAGCACTGAGAGTTACAAGAGCATAATTATAAAGAAGGTAGCCAAGAAATGTTGCGCCTATAACTACAAATGCAAGAGAAGCCCAGATTTCTGTGGGAATATTGTGAAAATCAGTTTGCACAAAGGGTTTCAGGCAAAATGGAAAAATGAGAATAAAACCAAAAGTGAAAACCCATTTCATAAGGGTAAGAGGACTGTATTTATCAGATAATGATTTTATTAAAACAATATATAGGGCAAAAGAGCTGGCATTGATAAATGTAAAAAGATTGCCAAGAAATGTTGCTGATGAAAATGAAACCTCTCCTGTTTTCAAAATAAGCAATACTGCACCCGATGCACCAAGCAAGATACCAAGAACTTTATACCAGGTAATCAAATCCTTTATTATGAAAAAAGATAGGGCAAGAACCAAAATTGGTGTAACGGTCATTATTATCGCAGAATTTATCGGAGTTGTAAGATTCAACCCCTCAATAAACATAATTTGATTCAGAGCTATTCCAAATACTGAAAAAATTGCCAGCTTTAACAAATCTTCGGAAGAAACTTTTTCCTTTTTTTTCTGAAAAATTAAAGATGTAAGCCAGAAAAGAATCATGCAAACAAAAACACGGATGAAAATGATTGCCCTCGGAGTAAAATAATCAGGCATGATACCTTTTGCAATCACATAATTTAATCCGTAAATTATATTTGTTGAAAATACGGCAATATGACCTTTAATTTTTTCACTACTTATCATGCTGCAAAGAAAATGAAAATACTATTCGCTTAATCGGATTTTTAAATATTTTGTTAACTCATGTTACGCTCAATTTTTTTTTTTATAAGTCGGAAAACCGAAGATTGAAGGAAGAAGTTTTTTGCTGCTTTGCACTCAAAACTTCTTCCTCAGTCAGGCTTCCGACTTCAACTCCAATTTCAATAATTTGTAACATCAGTTAATAAAAACGCTCATCTTGCGAATAGTCTAAATTTTGAATTTTTGTTGACTTACGCTCCTGTTAATCAATTTATTATAAAAATTGACGTTTTTTATTGTTTACAACTATTTAATATGATAATTCAATAATCTAAACAAATAAAATACTAATAATAAGATATTTAATAAATTTCAACTTTTTCTTTATAAATCATAAAAGATAAAAGTTTACATCTATTTATTATAAATTGGTTTTAAAATAAACAAAAATATATTTAAATTATTGTTTTGAAGGGCTTTACGTTTTGCGAATTCAAGGCAATTCTTGTCCCTGCGTAAATTCGCACGATTAACTAAGTAAATACAGCAAAATGATTGTATATTAAACCTTCTTGAAAAATGTTTTCCTACGAGCAAATGATTAAAGCAGAATATCGAAAAACTTTGTGCCTACAAACCGACAAGCTGTCTTGTAGTACAAATCTTTAATTCCTTATTTTCAATTAATTAAGCTTGAAGTACCTTGTGATAATTGCTGGAGTAGTATAAAAATTAGGTTTTTGAGGCGAGACATGTTATTTTAATAAAAATATTTCACTTCTTTTTAGCCAGTAACTCAAAATAAAGACTTCGCATATCATCGGCTAATCTACTGAAATGAAACTTATTAGCAACAAAATCCCAACCCATTCTCGAAAGACTTTCGCGAAGTTCTCTATCATCAACAAGTCTTAAAAGATTGTTTGTAAATTCCTGAGGATTTCCATTTTTGGAAACTAAAGCCGTAAGATTATGACTTACAGTGTTTTCTATTCCACCAGCGTTGGTTGTTACAATAGGTCTGCTTGATGCCTGAGCCTCTATAAGGCTAACAGGAGTTCCTTCATTTAGGGATGTTAAAGTAACAATATCGAGACCGCTATATACAACATCCACATTTTTAATCCATGAAGTAAATTTAAGTGTTGATTTTGAATTTAAGTTCTCATTTCCAGATATTTCGAGCCCTTGCGAAACGGCATAACTCTCAAGCTCTCTCCTGCATTCGCCGTCGCCAACTATAAATGCGCGTATTTTTTTTGAAGATTTTTTTTTAACAGAAACTATTGAGTCAATAAAAAGTTTGTGGTTTTTTATAGGAACCAATCTTCCAACAATTCCAATCGCAATTTCATCATCGGCTATTGCATATTGATCCCTGAAAGTTCTTCTTTTCAAGTCCTGATTTTCCCTGAATTTATTCAAATCAAATCCTAATGGAATTACAGTTATCTTATCCGGAGGCGCAATTTTATACTTATATGCAAGTTCCTCCTTCTGTAATTCTGAAATAGCAATTATTTTAGTGCTTACTCTAGCAAGGTAACGTTCTATGTTTTTGTATATAAATGACTTATAATTTTTAAAATAGGAATGAAAAACATGACCATGAAAAGTATGAATTATTACAGGAACATTGTTTTTGTGAGCAGCATAACGCCCTAAAAATCCGGCTTTTGAAGCATGTGTGTGGACGATGTCGGGTTTAAAATCTTTTATTATTCCTGATAATTTTTTATATGCTATTAAATCATTTTTTATATTTATACTCCTACGCATTTCAGGGATAATAACAGGCTCAATACCAATGCTCTTAACAATAAAATCGGATTTTTCTTCAGTTTCATCTTTATAACCGCCCACAAGCAAAGTTTCAAAATCAGGCTCCAGATATTTAGTTAGATATGCTGCATTATAGGTAGGACCACCAAGATTAAAACGATTTATTATTCTGAGAACTTTTGGCATCAAGTAAATTTTTGGAAAACAAAAATAACATAAAAGTTGTAAAGGAAAGAAATAATTAATAAGATTAAATACGTATTGTAGGAAAAAAAATATACGAACTTAATTTATGCAACAGATTTGCATTGCCAACCTTTTTGATAAAACGGCAGACAGCTTTCAGTTATTTGCAAAGAAATAAAACAATGAAGAACAGTATATGGCAATATAAAAACTTGCGCTATTGATAAAACTCATTTTTTATAAATAAAATACACAGCAAGTACCAGCAAAGCAAAACCTATAAGTTGGTTAATAGTAAGATGCTCATTTTTAAAGGCTATTTGGGAAAAAACAACAAAAACAACTAGTGTAATAACTTCTTGTACTACCTTTAGCTGTACTAGAGAAAAAGGTCCTCCGTGTTCTGAATACCCTATTCTGTTGGCCGGAACCTGCAAGGTATATTCAAAAAAAGCAATTCCCCAGCTTAACAAGATAATAGAAAAAAGTCCCAGATCTTTAAACCAGCTCATGTCTTTAAACTTCAAATGACCATACCAGGCAAATGTCATAAAAACATTGGAAAGTATAAGCAAACCTATTGTGTAAAATGCTTTCATGAAATTAAAATATTAATATTATACCGACATTGCAGCACCTATAATCCCGGCATTATTCATAAAATGAGCAGGAACAACTTTGGTTTTTGCAGTAAAATAATGTAAAAATTTATCATGTTTTTTACTTAATCCACCACCAAGTATTATCAAATCAGGCCACAATAAAAATTCAATATACAATAGATATTCATTAAACCTTTTTGCCCAATCGCTCCAACTTAATTCTTCGTTTTTTCTTACAGCACCCGATGCGTAAGCTTCTGCAATCATTTTTCCCATGCGAAGATGCCCGAATTCTGTATTTGGCATAAGCTTGCCTTCTGAAAATAAAGCAGTTCCTATTCCGGTTCCAATAGTAATCATTAACACAGTTCCTTTCACATCTTTCCCTGCTCCCATTTTTATTTCAGCCATTCCTGCTGCATCAGCATCATTTAAAACCACTACGGACTGTCCTGTTTTTTTTGAAAAAAGCTCATTAGCATTTGTTCCAATCCATGATTTATCAATATTTGAGGCGGTCTGCACTACCCCATATTTCATTGCTGCAGGAAACCCGCACCCGATTTTTCCTTTCCAGTTAAAATGCCTGACTAATTCATCTACAGCTATAGCAACAGCTTCCGGTGTAGCAGGCTGGGGCGTTTCGACCCTGTATCGCTCTTCTAACAATTCTCCGCTGACAAGATTTACCGGCGCACCCTTTATTCCAGAGCCTCCGATGTCTATTCCTAATGCGTTCATTTTTTTTTATCTCTTTTTCTGACTTATGATTATTTGCCTTGTCTATTTCTTTGTTTTATTAACTTAAATGTTAACCAATTACAATATATTTCAATAATTCTACAATCCTAATCAAACTATTTCAACATCAAATAAATTCATCTTCAAATTTTTTACATTGAGCGAAGTCGAAATGTCAAATTAATTCATCTTCAAATTTTCAAATCATCAACTCACTCTCACTCTTGGATCTAAAATTCCATAAAGGACATCCACGAATAAATTTATCAGGACAAACATAGCTGAAATAGTTAAAACACACCCAAGTACAAGAGGCAAATCATATTTATTCAAAGCATCTACTATCACAAAACCCAAACCTTTCCATCCAAAAATAAACTCAATAAATACAACTCCGGCCATAAGTGAAGCGAACCAACCCGAAATTGCTGTAACAACCGGATTCAGGGCATTTTTCAAAGCATGTTTAAGCACTACAACTCTATACGACAATCCTTTAGCTTTTGCTGTGCGAATGTAATCCTGAGATAACACATCCAATAACGAATTTCGGGTAAGTTGCAGAACAATAGATAATGGTCTGATACCAAGTGTTAATGTCGGCAGTATCAAATTTTTCAGGCTCAAATAGCTACCTTCTCCATAATCATCTATGGTAAATAAATTTCCGGTTAAATTCAGATTCGTATATTCACCTAACACATAAGCAAATAGCCAACCTATTATAATTGCAGCAAAAAAAGATGGCAGCGACATTCCGAAAGAGGCAAAAAATAACGAAGCCCTGTCGTAAACAGAACCTTTTTTTATAGCAGCGATAATTCCAAGAAAAATTCCGATTACCGAAGCTAAAACAATGGATGTCAATGCAAGAATAAATGTATTCGGTATAGTTTCAGCTATAATCAAAGACACATTTCTTTTACTCTGGTAAGACCTTCGCAAATACGGTGGCTTTACAATTAACTTATAATCAGATGCTTTGAGCAAAGTAAAATAACTCGTGTATTTTTCAGGGTCAAGATAAAAAAAGCTTGATTTATTTTCTGATTTATAAATAGATATCGGTGATAAATCGTCTATATACTTAATATATTGCACCATCAGGGAGCGGTCGAGTCCCATGTCTTTTTTTATTGCTTCAAGGGAACTAATATCGCCCCTTTGACCCATCATCATTTTAGCGGGATCTCCGGGCAAAACATTGAAAAGCAGAAAAATAACAGTAGTAACTCCCCATAAAATAAGGAATCCGTAAATAATTTTCCGACCAAAATAATTAATCACAATTGCGATTTCTGTTTCTGATAAAAATTGTAAAAATCCCGACCAATGTAGAGATTAACAAAAATACAAGAATTAAATTATAAAGATACATATTCTCTATTTTCTCTCTGTACTTGGTTGTTACATTTTTCAATAAGTCTTTTTTCAGCTCACTTGCATTTGGTAAATCATTATAATGCCACATTGCCAGAACTGTTGAATTTTTAGTAAGTATCAATCCCGGATTGGAGCGAATCATTGTTTTTAAAGTAATTTCATCTACATTATAAAAATTGTATTGTGCTTTTGTTTCTTTTACATAAGGTTCAACTTTCGAAAACGAGGAACCGGTAAGGCACATAAAATTAACATTGTTTGCCAGACACCAGTTATAAATAGCATTAATATCATTCATCCGGCTTTTATCGGCGGTTTCAAGTTTATAAGAAACTAACAAAAATGTATAATTTGAGTCTTCGAGGTAAATATCCGTTACATCAGAACCTTCTTGATTTGACAGAGAAAAATTATGAATTGGAGGATGATAGCCTTCTTTTAATAGCTTGTTTTTCGTTTCAACCCATTGCCATGTTGAGTCGGGAAGGTTTTGCAGGGGAAACTCTTTTAACTCGCCGTTTTTCTTATAAATAAGCGTTGTTTCATACACGTCCACGTTATTTTTTTCAGATTCAGGAACGGTCATTCCTTCTGCTATGTTGGTTCCCACTTTGTAAGGACGAAAATCAATAATAGGAAGATGATTGTAGCAATATATTGAAATCCATAATCCAAAAACAGAAAATATTCCAACCACTAACCATTCAACTCTGCCTGAAAGAAGGGCTTTGTATTTTTTTCTGTAAAGAAAAATAACTGCAACAAAAGATGAAATAATAAGGTTTTTATAAAAAGTCTCCCAATTCGTCAAAATCCAGGCATCGCCAAAACACCCGCAATCGGATACAGGATTATACAAGGCAAGGAAAAAAGTAAGAATGGTAAAAAAAACCATAAACACAAGAACTGCCCATGCAGCCTGGCGCATCCGAAGACCAATCAGCAAAGAAATACCAATTACAAACTCAGCCAGAGACATGAGTATTGCAAATGGCAATGCAGTAACTTCTAAAAATCCCAGATGAAAAGCATTGAAATAATCAATAAACTTGTAGGTAGAACCAAGGGGGTCAACAATTTTCACAAAGCCAGAAAAAATAAAAACAATTCCTACAAAAATTCTGCTGATAATGCTAATAATTCTCATAACTTTCATATCTTACATTTTTTTGTCAAACTTATATAAAACAAAAGAAAAATAAAAAAATTGTGTTCTGAAAATAGAAAATTTTAACTGTGGAAACAAATAAAATCGGGAGTTATGCCCAAGCGACTGAGACCCCCGAACAAAACATTGTACATTGACAATTAAGTTGTCTGAAAATGACGGTAGTGGCTGAAAAAAAACTATTGCTGATACACAATCCAATCTAATATTTTAAAATTTTCCCATCGCACTTAAAAAATAATTGTAAAGGCTTCCCGCATTGGCACATTGTCTTTTGCCCCCTCACACAATTCCGACCCTTCGGCAAAAGCCAAAGAGCCAATTTTTTCTACCACTTTTTTATTGGTAAAATAAATTAAATTTATACTTTTGACAGCAAAGTCCAAATACATATGTCTAAAATAGAATATAATAATATAGGAAGTTACATACGAGAACAAAGAGAAAAGTTTAAGTTACCGTTAAGAAAACTTGCGGCTGAATTGGACATTGATACTTCAACGCTTAGTAAAATTGAAAAAGGAGAACGTCAGGCTAACCTTGATATGATACCAGTTTTAGCTAAAGTATTTAAGATTGATTTTAAAGAATTACAAATTCGATTTCTCAGTGATAAACTTGTTCATGATTATAGAAAAGAAGAGTTTGTGGTTGAATCGTTTAAGGAAGCAATTAAAAAATTAGATAAATAGATAATGCCACAAATATTTGACAATATAAAAAATCATTTATCAGAAGGGTTGAATTATACCCTTGATGTTTCGTACAAAGCTGATTTTTGTGTAGGTTATTTTAATTTAAGAGGGTGGAAACAGGTTGCACATCATATTGAGAAATGGAACGGTGGAGAAAATAATAATTGCAGATTATTAGTTGGAATGCAAAAACCACCGTTAGAAACAATAAGAGATTATTTTTCAAAAACTGAGCAAGGAGTAATAGATAATCAGACTGCAATAAGTATTAAGAAAAAATTAGCTCAAGAGTTTAAAGACCAGCTAACAATTGGTATTCCTACTGAAGATGATGAAATTGGATTGAGAAAACTTTCATCACAAATTAAACAAAAAAAGGTTGTTGTAAAACTTTTTCTTCGGCATCCACTGCATGCTAAACTTTATTTATGTTTTCGTGATGACAGAATTAATCCTGTAATTGGCTATTTGGGTAGCAGTAATCTTACTTTATCTGGGTTATCATTACAAGGTGAACTCAATGTTGATGTACTTGAAAAAGATGCAACAGAAAAACTTTCTAATTGGTTTGCTGACCGTTGGGATGATAAATTTTGTCTTGACATTTCTGATGAATTAGCCGAAATTATAGATAATAGTTGGGCTTCCGATAAACTTATTTCTCCATATCATATTTATTTGAAAATCGCATATCATTTAGCACGGGAAGCAAGGGCGGGTCTTTCAGAATTTAAAGTATCAAAAGTATTTGAGAAGCAATTATTGGATTTTCAAATGAAAGCTGTTTTGGTTGCAGCACATCACTTAAATAAAAGAGGTGGAGTAATTATCGGGGATGTTGTAGGTTTAGGAAAAACAATTACTGCAACAGCTTTAGCTAAAATGTTTGAAGATGATTTCTTTTTAGAAACTCTGATTTTATGCCCAAAGAATTTAACGGAAATGTGGAAGGATTACGCTCATAAATATCAATTAAGAGCACAGGTACTTTCTGTTACACAAGCTCAAAGCGAATTACCAAAAATGAGACGTTATCGCTTAATAATAATTGATGAAAGCCATAACCTACGTAATCGGGAAGGCAAGCGGTACAAGGCAATTCAGGAATACATACAACTTAATGATAGCAAAGTTATTTTGTTATCAGCAACACCTTATAATAAAACATTTCTTGACTTATCGAATCAACTTCGTTTATTTATTCCTGATGAAAAAGATTTAGGTATTAGCCCTGAACACTTTATTGAAAGTATTGGAGGTAAAACTCAGTTTATGGCTAAATACCAAACACCATTACGCAGTATTCCTGCATTTGAAAAAAGTGAATTTGCTGATGATTGGCGGGAATTAATGAGATTGTATTTAGTTCGGAGAACGAGAAGTTTTATTAAATTATACTATACAAATTTAGACGAAACAAATAATCGTAAATTCTTAACATTTGCAGATGGCTCACGGTCTTATTTCCCTGACAGGTTACCTAAAAAAGTTGAATATCAATTTGACCTGAACGACCCGAAAGACCAATATGCAAAGCTTTATAGCGATGAAGTTGTTGACCTTATTAATCATCTGAATTTACCACGTTATGGATTAGGGCAAGAACAATATAATGAAAAGAAACCTTTAGTAAAACCAACCAAAGAAGACTTACTTATTCAACAGAATTTAGGTCGTGCAGGTGCAAGGCTAAAAGGATTTGCAAGAACTAATTTATTTAAGAGATTGGAAAGCAGTGGATATTCTTTTTTACTTTCAATCAGTCGTCACATACTTAGAAATTATCTTTTTATTTACGCTATTGAAAATAAATTGGCATTTCCAATCGGAAAACAGGATGCAATTATGCTTGATGATTATTTGGAAGATACAGACATTGATGGAACAGATACAGATGAAAAAATAAATTTATTACTTAGTGAAGAAAGTTATTACACTCAGGCTCAAAAAATCTACGACCTGTTTTCTACTACATATAAAAATCGCTTTGATTGGGTTAATAGTTCATTGTTTTCAAAATCTTTAAAAAACGCTTTGATACAAGACAGTCGAGATTTAATAAAAATATTAGAATTAGGAAAAGATTGGAACGCCAATGAAGACCGTAAGTTAAATGCTTTGTACAAATTGATAAATAAAAAACATAACAAAGAAAAAGTTTTAATTTTTACCCAGTATGCTGATACTGCATATTATTTATGCGATGAATTAAAAAAACGAGGTTTGCAAAAAGTGGAATGTGTTACTGGGAACAACGAATCCCCAACTTCTTTTGCGTATCGTTTTAGTCCTGTAAGTAATGATAAAAAAAATGATGTAAAGGAAACTGACGAAATACGAGTGCTTATTACAACTGATGTATTAAGTGAAGGTCAAAATTTGCAGGATGCTCATGTTATTTTAAATTACGATTTACCTTGGGCGATTATCCGTCTTATACAAAGGGCAGGACGTGTTGACCGTATCGGACAAAAAGCAGAACAAATATTTTGCTATTCGTTTTTACCTGAAGATGGTATCGAAAAAATTATTCGCCTTAGAAGCCGATTAAAAACAAGATTAGAGCAAAGCGATGAAGTGCTTGGTTCCCCTGATGAAGTATTTTTCGATAACCAAAAAATCCGGACACAATTAGAGGGTTTATACAGTGAGCAATCTGGTATTTTGGATGAAGAAGAAGATGGCGAAGTTGATTTAGCTTCCTATGCTTATCAAATCTGGAAAAATGCAACAGATGCTAATCCAAAGTTAAATAATATAATTCCTGAAATGCCAAATGTAGTCTATGCTACTAAAAAAAATAATGATGAAAAAGAAAAACAAGGGGTTATTGTGTATAGCAGAACTGCCGATGATAATGATATTTTGGTTTGGGTAAATTCTAAGGGTGAAGTAATAACACAATCACAATTAACAATTTTGAAAGCTGCCCAATGTAATGCTGAAATTACACCACTTTATAAAATTCCTGAACATCATAATTTAGTTGCAAAAGGTCTGGAATATATCAATGATATTGAAATTACCACAGGCGGTCAATTAGGAAAACAAAACAGTGTACGCTATCGGATTTATATGCATTTAAATCGTTATTATGAAGAATTTAAAAACACTTTATTTGCAACAGATGCTTTAAAAAGGGCTATTGATGATATTTATAAATACCCTTTAAAAGAATCGGCGAAAGACACTATAGGGAGGCAATTGAAAGCTGGTGTAACAGTAGGTGTATTGATTGATTTGGTAAGTGCGCTTAGGGAGGAGGATAAACTTTGTATTATTACTGAAGAAGATAATAAATACAGAGAACCACAAATTATTTGTTCATTGGGTATTAAAAATGAAGAAGAATAAATGGCAAAAATTAACATAGATAAAACACGGAAAGCATTACAGTCTTTCGATTTTAAAACATTGTTCATTGAAGAATTGGGCTGGAGCAATCCGGTTTCAACAAAAACAGTAAATGAAACAATTAAAGAAAATACAATCAGCCGTAAACCAATTGCAGAATTAGCAGGAGCTGTGGTTTTTGAAATATCTGCATCAGATGGAAGCATCCCAGAGCCTAAACAAAGAGCTGTTATTGCAAAAGAAATTCAAAAATTGCATTACGAAAATGTATTGATTTTTTTAGATAAAGACCGCACACAAAGTATTTGGCATTGGCGCAAAAATCAGGATAAGAAAATTGTAAGTCGTGAACATTTTTATATTAAAGGGCAACCGGGCGATTTATTTATTTCTAAAATTTCTTCTTTGGTTTTCGATATAAGCGAATTTGATGAAGAAGGGAATATCCCAATTGCTGAGGTTGCAAGCCGGATAAAGTCAGCTTTGGATATAGAACGGGTTACTAAAAAGTTTTTCCGTGAATATCAAACTCAGTTTATCAGCTTTATTGACTTTATTGAAGGCATTGACAACGAAGCCGACAAACACTGGTATGCTTCTGTTATCTTAAATCGTTTGATGTTTATTTATTTTCTTCAAAAGAAATTGTTTTTAGATAATGGGAATGGAAATTACTTGTCAGATAAATTACAATATTCAAAAGACCAATTTGGGAAAAATAAATTTTATGATACCTTCCTGAATAAACTATTTTTTGAAGGTTTTGCAAAAGCCGAAGCACAAAGAGATGTAGCCACAAATAAACTGATTGGTAAAATAAAATATTTGAATGGCGGTTTGTTTTTGGAACACAAAATCGAAAAAAAATATAAGAGCAAAATAAAAATTAAAGACGATGCTTTTGAAAATCTGTTTGCTTTGTTCGATAGTTACAGTTGGACATTAGATGATACCCCCGGAGGTAACGACAATGAAATTAATCCTGATGTTTTAGGTTACATTTTTGAAAAGTACATCAATCAAAAAGCATTTGGGGCATATTACACACGAACAGAAATAACAGAATACCTCTGCGAACAAACTGTTTACAAACTTATATTAGACGAAGTAAACGAACCTGAAATTGAACCTGAATTATTGAAAAAATCAGGTCTTGATAAATACGGTAAGGCAAAGCATTACACAAATATTTCTGAACTCCTTTTACACCTAGATGCTTCAATATGTAAAAAATTAATTGTAGGTGAAAATGCTGTTTTGCCTAACCTGAGTTTGCTTGACCCTGCCTGTGGTTCCGGCGCTTTTCTGGTGGCAGCCATGAAAACATTAATTAACGTGTATGCAGCCATTCTTGGTAAAATTGATTTTCTCGGCGATAAAAAATTAATTGAATGGAAAAAAGAAATTGAACAAAACCACCCAAGTATAAATTATTACATAAAAAAACAGATTATTACCAACAATCTGTATGGTGTGGATATAATGGAAGAAGCCACTGAAATAGCAAAATTGAGGTTGTTCCTGGCATTGGTGGCAAGCGCACAGACCGTTGATCAATTAGAACCTTTACCAAATATTGATTTTAATATAATGAGTGGTAATTCGCTTATTGGGTTAATGAGGGTTGACGAAGGCGAATACAACAAACATCAGGGTGCTGATTTATTTAAGAAAAGTTACCGCGAATTGGTAAACCAGCGTGAAGCTGCAATACGTGCATATAAATCGTTTGAGAATACAAATGAAAATGTTCAGATAAAAAAAGAAAGTATTGAACTTTTGGAAACCGAAGCCAATGATATTTTAAATATTATGCTTGGCCATGAGTTTAATAATTTAGGTATTCAATACGAACAAATAACATGGGACGATAAGAAAAATAAAGAAGGTAAATCCATAAAACGCAAAATAAATTTAAGTGATATAAAAGCTCTTGAACCCTTTCACTGGGGATATGAGTTTTCCGAAATATTTCGTAAAAAAAACGGCTTTGATGCTATTATTACTAATCCGCCTTGGGAAACTTTCCAACCAAATACAAAAGAATTTCTGATGAAATTCAGTAAAACCATTTCAAAAAAGAAAATGGATATTAAAGATTTTGTTGAAGAATTTCAAACCCTAATGGAAGATAAAAGTATTCGTGCAGAATGGCTAAAATATTCAAGTAACTATAATCATCTTAGGGAATATTTTCGATTTTCACCTCAATACAAAAATCAAGTTCCTATTATTGATGGCAAGCGACATGGAAAAGATGTAAATCTCTACAAGTTATTTTCAGAACAAAGTTTTAATCTTTTAAAAAAAGGTGGTTATTGTGGAATTGTTATTCCAAGTGGCATTTATTCTGACCTTGGTTCGAAACAACTTAGAGAAATGCTTTTTGAAAATTCTACTGTGACTGGAATTTTTTGTTTTGAAAATCGTAAAGAAATTTTTGAAGGCGTTCACCGTAGTTTCAAATTTGTTGTTTTAAGTTTTGAGAAAGGAGGAAAAACGCAATCATTTCCAACTGCTTTTATGAGGCATGATGTTGAGGAGTTAGCTAATTTCCCTCAATTTGGCTCAATAAATATTTCTCTTGATTTTATTAAGAAGCAATCACCACAAAGTTTATCTGTAATGGAGGTTAAAAATGAAATGGATTTCATTATTGCAAATAAACTTTTAAAATTTCCAACACTTAATGATGCAAATAATAAAAATTGGGTAATTGAATTGCATAGGGAGTTTAACATGACAGATGATGCACCATTGTTTAACAAAACATCTTTGAAAAATTCTTTGCCATTGTACGAGGGGAAAATGATTTTCAATTACACCCATCTTCTTGCAGAACCAAAATATTGGATAAAAGAAAGTGAAGGTAGAAAAGCTTTGATAAAACATAGACAAGAAGATGATGGGCAAATTATCGGTTATCAAAAATTTCGTTTGGCTTACCGTTCTGTCGCATCAAATACAAATGAAAGAACAATGGTGTGTACTGTTATTCCGCCAGCATTTACCGGAAATTCATTGAATGTTTCTGAAAACCTTGACTATGTTACACAATTTTATTGTGCAAGCATGTTGAGTTCATTTGTTATTGATTGGTTTATCCGGCAAAATGTTACAACCAACATCAATATGTTTTATGTGTATCAACTTCCTGTTCCACGTCTAAAACTCAAAGACAAATGGTACAAGCCCATAGTAGAAAGAGCAGCAAAATTAATTTGCACAACTGCCGAGTTTTCCGATTTGTGGGAAGAAGTAATGAAAAGCAAATGGAGCGAGAAACTTGTTGCCACGCAAGAGTATGAGCGCAACCAGTTACGTGCAGAATTAGATGGAATAATTGCCCACATTTACGGTTTAACAGAAGAAGAATTTGCCTATATACTCAGCACTTTCCCAATAGTACCGCAACCACAAAAAGTTTCATCACAAAATGCTTACAGAGATGTTTTAAATGGAATAATAAAATAAATTATATGATAACAAATATTCGCATAAAAAATTTTAAAGCAATAAAAGACACAGGGAATTTAAAACTAAATCCTATTAGTTGCTTTATAGGGTACAATGGTTCAGGGAAAAGTAGTTTGCTTGAAGCATTGCTAACATTAAAAGAAATCACAACCGATGGTTTAGACACTGCAATGCAGCGATGGAAAGGTTTTGAAAATATTCAATACAAAGGGACTTCAAGAAAAATAATTGAACATAAAAGATTAATGGCTCAGGATTTCATACAGGTATATGACCAGCCTATTTCATTTAATGTTAAATGCAAAAATTTAGGTAAACGCAAATCATTGTACACTTCATATAATATTACTTCAAGTATTACAAAAACTGTGGAAAATGATAGAATTGTATTCCTTGAAGAATCAATTGACCCAACAACTTTTGGCACAATAAAGAGAGATATTGATGGACAAATATTTTTAGAAGCTGTAAAGGAAAAAAATACGTTGTCATATACAAATGAAAAAGATTCAAAGTGGAATATTGGTATGAACACAAGTTTGTTTAGTTTCGATAAAATTGTAGATGCACTAATTGAACATGATATTCGGGAATGGCAGTTTTTAAGATTAAATCCTGAAGAAATGGGTGAACCTTATCCGCAAAAAAGGACATCTGGATTAATTCATCTAAATCCCAGCGGTAACAACGTTGCAGAATATTTATTGAGCATAAAAGAAACCAGTTTATCTGCTTATGAAAGTATTCTAAACACTATGGTTTCATCTGTATTGCCTTATGCAAGTGATTTACAGTCGGAACTTACATCATCAGTTGACCGTAAAATATTTTTAAACTTATCTGAAAAAAACTATAAAGTACCCGGCTGGTTGCTTTCAACAGGTACATTGAGAATTGTAGCATTATTGGCAGTATTGCGTAATCCGAAACCAGCGCCAGTTGTTGTAATTGAAGAGTTAGAAAATGGACTTGACCCAAGAACTATTTTTTTAGTAATAAGCGAAATTAGAAGATTTACAAAGGAAACAGGTTCACAGGTAATATTTACATCTCACTCACCTTATTTACTTGACCTGATGAATTTGAAAGAAATAATTTTTGTTGAAAAAATTGATGGGGATGTTAAATTTTCAAAGCCTTCTGATAACGAAGATTTAGCAATATGGTCAGAAAAATTTACCCCCGGCAAATTATATACTATGAGTCGTTTAAACAGCAGATAATTTATGAAATACGGATTTATTTTTGAATGCCATTTAGATGGTCCTGACTACAAAGTAGTGAAACATATTGTTGAAAATTGGATGAGTCAGAAAATTCAATTTGAGCCTGTTACTCCTGGTGATAAAGGGGCACTTCTTGAACAATGTGCTGATAGTGTTGAAATGCTATTGAGAACAAAATGTGATAAGGTTATTATTGTTTGGGATTTAATGCCAAAATTTACAAACTGTAACTGTATTGTTGAAGAACGAAATTTAATCAGACAACAACTCATTGATAAAAATATTTCGCTTGATAAAGTTGAATTTATTGGTATTGTTCACGAACTGGAAAGCTGGTTGATTGCTGATGTTTCTGCACTTGAACGTGTTCTTTCAACAACAGCTCATCCTGTAAAAATATCTAAAATACAGAATCCAGATAGAGAGCCAAATCCAAAGGGGAAATTAAGAAAAATATTTAAAGAAAAGAGAGGGCTTGATTACAGTGATTTGGACTATGCTTTAAAAATAATACAAAACGTTCAAAGACCAAAAGATTTGAAGAAAAGTGAATCTTTCAAACGATTTTATTATAAATTAACAGGAACACAATTATAGCCAAAGCACAAGTGTAAGCACATACCACAGCCACACGTAGCCATCATACAAACCAAAGCTGTGGTAAAAGCTTCCACTTCTTCAACCCTTGAATAAAATATTAAAATTTATCCCCTTAGAAAATTTTAAAATGCAAAAAAAAAATTAGAATTAAATTTGCTTATTTTGTAAATTGTATTTTGAAAAATGCCTAAATTTCATTGTATTTTAATAATATTGCATTTATAAATATCAAATATTCAATAATCACTCCTTACCGCCATTGTGCCTCTGCCGCTACGGAGTGGCATTTCAAAGCTGGTAGTAATAATTAAAAAAAAATGAACAAAATCGCATTAATAACAGGTGCTACAGCAGGAATAGGGCGGGCAGCGGCTTTGCAACTTTCTGAAAAATCGTATAATATAATAGTTACCGGAAGAAGAGAAGACCGGCTTGTTGCTCTTGTAAATGAATTGAAAAAAAAAGGAGTGAAGGCCTGTACTCTTTGTTTCGACATTCAAAAACATGTTGAAGTAAAAAAAGCAATCGCTTCGTTAGATGATACATGGAAAAATATTTCTTTACTAGTGAATAATGCAGGTTTAGCAGCCGGTCTTGATCCTGTAGATACAGCAGATATTAACGATTGGGAAACGATGATAGGTACAAACATAAAAGGGCTTCTATACATTTCTAAAGAAATTATTCCTTTTATGATAAAAAATGGAGAGGGGCATATTATCAATATAGGCTCTATTGCGGGAAAAGAAACCTATGCGAATGGTAGTGTTTACTGCGCAACAAAAGCGGCTGTGGATGCTATAAGTAAAGGGATGCGTATTGATTTGTTATCAAAAAATATCAGGGTAACAACTATTAGTCCCGGAATGGTTGACACAGAATTTTCAATGGTTCGTTTTAAAGGAGACAAAAATAAAGCTGCAAAGGTGTATGAGGGGCTTATTCCATTACATCCTGAAGATGTAGCTGATGCAATTGTATATGCCGCAACCCGTCCACCTCATGTAACAATAAATGAAATGCTGATAATGCCCACTGCTCAGGCTGGAGCGCATTACGTTAAAAGAAATTGATTTTTTATATTTGTTCTTAAAAATAATCAACATCAAATTTCGCTACGGCGAACAATGATAAACTGGAATTTCGTCGTAAAACATGAAACATGAAACCTTGACTTCGATGTCGCAAAGCGCCACAGGCAGCTCAGTCTACGGTCAAACATGAAACCTTAAACATGAAACATTAAAAAAATGAAAGCAATGATTTTTGCTGCCGGTCTTGGCACACGATTGAAACCGCTTACAAATGATAAGCCCAAAGCACTGGTTACTGTTAATGGTACGACATTGCTGGAGCTTACAATAAATAAATTAATTCAACATGGTTTTAACGAAATTATAATTAACATTCATTATTTCGGAAACCAGATTATTGATTTTCTTAAATCAAAAAATAATTTTAATATTTCGATTACAATATCTGATGAGTCAGAACTATTATTAGATACAGGAGGCGGACTTAAAAAAACTGCATATTTTTTTAATGATAACAAACCTTTTCTTGTACATAATGTTGACATTGTTTCTGAAATAAATTTAACAGAACTATATGCGCAGCATTTGCAATCAGATGCAATTGCAACGCTTGCCGTAAAAAATAGAAAAAGTTCACGCTATTTCATTTTTGATGAAAATCTTTTTCTTTGCGGATGGAAAAACGAAAAAACAGGAGAAACTGTTAGCGCAAATAACAATAAACCTACATTCAATCTTGCATTTAGCGGTATTCATGTTCTATCTCCAGAAATATTTAATTTCATAAAAGATGAAGGTGTTTTTTCAATTACAAATTCGTATCTTAAAATTGCGGCTACTGAAAAAATTAAAGCCTACTCTCATGATGATGCGTTCTGGATGGATGCAGGAACTCCCGAAAGTATTAAAACATTATCCGAACGCTTATAAAATATGATATTCATCAAAAATGGTTATCAATATTTTTTTTTTTATTATCTTTGCATAAAGTAAAACATACTATAAATGACTATGATATCAGAAATAAAAAATAAAAATGAAAGAAAACTAAAAAAAATTGAAAATGAAGAATGGAAACCAATACCCCGTACTAATGGAAAATATCACATTAGTAGTATTGGCAGATTAAAATCTTTTATCATTGACAAAAAAAACGGACAAATTGTTCAGGGATCATTAACATCAGGCTATCGGCGTGTAAGTTTAAAAATAAATAAACAAACGGAACGTTTTTTTATTCATCAATTAGTAGCTGAAGCTTTTATTCCAAAGCCTTCTGCAGAACACACGCACATTATACATATAGATTCTAATAAAAAAAATAATCAGGTTAGCAATCTTGCATGGGTTACAAAAGAAGAGCTTAACAAAAGAATGTATCAGCATTTTGTTAAATACAGAAAAAATTACAAAGGGGTAATTATTTCGAATTCCAATCTGAAAGAAGAAGATGTAAAATTATTAAAAACAATGATAAATAAAGGCATTCCGCAATATAAAATTGCAAAAATGTTTTGCGTTAGTGCTACTCAGATTAAAAGAATTACCAGAGGAGAGAATTGGAGTCATGTGGAACCGAAGATTGTGATCAAAAAATAAAAAAAAACGGCTGAAATTTCAGCCGTTTTTTTATTTTTTACTGCACAACAACTCTTGTTGTATAGTAAGAATTATGCGTTTTTACCTGAATAAAATAAACACCTTTTTCAAACTGACGAAGATCAATAACTTTTTTCCAGTTGATGTCTCCGCTTTCTTTAATGTGTAATACTTTATTTCCAATAACAGAATAAACAGTCAATTCAATATTTTTGAAACTTTCAGATTTGGCTTCTACTGTAAAGACTCCATTGTTGGGGTTTGGAAATACAGAAAAATCAGAGCTATTCGCTAAATTAGATTTTACAGAATTCGGAATCCATAAATCAACTTCCCACATACCCCTGCCATAAGTCGCAGCGCGCAATTTCTGAGAGCCTTCATGAATTTCCAATTCATTTACAATTACATTTGGTAAACCGTAATTGTATTCCTTCCACCTTGCAGAAGTGTCCGTTTTTAATTGCAAGGAGTCATTCGTAATATATACGCCAATATCTGTTCCTACATAAATTTCACCGGGGCGTGTTTTATTATGCGCTACAGTATTTACAGGCACATTGGGTAATCCATAAGAAATATTTTTCCAGGTTGTTCCTCCATCCGTTGAACTGAAAACTTTCAATGTATCAACGTATCCTGAAAATGTAGCCCAGATATTTTGCGGATTTGTCGCATCAACAGCAAGATATGTATTCATAACAGTAAACAAAGGCAAATTAGAATTGATATTAATCCAGTTTTGACCTCCGTCCGTTGTTTTACATACGGTTTGTCCGCGTGATGCATATATATAATCCGCGTTTGAGGGTGCGATTGCCATTGCTATAAAAGGTACGCTGCTATAATTGTCTCCAAGCTTTGTCCATGTAGTACCTTTATCAGGACTCATCCATACATTCTGAAATGCGCCATAAATTGTATCCGAAGAAGTAGGGTGCATTACATAAGGAGTAACCCAATCGCCATCTTCATTCGCCACGCTTGTTATCATGGTATCAAGACTCGAAATATATGTCAGTCCGCCATCATCAGAACGGCTGAGAGAGCCATTATAATTAGTAACATAAATAACATCATCATTGTCGTGCGCAATCATTGCTTCCATTCCATCGCCACCAAATGTTCCAACCCAGGTACCATCCTTATATAAAAATGTGCCATTATCCTGCGACCCGCCAACTATCATATTCGCGTTACTCCTGCATAAACCAAGTTTATAAAATTCTGTATTATGAATTCCATGTCCTAAATTTACCCATTTTGTCGGCAATTCGTAACATCCGGGAATATAAGTCATATCTGTAATATTGATACAACCCAGACCAAAAGGGGGTGGTAATGCAATTTGCTCAAGGCTTCCGATCTGGATATTATAAGTTTTATACAAACCGCCATCATTAGCCTGATAAAATGCATTGGTAACAGGATGATAAATGGAATAATGCTGATCGGCATGAATACTCTTTCCAAAATAACCTACCCACAACGCAACAATATTCCATGCAGAACCTCCATTGATAGAGCCCCACATATTTACGCCACCTGCATACACTTTATTCGCATTTAAAGGATCTACTGCCAAAGTTAAATCGTACCAGCCCTGCCCTACCGTATCCATTAAAGGGACACCATAATTACTTAGCTTTCCTCCATCTGCCCAACCTAATACATTTGGAATACTTGATGTATTCGAGGCATTATTTAATTTTGTCCAAGTTTGACCGGCATTTATTGATTTATATAATCCTTCCATTCCTCCATCCTGTTTACAGGATATTGCATATACAAAATTCGTATCAGCTTTTGACAATGCAAGCTCAACTCTGGCTATCTTACTTCCGGTGGGCATTCCGGTTATAAGCTCTGCCCAGTTTTCTCCAAAATCATACGTTTTATAAATACGCTTGCTGTTTGGCATAGTTGATTTATAAAATGTGGAAGCATAAATAACATTTGCATTTAAAGGATTTTCTTCCATATCTATCACACAAATGTTTGATTTTTGTTCCCATGTTAAACCCGCATCATTAGACCTCCAGACACCGGAATAACCTCCTACAATAATCTGCTCAGGATTATTAGGATTAATAATTATTTTCCGTAAAAGACTGTTATGATTTGCAGCGAGCTCAAAACTCAAACCTGTAGTATCCCAGCTTGCGCCGCCATTCGTGGTTTTCATAACGCCAATACCCCAGCAATAAGGCCTACCCTCGTTTGCAGGATTAAAAGCTACATCATCAATATCGCCTGTAGCAATATACATTATGTTAGGATTCTGTGGATGCACTGCAATGTGGCTAATACGGATAAGGGGCAAATTGTCTGTAAGATTCATCCAGCTATTGCCGCCATCAACCGATTTCCATACACCGCCCTGAGATGCGCCAACAAACAAAATACTTGTATCTAAAGGATGAAAAGCGATACAATTGATACGCCCCATGCCTATTATATCCATCGAATCTCTTGTTATGGGAATATTATTCGGCGATAATGAAACCCACATTGTAGATTGCGTGGATTTTTCATCTGCGTTTTTTCTGAATTTCATGGATTCATACCAGCTTATTGAAGGATCGGGTGCTTGACCTGTCGGATACACGCGGGATTCCCAAAACCATTCCCATCTTTTATACGGTTTAATACCTTTTGTTTTTTTCAGATTTTTATCTTGAGACCATTCATTAAAAGCATTTTTCACATCATAAAAATTTGCATTGCTTTTATCTGAATTCATATAAGGTGCCTGCATCCAGGGCTGGGCTTTCAGAAAACCTGCTGCTGCTACAAACAAGCTTATTATACAAATAAAACGGATATTTTTTTTCATAGGCGTAAGTATTATGTTAATAATATGTAAACAAAAATAGATTAAAATTTTACAAAGTACAAAATCCTGCTAAAATTATTACCGGAAATATGAACGTAATAAACACCGGCATTAAGATTAGAAATATCTATGTTTCGCAGATTTTCTGATTGTTGTTTTTTGAAAGAAACAAGCCTTACTCCCTGTGTATTTACTATATTCAGGTCAATATTTTTAATTTTATCACTGAAATAAATATTCAATTTTTCAGAAGCAGGATTAGGGAAGATAATAACATCTGTTTTGTGATTGTTATTCTCCCCAAATGAATTAAACGTATTAATATTTATATTGTCAATTAAGCTTGCATTTCCTCGTCCCTGAAGAATATTATTAAAAATGGTTCTGTTATTTCCTTCAAAGCCTAATTCAAATTTTGTTCCGGCAAAAGAAGAAATATCTAACAACTCCGTATTCCATGGCGTAGTACTACCTGCAGGCTGATACACATTACTAATCGGATTTCCATTTACTGTAACCCGAAAGTTGGTATTATTGTTATTCGATAGATACAATTGCCTGTAGTCAAACTGTAGTCCGACCGACTGCGCAGAAGTAGCATCCACACAGTAAACAGCCTTTGCAAAGTGCTCAGGGTTTGTTGAAAATGCAGTTGCTATTGTTGGAGTAGTATAAGACGAATAATTCATGCTGCCTTCAATAACCATGAAATAGGAAAAATTTAAAGCATCATTATCTGATATAAAAACACGCGCATTGTTTCCTTTGTCTACATTGTACCTGTCTTCGCTTTGCTGCATTCCTTCAAAATCTTCGGCAAATGGAAAAAGAACCTCCCTGATGCTTATCAATTCTGTTTTTATTGTTTCACTCTGACCGTTTGCATTGAATGCCGTAAGCTTCACATTATATTTTCCGGGAGTATTAAAAGCAATAACAGGATTCTGTTCTGTAGAAACAGCAGGAGTACCACCCTCAAATTCCCAGCTCCATGAAACAGGATCAAAAAGTGTATTATCTGTAAACTGAACAGATAAACCTGGGCATCCTGATGTTTTGTCTGCAGAAAATTCAACCCAAGGCAAGCGAGTATCGAAATTATATAAGTCTGCTTCCCATACCCCCCTGCCATAAGTAGCAGCGCGGATTTTACTTATAGGATAAACAATTTCCAGTTCGTTAATTATAACATTAGGAAGCCCGCCATTAAAGGGCAACCAGTCATCCATATCCGCATTTTTATAAAAAACACCGATATCAGTTCCTGCATACAGCGCGTCGTTAGAAAATTTTTCATACGTAATGCAATTAGTGGGAACATTAGGAAGAGAACCCGATATATTTACCCAGCTTGTTCCGGCATTTGAGGAATAAAAAACCTTATTTCCGGCAGTGTATCCTGAATTTGTAATCCATAATTTTGCGGGGTCAGTAGGATGAACGGCAATTGAGGTTACAGCACTGGCAGAAGCAATGTTTGAAATTGCCTCCCATGAAGAACCACCGTTCGTTGTTCGGTTAATAACAGCTCCGAAAGCAATATAAATATAATTTGTATTAGACGGAGCTACAGTGAGAACATTAATATTGGAGACTCCTGATTGAAAATCTGAAATTTTCTGCCATGAATTTCCACTATTTGTAGATTTCCATACATTGATGTAACCGGCATAAAGAGTTGTATTGCTTGATGGAGACAAACAAAACGGAGTTACCCAAGCGCCCTGTTCTGAACTTGTAATATTGTAAGAAATTTCAGAAAAACTATCTCCGCTATTATTTGAACGATAGAGCGCTCCATAATAAAAACTGCCATACATGGTCGTTCCCGAAGTAATACACTCCATCCCATCACCACCAAGTACTTGTCGCCATTGACCATTCATATAACGATTCGTGCCATTATCCTGATTGCCTCCTAAAAATTTCGTTCCATCATTCGGATCCATTCCTATTTTGTATATCTGTGTAATAGCAAGCCCGGAGCTGATATCTGTCCATGTGTTTCCCTCATTCGTAGATTTGAAAAGACCACCATCTGTTGCAGCAAAAACAGTACTGTAATTAAAAGGTGAAAATTCGAGCGCATGAATGTCGGCATGAACATAGGGAAGTCCACCTTCGCCGTACCAATGCGCAACGCAATCCCAGCTCACGCCTTTATCTAGCGAGCGCCAGATATTCACTCCTCCAACAAGTACAATATCCGCATCAACAGGTGAAACAGCAAGTGCTATATCGTACCAGCCCTGCCCCCCTGAACCATCTCCATCAGAAGCCCAGGTAAATAAATTCGGCGAATTTGCCTGTAAAGTAAAAGTAGCTCCGGCATCTTCAGACAAATACAAGCCATAGAAACCATAATCATAATCTCTGGAAGCAAGTAAATAAATATAATTCGGATTTCCGGGAGTTACAGCAATTGCACAACGATTGATTCCCGTAGAAGGCAAACCACCGCTTACCAAATTAAAAACCACTCCCCCATCAACAGATTTAAAAAGTTTCGTATTGCTTACAACATATACAACAGAAGGGTCATTGGGTTTGAATTCCATATCGTAAAAATTTCCTGATTTTAATTTTACCCAGGTAAAAGCCGCATCCTCTGAGCGATACAGCCCATTATTCGTAGCAGCAAGTAAAATAACCGGATTCGATGGATGAATAAGAACTTTATTTACAATAGCAGATTGTGTTATATTCCAGTTCAAACCGGTAGTTTCCCAGGTTTGTCCACCATCAGTAGATTTCAAAACCCCGACACCATAAGTATCTGAAGCATCAACATCCCCGGTTGCAGCATACATAATATTTGTATTTTGCGGGTTGATGGCAATATTCGACATTCCAAGTGCGGTAAATTTATCGGTGTTCGTTGTCCAGTTTGTACCTCCATTGGTTGATTTCCATATACCACCGGCAGCAGCACCTACCCATAAAGTATTCAGTTGTCCCGATTGAAAATTAACTGAATTCAAACGACCTGCCCCTCCCCCCTGTGGAACAACCTGTGGACCTATTATTGTCCAGTTACCTATTACACTTTTAGCGTCATACTTTTTATGTAATTTAATTATCTCTTCATACGGAATTGAAGGATTAGTAAAATCCCCTGATGGATACAAACGCGGTGTCCAAAAATTTTCCCAGCGCTTAAACTGCTTCCAGCCTTTGCCTTTCTCAATTTTTTTTCCCTGCCAGTATTCCTCAAATTTTTTGGAAACTTGATAAATATTGTCTCTGTTCTGCATCATTTCTACATAATCTTGAGAAAACGAAAACAAATAAAATGATAAAAAAATGGATGTAAATAAAATTTGTTTCATTATATGTTGGGTTTTAATTTAACACTTCGGCTGTGCTCAGTGCAGGTGTTACAAGTTTTATGGTTGTGTAATGTAAGATGTTGCAAGTTGCAAGTTTGTTGTAGTTGCATCCTGCCTACGGAAATCAGGGTTACGAGTTCCTTTAATAATTTCCAAAATAAACAATTCTGGTTAAACTCCTTTTTTGTAAATAAACACATTATTTTGAAATCTCTAAAATATATAGACGCAAAAAATGTTAAAAAGGAAAACCAAATTAAGAAACTGTTTTGAATTTTTTATTTTAATCTGTTAAGCATTAATTTTGTCATAGCTAATTGAATCATCGCCTCACTTGTATCTGTGTTAAATT
>MEOG01000044.1 GCA_001769125.1 Bacteroidetes bacterium GWF2_35_48 | reverse complement strand
AATTGAACATCTATCGAATCAACAATTGAACATCTATCGAATCAACAATTGAACATCTATCGAATCAACAATTGAACATCTATCGAATCAACAATATAACCCCAAAATACATGAAATTAATTATCATTTTAACTCTATTTGTTGGTTTTTCAAATATAATACCTGCACAAACAAAAATTTATAATCCTGATGCAAATGCAAAAAAAGAATTAGCAGATGCTATTCAAAGAGCGGGAGAGAAGCAGAAGCATGTACTTATTCAGATTGGTGGGAACTGGTGTCCATGGTGTATTAAATTTCATAAGTTCGTCGGTGCTCATGCTAAAATTGATTCATTAATAAAGAACGATTATGTATTTCTTCTTTTAAACTACAGCAAGGAAAAAATTGAAAACAGAAATCTGGATATAATGAAGCAGTTGAATTTCCCCCAGCGATTTGGGTTTCCTGTTCTTGTCGTTCTTGATGGAAGCGGAAAAGTACTGCATATTCAGGACTCAGGCTATCTCGAATCCGGAAACGATTACGATGAAAAAAAAGTAATGACTTTTCTGAAAAACTGGTCGCTGGGAGCTTTGAATCCGGAATTGTATAAGGAAAAATAAGTGATATATCAAAAGAGAAACATGACACCTACAATTTTATAGGATGGGGTAGAACATGGAGCGATTCTCTCTATTCTCCAATTCTTTTATTTCTCTAATAAAAAAAAATCATCTTTTATTTATAAATTTGCCAAAATTTGATTTTTATGGCAAAGAAAGTATATGTCGGAATGAGCGCAGACATGATTCATCCGGGACATTTAAACATAATCAAAGAAGCGTGTAAATTAGGCGATGTAATTATCGGACTTCTTACTGATAAAGCGATAGCAAGTTACAAACGCCTGCCCGCGCTTAAATACGAACAACGAAAAATTATTATCGAAAACATAAAAGGAGTTACAGAAGTTGTACCACAGGAAGAGCTTGACTACTCACCAAATTTGCGTAAACTGAAACCCGATTTTGTTGTACACGGCGACGACTGGCAAAAAGGAGTACAGCAGCAAACACGACAGAAAGTTATTGAAACACTGACAGAATGGGGCGGACAACTTTATGAAGTTCCCTATACTAAAGGAATTTCATCCACACAACTCAATCAAACGCTCAAAGAAATCGGGACAACTCCTGAAATAAGAATGGAAAAGCTAAAGCGGCTTATAGACGCTAAACCCATTGTAAAAGTTCTCGAAGCGCATAACGGACTCACAGGTTTGATTATCGAAAATGTTACTGCTGAATGTAAGGGAAGAAATAAAGAATTTGATGCAATATGGCTCAGCAGTCTGACCGACTCTACTGCAAAAGGTAAACCTGATATAGAAGCTGTAGATGTAACCTCCAGACTTCACAGCCTGAATGACATTCTGGAAGTAACAACAAAACCCATTATTTATGATGGAGACACGGGCGGTATTCCCGAACATTTTGTTTTTACAGTGAAGACCCTTGAACGACTAGGAGTGTCGGCAATTATAATTGAAGATAAAACAGGATTAAAAAAGAACTCCCTTTTTGGCACCGATGTTCAGCAAACACAAGCGTCAATAGAAGACTTTTGCTATAAAATAAGTGCCGGAAAAAAAGCGCAGGTAACAAAAAGTTTCATGATTATCGCACGCATTGAAAGCTTTATTTTAAAACAAGGATTAGAAGATGCAATAACACGCGCCAAAGCTTATATTGAAGCAGGAGCTGATGGAATTATGATTCACAGCAAAGAAAAAAACGGTGAAGAAATATTGCAATTTTGCAAACAATACAAAGAGTTTGAGAAGAAAGCCCCTTTAGTTGTTGCGCCCTCAAGTTATAATCACTTATACGAAGAGCAACTGATTGAAGCAGGCGTGAACATTGTAATATATGCGAACCATTTGCTGCGAAGCGCTTATCCGGCAATGCTTGAAGTTGCAAAATCTATTCTTATACACGAGCGATCTCTGGAAGCAGATGAAAAATGTATGTCTATTAAAGAAATTCTAAATTTAATTCCCGGTACAAAATAATGCTTCAACCTGAAAAATTTTATAATTGGCTAATTACCGAAAATGTTGATTTCTTCACAGGTGTGCCCGATTCTTTATTAAAAGATATCTGCGCATTTATAACAGATAACACGCCGAAAAAAAACCATATAATTGCTGCAAACGAAGGAAACGCTGTTGCTCTGGCAGCAGGTTATCATCTTGCCACAAAAAAAATACCGCTTGTTTATATGCAAAATTCAGGATTAGGAAATGCAGTCAATCCTTTATTATCTCTCACGGATAAACAGGTTTACAATATCCCCTTACTTCTGATGATTGGCTGGCGCGGAGAACCCGGAGTGAAAGATGAACCGCAGCATATATCACAGGGAGAGCTCACTCCTGCAATGCTTGGGCTTTTAAAAATCCCTTATTGTATCTTGAGCGACAACGAAAAAGAAGCTTTTTCTCAAGTTAAAAATGCGATAAAAGAAATTAATTCCGGAAATGCTGTTTATGCTTTTGTTGTCAGAAAAAACACTTTTGAAAAATATTCGATAAAAACAAAAATACAAACGGAATACAAGCTATTACGTGAAGAAGCAATAAATCATATTATTAAAAAAATACCGCGGGATACCATTATTGTTTCAACGACAGGCAAGACTTCCCGCGAACTTTTCGAGTGCCGCAAAACGCTAAAACAACCACATCACTTTGATTTTTTAACCGTGGGTTCCATGGGTCATTCAAGCCAGATTGCGTTATCTATTGCATTAAACAAGCCTGATAAAAAAATAATTTGCCTTGATGGCGACGGGGCGCTCCTCATGCACATGGGTGCGTTAGCCCTTATTGGAACAATGACGCCAACAAACTTTATTCATATTATCATTAACAATGGAGCGCATGAATCTGTAGGCGGGCAGCCAACTGTAGGCTTCAATATTGATATTCCTGCAATAGCAAAAGCAAACAATTATAAATTTTCAATTCGTGTTTCAACAATTGAAGAGCTCGATGCAGCATTCAATTCCGTTTCAGAAAATAAATGTCCCGCTTTAATTGAAATCAGAGTAAAAACAGGCTCCCGTGATGATTTAGGAAGACCCGATATTAAACCCGAAGAAAATAAAATCAAGTTCATGAAAAACCTTGAATCGTGATGGAGCAAAAAGTATTTCGACAAAATGAACTGGATAAACTGAAAAAAGTTCTCTCTAATTATAAGCCTGAAAATATTTTTCTTGTACGAGGCAATAACTCATTTCAGACATCGGGTGCAGAGCAATTCATTAAAGATATTTTAGGATGTTCAGATATAAATTCATTTTATGATTTTAGTAGTAATCCGAAAATTGAAGATCTAAAAAAAGGTATTGAAATTTTTCAAAGAAAAAATCATGATCTGATAATTGCAATTGGCGGTGGAAGCGTAATTGACATGGGAAAACTTATCAGTGTTCTTGCCCATCAGAAAGCAGATATTGAAAGAATTGTTTCAGGAAAAGAAAAAATAGAAACCCCAAAAACAAAATTGCTGGCTATACCTACTACAGCAGGTTCCGGCGCAGAAGCCACCCGTTTTGCCGTGCTTTATATCAATAATATTAAATATTCCGTAAAACATACTTTCATTCAGCCGGACTTTGTATTTTTATCATCCAAATTCAACTTGCCCGAAAACACATACACTGCCGCATGTTCAGGAGTTGACGCTTTCTGTCAGGCTGTTGAATCTGTATGGAGTGTAAAAGCAAATCAGGAATCAGAACAATACGCTTTACTGGCAGCAGAACTGATGTGGAATAATTTACAAAAAGCTATTTTTGAAAAAGATGAAATAGCGAGAGAAAAAATTCAGGAAGCATCATTTTTATCTGGAAAAGCAATAAACATTTCTGAAACAACTGCCCCTCATGCTCTCTCCTATGCTTTCACTTCGTTCTATAATATTCCGCATGGACACGCTGTAGCGCTTAGTCTGCCTTTTTTCATGAATTATAATTATAATATAAACGATGAAAACTGTGCTGATAAACGTGGCGCAAATCACGTGAAAGAAAAAATAAATAAACTATTAAAAATTTTTAATGTAGAAAGCATCCATGCGCAGACTGCAATCGAAAGCTTCTTTAATTCTGTTGGTATTAATATCAGAATATTAACACTGGTTGATAATTTTGATTCCCGAGTTATTATTAATAATATTAACTTTGACCGCCTGAATAATAATCCCCGAATTATTTCTGAAAAAACCATCTTGGAATTTTTAGAAGATTCAAAATAAAAAAAATATGCTTCTTTACATAGATCCCGCATCCACAAGTACCCTTCTCTACATTGTTATCGCAATAATTGCAACCATTGCATTCACGCTACGCGGATTTATTTACAAAATAAAAAACCTGATGACCGGAAAAGGTTTTATTGACAATAAAGAATTAAAAAAAACGGATATTATTTTTTATTCAGAAGGGAAACAGTACTGGCCGATTTTTTTACCTGTCATAAAAGCTCTTGAAAAAAGAAATGTAGCCTGCGCCTATTTAAGTTCAGATAAAGAAGACCCGGGATTGCAATACCAATCGGAATTTTATGACAGTAAATTCATAGGCAAGCTTACAATTACAGCAATTTATCTGAATAAATTAAAAGCAAAATTCGTTGGAATGACTACTCCCCAATTAGATGTGATGATGATCAAACGCTCAAAAAATGTAACACATTACGCACATATTGTTCACGCACCTATTGATATTTTTACTTATAGAAAATTTGCCTTCGATTATTTTGATTCCGTCTTTTGCTCAGGTTCACATCAGATTGAAGGAATCAGAAAACTTGAAGAAAAAAGAGGAACACCGAAAAAATTATTGTTGGAAACAGGCTTTACCTATTACGATTTTGCTCTGGAAGAAATAAAAAACATGCGTATTCCAGATAAAAATAAACCTGTAGTTCTTGTTGCGCCTACATGGAAAGAATACTCAATCATCAATCGCTTTGGAATAGTATTCTTTGAAAAACTGCTGATGAATTCTGAATACGATATTATTCTTCGCCCGCATCCGCAAACATATATAAGTTTTCCTAAGCTAATCAAAGAAATTGAAGATTTTGCAAAAAATGAACCCCGAATAAGCATTGACCGTAATCCTTCAGGAAGCAGAAGCATGGCAATTTCTGACCTTATGATAAGTGATCTTTCCGGAGTTTTCTGGGATTATTCCTTCTTATATTCAAAACCCGTGTTACTGCTAAAAACAGAATTTGACACCATCGAAGGATTTGAAGGCAGCGAGCTGAATTATCAGATGTGGGAAATGAAAGAACGCAGAAGATTGGGCAGAGAATTTACAGAAAATGATTTGGAGAATATAAGCAGCATTGTTAATGAGCTTTTAAAAAATCCTCCGCTGGTTGAATTGGAAGAATTAAAAAATCAATCGGTATACAATTTCGGAAACGCAGGAGAAACAGCAGCAAAACAAATATTAGAAATTATTAACAAAACTACATGTTTGGTTATGTAAATACGTTGCTACATGTTTGGCTCTGTAAATACGTTGCATGCAACGTATCTACAGGAGCAAACCTTAAACCTTAAACAAATAAATGAACTTTTTTGAATACATAATTGCTCCTTTTATTTTCATAATAAAACAAATTTTTCTGTTCAGCTACGATATTACAGGGAACTACGGAATTTCTGTAATTCTTCTCAGCTTTGCTATATCCGTATTACTGCTGCCGGTTTTCTTTCTTATCGAGAAAACAAAAAAACGCAACGACACCGTAAAACAAAAAATGAAACCCCTGCTTGATGAAATAAAGCGATGCTACAAAGGGCAAGAGCGTTATTATTATATTAAAACGCTGAACAGGCAACACAATTATAGCAACTCTAAGGCATTAATTCCTATTTTATCTCTTTTATTACAGATACCCTTTTTCATCGCGGCATATCAATTTTTAGACAATTATGAGCCATTATCAGGAATAAATTTTGGGTTCATCAACGACCTTAAAAAACCCGATGGATTATTCGGCATCATAAATTTCCTTCCCATTGCAATGACGCTGATAAACTTAATTACAGCATACTTTTATACAAAAAACGGAGACCCTTCTGAAAAAAAACAAATGCTTCTTGTTGCTGTATTATTTCTTATTCTGCTTTTCAATCTTCCTGCCGCATTGGTTCTATATTGGACTATGAATAATGTATTCAGCTTTTTCCGCTTATTTATTACACATCCGGAAGTTTTTAAAAAACCCGATTTGAAAACTTTTATCAATAAAATATATTTACAGCTAAATCCTTTACGAAAAAAACTGCGACTCTTTCTTGCTGTAATAACCTTGATTGCTATAGGAACTCAAATCAGTTGGGCGATACAGTTTAATTTCGATACGATTGTTATGAGGCTGTTTCTGGCAATTGCAGGCAGTTTCCTCTTAACAATAATAACAGCTTTTGCGATTGTTTCATATAAAATCAATAAAGAAAAAATATTAAAAATCAAAATTCGCCCTCAACTCTTTTTCATTTTACTTTTTTCAGCTATATATTTCTTTTTTGCATCGTGGTTTTTCTTTACAGGAACGAATGATGTCCTGCTACTTATAGCAATTTTATTTTTATTGCCCTCTCAATTGATAGGATTAATAAATTTCGTCCAGATAAAAAAAAGTGTAAAAAAAACAAGCTTCATAATTGCTGCATGTATATTAATGCTTACTTTGGCTTATCAGATAATCTGCCTTGTTATTCTGATAGAGGGAACACCTGTAGCATATCAAATATTTAATATTGAATTTATAATTACGGGAAACACATGGCTTCACTTTGCTGAAGCAGGAATTATCGCAACAATACTTACTATTCCATATTATTGGAAAAACAATGCAATTCAAACCTATTTACCTGGAAAACATTATTGGCTTATTGTAATTCTTTCCCTTGCATATATCTTCGGTTTAATCTTTTTCTGGAATCCTCTGATAGTATACTCTTCCTATCCTGAAAATTTTTATTTCCCAGCGATTGCTATATTAAGTCAAAATTTTATTCCTTTTATTATTTGCATAGGAATAAGTATTTTCATTTTTATTTTATTTCCCAAAAAAGTTAAATATCTCTTTTTGATTTTTATTTTATCTCTGACATTATTAGCATTTCTATATTGCAATATTATTCCTTTTGATATTGGCACGCTACAAGTAAATTTCTTTTCTAACGAACAAAATCTTGTACAAAGCCCTTTCTATTTTTTTATTGAAAATATTTTTATTCTAACTGTATTTATTATTGTTTATCATATTATAAAAAGAAACTTTGTGAAACCGGTAATATGGGGATTGATAATTTTAAATTTCACGATTATTGCTCAAAGTCTTTTCGTTTCAATCAATACAGGACATTTTTATCATACTAAAAATACCCAAAATGAAAATGATTCTATCAACAATATAAAAGGAAAAATTTCTTTTTCAAAAGATAACAAAAATGTAGTCCTTTTTATTATAGATGGCGCGCAAGGATGGTTTATGAATGATATACTAAATGAAAAGCCCGAATTACAAAATATTTTTTCAGGTTTTACCTACTATCCAAATACGCTTGCAATGTCAACCTTTACTTATGCCTCCGTCCCGTCTATTATGTGCGGGTTCGACTATTCTGTTGAAAACATGAACAAAGAACAAGATAAAAACATAAGCAGTAAAATAACAAACGCATCTGAACTTTTCTTAAAAAAAATAAAACAAAAAGGATATTATTTTACATCTACTTCACATTGTTATTCGAATATAGATTATAAGAAAATTGACAATTATTTACCGGAATGGCATCCGTCCTGGTCGTATGAACTGGAGCTAGGTAAGCCTAGTGAAATGTGGTATACACGTTTATGGGAAAATGCACTTTTTTCCTGCGCTCCCTTATCTTTAAAACCCTTAATTTATAACAATAAAAAATGGTTGGTATCAAAACAAACGGACATCAATTCCAATGAATTTCATAAATACAATTTTCAAAGAGTATTACCTGAAATCTGTGATAACAAAAGCGATGAAACAAATTTCATTTACATCCATTCCCTTTTCACGCACCCTCCGTGGGATGTTATGAATGATAATAAAAATTTTATCAGATTTGCATCTCCTTATGCAAACTTTCGCTGGTTTGTCAAAACTTTTATACAATGGATTGAATGGATGAAAAAAAATGATGTCTATGACAATACGAAAATTGTACTTGTTTCTGATCATGGAGTCGGATGGAGTCTACATGAAAGAATAGAGGTTAAAGTACCTGTAAACTGGGAAGAAAACACCGCTATTGATCCAAGAAATTTCTTGCATTTGAATGCCTTATTGTTAATCAAAGATTTTAATTCCAAAGTGCCTCTGAAAAAAGACTGGAGGCTTATGAGCAGTGCAGATGCGAGCTCTATTGTTTTCGATGAAAACGATCCCACGAAATCCGATTCAACATCAAGAACAATAAAAGCATATATTACAAAATGGGTTCAGGATATAGATAATACAAATGTATACGATATTTCAGACGAATTTGAAGTAAAAGACAATATTTTCGATTTAAAAAACTGGAAAAAAATTAAATAATTTTGTTTTTATTTTACTCCTCCAGAAACTTTAAAAATTTCTCCTCAAAATGTTCATTAAACCATTTGTCTATCATATTTTTTTTAAAGCGCCACTCCTTACCAAGCTTTGCAGCAGGAATTTTTCCATCCTGTGCCCAGATATAAATTGTTTGTGGTTTTAATTTAAGGTATTTAGCAACTTCTTCAAGTGTCATTATCTCGTCCATAAGCTATTTTTCGTTAGAAAACAAAGAAGTATCTTTTTTTGAATCTGTTGTATCATAAGGGCTGATTGGCTTTATATCGTATATTATTTTGTTTTTGTTTTCCGGAAAAGCAATTTGATTCACGGAATATATAACAGCAGTATAAAAATTGCCATCATATTTTCTGAAAAATTTGAATTCTTCATTTTTTTCGCACAGAAAAGGTCTTAAATTCCATGATAACTGAATGCCTACAAATGCCAATATGATTACCCATATTTTAAAAACCGTAACACCAATTTGTGGATAAATAGCTTTCTTTTCACAGGCAAATTTTAAGGCATCAACCATTAATTTAAGTCCGAAAATTCCTGCAAATATAAAAACGGCAACGTGTAATAATTGTAAGAAATGATAATTTCCACCTGTAAACTGGAAAAAAAGTACAATGGGAATAAATGAGAGAATAATTGTTGATGTCAGCACAAGCCCGCTTAAAACTATTATGATCATTTGGCGGATACTCATTTTTGAACCCAAAACCTGTTGGATAATAAAAAAAGAAGGAAAACAAATTAAAATTGCGCATATAAATAATAAGGTAACCTTCACACCAGCAGCAAGGGATTGCGCAAAACTATGATAGCTGCCCATTACAATCCCATAAAGAAAAGTAAATGCGCAAATAATTAAAATTTGTTTGAATATTAATTTATTCGACTGGCTTGAAGTTATCTCTTCAAAAAAGCTTTCCTTGTTATGGAAAACTCTGAATACATCAATAAAAAATGATATTTTTTTCATCGCACAATTTATTTTTTTGACAAAGATACGATATTATTTTAAAATACATATTTATTTTACTGTTTTTTATTGTTTGTTGATATTTATTATTATTTTTGTAAGAGAATTTCATAAGCTATATTTTTATCGGGTGTGATATTTTTTTACATCAGATAAGTAAAAACACTTATACAAAAAAGTGCTGCATTTGTACATTTTTACTGAAATTTAATTTTATTTTTTGTACCTTGTGTTGTTTTTCAATTGTTATACATTCAACATAGTATTAACTAACACTACAAAAAATGAGAATACAGAAACAAATTTTATATATTTTCTTTTTCATTTTTATTCTGAACGGATATGATATTTTTTCTCAGGGACAAAGCAAACTTGACAGCCTTTTAAAATTACTTCCTTATGATAAAAATGATACCAATAAAGTTCGTCACCTGCTTTATATCGCAGATGAATATGCGGTAACTGACCCCATCAAATCGCTTGACTATAGCCAGAAGGCTCTTAATCTTGCCTTTCAGGTAAACTGGGGACGGGGCATTGCAGTTTCTTATTTCAGAGTAGGGCAATCGTATTATGCACAAGGTAATTTTTTAAAGGCTCTTGAATATAAAAAGAAAGAGCTGAAAAAATGGGAAGAGCTGAAATTCGATCAGTGGATATGTGGAGCATTGGCTGAAATAGGGGTAATATACAGCGATCTGGGAAAGAATGTGGAAGCCATGGAGTATTATGTGGCTTCATTAAAACTGGCAGAAAAGAATGATTATAAGATCAGGATAGTAACCAATCAATGCAATATGGCCAGTCTTTACTGCACACAGGGCGATACGGTGAAGGCTATGGAATATTATCAGAAATCACTTGACAACAGCCGTAAGTTTGGTCTTTTGAACTATGAAGCCGAGAACCTGACTAATATTGGAAATATATATAATAACAGGAAAAACTTAACTGTGGCTACAGAGTATTATTTCAAGGCACAAGATATTTTTAAAAACCTGAATAATAAAATCAATACAGCAATCATTCTCGGAAACATAGGAGGTATGTATCAATACAGGGGCGATTCAGCTCGTACAGCAGGAAATAATTTTTTAGTCAAAAAATACAGTGATAAATCTCTTGACTTGTTTTTTCAGGCATTGGCGCTTTCAGAGGAATTGGGTAATATTTTTCTTCAGGCAAATTTTACAGGAAATATTGCTGCTGTTTATATCATTGAGAAAAAATTTTCGGAAGCCGAGCATTACCTCAAACGTTCGTTGGAACTGGCTAACCAAACGAAGGCCATTCAAGAGATCAGTATAGCTTACCAGCGATATGCTGATTTGTATAAAAAGCAGGGAAAATTTGAAAAAGCGCTCTTGTATTATGAATATTTTGTTTCTTCAAAGGACAGCATTACCAATGAGGCCAGTAAAAATCAGATTGCCGAGATGCAAATAAAATATGAAACCGAAAAAAAAGAAAATGAAAATAAAATACTTACCCGTCAGAATGAATTACAATCCTTACAGTTAAAGAACAATCAATATTTCATTGCAGGGCTGATTATTATTCTGATATTTGTCATAGCATTTGCTTTTCTTTTTATTCGTCAGAACAAAATCAAAGCACGGCAAAAAGCATTGCAGTTTGAACAAAAATTGCTCAGAACCCAGATGAATCCTCATTTTATTTTCAACTCGCTGGCAAGCATTGAAAGCTTTATTTATGAACAACAGCCCAAAGAAGCAGGAATGTATTTATCGAAATTTGCGCAACTCATGCGCCTGATACTCGAAAATTCAAAATCAGAATATATCACGCTTGCACAGGAACTGGATACACTGAATTTCTATCTGTCATTGCAAAAAATGAGACTGAATGAACAATTAGATTATACTATAGAGATAGAACCTGCTTTGAATCCTGACCATATTTATATTCCTCCAATGCTTACACAGCCTTTTATCGAAAATGCCATTGAACATGGCTTCAGAGGTATAAAAGAGACTGGTTGTATTCATATACGTTTCAGACTTGTTAACGAATCAATCGAAGTGCAAATAACAGATAATGGGATTGGAATGACGCAAAGCCAGCAGCAGAAAGACCTTCATTCAGTACACAAATCAATGGCTCTGCAAATTACACGGGAACGCTTGAATATTCTGAATAAATCGAAAAAACAAAAAATGTATTTCAACGTTACAGATATTATGAATGAACAAAATATTTGCAAAGGGACGAAAGTATTGTTTTTAATACCGGTGTAAAAAAATAATATGCAACAACACATTGTTAAAATAAAAATTATAATTCTGCTGCTGGTTTGCATAATTTTCTTATTTATTCCAGGGTATTATAGCGATTCTGCTCGTGCTATTTTTGCAACCTGTTTCGCATCCTTTATTTTAGGATTTATTTTTCCTGCATTATGGAAAGAATTTTCCTTTTATAAACATCATTTATTTATAAAACCTAACTGGAATGACCCACTCAAATTTAAAAAACCCCTTTCAATTATCCATTTAACAGGATGGATTTTTATTTGTGCTGGCGCGGGGGGGCTTTTCAGAGATTTGTATTACTGGGAATGGGGCAATCTATTTACATTTACACTGATTGCCGCAGGAGTTGGAATATTTCCGGGCATTATCATTGTATTAAGAATTAAAAAAGATGTGATGAATTGATTAAAAAATAGATATAAAATGAAAAATAATATCGTACAACTCGCATTTGTTGGAATATTCATCTGCTTCTGGAATACCGGGGTATTTGCACAAGAAGAATTTTTTAAAAATTATGACAATCCCACTGATGGAATTATTTCTGCTTACAAAGGTGAATTTGCTGATAAAATTGATGCGATTGACAAACAAATCCGCGATATAAAACAGGATAAAGGTTTTACGGAACAAAAGTCATCGCGAAAGGACAGTTCGGGTTTTCATTTTGTTTACAAAAAAGGCGATGAGTTTCAAATTATCATAGTTATTAATAACGAGACCGAAATCCATAAAAGAGTCGTCTGGCTTTTTGAAAAGGAACGTATGTTTTATTGCGAACAAATCTGGACAAATTTTAAAACAAACAAGATTGTTGACTATCAGAAATTTTATCTTGAAGAAGGAGTCCTTTTTGCCTGGTTTAAACAGGAAAATCAATTGGTGGATAACAAAAGCATTGAATTTAAAGAAATGGTAAAAAGCCTTGCAGAATATTCTGACATTTTGAAAAAAGATTTTACGAATTAAAAAATTAAAAAAAAATTCTATGAAAATAATAATTTTAACAATATCAATATTAATTACAGTAAATACATTTGCCCAACAAGGGTTTTATCATTACTTTTTTTTGGCTGAATCAGATACGAATATGGTTACTTATAGCTTAAGCAATTTGTATAGCAAAGAATTTTCGTTTGATAAAAACAATACTGCTCAAAATAAAATATATCTGAAAAAAAGTACATCCTATAATGTTGACAAAAAAGGAAAGAAAAAACATGCTCATTCCACTATCAGAACGTTTGATAAAAATGGGAATAATAATTCCGTTTTGTGGTACAACGGTAGAAACAAAATAATAAAAAGTCAACAATTAATTTTTAATGACAGCGGCAAAGTATTATCCTACATTTCTATGAACCGTAGGGGCATTATCACAAAAAAAGATTCTTTCATTTATGACACTAACGGGAATCTTATTTGCGAAATAGAATACCGCAGAAAAGGTAAAATGCTGAAAAGAAAAACAGCAATAAAATACAACAGTGAAGGCAAAGCAACAGAAATTGATTATTTCAGATATAATAAGAAAATGGTTGAAAGGCTTACAAGCAGATACATTACAAACTATAATGAAAGTGGTACAAAAAAGGAAACAAGATACTATAACGGTAAGGGAAAACTGAAATATATATGGGATTTCGAATGTAATCCGGAAGGTGCTCCTGTTAGTACAATTTTAAAAGACACAACTAAAATCTGTGTTAAATATGATTATCAGGAAGACGGAAGTAAAATCAAAATACTCATTTTTACAGATGGGAAAGACCGTATAACAAAAACCATTGAAAAATATAATTCACAAGGAAAGCTTACAGAATATGCCAATTATAACCGCAAAAATAAAATTATCAGAAAGTACACTTATACTTATGACAACAATAATAACAACACAAGTTATACTGAATATAAGCGACAGGGAAAGAAAACAAAAAGACAGAATATCATGGAGTATGACGAAAGAAATTTGTTGAAGACATTGCATACTTACCGCAATACAAAATTAAAATCGAAATATTTTTATGAATATGATGATAATGGACTTAAAACAGAATCATTATTATTTAAAAATAATCAACATGCAAATAAGCTATTTCAGTATAATTATGAATTTTATAAATAACAGATATGCCATCATTACGTATTCTTATAGTTGATGATGAAAAAAAGGTTCGGAATACACTACGTAATCTGATAAAATTACATTATCACAAAGCAGATGTTATTGGTGAAGCAGAAGATGTAAATTCAGCTGCTGATGCTATTCGTGAGCACGAACCCGATTTAATTTTACTCGATATCAAAATGCCGGGAGGAACAGGTTTTGATTTACTCAAACAATATAACCCGATTCCCTTTAAAGTAATATTCATAACTGCTTTTAATGATTTTGCAGTGCAGGCATTCCGGTTCAGCGCGATAGATTATCTTCTCAAACCGGTAATCCCGGATGAATTGGTTAATGCATTACAACGCGTGGAGCAGGAAATTGACAAAGAAAATTTGATGCTGCGTTACAATGTTTTAATGGAAAATCTAAAACGCGATAATAAAAAAATCGTATTGAATAGTGCCGACTCAATGCAAATTGTTCTTATAAATGATATTATCCGTTGTGAAGCAGACCGCAATTATACAAGGATTTACATTCATAATAAGAATAATATTCTCATTTCAAAAAACCTGAAAGAATTTGATGAAATGCTTAGTCCATCCGGATTTTTAAGAGTACACCATTCCCATCTTGTAAATCCGGATTACATAGAAAAACTTGATAAAAAAGATGGAGGAACGCTCATAATGAAGGACAGTACGGGAGTTCCTGTTTCAACGCGAAAATACAGTGATATTCTTGCATGGTTTAATAAAATTTAAAACATCTAAAATCACTTGTACAAAAAACAGTTACTTCTGTACATTGATGATAAAACGCACAATTATTTTTACTATCTTTGAAATAATAAAAAATTAAACATTACAATTATGAAAACACAATTATTAATTCTGGGATTATTTTTAATTTCTTTTAGCATTTCAGCGCAAAGAATATATACCGTTGCCGGAAACGGAGCAGGTTATTTTTTGGGTGATAATGTACCGGCAACAACTACCGGAATGGCTCCACACGGAGCTGTTGCATTCGACTCGCAGGGAAATTTTTATATTGCAGATAACACGAATCGAATTCGTAAAGTGGATGTAGTTACTGGAATTATTACTACGGTAGCAGGTACGGGAACACCCGGTTACAATGGCGATGGGATACCTGCTACTTCAGCGCAAATCTATTATTCATGGGCTGTGGCAGTGGATGATGCAGGGAATATTTATATAGGAGATTACAGCAATAACAGAATTCGTAAAGTTGATGCTGCTACAGGACTTATTTCTACCATAGCAGGAACAGGTCAGTATGGGTATAACGGAGATACTATTCCTGCCACTTCTGCTAAAATAACCGAAGTCTTTGGCATTGCACTGGATACTGCCGGAAATATTTATTTTTCTGATTTTGGAAACAACAGGGTACGGAAAATTGATGCTGCTACAGGATATATCTACACTGTTGCCGGTAATGGCGATGATGGGTATAATGGCGATAATATTCCGGCCATTTCTGCTCAATTAAACCAACCCTATGGCATTGCAGTAGATGATTCCAATAATGTTTACATTGCTGATAAAGAAAATAACCGCATAAGGAAAGTTTCTGCTCTTACAGGCATGATTACTACAGTTGCCGGAAGCGGAATTAATAATACATATAATGGTGATGGAATTCCAGCTATAGAAGCTCATTTTGGAAATCCCAACAGTATTGCACTTGACGATTCATCGAATATGTATATTTCGGATACATGGAACGGTTTAATTTATAAAGTTTACAAATCTACAGGGCTCATTTATACAGCAGCAGGAACTATGTCTGGCGGACTTACAGAAGATGGAGTGCCAGCTCTTTCTGCGCAATTGACTATGCCTTACGGAGTGAATATAGATAAATGCAATAATATTTATATTACCCTTCCCGGTATTAACCGTATAAGAAAAGTTACAGCTTATGATATTGCAAGCACAGTTACCAATGTAACTTGCTATGGTATGTGTAATGGCTCAGTAATCATATCCCCCAATGGGGACAATTCTCCATACACTTTTTCTTGGAGCAATGGATTAGGTACAAATGATACGCTCACAAATCTCTGTGCCGGATCGTACACTGTTTCTGTAACGGACGGAACGGGTTGCATCTCTGCTTTGCCTGTTGTAATTACACAACCTTCTGAGCTGGAAATTTATACTACTGTTCAGAATGCGACCTGTCATGCTGACGGAAGTGTATCTGTACATGTTTCATCCGGTTATTTTCCATGCACATACTTCTGGTCAACAGGCGATACAATTACTACTGTTTCCGGACTCACTGCTGGAGAATTTTATGTAACTGTAACCGATGGTTTAGGTTGTTCAGTATTTGATACAGCTACTGTGGTAAATGCACCTGTATCTTATGCTTCTATTCCTATTTGCATGGTTACCGTAGATTCTCTATCACAACATAACATTATTTTCTGGGATAAAACATTAGTAAATAACGCTGATTCATTCATTGTTTACCGCGAAATTTTCACCAACAATTATCAACCAATAGCAAGCATCCATTACGATGAACCCGGTATGTTTATTGACACTGTAAGTGCATTGTATTTTCCCAATACAGGAAATCCGAATACCGGAACATTCCGTTATAAACTACAGGTGCACGACACATGTGGTGGTTACAGTAATTTAAGTCCTTATCATAATACAATTTATTTTTTGAATAATAATGGCACTTTTTATTGGACAACGCCCTATACTATTGAAAATGGAGCGAACCCTGTTTCCAGTTATATTCTTATGCGCGACGACAGCAGTAACGGAAACTGGCATGCGGTATCAAGTGTTACAGGAACACAACAAGTGATAAACGATCCGCTTTATGTTGTTTATGCGAATACTGCTTCATGGAGAGTAAAAACACAATGGGGAATCAACTGTTCACCAGAAGCAAAAAATATTGAAAGTTTCAGTTCATCTTATTCAAACATTTACACCGATAATATTCTTTTTGATTTGAAAAATGGGAATAATTCTCAATTGTCAATATTTCCAAATCCAGCAAAAGATATTATTCATATTACATACACGATGCCTGATTTTGATTTGCAAATTTTTGATATGCTTGGTAAACAAATTAAAAATATCAGCACAAAAGATAATTCTGTAAGTATTGATGTGAATGCTTTTCCTGTGGGTATGTATTATGCTGTGGTAAAAAGAAACGGTAAAATTTTTACGAAAAAGTTTTTGGTGGAGTAGGGAAAACAACCTGTCAGCCTTCCTTTGTAGCAGATTTACCTGAAGCAACCAGACAGGCATGCAGACTGGTTCGTAATCGCTAAAATGATAAAAAAAACATAAGGTATTCAAACCGATATTCATTTGAAATAATATGTTTTTCGATTTCACGTTTATAGAAAAACAACAAAATATTTGAATTATGAAAAAAATAATTTTTATCTGCTTGTTTGTAGTTCTATATGGATTTGTGAAATCTCAAAATGATTCTTTGGTTATATTAAATCTTCAGGATTATGACAAAATTTCACGATTACATATCGGATTATTTATAGGAACAAATTATTCCGATTATATAGTAAAAACAAATGAAGCTGCATCAAATTCTTTGGTAATAAATTCTACTGCAAGATCAGGATTTGGTTTTGGTATTGTGGCAAATGTGCGCATAAATAATTTTACTGATATTCGATTTGTTCCGAGTATTAATTTCGTAGAAAACATGTTATCTTTTTATACTCCCGAAAACAACCTTATAACAAAAACTACAATTGATTATAAATCTACATATCTTGATTTCCCGTTATTGTTTAAGTTAAAACCAAAAAGACAAGGAAACCACAGACCCTATTTGATTATTGGGGGTAATTTCATGTATAATTTAAAGAAAAATAATAACTCAACCCAAGGTATAGGTATAAGCAAAACAGATTATTGTATTGATTTTGGGATAGGACTTGATAATTATCGAAGATATTTTAAATTTTCACCAGAATTATCATTTTCTTTAGGTTTATCTAACTTGAAGGCAAATAATTATTCCGTGTTTTATCATGATGTAGATAAGATAAGCTCAAAAGTCATTACCTTAAAGCTATTTTTTGAATAGGATAGATTATAAAAAACATTTTCTATCGCAATGGAATGAATGGTATATAAAAACAAAAGATAATGCTTTAGTTATTACGCTTAATGATGGCGAAACTGAAGATCTAAATGGTTTTTCAGAATGGTCTATAGACAACCATAAATTAGAGGAACTTTTTCTTGATATGGATAAAAAAATCAAAAATAATTCAACAATAAATGAAATCTTTGAACAAAATGGTCAGCATATCCATAATCTTGATTATTATAAAAAAGTTATTAAAGATTCGTTGGGACAAATGCCTTTCATGATTATTGATACCAACGACAAAGGGCAAGTGCTTGTTGCAGAAAAATACAAAAAAATAAATTTGCTGGAAACAGACTCAACAAAATTTTATTATTTCAGGTTTGCCTGTAAAATAGGGGAAAAAGACATACGAAACGATTAATAGATCAAATATAGAATACTATACAAAAAAAATAGAAAACTAAAAATTTATTCCGATTATTCGAAATCAACTATGAATGATAAAAAAAAACAATGAAACTTACACTATGCGCCCTATGTGCCTATGTGGTTAATAAATATACTCATGAAAAAAATTGCAATCGCATACATCTCACTTTTATTCTGCTTCCCTGCATTTTGTCAAACGGACAGCACCATTTCAAAAGCAGATGTTTCACAAAAATCTATCATGTTTAAATACCAAAATAAGTCTGAAATAAATTTGCCGAAATCCAATCTGTTTTCAAAATCACTTTCTTTACGTCCCTACGTTTATAACACACTTCTCAAAGATCAATATTCATATTACGTTTACGATATCAACGAATCACTTCATGGAGTTACATTAGGAGAAGCGCTTTTTGTTATTACAACAAATTTATTTTCTCATGGAATAAACACTGCGTTTTTTAAAGAAGAATATAAAAAAGATAGAAGACCAATCCCCTATTTGCAGGATGAAAAGTAATTTAAAATAAAAAACAGAAAACATGAAAATAACTTTAATTCTCCTTACCCTGACATTATCCTTTTCAGGAATTTTTGCGCAGAAAAACAAAAATCTTAAATGCGCACTCTGGAAGCCGGCAAGTTTTTGCGAAATCCCTCAAAAAATAAAAATACATGGCTTTACCTGTTCTGAAACACAACTGTTTATAACACCCTGTGAAACGTTAAATGAAGATAAGTCTAACACTGGCGTTATATTCAAATTACCACGAAAATATGGGAAGAAATTTCAGATGGTCAGCGGTTTTAAAAATATTAAATTAGTTCGTCAGAAAAATGGTGAAACGGTAAATCCAATTGCACTAATACTGGCAGTAAGAAACCCTAAAACATCAATTAGAGAATACGATTATTATTCTTCAAAATTTACCACTAAAACATTTCAGTTTTTTTGGGGTATCAGAAGATATCTTGAATTTATTATGATTTTTCCCGGAGCAGAAAAAGGAGATAAAATAATTTTTGATGATATTGTTGAAGCTGAAATTGAGTAATTCGTGTTTGTCGCCGCGGCGACTATAAAGTCCGCTTTCTAAGTTAAGCAAAACAAATAGAACAAAATTTCAATCTGTTATAAATCCGATGTGTATCATTCAAAAAAATAAAATCATGAAACAGAAAATTTTATATTTATGCTCAATAGTTTTGGTGTCAGTATTCTTGGTATCATTTAGTTTTGATGATGCAGCCGGTTGGTTTAAAGCTGGAAGCAAGCCCAAAAGTTATGATATGGGTATAGACAAAGGAGCTGGTCAAACGGGAAATGATTGCGCATCTATAAAATCTATAGAAAAAAAGATTGATGGTTTTGGTACATTAATGCAAAACTTTAAGGCGGATAAATATCATGGAAAAAAAATCAGGATGACAGGTTATATGAGATCAAAAAAAGTTAAATCATGGGCAGGTTTCTGGTTACGTGTTGATGGCAATGAAATTAAAAAATCGCTTGCATTTGATAATATGTATAAAAGAGCCATAAAAGGCACTACCGACTGGAATAAATATGAAATCATACTGGAGGTTTCTGAAAAGGCTACAAAAATTGCTTTTGGAGCAATGTTACACGGAACGGGTCAAATTTGGTTTGACAAAATAGATTTTGAAGTTGTTGATAATTCTGTCCCCACAACAAATATGCTGGATGATATGAATAAAGATGAACCACAAAACCTTAACTTCAATAAATAACAAACTGAAAATTTTTAATGCCCAAGTCATGAAAAAAATAGTATCTCTAATTTTTATTTTTCTTTTTACATGCACATACAGTCAGCTTTTTTCGCAAAAAAACGACAGTCTTTTATTTGGGGTAAAAGATAGGGTTTCATTTGAGGGTAATCCTAAAGGAATGCAATTTGTTCCCATGGGTTCGTTTGAAATGGTAACAGAATCAGGTAAGAAAATAATATCTATCCAGGCATTTTGGATGAGTAATGAAATTACAAACAAAGAATTCAGAGAATTTACAGATTACGCTAAACTGCATGGAAATGACAGCATTTACTGGTTTCAAAAATCAAAAAACATTCAGGAAAACAAAATAATATATAAATATTCATACAAAGAAATAGCAGGAATACTTATTGATTCAATGGCTATGCCAAAAGAATATCCTGAAAATTCTAAGGAATATGCTTTTTACAAAAACTATTTTACAGATAAAAAATTTGACCACTATCCGGTTGTTGGTGTATCATATCAAAGCGCACGTTTTTATTGTATCTGGAAAACAAATATGGAAAATCTCAAATTGAAAAAAGAAGGCAAACAATTGATGAACGATTACCGCATACCTACAGATGAAGAGTGGTGTTATGCCGCAGATATTTGTAAGAATACAAAGCAAGAGCATAAACCCGAAATTAAAAAATCAAAATCGGGTAAGAAAAACAAGTTGAGTTTACACAATCTTTTCGGGAATGTTTCAGAATGGACTTCAACAACAATTTCAGATAAGAAAAAACAGCTTCGTGGAGCATCGTGGAAAAACAAGAATAAAAATAATTTTGTACTGCCTGAAAATTCATCAAACGGACATACCGGTTTCAGGATTGTAAGAACATTTATTGGTCAATAAAAAAATAGTTATTCGACATTTTCAATGGAACACATTAGCATATTTAGCAATTCCATCGTTTTTCCCATTAATATATTCAACCCACTTCGGGGTTGTAGCTTACAGTATATTCATTTACCGGATATTTCATATCCGGTAATTCATGTTCGACCCACTTCGGGGTCGAATCTAGCAGATCGGGTAATACGATATTCCCAGATTTGTTCTACTTTCAATTTACGTATAAGCTCTTCCACTATTTTTGTTGAATAACCAAAAAACATGAAACATGAAAACCATTAATCTCGTAATTCAGCTATTTGTAGTGCTTTTAATACTCTCCTCTTTCAGTGGGAAAAATAAAAATAATATTCCGCCGGGCACTGTAGAATTGAAAGAAAACTTTTATGTTGATGAGACAGAAGTCCGCAATGTGGACTACCGTGAATATCTTTACTGGCTTTACAGAATATATGGAAATTCTTCAACAGAATATCAAAATGCGCTTCCCGACACAAATGTGTGGGATTGTATAAATATTCGTTTTATCGAAAAATATCTTCGTCACCCGCATTATGCGAATTATCCGGTAGTGGGCATTTCGAGGGAGCAGGCAGAAAATTATTGTAAATGGAGAAGCGACAGGGTTTATGAATGGATGATGGTGGAGAAAAAAATCATCAAATGGACACAAAGCAAAGATACCTTTTTTACGATTGAAAAGTTTCTGAATGGGCAATATCCTACAAAACGAAAACTGAAAAAAGAAGAATATTACCCGATACCGCAATACAGCCTTCTTACAAAAGAAGAATGGGAGTTTGCAGCAGCTTCTAATCTGGATGTTTCAAATTATGAATTTGGTGTTAAAGATATAAAAAAAATAAGATTCAACGTAAAAGAAAATTGCAGCGAATATTGTTTACCCGTTGACAAATCGGGCATTAATGAATTCAAATTATATGGGATGATTGGCAATCTCGCTGAAATTGTTTCAGAACCCAATGTTTCAAAAGGTGGCAGTTGGTTTCATTCGCAAACAGAAGGAAGCATCAAAAAAGACATACCCTACACGAAGCCAATGTCGTGGCTGGGATTCAGATGTAAGTGTGTTTGGAAAAATAGAGATAAAATATAATGCGTAAAATATGTGAAATTATTTTTTCACAAATTTTTTAACCATGCTCATATTATCATCTTTTATGGTTACAAAATAAAGACCTGGAGAAAATTTGTCAATAGCAATAAGGGTTTTCTCATTTGAAATTTTTGTTGTATATAAAATTCGTCCAAATATATCGCAGATTGTTATTTCGCCAGAGTTTCCGGTGTAAGCAACAGTTAAATCCGTTGAAGCAGGATTAGGCCATATCTCACATTTCAGCTTTTTCTTAACATCAGTAATAGCTTGCGATGTTGTACAAATATTTTCTAGTAAATTCTGATTGAACCAGCGTGTTATTTTTCGTACAGGTTCTTGATAAATATTCAAAGGATCATGTTGTGTTGTATCACGCGCCCAGATAAAAGCTAAAGTAATTTCTTTAATATCCCCGGGCAGCATAGTAACCGGTCCCATTGATATAATTCCACGCCTATCTCCTGGAGAATTTCCAGCTGTTGTTTCAGACCATGGAGATTGAGGAATTCCTTGTGTGCCCCAGCCATAAGGATCAGTATTACCCGGAAACATATAAGATGCAGGCAAACCACCGGAAACGGAGTGTCCTGAACCACCATACACTATATGCGTACCATCTTTCCATTTCCCGCTAATATAATTATAAAATTGAATTGGGATCACAGGCTCGCACATATCAGGACAACCACTACCATAAAAGGAAGTAAAACTGCTCATCATAATCTGCTCGCAGGCTTCATCTATAAGAGAGTCGCGGTCGTTATCAGTTCCATCATAAGCATTTGCAAGAGGCCCTTGTAATAGAGTAACCGTCTGTACTGGTGGGTTAAAACCATAAGCCTCTGGCTGACCTGTGCCATCAATAGCTGAGCCATTATAAAATATAGCAGAATTAAGCTCTACATCACAACCGAAATAATCATCATAAGCATAACCAAGATCTGCATCAGAGTAATAGCCAAAATACAAAGAGTCATACGTGTTTGAACTACGGTTAATAATTTTATAATTCAGAAAAATCGTATTATTTACATCTTTTAATGAATCAGTTCCACTATTACATTCATAAGAATATGCTGATACACGTGTTTCAATACCTAATGGTTTACCGCCCGACTCATCATGATTTGCAAGCGCATCATTATTTACCCACCACAGCATCTGGTCGCCTTTTATTAAAGGATAATCCCCCTGATAGGGATTATAAAATCCATCATTATTTGAATCGTAAAAAGGAGCAATTATTTCATTGATTAATGAATCGTTTCCCGGCCATGTAGCAATATCATAAGGCATTTGATAATTAGGATATGCAGATGGGTTTGCCTGCCAGTTACATAACTCATTGACCTGCCATTTTTCAATCTTCCAGATTTTATCGTATTGCATTGAACGCAATGTATCAATTGGGTTTTGTAATGTATGAGGACCAGGCCAAAAATCATTCCCTCGTGAATTATAAAAAACTGCAGCGCAATGCAAACTATCATCTGCCTGATTTTTCCCTGCAATCCATAAAGAGCCTGCAAAAAGAGATGTTTTCCCGCTTCCCTTAGGAACTTCAAACATCGCTTTTCCCTGAAAATCCCAGAACATTCCGCCTCTGTTTCCAAAAGCAGCCCTTACATTATTTTTATCAATAAATTTAAAATTATGATTTGTCAGACCTACATTATAATAACTATAATTTGAATGCAATGATTCTGAAAATGATGCCAGATAACCATAAGCAATACCTAAATATTTTGATAACCAAAGTAATCCATTGGTATCAGATACACAATAAAGAGCAGGATAAGCAGCAGAATTTTCTGTATTAAAAAGATTCAAATAATAAATTTCAAAATTATTGTTTATCAGTTCATAAATTCCCCCCCGTGAAAAAATGCTTCCAATTGCATTAAAAACCAATATTCCATCGGGCTTTCTGCAAATATCTTTTACATTTTTAGGGCTCAACCAAGAGTGAGAATATAAGTCATCTGTATTTTGAAAAACACCGTCAGTTAATAGGTAGGTATTGCTCGTTGTTCCGCACCAAATTGCATTCAAGACGGAGTCATAAAATAAACTTTGAAACGATTCATTTAAAGGAGTTGAATAAACAGTAAAAAGATTATTGGAAAATTTAAACAATTTGGAAGTATTTGAAAAGTATATATTGCCGGAACTATCAATAATAATTGGGTGCGCAACACCTGAAGATACATTAAATCCATTTCCCGGATAATACAGCGACCAGTTTCCTTCGTTATACAATGCAAGTGCAGAATCAACAAGCGCGTATAGTGTGGTTTCGGAAAAAAATATCCCTTTAATAATATTGCTTGTACCGGGAATATTCATAGTTTGAAAAACACCGGATTCATACACTGCAAGACCTGAGTCTGTCCCTGCATACAACTTATACCCGTTGGCATGAAGACAATAAACTTTATTAGATGGAATAGCAGAATTATAAGTGTTATACAAATGGAACTGCTGATTTGTATCGAATTTCCCAATGCCTTTTATAGAAAATGCCAGCCATTTATTGTTGCCTGCATCAATGGCTAAATCATTTGTTAAACCGGAAAGCGTACTGTCTGAATAAATAGTAAAACCATTTTGAGCATGCACTCTCGTTAAGAAAAAAGTTGCTGCTAAAAAAAATAAAATTGTTTTCATGAAAATATTTTAGATTTATTGATAAGAGTTTATTTTATATTTTAACCCCTATAGGTAATGACAAAAATACAGTTGAGTCTCCTTTCTCTCCATTAAGTATTCCGTATTTTTTTACATATAGCGTGATGTATGCTTTGTCCGTCTTCCTCACAAAGCATTACCCTGAGACGCCGCGGCGATGAGTGCCAACAAGGGGGAAACCTATATTTCATTCATGGAATTTATTTCGGATTTTTTTGTATAGATGGTTTTTCATAGTAAATCTGTAATATTAATTTTCATAGTCACTCGTCCCCTCCTCACAAAGCATTCCCGGAGACGAGCGCAAACGTGAGGTTAGTTATTCTTACTTTTCTCTTGTTTCAAGTAGCCAATTAAATACGTTCAAGTGTTTTACTCCGCTTCTGTTTTGTGTAAACGAATCTGTCGTAAGCAAATACTTCGGGTAGTTGTCCTTGATTTTATCGAAAGCCCCAAACTTACGTATTACGGTGCTTTCGTTTGTTATTTGCCATGCAACCTGGAAGTATTCAATGTCGCCTGTTGGGGTTTTACACACAAAGTCCACTTCTGTGTTTCGGGCTGTGCCAGTCCAAACTTTGTTGTTCCTGCGTAGCAGTTCTAAATAAACAATATTTTCTAAAATGTGCCCTCTGTCTGTTATACGCTCTTTGCCTGCCAAAATATTCAGCAAACCCAGATCCACCAAATAATATTTTTCTTGTGTAGACAATTGTTTTTTACCTTTCAAATCGAAACGGTTTACTTTGTAAAAGACAAAGCTTTCCACCAAGTATTCCATGTATTTTTCTACTGTAGCGTGATGTATGCTTTGTCCATCCTGCGTGAGTATTTTGGAAATATTACCTGGAGAAAGTGCGTTTCCAATATTAGAAGCCACAAATTTTACAATGTTTGCAAAAGCACGTTTATCGTTTATTTGGTGTCGTTGCGCTATGTCTTTTTCGATTATTGTAGTGTAAATGGCTTCCAGATATTCGTAAATTTTATCAAAACCGCTTTCTCTAAGTTCAATACCCTTTGGCAATGAAGTTTCGTTTACGTAATCAAAAAACAAAGCTTCGTAATTGAGATACTTGTTGTTTGATTCAATTTTACGTGCTATTAAATATTCTTTGAAAGAAAAGGGCAATATAGAAATTTCTATGTAACGACCGCTCAACAGAGTTGCTAATTCGCTACTCAACAAAAATGCATTTGAACCTGTAATGTAAATATCTGTATTTTCTGTAGCAAAAAGTCCGTCAACTAATTTTTCAAAAAGCGGTATGTTTTGCACTTCGTCCAAAAAAACATAGTTGTTTTTCTTGGGTTGCATTTTTTTCTTTATCTCAAAGTAAATATCGCTCCATGTTTTATTAAGATAATTTTCGGGTAATTCAAAATTGTAAAACTGCATTTGTCGTTTGCCGATGCCTTTTTTCAGCAAATGCTCATGGTAAAGTTCCAGTAAAGTGCTTTTGCCTGACCTACGCAAGCCGCTTACGACTTTAATGAGACCCTTGTCTTTGTAAGACAGTAGTTTGTCTATGTATTCTTTACGATTTGTGTATTTAGCCATGGTACAAAGATATAAAATAAATTATCAAAACTTGTACAAATTACATGTTTTGATAATTGTTTATGTTTGGTTATTCTGTTTTTCTATCATGGACTTTTTACCGGATTCTTTTGTAAAAATGGTTTTTCCGAGTAAATCTGTAATATTAATTTTCATAGGCACTCGTCCCCTCCTCACAAAGCATTCTCGGAGACGAGCGCAAACAATGGGATTATTCAATGTTGCTTTTTTCTGATTACTTATTTTACTACAATCTTCTTTCGAACATTCAAATTAATTCCGGTAAATTTTATTTCATAAATTCCTTTTGCGAAATCAGAAATATCAATTGTGTTTTCTATCATGGAATTTATTTCGGATTCTTTTGTATAGATAGTTTTTCCTAGCATATCAATTATTTCAATTATTACAAAAGGAGATTCTGTTTTAACTGAAATATTCAGAATTTCTTTTGCGGGAACCGGAAATATTAAAATCTGATTAGCCATCGGCATTCCATTAATACCAGTTACCACATCGAGAATTCCTGAAACATTATTTACCCCGTCCCAGAAACCGCCACCTGTCAGACTATAACCGCCATAGGAATATGGACCCCATCCCAGACTGAAACGACTTGCATAATAATAGATACCAGGTGTCAGCAAGGTTCCAATCTCTGCTAAATATTCGTCATTGTTTCCATTATCAGTATTGTAGGTTGCAAGAACCCAGTTTGTCCAGGTAGATGGATCTGTATCTGAAGTACTATAACCTATTTCTGCACTGATATCTGCTCCGGCACCAGCACCAGGAGTAACATCTGTTTCAAATACCCACGCATATACAGTAAATGCTCCGCTCGCAGTTATTGAACCAGTACCGGGCCATTGTATATTACACCAGTCAATATCCGGTGAAGGCTGAATATTAATTGTAAGTATACCGGAAATATTACTTGTCCCGTTCCAGAAGCCACCACTGCTTGTGCTGTAACCACCATATACATAAGAGCCACTGTTTAACTGAAAACGGCTTGCATAATAATACGTGCCGGGAGTTAAGCCTGTGGCTATGTCTGCCGTGTATTCATCGTTGTTGCTGCTTTCTCCAAGAT
>MEOG01000043.1 GCA_001769125.1 Bacteroidetes bacterium GWF2_35_48 | reverse complement strand
CGCAGTGTTGAAAACCAAGGAGTTTACTTTTGTAAATGACTGTTTTCAACACAAGAGTAACGCAGCTATCGGACATTATGGACAAACACTATTTAGAACAAGCTTTTTTGTAACTGAATTCAATACGGTCGAGGCTGTCTGAATCGGTGTAGATTACATTATTTACACGAATGATTATATAATTATTTTTGCCGCGAAGTTTTGCCACGTACATAATACCCGGAGATACAGTATTTGCATAAGAAGAAGGTTGAGAGATAGTTGTACCAGAATAAGCATCCACGGCATCTTCCATGATTGCATTTTCATAACTGAAATAATTTAATCTTTTAAATCTTGTTGTATTTAGAGCCCTCCACGAATTAAAAAAATAATAAGGAGCATAGGATGTTGCGGTAGTTGTGTTTTGCATATCCGCGCTCGAATCGGGTGCAGTTAGGAGGATTGAAGCATCAGAAATCAAGTCCCATGAATTAGCAAAAGGGCCGATTGAATTATACAAAACGCCAAAAAATTCACAATTCAGGGGTGTTATCTGAGCAGTAAAAATTGTAAGAATAATTGTTTTTGATTCACCCCTGTTATCTGTTATTTTGAAATACCACTTTTCTGTAGCCACTTGATTGGATGTCGTGTAAAAACGGGTATCTGTGAATGAAACTGAATTTATTATTGTATCAAAAATATCAGTCGTCAGATTATTTATAGTGCGATATACATTAAATTGTTTCAGATAACCACCTGACATAGCATTTATGTTCGCGTTAATTCCAACCTTAAATTGTGACGAGAAATTAATAGTTGAGCCATTAACAGTATAATTATTTCCTGAAATAAAACTAATGTTTGGAGGATTGTTGACAGCCGTAATCGTAAAAGATGTATCTTTTTTCCGGCCATCCTGATCGATTATTTCAAAGCGCCATTTCTCGCTGCCTGATGTGGTTCTGCATTGAAAAAGTCGGATGGAATTTAATTTTACAGACGACAATGTTGAATCAAATGCGAGGGATGAGTCTGTTTCATTAATTTTCCAGATTGAAAAACGGGTAATATTTTTATTGAAAATTGTATTTCCTGATGCCTGTATTTCTATGGAAAAAGGAGTGCCGATTTGCAATGTTGTATCCGACGAAACATAAGATACATCCTCAATAAGACGCAGCATTGGAGAAAGGTCGTAATCTTTTTCAAGCGGCTCGTGTTTGCAGGATGTTAAAATCAGGATTCCTCCTAATATCAATAAAAGAAAATCAAATATAAAAATGATACATATTTTTAATATACTCATAAAATAATTGTGATTGAAAATTTGCAAAATAATCCTACTGCTCATTTTGCTTGTTCATGTTATATCCTCAAGCCTAAAACTGTGATATCATCAATTTGCTCAAATTTTTCATCAAAACCGTTTACCCAATTATTGAGTTCTTTTTCAATTTGTTTTCCTTGTTCCAACATTGGTAAACCGGAATATTTAACCAATATTTCCTTAAATCTCTTGTAAAGGAATTTTTTCCCTTTCTGACCGCCAAACTGATCTGGTAAGCCGTCTGTAAAAAGATACAATTTATCTCCCGGGTTTAGTTGGATTTCATGCGTTTTAAAACTGTCCATTCTCTCATGAATAGCCACAGGCATTTTATCCGGCTTTATTTCTTCAACAGAGTCGGTAATCTCTATAGATGTATTTTCAACAGGGCTGTTCCTGATAATCCAAATAGGATTATTTGCTCCGGACCAGAGAGCATATTTTCTGGTTTTATGTATGGCAACAATAGACATATCCATACCATCTTTCTGAGTGCCTTCTTTGCCTGTCTGCTTTAATGCATCAATTATAGAAGTGCGTAAATTATTGAGTATATCACCTGTATTTGTTACATCTTTTTTACCTACAATTTCATTCAGAAATGAAACACCTAGCATACTCATGAAAGCACCAGGAACGCCATGTCCGGTACTATCGGCAGCAGTTACAATAATCCATTCTTCGGTTTGTGTTGCCCAGTAAAAATCGCCGGAGACAACATCCTTTGGTCTGAAAACGATAAAGTGTTCTCCAAGTATTGAGTCAGCATATTTATCTGCAGGCAATACCGCCGTCTGAATTCGTTTAGCATAACGAATGCTGTCTTCTATTTCTTTTTTTTGTTCAACAACTAATTTATGCTGCTTGCTGATTTCATCTCTTTGATTACTTATTTGTTCTTTTTGCAAGGCAAGGAGCAAATTCATTTTTCTTTTAACAATATATTGTCTGATAACGATTATTATTATTATCAATACAATTAGAAATCCTCCAATGACAACATTTTTAGTACTATTTACTTCTGAAAGAAAATCGTTTTCCAAAACAGCTACTCCGATTAAAAATAATCTATTTTTCCCGAGTTCGAAACGTGATATTTTTATCCACCATTTTTCATCGTTAATCTCAAGACTAAATGCATCAGAATAATTTTCGCCAAGTTGTTTCCAATTATTTACCGAACTTTCCAGTACTCCCGAACCAATTTTATTAAATTCTTTAAGAACATATTTTGAAATAGAGTCGGGGTTGTTAAACTTGGGTTCATTTGGTAACCCGATAACCTTTAAATCATTTGTCAATACAAAAGTTTTACTGTTTGCTGTGGTATGTTCAGATATTGTAAATTCAGAAATTTCAGATAATAAAATATCATATTGAATAATGCTTGTTTTTTTTGTATAGGGGCAAAATGATCGCATAGATGCGGTAATACCAGGAATCTGATGTGTAAAAAAGATATATGGTTCTGTCCACCATGGTTCTTCCGGGTATTCAGTTTTCATTGCGCCAATAAACCAGGGACGCGTACGCGGGTCATATTGCGCATTGCAATCAGTCCATTTTTTTATGATTATTTTATCAAAAATATTTCCTTTCCACAGTTCTCTGTTAATGACCATACCTGAGTCTGAAGATTCAAACACTACATTTGTAAGCCATGTTGAGTCTTCCCGAATAATAGAAAATTCATTCCCTTCAGTATTCGCAACAACAATTGTATTTACCTCGGGATACGTGTTGAACACAGGCAGGAAATAAGCACTTGTGTTATTTATTTTTAAAGCATCAAGTATACCCTGATCACAAAGTTGTTTCGTAGCGATGAGGCTTCCTTTAATTTTATCAAAATAATTTTCAAGTTTATCGTTAACCTCGCTTGTTGTTTTATTAATAAGTGATTGAGCAAGGGATTCAGCCGTATTTGCCATATTGAGAAGCATTCCAAAAAGAACAATCACTGAAACGGATAGTATTATTATAATAAAAAAATAGAAGTAACGGTTTTGCTTTTTATAATTTTCTTTCTGATTCGTCATCTTTCAGGTGTAAGTTTAAACATCATGGATAATTATTTAGTGTAAAAAATTCAATTTCTTTTTCTCTCCATTTCCATGCTAACAATCAAATCAAGATAATACACATCTGGTCGAAACTGAACAATACCTGCTGCGTCAAGCCAAGAAGTATAATAATCAATGTAAACAGGAACATTTTTTTTCAAAACTACTTTTTTTGTTTTATCAACTAATTCTCCTTTTTTTATTGCTTCCTGTCGTTCTTCCCAAATTTTTTTCTTCTCTTCAAATTTCTTTTTATCGGCTTGCTTCTGATACCATGTTTTTTGTTTTTCCTTCTCTTTATCTTTGTCTTTATACACTTCGGGTTTCAACCCAAGTTCTATTCGCAGGTCGTTCAAATCAAATTTCTTGTCGTAACGCATTAAAAATTCAGCAAACTCAAATGGTTTTTCAAGGCGAATACAACCATGTGAAACAGCTCGGGTAGTGCGTCTGAATGCATGTTTGGACGGAGTGTCGTGCATATACACACTGAACGGATTATAAAAAACAAATTTTAATTTACCGAGTGCGTTAATATCTCCGGCTTCCTGCATAAACTTGTATGGGACATTTCCTGCACGGTATTTTTTCCAGTTTACGGTTTTAGGATCAACTTCAACATCTCTATAAAACACGCGAAAATTATTATCTTTTAAATACGAAGAATCCTGAATAATTTTAAATATCATTTCTTTTTTCACGATATTTTCTGGTACTGTCCATTGCGGATTGATAATAAAATGCGAAATGCTGCTGAAAAAAGTTGGTGTTTCATGATTGTATTCAATAGGTTTTAAGCTTCCCTTTTCTTCAAACATTGCAATTTTCAAAGCCCGGTCTTTTGTTTTGCGTTCGCCACAGCAAACACGCATATCAAGCTGCACTTTCCCACTATCGTAAGCAAACAGATAAAAGTCGGGAACATTTACTTTCACATAAAAACCGCTATCAGGATATTGAAGCCAGCGCTGGCGTTCGAGGTTTAATTCAATCTGCCTTATTCTGCTGCTTACAGAAGTATTCATTTCATTTATTGTATTATATCCAATTACGCCGTCATCAAGCAGTCCATTTCTTAATTGGTATTTTAAAATTGCCTTATATAAAATAGTATCATAAATTAAAAAATTCATTTTTGAAAATGATACAGAATCAAGCTCTCCGGTTACTAAAAGTCTTTCTGCTATTCGTTTCAAATAAGGAAAGGTATCTCCTTTAAATAATTTTAATTTGATATTCGTATTTGGAATTGAATCCCAGCCTTCTTTTTCCTGATACGTCCGATAAATCTGTAAAGCTTTTATCAATCCATTGTATTCAGCACTTCTCGGTTGTATTTGACGAAGAAAAACACCAATATCTTCTGAAAGAAGAGGCTGAAAAAAATTTAAACTATCTCTTTTTTTTAAAGGAAGTTTATATGTTTCAGGAAATAATTTTGCAGGGTTGACAACACCATATTTCAGTTGATCCGTGTAAAGTAATGCTGCATTTGATAAGAATAATTCAAGATTCGCAAGTGAAAAATAATCAAGATTTCTTTCTTTATGTATTGTCTTATTGTATTCCTCAAAATACATTTTGATAAAATCAAGATCGTAATAGGAGCTGTCTATGCCCTGCAAATAGGCTTTCCGAAGATAAAACATTAACGTATCAAGGCTCGTATTTTGATTTAATTGTTTTGTCCAGACCAGTTCAAAATTTCTTTTCTGATAAAAAATTTTCAGCGAATCAAAATTTTCAAATTCAGTATGACAAACAGGATTTACATCATTCAATGTATTGAGTCGGTTCATCATCGCTGTACGCATTTTACGTTTATCGAATTTGCTCCACGCATCTTCTTCTGCTGTGCTGGGTATTTTTTTTGGTTTTTCCTGGCATGAGGCTAAAAATAAAAAGGGTAAAATAAAAATACAAATTTTAACAACAGTCAATGTTCGAAAAATAGTGGATATAGATAAAAAAGTTTCTAACGAAAAAATTGTTTTCACGAACTTATGAAAACCAAAATAAGTACGAAAGTGAAAATAATACTGTTTCAAGTTGTAATAATTTGATGTGCAAATCTACAAAAAAACTATTAATAACTCATGTTATGCAAAATGCTTTTTTTATTAATTTGTCCACAATCCACAGTCTACAGTCTACAGTCCAAAGTCTACAGTCTGTCTGACTGCCGACTGCTGACTGCTGACTGTTCTACTTTTCTAAAAAGTTACGTAACTTCAGTTTAAAAATTATTAATATATTTGTAAATCAATAAAAACTTTATACCATGAAAAATTTTATTTTATCAATTATGTGTCTGGTATTCATTCCGGCATTCTTACAAGCGCAATCAGTATTGCCTTTAAAAAAAATCAGTATTTTCAAAAATTCCACCTGCATGGTTTCTAAAGAAGGAAATTTGAAGGCATCTAATAATTTGATAGAACTTCCTGTTCCGGGTCAGGCGTTGCTTGGTTCTTACTGGTTAGGTTCTTCAAAAGACAATTCGATTAAAAGTATTACATTTGATATTGATACCCTTCAAAAATCTTCTAAAGTTCAATCTGTTTCTCAAATATTCAATGCTAATATTGGAAAACAAGTGGTTTTGACCCTTGCCCAGTATGAAAAAAGTGAAAAAACAGCATCCGGAAAAATTCTTGATTTTATTTCCGAATCTTCATTAATAAAAATCAAAACAGATGGCGGTAAATTTATGTTTATCCCTGTTTCTGATATCCGTTATTTTGAATTTACAGAAGATATAAATTCAAATGTTAAAAAAGACAGCATTGTTAAAATGGCGAAAGTACGCACAGAGAAAAGCAATGATAATATTTTTCTTCAGGAATATTACATGCAGCTTGGCATGAACTGGATACCCTCTTATTTTTTGAAAATCATTAATGATAAAGAAGCGCGCCTTGAAATGAAAGCAATCATTGAAAACACGGCAGAAGATTTAACCGATGTTGAAACAGAAGTTGTTGTTGGCTCCCCGCAATTATTTTTTGGAACAAAATTAGACCCTATGACCTATGCAGGAATTACCCCTGCGACTGCTGCAAACATTTACAGGAATAACGACAGGTTTGATAATAATATGTTAAGCAACGCTTATCAGGTACAAACAGTAAGCCGTTCTACAACCTCCATTTCAGATGAATCTGGGTTTGTTTCTACCTTTGAAACAGAGGGGGAGAAAAATAATGATTTGTATTATTACAATCTTGGAAAAATAAATTTACCTAAAAATACAAAAGGAGCTTTTCCGATTTTTGCCAATACCTTAAATTATAAAGATAAGTATGAGGCAAGTATTCCGGACAAAGTAAATTATGCATCTTACATGTATTGCGATAACAGTGAAACCCTTTACGAAGTATTTCACTCTATAGAAATAAAAAATTCTACGAGTTTTCCTTTTACAACAGCTTCTGTCATGGTAATTACTGAAAAAAATCAATTTCTTGCGCAAGACAGATTAACGTATACTCCTGCAGGATCAACCACAACTATAAAATTATCCAAAGCCATAGATGTGATTTTAAAAAATACAGAAGAAGAATCCACCCGTGTTGATAATTTCAAAAAAATAGGAAAAACAAATTATAGTAAAATATTGCTTAAAGGAAGCATTACTATTGAAAATTTGCAAAAGAAAAATGTAACGGTTGATGTTACTAAAAATGTTACAGGAACTGTTTCTAATGGAGGCAATGCCGTAGTGAAAAAACAAAAAGTTTATGGTTCTGCAAATCCTTATTCAGACTTGAAATGGGAAGTTAATCTCGGAGCTGGCGAAAAGAAAACATTAAATTATGAATATGAAGTTTTGTTTATTCCTTCGCATTATTAGAAAAGTATCAACAGGTAAATGCGATAAAAATATACATACTAGTGTCCACTAGTCTATCACTTGTCTCAGGGCGTGCAAACAGGCGGGCGAGTGCGAACTGGGGGGTATTACTGATGTGGTTGAATTAAACAAAATGATTGCACATGACAAAGTATAAGAAAGTTCCTGTTAAATCAGATGGAATTAGCAGCCTGTTTGAAGAAATAGCACAATTGATTCAGTTCAGCAGGATCAGGATTAATACTTCTGTCAACCTGAACCAGTTGTATACAAATTACAACATTGGGAAAATAATTGTAGAAGATGAGCAGGGAGGAAAGGAGCGTGCAGCATACGGAAAAATGGTTCTTCAGAAGTTGGCAGAAAAATTAACAATGAGTTTTGGGAAAGGATTTTCTTTGAAGAACATAGAACGAATGAGAGCTTTCTATATCATGTATTAAAAATCGTCAACACTGTCGTCGATTTTTAATAATACAGAGAAACTGATTTCGTCAACAGTGTTGACGAATTTAACAAAAACGCAGATAATGTCTGCGGAATCAAATGAGATAAAAGCGGCTACAACCTTGACGAAATACGAACGGATTCCTTTATTAAGCTGGTCGCATTATGTATTCCTCATGGGCATTAACAATGAAGCAGAAAGGCAATTTTACGAAACGGAATCTTTTGAACTGAATTGGTCATTCAGAGAATTAAAACGGCAATTTAATAGTTCTTTGTATGAACGACTGGCTCTAAGCAGGGATAAGAAAAAGGTAAGACAACTGGCGACAAAGGGGCAAATTATTGAACATCCTCATGATTTTCTGAAAGAACCGCTGGTGCTTGAATTTTTACAGCTAAAAGAATACCCAGAATATACAGAAACTGATTTAGAGAAGGCCATTATAGACAAACTTCAGGAATTTATGATGGAGTTGGGCAAGGGATTTCTTTTCGAAGCGCGTCAGAAACGTATTTCCTTCGACGATAAGCACCACCATATTGACCTTTCATTCTACAATCGCCTGTTGAAGTGCTTTGTGCTGATTGATTTAAAAATAGGGGAGCTTACACATGAAGATCTCGGGCAAATGCAGATGTATGTGAATTATTACGACAGGTTTATAAAAGATAACGATGAAAACCAAACTATTGGAATTGTGCTGTGTAAAAAGAAAAGCGAAGCATTAGTGGAGATTACCCTGCCTATAGAAAACAAGCAGATTTTTGCTTCCAAATATCAATTATATCTTCCAAATAAAAAACAACTGAAACAAATTCTGGAGGACTATGATGATGTGGAATAATTTGGAAAGAAACATGGTTGGCTGAATATTTGAATATGAAGTTTTGTTTGTTCCTTCGCATTATTAGAAAAAGTGTCAGCAGGTAAATGCGATAAAAAATATACAAGAATCTACATTGCTAAATTAGTGCTTTTCTCAGGGTGGACAAATAGGTAGGCGGAGTCGCCGCGGCAACGAGTGCAAAAGAATGGCGAATGGGGTGGGAGTGCCCCCATTTTGAATTTTATTATTCACTGTGATATTTTTCCATTGTTAATCGCGCCATCAGATAACTTATTGTAGATTCTGCTCCTTGATTAAGATTCACATGTTTTTCTTCCAGTCCATCGTAACAGCCTCCTGTGCAAGGATTGTAAACAATATGATGCAGGCGGTTGTTTCCTAAAAACCAATTGAAGGCAATTTCCATTTTCTTTTTATATTCTTCTTCCATAAAAATATATCGGAATTTATTTAATGTCATTATGGTGTAGGCAACATCAATAGGTTGTTCTCCAAAATGACCGGCTGTTTCACCTTTTTGCAACCAATGTTTATTTGAAATTACTTCAATTCCGTTTTCATTAAATATTTGCGCTAAAAGAAAATTCAACGAGGATATTGCTATATCTTTATAAACAGGCTTATCTGTTAATAACCAAGCGTACAGCATCGCCTCCGGTAAAACACTATTTGCATAGGTCAGATAAGCTTCATACCATTCCCATTTTTCATTGGATTCATGCTTGTACATTTGAACTAAGCGATCGGCAAAGGTTTTTAAAAGGTAAAAATTTTCAGATGATTTTACGGTACTGTAATAATAATATATTCCTTTTATTGCGAATGCCATAGCACGGGTAGAATGAACCGTATGGAAGCGTTTTAACGATTTTTCAATTATTATTTTTGCTTGTGCAATGATTTCCACGGGTAATAATCCGTTTAATGAAATCAGGTATCCTAAAGCCCATATCGCTCTACCGTTTGCATCATCAAGGTTTGTTTCTTTATTCTGATCTGTAAATTTATGATCTTTATCTACATAATTAAAAAAACTACCATCTGTCTGCTGGCAAAATTCAATAAAGTTTAAATAAGTATGAATATACTTTACACTTTCCTCATTATTATTAAACTCAAAATACATACAAGCAGCAATCAATGCTCTTGCATTGTCATCCAAGGTATATCCTGATTCAATATCCGGTTGATTAATTTTTGAAAATTGAATAATACCTGTTTGTGTTGTTAGATGCTTTAAATGTTCCAGATTTATTACCGGAAGCTTGTAATGCGTTTTTATTTTACCCTCCACTATTTTTCCGAATAGCATTGCGTGTGCTACCGCAGAGTTTTCCCATGATGTGGACACTATATTCTGCAATGTATTTAAACTGATATTCCTACGCAACTCATTATCGTTAAGCAAGCGTATAACACCTGCTGCTAATTGATCTGAATTGCAAAAATCAAATATAATTCCTTTGTCCTCCGTCAAAAATTCTTTTGCATGCGGTATAGGTGTCGAAATGATAGGACAAGCACAACTCATTGCATAGGCAAAAGTCCCACTAACAGCTTGATTCGGGTCGTTTGTTGTAAAAAGATAAATATCTGTTAGCTGCAAGTATTCAAGCAAATCGGGAAGAGCCAGATATTTATTTATAAAAATAACATGATCTCGCAAATTATTTGAGTCAACTTTTTGTTCAAGTTTTTCACGGTATTTTTCACCCTCTTCTTTTTGAACTTCCGGATGCGTTTTGCCGATAATCAAGAAAATAACCTCAGGATTTTTCTTAATAATAGTGGGTAAAGCGTTTAAGGTTGTTTCAATACTTTTCCCTGAACTAAGAAGACCAAATGTTGTTAATACGCTTCGTCCCGTAAGGTCATATTTTACTTTTAATAATTGCTCACTCAAATGAGGAACTAAATGAGTGCCATGCGCTATAACTGAAATTTTTTGTTCTGAAACATCATAATCTTTCATTAAAATATCAGCAGAATTATGAGTCATAACAATGATTGATTTACAAATATCAGCGATGATTTTTACCTTATTTTTTAAATTTTCATCCGGATGTGGCAAAACAGTATGAAATACTATTGATATTGGCGTTGAAAGGTCGAATAAAAATTGCAGAAAGGCCTGCTCCTGTGTTTTGAAAAAACCAAATTCATGTTGAACCAATACAATTTTAACAGCGAGATCTGAATTAATTTTTAAAGCTAATTTACCATATTTAGTTGCGACAGAGCTATTCAAAACATATTTTACTTCTTCAGGATAAACATTATTTGAATTATAAGATTCAACAGCGCAGACTTTAACCGTAAGTGTAGTGTTGAATTTATTATTTAAGGCTTTGATTAAATCTTGAGAGTAGGTTGCAATGCCACATTCTCTTGGAGGATACGAAGTGATAACCAAAACTTCTGATATTGATTTTTTTAAAGCAAGAGTTTTGTCTTTTGTTGTTTGAATTGTTTCTTTTTTTTCTTTTTGCGTTACATATACATCTGATAATACTTTTTTAGGAGAGATTATTTCTTCAAATGCAGTTAATAAAGTTTCATTATTCATTTTTGTTTTTATAAATTAATAATTCTGCTAATAGTTCAGGTAAACTGACAGAAGCGCATGCTATACATGTATCTGCCGCACCATAATAAATAAATAAAGTGTTTCCAAAAATGGCTGTACCTGTAGGAAAAACAACATTATTTACTTCTCCTTTTAATTCCCAATCATATTCCGGAGAAAAAAATACATTTGGTAGTCTTGATAATTCGATGGAAGGGTTGTTTAAATCTAATAATGCAGCACAGGCTGAATATACCAGACCCTTTTTAGTTTCTTTTACACCATGATATATTAACAACCAGCCGTGTTCTGTTTCTATGGGAGGACAACCACTTCCAATATAGCTTAATTCATGAGGAAAAACAGGGTCCATAACAATATGATCTTGCAAATTGATAAAATAATTTTCCCAGAATTCCTTTGTTAGATCCGACAAATTATCTATAGAAACTATTTGAATACCCGGCCTGATACGATGAAGGAAAACTAATTTACCTTTTATTCTTCGAGGGAAAAAAATTACATTCTTATCCCATAACATTATCTTTTTTTCAGGATCTACTTCCTGATAATAAAATTTATAATTTCGATAATAATTTTCATTTACTTTTCCTGCTGTTTCTGCAAGAAATACAAATTCTGCATAGGTTATAGGCGGAACAATAAGTCCTTGTTTTTTAAATTGCTTTAAATCCTTTGACGTGGCTAATGCTCCACGCGCATTTGTTCCATCATATCCAGTGTATGTTAAATAGTATAAATCGTCAATTTTTACAATACGTGCATCTTCAACACCCTGTGATTCATATTCAAATTCAGAAGATATTAATGGTTTATCCCATCTTTCTACAACTGTCAATGGACCATCTAATTTACAGTAACCAATGCTTGATCGGTTTCCTTGTTGCACAGCTCTGTAAAAAAGATAAACATTATCTCCCTCGCGAATAACTGCCGGATTCAGTACGCCTTCATTCTCAAATTCAAATGAAGTCTTATATAATAGTATTCCTTCTTTTTTTACTTTTATCATTAAACATTATATATAGATTTTTTTAAAGTGAGTTTTAATATTCGACTAACTGAATTTTCGCATGAAAAAGAACTATATATTTTTGTAATTTGATACTATTAATAAATATTAATTCATGCAAAAGATATTCCTGTACTCTGCACCTTGTTTTTTCTATGCCTTTTGTATTTTACAAATATTTTGCGGCTCTGCCGCTGCATTCCAAATATAGCAGTAGAGCTGCGATAACATTTGTAGCAGCAATAGCTGCGTTGTTTAAAAAGGTGCAGCGCACCGTAATATTTTTTATTTTGATTTCAGCCACAATTTTTTGTTAAAAAAGATAAAGCAAAAATTATTTTTATACTCTTGAAAAAGGCTGATGAAATCATTTTTTTTCAATTTAATTTATGCGAAAGTTCAGTTATATAAATAAAAAATAACTACTCCATAGACCAATCCAATAACCTTTGAGGAGCCTTGCTTCTGTTTTCCGAATAAATATTTATATTCTGATTTTTTCTGATACCTACATACAAAATATTTTTTTTAATATCTGCCATGATAATGGCGCCGGGGTCACCTCCACTGTGAGCCTGCATTGCATAAGCATAAAAAAGCCCATTATTTATTTCGATGGGAGCTTCCTCTTCCCATATTTTCTTAAGATAATCATATTGCTTTCCAATCATTTTTTTCAATCTTTTTTTTATGACAGGATGATCTAATAAATTAACGTCATCTGGATATTTGCCTTTATATTTATTCAAAAAAACAAGATCATTTGGCATATTTTTTTCTAAAATATTTTCTTTGATACTTTTAAATGTATCATTGGGAACAGAAACCAGTTCTGCGTTCTGCGCTGTTTGCTTTTTGTTATTATTTACGTTAGCATTAAATACTGTGTCTCTCGTTGAAGTTTCTGTGTCGCAAAAACTAAAGAGAGCTGCAATCAGTAATGTCAAAATAAAATAAAATATTTTTCGACTCATTTTGTTGAAATTTATCTTTAATATCAGGGCTTAATTAATTCAGGTATCTAAAAAATCGGTTATACAAAAAACATTCCATTCGTAATTATTCATATAAAAGTTTATTCAATTCTTTAAGATCAGGAGACAGTATAACTTCTGTCCTGCGGTTGCTGGAACGCCCTTCTTTTGTTTCATTTGTTTTAACAGGATGAAATTCCCCTCTACCGGAAGCGGTTATACATTTTGAATCAAAGCCATATTCTTTCGTTAATAAGCGTAAAATTGTATTTGCTCTTGCAGTACTCAGTGCCCAATTATCTTCAAATTGCTTTGTTTTAATAGGAACATCATCGGTGTGTCCCTCTATCATTACTGTTATATCTTTTGTACTATTTAATACTTTTGCCAGAGATTTCAACGCCTCTTTTCCTTTAGTATCCACTACAGCGCTGCCGGATTTGAATAGCAATTTTTCTTCAAGAGAAACATACACTTTACCATCTTTGATGTCAACATATATTTCATCTGCCTTAAAATTCATTAATGCTTCTGATATTAAATTTTTGAGTTTACTCATAACATCCTTCTGTGTTTGAATCATATTTTGAAGGTTTTTCAAACGCTTTGCTTGATCTGCAATTGTTATTTTTGAGTCAGTGGAAAGCGATTTTAAATTATTGTTAATAACAAAATTTTCATTTTGTAAAAATGACTTATCCTTATTTAGGTCTGCCACCTGCTTGTCTAATTCATCTATTTTGCTGATTTTTTCAGCATTTTCTTTTTGTAGTTTATTAACCCTGGCTTCAGAATCAAGAAGTTTTTTACTGGGTCCGCAGGATGTAAATAGCAAGCTGAAAACCATAATTGCAATTGCAATTAAAAGACTTGTCTTTTTCATTTTTATTTATTTATGTTAATACTATCACAAAGATGGATATTTTCTTTATTTTGAATGTTACATGACTTTTTAAATTTATTACATGATTCACACAATAAAAAGCTGACTCAGATTGGAGGTGGCTATATTGGTTCTTTGTACATGTAAGAAATAAACTCGACAAAATAGTTACTATTAAAATGTCTATATTGAATTATTCAAAAACTTAGAAATGTAGGAGTAGGAGTAGCTTGCCAGACCCGCCTCCTGCGTAGCGGGCAGGGAGTAAGAGTAGACTCCCGACTTCTGATTTCTGACTCCTCCAACGCAGTAATCAATAAGCTCAAGATTTAATTTTAAATAATTGTTTCGCTTTATAAAGAGCTTTTTTAATCTGCATGCGCTTTTTTTCAAATTTCTTTCGCGCAAATTTATGGTCTAATTTATCCATTTGGTGATAAGCTTTGATTAAGGCCTCAGGAATATCTCCGATATATACGATTTTATAAAATGAAAAACCATTATAAGGGGTGTTGCTTTCGGGGATGTGAATCTTAATTCTTCGACTTATTTTTTTCTCTTTAAAACTTAACATAAAAGCGTTTTTTCTTCTTTTGCATAATAGTTCAAATTGCGAATTGACAAGCATTGTTCCACAAAACTTTTGGCATTTATCCTGCATTGTAAATAATAAAGTATTTCCGACGTATCTGGTTACAAAACGGACAAATACACTATCTTTTACAGACATATTTTCAATAATCAATGTATCATCTTCAGTAAGGGACGCTGCTTTTTTATGCTGGGTTAATAAAAAATATTTTTTCTTTGCCTCGAAAAACAAAATGGATTCTTTTTCTTTCTCTGTATAAACCATTGGATGAACTGCGATTGTTGCATCAGGATTATCAACAAGAAAATCTGCCATTTTATTTATAAATTTTAATTGATTAGGCGACAACGAGCTTTGCTGCATTTCCCAATTCAATACAAGTGATTTTTTTATTTTATTTTCTGTCTTTCTCACATACATCCTGTAAGGAGCAGTAGGTGGCTTTAATAAAAGATTTTTCAGCAAATCAAAGATAACATCAGACAAATGAAATTTTGGGTCTTTCAGATTGCCTGTAACAGGAATATCATAATCAATAACATTGCTGCGTTCAAGAACAAAGGATAGAATCAAAGGTAAAGGAATCCATTTTGTATCTTTATTTTTTTGATGCCTGATTACCTGCGGGTCAATTAAGAGCAAATGATTGCTGCTTTTCAAAATTCCATTTCTGACAGTCCAGTTACCATTTAGTTCTAATGTTCCCCTGTCTGCACAAAAAGAGGTATAAGAAATTAAATACGGATTAAACATAGACGCTGCTATGCCCTGAACATTATAATTCATGTCAAAATCAACACTGTCTTCAGGATTTATTTTTACATTTAAAGAAGCTTTACCATAAGGCTTAATGGATGATTTAAGAACTAATCGGATCCATTTATTTTTTTTATTTACAGAATCAGCAAATACAAAAAACGGATTAACTTTTATTGAAAATTTCTCTGACTGTGAATAATCATTTGCTTCGAAACAGCCATTATGTATTGCCAACTTATTAAGCCTGTAATCATTCTGAAAGAAATTTTTTGATAGTAATTTTACATAATCTGCAATGACAAGAATCAGATTAAACCCGATTGTGTCAGATTGTGCAGATGAAATATTCGATCCGTTTTTACCAAACATCATTTCAAGATTATCGAGATAATCATACTTTTCGTATTTGAAATATGGATTATAAAGCAAAATGGAATCATAATAAAACTTATGATTTTTCGGATTTATTTCTTTAATTGCTACTACTAATTTTTTAAAAGAAGCATAAGCTTCAATTGTGTTTTTACCTAAATGAAAATCATGCAGTACAATTTGACCTTTCGTATTTATATTTCCCTGTTCCTGTAAATTTCCTGATATCTGAAGATCTGCATCTAATTTCACTTTAAAATATCCAAAATTCATTAAATCTTTAAGATATTGATCAATAAATTTCAAATTGTATTTTTTAATCTTAACTGCCAGATGGTAATCAAGATTTTTGAAATAAATTGTAAAATCTCCTTTTGAGCTGCCACTTCCGGTTCCTGATAAAAAAGTAAAATCTGCACTGATTGAATCACTGTCCCATTGCATTCCGGCACTTTCAATATTTACATTTGTTATTGAATATTTTACAGGAATAATTTTTTCATGATAATAAAATTTACCATTATTAATTTTTATATTTAAAATGTTAAAATGAATTTTTGATTGTGTTTTAGCTGAAGAATCCGGAGTGAATTTTTTAATAATATCACTAAAGTTGAAATCTGCATCCTTGTGAATAATTATTCCTTTTGGATTAAATAATGCGATCTCTGTAATTTCAACATTTTTTGAAAACAGTTTATGTATTGCAAAATCTGCGTAAATTTCTTTTGCTGAAAAAAAAATACTGTCTGATTCTTTCAGTGCAGAGGAACAATCAGATTCATAAATTAAAAGATTGCTTATGTGAACATACCCGGTAAACGGATTTGTATAAATCCAGCCAGTTTTAATTTGCCTCCCGGTATATTTCTCATCATACCTTTCTATCAGATATTTTGCAGCAAGCGAGGTCAGGAGTATAAGTAATAATCCGAAAAAGAGAAGAGCTCCCGTAATTATTATAAGTCTTTTTATTAATCCAGATTTATTTTTCACTAAATATCATTATAAATAATTTTTTATTTATTAATCTGAACTGTATATGAATTTGGAATTATTTTTTTTCCATGTGTGTTTGCAAAAACTTTTGTAAACTCTGCACCGAAATAGAGTATAATCGCAGAATAATAAACCCAAACAAGGATAATAATGACAGAACCGGCAGCTCCATACGCTGAAACAATACTATACCTGCTGAGATAAAAGCCTATCGCAAATTTGCCAATCATAAAAAAAAATGCAGTAAAAGCAGCTCCCACAATACTATCTCGCATTGCAATTTTACCATCAGGAAGTGTTTTAAAAATAATAGTAAATAAAACTGTGATGATAATAAAGATAACCATGATTGTAATAATACGGAATAACATAATTGAATCTTGTGGGAAATAAATAGCCAGACGCTTACTCAAAATATCTATAACGGAATTCATTATTAGACTTGCCATTAATAAAAAGCCTACAGACCCTATCATTGAAAAAGACATCAAGCGGTTATAAATAAACTTCATAAATCCACGTTTCGGTTTTGCTTTAATTCCCCATATATAATTTATTGATTCCTGAATTTCGGCAAATACACCTGAAGCGCCTATTATTAATATAGCAAAACCCAATATTGTTGCGTACACATTACTGTTGTAAAGCTTAACATTTTTAATAGTCTCCTGAATTTGCAATGCGGCATCGTTTCCAACCAAGCCGTTAATCTGTCCGAAAATCTCACCTCTGACAGCATCATCACCAAAAAAAATACCACTCAGGGAGATTATGATGATTAACAAAGGAGGCAAAGAAAATATAGTGTAATAAGATAATGCAGCACTTAATTTAAGTCCACTGTCGGTAATAAATCCAATAAAGGTTTCTTTAAAAAGATCTCCAATTTTTTTAAGTGTCTTTATTGCATACATAGCGTACAATTGTAAATCTCTGTCGTGGAAATTATATGTTTATTAAATAATATTCGTTATTGTAAATTCAAAAATAATTTCTAAAATAATCCAACAAAATTATTTTGAATATTTATTTATCATTTTAGATACTTTTTTACTGATTCTTTTGATATTTATTGTGGTCTGATTAATATTTTCAGCCATGACTGAATCCTGAATTAATCGTCCAAGTATGCCTTCTCCATTATTTATCTTTACCATTATTTCCGCCAGTTGTTCTGAAACAATTGCTGCATTATCTGTTGTAATTTTAAGACTGGCAATGATGGAGTCTGTTTCAACAGGTTCTGTTGAAGCAATGCTTTGACCATCGGTTACCATACGAGAATTTTTACTTCCTTGAGTAACAATCATAAGCCGATCGCCTATTATTCCTGAAGATCCGATACCTGCCTCACTGTCCGTTTTAATAAAAGCCTGAACACTTTTTTTAATAAGCATATCAACACGAACCATTGTATCATTTATAATTTTGATATTATCAACGGTTCCTACATTAATTCCGGAGAAACGAATATTGCTTCCGACCTGTAATCCGCTCACATTATTAAATGTTGTTGAAAGTTTAAAAACTTTATTGAATAAATTCTTTTGTTTTCCGATTAAAAAAATTGCAATAACAAAAAGAATAGTCCCTCCAACAATAAAAAGACCAAGCCTGATTTTATATTTAATAGTGTGCGTTTCCATATTTTAGTATTTAGTATTAGAATTTGCCTTTGGCACTTTGCGATATGATTTGAAAATTTATCAACCTGCCTTGTCGGCAGACAGGTTTGAAAATTATTTGCGAACACTAAAGCACCGAAGTGTACGACTTATAATCAACTGAAATTATAGTTTAAAAAATGATTTGATAAAAGGATCATCTGATTTTTCAATTTCTTCCAATGTTCCTTCCTTATAAACAACACCATCCTGAAGCATCAGAATACGGTTGGCAGTTGTACGTGCACATTCTATATCATGAGTAATTACGATAGATGATGTTTTATATTTTTTTTGTACTTCATTAATAAGAGAACTAATTTCATCCGATGTTATAGGATCCAATCCAGCAGTGGGTTCGTCATACAGCATGATTTTAGGATCTGCAATAATTGTGCGTGCCAGACTTATTCTCTTACGCATTCCTCCTGAAAGTTGTGAAGGCATTTTATCCAAAGCATCTGCAAGACCAACGTTATCGAGAACAGTCAATACTTTTTCATCTATTTCTTGTTGTTTTAAATCCTTATTTATTCTTCGCAAGGGAAATTCAAGGTTTTGTTTAACAGTCATGGAATCATACAATGCGCCACTTTGAAAAAGAAATCCGATTTTTTTTCTTAATGCATCCAATCCTGCACTATTTAATGTTCCAACATTTTCTTCAAGTACATTAATTGTTCCTTCATCGGGTATCAGCAAGCGTACAATACATTTTATCAAAACTGATTTTCCAGAGCCTGACCTTCCAAGAATAACAAGATTTTCTCCATTAAAAAGTTTTAAAGAAACATCCTTTAACACTTCCTGCTTATCGAAAGATTTTTTAATATTTTTTAGTTCTATAACAATCTCATCACTTTTATCAGCAGTGGATGGATTCTTTGACGTTATTACCTGTTCAGTTATCATAATACCAGCATGTCAGTAAATTGTACAGCAATCATATCAACAATAATTACCAGAAGGGATGCCAACACAACGGCTGAATTTGCAGCAATTCCAACACTTTCTGTTCCGCGCCCGGCATTGTATCCTTTATAACAACCCACGATACCAATTACAGCTCCGAAAAAAAATGATTTAATAACAGCAGGTAAAAAGTCAATAAAATCAACATGACTAAATGCCTGAGAAAAAAACAAAGCAAAAGAAACATCCCCCTTGATATTTGCGCCTGCCCAGCTTCCAATCAATCCAAGAGCATCTGCATATAATATCAATAAAGGTACCATCAGCATTGCAGCCAATACTCTCGTAACAACTAAATATCGCATTGGATTCGTAGAAGAGACTTCCATAGCTTCTATTTGCTCTGTAACTTTCATTGAGCCTAATTCCGCTCCCATTCCCGATCCGATTTTTCCGGCACATATCAGTGCGGTAATTACAGGGCCCATTTCTCTTATAATAGAAACGGCAACCATTCCGGGAAGCATTGAAACAGCCCCGAATTCAATCAGAATTGGACGCGATTGAATTGTCAGAACCAATCCCATTATTGTGCCTGTAATTGCTATCAACGGCAATGTTTTATTCCCAATTTGAAAACATTGATGAATAAACTCTTTAAATTCAAAATTACGTGAAAAGGTTTCCCTGATTACACGTATCGTAAATAAAAAAATATCTGTAATGTCTGTAAAAAATATGCTTACCTCTTTAGATTTCATCATTATTTTTTAAGCATTTTGTTGTCCTTCTTTTATTAAAAATGTACAATTTTGTTTCATAAATTGTAATATTTATTACATCGTATTTTAGACATAAAAAAAATTATCGTTCAGCGAATACCGCCAAACGATAACTTTCGCACTATGAAAAAAGTACTTATTGTCAGTTAGAAAACTTATGTTTTTTGCTTACAATGTGCCTTCTTGCAAACACTACTTAAAGAGCTTCAATAATTGAATGCAGTTGTTCTTTCGTTTTGCCCAGTGTAATCTGAAGTTTTCCCAGCATCTCGTCTTTCTTTCCTTCTTCAAACAGCAAGTCATTTTCGGTTAAAAAAGCAAATTTTTGTTTGAGCTTACCTTTTTGCTCGTTCCAGTTTCCTTTTAATTCAGTTGTGTTCATTTTTTTTATTTATTAAATTAATAGTATGAAAAATTAATGTTACTTATTTTTACTACTTAGTGTCAGCATGAAAAGTGGTTATTTTGCAAATACTACTTATGCCAAACAAAAACTTATGAGAAGAAATGATTCAGTAAATTTCTGTCTGAAGCCATAAGCAGTCTTTTTAAATAATTCATAGATGTATTTTTATTTTCTTTTTAATGGTTTTGATTCTTGTTTTTGTCTTCCTTCATTTTGCTTATTTGAGGGATTTCTTTTTTGATTATTTTGATCGTTACTATTATTTTTCGGATTATAAATTGGTTGTTTGTTTCTATCTCCTTTTGATTTCCGGTTATCTGTATTTGATTTTTCAACTTTTAAAGGAACAGGTTTTTGCTGGTCTGGAATATTTTTTTCCATTTTAGGTCTGTACATCTGAAGCTGATCATTGTTCAAATGCTGACCGGGTTTATCAATCGCTTTTATTGAAATTTGAGAAATGGATTTTCCGGTACTTTTTTCTACTTCTATTTTATCCGGACCTGCATTGTATATTACGTTTCGTGAATCATCTTTTCGTATATTTTTAATTGCTTTGGATTTGCTTATTAAAGCACCATTTTTTTTGTTTTTAATATAATAATTATCAATATTTGTTTTTCCAAAATCTTTTTCTTTTACAAAAGTCCATTGATTGTTGGCTACTTCATAGTCTACGGAATAAGCGACAGAAACCTGAACATTCGGTCCTATAGGAGCCCATCCGTAATAGCCGTCAGCTTGTCTCCAGGTAACCCATCCCGGTCCCCATTCATTATCAGGAATCCACATGTATCCGTAGTGATTATCATTAAACCAGCGTCCATAATGAAACGGTGCCCAGCCCCATGAATAATAAGAAACCCATGCCCATCCTTCATCGGTATACAACCAATAACCATTTGTTGAATAAGGAGTAAATCCAAAATTTACATTTGGTATCCATACATAACCATATTCATAATTGTCTACCCATGTTCCATAAGGACTCAATTCATCATAAAAAACCTGAAAAGTAATAGATCCTTCTTGTGCCGAGACTTTCTCGGGGTTAATACTAATACACAAAGTAAAAATAAAGTAAATTAATATTAAATTGAATTTAGATTTCATGGTTTGAATTTTAGTGTACGTGTAAATATTCATGATACAAAGTTGGGTCTATTTCTTTCGTAATTTGTTATGTAATTCATCATAAAAATTACAACATTCACACTTAATATTAAAAGCATTGATTTCAAATATACTATTATCGGTCAGGTTTTGTCAATCGGTTAAACCCTTGAGGTCGCATCGTGCCTATCCAGTTGAGATCTCAAGGGTTTTTCAAAAGCGCAATTCATGACTGGTATAGTATAATTATTTTTACAAATTCAAATTTTCTCAGCAGTAATATTTTCTAAATTTTTAAAATATTCTACTGTTTTTACATGCAGCTCCAGTGTTGCGGGTTCGTCGCAAACCATAATGCATTTTTGATGTATCTGAAGAATGGAAGCTGGCCACATATGACTGACAGAGCCTTCGACAACTTCTCTCAATGCGCGGGCTTTATCAAATCCGGTAATAATAATTAAGATTTCTTTAGCATCCATCACTGTACCGACACCTACTGTAAGGGCTCTGGACGGAACATCAGACAGATTATTTTCAAAAAAGCGTGAATTTGCATGAATAGTATCATAACAGAGAGATTTAATTCTTGTTCTTGAAGTTAAAGATGATCCAGGCTCATTAAATGCAATATGCCCGTCAGAGCCTATTCCTCCGAGAAAAAGATCAATCCCTTTTGCTTGGGTAATTTTTTCCTCATATTCATTACATTCTTTTTCAAGGTCAGATGCATTTCCATTTAACATATTAATGTTTTCCTTTGGGATATCAATATGATTAAAAAAATTATGATTCATAAAATAATGATAGCTCTGCAAATGCGTTTCAGGGATACCGACATACTCATCCATATTAAATGTTACAACATGTTTAAAAGAGATATCACCTGCTTTATGTCTTCGTATAAGTTCATTATATGTTGAAACAGGAGAAGATCCCGTTGGCAATCCCAATACAAAAGGTTTTACAGATGTTGGCTTATACGCTTTTATTTTTTCAATTATGTAATCAGCTACCCATGAACCAACTTTGGTTGCGTCTTTTTTTATTAATATTCTCATGTCAGGTTAACTCCTTTATTATTTATTTTGATTGATAAATTATATACTGAACTTTTGCAGGAAAAAGAACTTAAAAAATCCAAATTATTAAGGAAAAACGGAAGGAACAATTTTCGATTCACCTGAATAATTTCTGCATTCATCAAAAAACGGAGTTTTTTTTTCTTCTACACATTTTGATGCATACAGATACAATGCAGCGCTCCAGGTTTGCCAGTCTTGCCCCATAGGTTTTCCATCTTGAGCTTTTAACCATTCATTAAATCCAAAATTTAAAGTTCCGGAATTTGAAATTTTTATACAATGCGTAAGTGCGATAAGTTTTTCTTTTGCCAACGCATACCTTTTTGCAGCAACTAAAGCTGCCACATAAAATCCGCAAATAAAAGGCCATATCCCCCCATTATGGTACTCTCCCGGCTTGTTGTATATTGAATAACGGGAATGCCAGTCAGGGTCAACAGGATGAACGTAAGGGAAAAAATTTGGAGGTAAATCAACTGCAAGGTCTCCTCTTTTTTTCATGCCTTCGCACTCTTCTTCTATCCACGAAACCATTTCATCTGCACGTGAAGGCGAAGCTATTCCAGATAGAATGGCAAGACTATTTCCGAGCAAATCAAAGCGCTCACTGCTATGAATTTTGTACGACCAGAATGCATAATAAGGTTTATGTTTGACAACCAATCCTTCATGAACATGACGATGCATTATACCGCCGGTAATGGTAAAGCGACCCATTTCATGACGTACTTTTTCAGCCCTGTCATCACAACCAAGAAGCCGGAGATAACTATATACAAGCGTATTTACAAACAAACCATAACCAGTTACCCATTGCTCATCGCGCCAGTCGCTCGTGGGTTGTTGTGCGACTAAATAACGATCAGACGGACTTTGATACTCCATCCAGATTAATGATTTTTCAACTGCATTTTGAAGAAAGAAATTTTCTCCTGTAACTTTTCGGTAAATACCAACACCCATCAAAAACAATGGAGTCGAATCGCTTGCTCCACGATCATCCTTGTCATGCACCAGTGAAGGAATATGACCACGGCTTGTCTGATTTTGCGCAAGTGTTTCCAACACTTTTCGGATACTCTCCATGAGCTTTTCATTTTCAGAAACAGCAATTCCCAAAATAGAAAACATAAGATCACGGGTATATGGTTCCGGATATCCCCATCCAGCGGTGCGGGGAAGCCCGTGATAGGGCCCGTGGGAGTTATGAATCAATACTTCTAATGCAGCATGTCTGGCTTCTTTAATTTCTTCGTCAAATGGGGATTGCATGATATTTTTTTTGTATTTATTCGTAAAATATTTTCTGTTATTAATTATTACAAATTTTTTGTTTTTATAGTCGGTTTGAAGACAATTTTTTACTAGCTTACTCCTAATCTGTCTTTCATTATCTGCACAAATTTCTTTGCAACAACCCGGTAATCAAAATTTGCAACAACTCGCTCTCTTCCTGCTTTTCCCATTTTTTCACGCAATAAAGGATCATTCATAAGAACAAGTAAATGCTGGGCTATATCCTGAACATTGGCCCGGTAATCAACGGTTCGTGGAATTTTAAACAATACTTTATGATTCTGTTCAAAGCCTGATTCATCCCCAAGAATAACATGGTTTACAACGATTCTCTGTGCAACCTCTGCAAGAAAAGCTGTTTCGCCATGAATGAGTGTATCCAGCATGCCCATGGCTTTAATACTGACAACCGGTTTACCACATGCTCCGGCTTCCACCTGTGGCATTCCAAATCCTTCCAGCCGCGAAGGAGCCGCATAAATATCGCATGCCCCGATAAGATAAGGCATAAAATTCCGCGAAATAGTATTGGTAGCATAAAAAACATTTTTCTCTATACCCAGTTGTGTTGCCATTTCCAGATCGGCCAGATTTTGAATTTTTGTCCGCGGCTGTGGCCATACTTTGCATATATATTTCCAGTCGGGTGCTTTCGTATCAATAATTGCAAGCACCTGCATTACTTCTTGTGCGCCTTTTGAAGCAGCATCTCCTCCCACTGTGAGTATCATCAACTGTTCGGGAGAAACACCCAACGCCTCGCGTACTGCAAGAATTTTTGGATCCTCTTTACTGAATGGAATAAAAGTATCTGTATCGCAACCAACAGGAAGTACAACTATTTTATCTCCATTAATACCATCTCGGACATACATCTCTTTTACCCAGTTAGATGTTACAAGAATAAGAGGTAAGGCGTTCAGCACCTCCTGATAATTTGCGATATATCCATCAGCAACCAACCATGGCACTGGCTGAATACCGTATCTTTGCGGATGAAGAATTAATTGAGGTGTATGCCCCCAATATCCAACACCCACAACAACGTCGGGTTTATACCACCTGTAATACCATTCTTTTTCTTGAGCAGACTCAAAATGAACTGCACGCGCATCAATACCCATTTCCAAAAGTCCCTTGTACAAAAGATCTCCTTGAGTTGCCAGTCCTCCCGGTGACGGTGGATAATCATACAATACTAATACTTTCATAAGTAATTTTTTTTGTGGATAAAAACGTTTCTTTTCTAAATATTAATTTCAAATTACAAAACACCTCCATTACTAAGCCATTTTTTCGCATCAAACGGATCAGTAAATTGCCAGAATGCTTCTGCTCTTGGCGTTGTTTCAGCTTCAAAACTGTTTTTTTCAAATCCATAAATTTCTGTTATTATACTATATTTCCGAAGCCAAATCCGTTTCGTTAAAAAACGGTAAACCGGAGCTTCTTTTACAGGCATAGGATGATTTTTTTCAGTAACGTCTTCATACGCAAAAGTTCGTAGCTCATTCGTAAATATTTTACCGGAATGCCAGAGCTTAATAACAGCCCTGCTTATTTCTTCATGCCTGAGATGTTTTGTGTATTCACCAGATGGATTATGAGTTATTATCAGGTCGAAAAAATTTTGTGGTAATAAATTTAGGATAGCGTTTTCAATTTCCAGTTCATCCAATGGTTTTTGTTCCGGGCTATCATCAAGATTACCCATTATGCCTTTGGATTTATAAGTTTCCAGAGCTTTATAAAATTTTGGCGCCCGATCCGGATCGTTTACTCTGCTCATGCAAACTATAAAACATTTCCATGAAGGATGGTTCAATAAAGTTCCGCCGGTCCACAGAGTTTCATCATCTGGATGAGCGACAATTACAGCAACATTTTTTGTTTTTGCACCCGGTTCACGGGGAAGTCTGATTAATTTTGTCATTTTATTCTAATGATTTTTTTCGAAAAGGTTAAAGTAATTTTTCACAAAAGCTTGTTGCTGATTTTCTGTCATTTTATCAGCATTTATGGCTTCTATTTTTATATTCTCAAAAAGATGATCGCTTTTTAATAAATTCATTAATTCATTTTTAGCATCAGTTGGTCCAAATAAGACTACTTCTTTATATTCTTTTATTATTTCACTAATTTTTTTATAAAAAATTGAAAGTTGATTTTTTTCTTTGTTTTGTTTAAGATTTTCATCTTTTTTTAAATTTTTAAATTTTCCTGTTAATAACGGAGTTGCCTCTATTGTTTTTATCACAATTGCATCTTTTGATATTTTAATAAGATTAGCAATTGAATGATCCATCCAGATGCCTAAACGTTTTGTTGTTTTCATTTTAAATATAATTTATTTGTATAATGTTATAATTATTTAATAATTCAGTCACTAATTCTATTCTATTTAAGTAATAAACTTCAGCCCTTTGTTGCAAGTTGCATGTTGCAGGTTGTTTGCAATAATATTAGATATATCAACACTTTACTTGCAGCCCTGTCTGCCGCCATGCAACCTGCAACCTGCAACCTGCAACTTGTAACCTGTAACTCATTTATTGAAGTTCATGAATAACACAGACTATATAATTACTTTTTTTCTCCGAATAAGGTTGATGGGTTTTATTTTTATTTTTATTATAGGAGGCATGGTGTCTCCTAATAAAAATCCCCATGGTTTCAATGGCTCTATATGATCGAAAATTAATTTTATAATTGCAAGTACTGGTAAAGAAAGAAACATTCCCGGGACACCCCACAAAGCATTTCCAGCTATAACAACAATAATTGAAAAAAGGGCATTGATTTTTACTTTAGAAGCGACAATTTTTGGGATGATATAGTTGTTGTCTATAAGTTGAATAATAAAATAAAAGATCAGAACATAAAGTGCATACCAAGCAGTTGATTTAGTCGCAAAGGCAACCAGCATAGGAAGTGCTACTCCGATCATTCCTCCGATATATGGAATCAGGTTAAGCAATGCTCCGAGAATCCCGAGTAGTATAGCATAATCAATTCCAAGTATTAATAGTGCAACGGAATTTAAAATTGCTACAATTACAAATTCAATTACTAAACCTATTAGGTAACGTTGAATAACATTTTTAATTTGCAGAACAATTTCTGCTACTTTACTTTGATTGCTTGATGCAAAAAGTCTGTTAATAAAAACGAGAATAATAGGTTCATAAAAAAGAATCATGAAAACATAAACAGGAACTAAAAATAAAGCCATTATTCCACTGCTTATAGACATAATTGTTTGTCCCAGTGCGGAACTGCTTGAATTAAGAAGATTGCTTTTTATAGAAGCAATCCATTGTTGAATAATTTGTGGGTTTACTTCAAAGTGTCTGGAGGCCCAGGTTACAGTTTGGTTAAGTATAGCTGTGAATTTATCAATAAGAACAGGCCATGATTCACTGAACCGGATTGCCTGTGAAAAAATAAGAGAACCTATTCCTATAATGATTATAAATGTGAGTAATAAAACTATTACAATAGCTAATATCCTGTTAATTTTCTTTTTTACAAAATAATTTATTACCGGGTGAAGGACAACAGCTATAATAATAGCAAACACGAGAGGAACAATAATCTCACGTGCAATTTGCAGCATTGTTATTAAGAAATAAATTCCTACGAGAAACAAAACTGCTTTTAAATAAAATGGGATTGTATTTGCTTTAATAATCATTGATTTTCAGAATTTTTATTTTTTGTGAAAAATTGAAATATAAATTGAGCAACTGATTTTATTGTTTCCGTATGATTCGTAACATAATTTTTAACACCATACTGCATTGCATATCCGATTAGTTTTCTGAATATATTTTCAGACCCCCCAACTACAATTTTTTTTGCAAAAAAACCCGAAGCAGAACCTATTATTCTATCAAATAGATTATGTGTATTATCCGGTGTTGAAATAACATCTTTCAACGCACTCTTCAGCAAATTATGTGGTTTAAGACTTTCAACAGTCAGGTAAAGTTGATCTTTTAAAATCTGTTCTTTTAATTTTTGCTCAATTTCCAGTAATTGTATTGCTGTTTTTAAATCAGTATGAGAAGTTATATTTTGCATAAAATATTATTTAAGAGTTGTTCATAAAATCAGTGCTTCAAACACTATTTAGTGTCTGTCCATACAGTCAGTGTTTGGTTCAGAATGTTCGAGAGCAAGCCTGCCTTGCCGGTAGGCAGGGCTTTCGCAGTGTTGAAAACCAAGGAGTTTACTTTTGTAAATGACTGTTTTCAACACAAGAGTAACAGGGCAAACAACCGGTGGTTGTTTGAGCCAGCTGGTGCTATGCTCGGACATTATGGACAAACACTATTTAAGTGCATTTTTAATAATTGAATTGCGTATCCTTTTTTTAATTATTTTATGAAATATAAAATGCAAAACAATTGCTACAAGCGCATAAAACGAAGTAACTGCAAAAAATCCATAAAATAGTTTGCCAAGAATATCTCCCAGCCAAATTGCAATTCCGAAACTAAAAAAAAGTAAAACTAATCCAAGAAGCATAAAAACGACTGTATTCATAATATATGAAGAAATTATGCCGGACGCTTTATCAAGAGCTTTAAGTTTTACTAATTCATAACTTGTTTTTCCATAATCAGATGCTTTTTCAAGCAGCGTTTTTAATATCGGTATTTCTTTTTCCATTTGTTCGTAATGTTATTTTTGAATTAATTTCTGTGAAAACTATAGGCGGTTAATAAATAGTTTATTGGTTATATTTGTTAATTATTTTACAAGAAAATGACCAACAGAATTACTATTATTATAATTGCTCCTGCTGAAATATATACGCCACCGCCAATTCTATTTAACTCCCATCTGATTGAACGTACTTCTTTTCGCATTTTTCTTTTATCTGCAAAATTCATTTCTGATTTATCCCTTGCATTGATTTCATCCAAGCGAATGAGTAAAATTTGTGCTTTGATTCTGTTTCTTTCTATTTCTGTTTCTGTTTCAGGAGGAACAGATACATTGAACGTTGTTGAAGCAGAAATAGTTGAATCGTTACTTTGTGCATTTGATTTAAGAGGATAAAGAAATAATAAAATCAATGCTCCTGTTAAATATAGTTTATTTTTTTTTAAAATTTTCATACTTATTTTATATAAAATTTAAAATATTTTTTTCCCTCTAATTACACGAAGCAATACTGCGATAAATGCAATAACAAGAAGGACATGTATCATCTTACCTGCATTAAAAGCGAAAAAACCGATGAGCCATGCGATTATTAATAATACCGCTATAACATATAAAATCTGTGTCATTTTTTATTAATTTTTAATTGACGAATGATATTAAGATTTTGTATTTGTTATTTACTTATTTTTTATTTTTATCAATCAATTGCTTCAGCAACACATGCAACATTATGTATTGCTGAAGCTGATTCAAAGCTGAAATTGCCTTGATTGTTTTTAAAAAATTAGGACTTCGCCTTTTCTGTAAAATCACTTGCGTCCTCTTTTCCTCTTTCAAATTTCGATGAAATGTCGTCTAAAAAATCATTAAATTTTTCTTTTATTCCATCCGTAATATCTTTACTCTTTGAAGATATTTTTTTGCGTGTATCTGAACCTTTATTTGGTGCAAATAATACGCCTAACAATGCTCCAACAGCTAAACCAGCTATTGCTCCAATTACTACTTTTTGTGTACTCATAATTTATTATTTATTTATTTAAGTGATTTATTTTTAAAAAGATTACTCTCCTGAACAATTCTGAATATTAAAGTTGCTAATGCAATAAAGAGAAAAAAGTGTATGAAATTTCCCGCATTGTAAGCGAAGAAACTAATTCCCCAAATCAAGATTAGAAAGACCGCAACTATATAAAGTAAATTGCCCATTTTAATGTTTTTTAAATTTAATGTTTTTTAAATTTTGTTATTTCGTGTATTTATAAGCAATCACTAATTAGTCCTTATGCTTGCAAGAAAACTCAGTGTCAGATAAGAAAACGTCAAGTTCAAGGTGATACATTGAGCTTGACGAAATGCTTTCGAAGACATGAAAACCAGGAGTGTCCTATTGTACATGCGATGCGTTGAGCTAAGCCGAAACGACTGTTTTTCAGGGCGAGAGTAACGCAGCTACTTGCCTGCGGCAGGCAGGTCGGACATTCTGGACAAACACTAATTAGAAATCATGTGAAATTCATTTCTATCATTCCCATCCATATAATAGTACCAAAACTCATTTTCTTTCAGTTTAAGAATAATCAATGTCTGAGAACTTTGGTTGTCTGTTCCACTTATCTTGATTTCTTCATCATTGCTCTGAAAAGCCCATTTACCTGTTCCTGTAAGGCTTCCCCATGAATATGAATAATCACCACTTTTTGTATAAGTTTCTGTATAGTTTGAAACCAAGGAAGTATAATCTGTTCCATTTCTTTTATAATTTTCAACCTTCCATGTATTTGCTAAACGTTCAGTTCTGGAACGTAAACTTATTACCGGTCCATCGGAATATTTTTTACAACTTTGTATTGTTGGAATAATTAGAATTGCAATAAATGCAAGCAATGCTGATATTTTCATTTTCATTTTCATTTTATTTTATTTTATTTTATTTACTTAATTTATATTGTTTGATGTGAAATGTATTGACTATTATTGAGCCTATTAAAGTGTGCATGAAAGCAACAAATATTAAGGCTTAGATTAAAAAAAAAATGTTTTATTAAAACCTGTATCCGATGGTAGCCTGATACCATACATTTTTGTATCGTGGGGTTGTTGATGCCTCGGATCCGTTATTTTTTAAAATATCCCATCCTGCTCTTGCACTTAGGACAATGTTTTTAAGATTAATATCAACTCCTCCTTTAAAGCACAAGGTATTTTTACGTAAATTGTCATTCTCAAATTCTGTCTCTTGTTCCATACTTGTGGTTCCATTTGTAAATACATCTTTTTGGTTAAACAGATACGAATATTGAGGACCTGCTACAATGGTCAGGAACTCACTCGGTTTTAGTGCGAATAAAATAGGAACATCAATATAATTGGACGTACGAGTAAATTCATAGGTATTCCCAAGTAATACACCCGTTGCCTTAAACCCTTTTTGAGACAAAAGTATTTCAGGATGTACTCCCAAATACATTCCGATTGGAATCGCAACAAATATTCCTCCTGCAAAACCAAATTTAGGATCGGCTCTAAATTCCTCCCCTTCTGTATCATAAACGTTTGAATAATTTAAACCTGCTTTAAATCCAAATAAAAATCGTTCACGAAAATCAGTTACGTTTTCTTGTGCCTTAACATAATTTATCAATAATGTTATTGCGACTATTGCTAATATTATTTTTTTCATTTTTATTAAATTATTAAATTATTTTATAACATATAAATCTTTGTAAGCCTCACTCAAGTCATTCATTTCACGAGAAAATTCTTTTTTGAAATTTTCCCAATGCTCTTTACCGACTTCTTTGTAATCATCCAATTTCTTTTTCAGATCACTGTTTCTCTTCTCTATTTCAGCTAATCTTGTCTCGTATTGAATTCTGTTTTCTTTTTTTTCTTTTGCTATTCTTGCTTTAAAATCTGATACACTTTGCTCATGTGCTTTTATTTTCTCATCGGCATCTTTTCTGAATTTATAAATAGAATCTGCCAATGCTCTGTTTAATTCTTGATTTGCAATCATTACATTATCTTCTGCATCTTTAACTTTCTCTGCTGATGATTGACAACCGGAAAAGATTGCTGCACCTAACAGCGAACTAACTGCAACTGCTATTAATATTTTTTTCATTTTACGATAATTAAATTACTGCGACTGGCAGTTCAGGCGTGACTTATAATCACAATACAAATGTGCAGGCATTACGAATAAAAAGCATTACAAAATTTTATATATGAGTTACAACATTCACATATTACAAAAAATATTATAATATGCTGTAAAATGAAAAAGACAGTCAAATACAGGCCGTCTTTTTCAAAAACAAAATATACTACGCTCGGTTATAAATTGCGTTTTTATATAATTGAAAATTTAAAGTTAACAAACTATTTAATTCCGTTTTTCCTGTTTCAGTTTTCGTTTTT
>MEOG01000042.1 GCA_001769125.1 Bacteroidetes bacterium GWF2_35_48 | reverse complement strand
GACAAAGACTCTTTAGTAGCGTAGCAAATATTTTGAAAAAAAATCTTAGAAAATTATCATTAAATCTACAAACCTTAAAGTAAAATCCGTTATACACAAAGCATAATGTGTGTTGCAAATGAAAATGTGATTTATTATAGTATTTATTACCCGACATATAATAAAAGTCAATTGTTAAAAACCATTGATGGGGGAGTAACATGGACTGATATTAACTTTTTTAATACAGAAAATTTTATAATTTCATCAATGTTTGCTTTAAATAAAGATACACTTTACGTTGCAATATCAGAAAACAATATAATAAAAATATTAAAAACAAAAAATGGTGGTTTCACTTGGGAAACCGAATATTTGTCAAATAACTATGGTGTTAAAAATTTATTTTACATCAATGAAAACTTAGGTTTTTGTACTTTAGGTAAATATATTTTAAGATACACAGGTTCTTCAAGTATTGAGAAAGATTATTCTGAAGAGATGCAAGTTTCAATTACTCCTAACCCAACTACAAATAAACTTAATATTGCTTTCAATACAGAAATCAATACTCCTTTTCAAATTCAACTAATTGAAATAGCTAGTGGCAAAATTGTGTTGCAAGAAAGCAGCAATACTCAAAATTTTAGAATAAATATGGAAAAATTGCCATCCTCTGTTTATATTTTACGAATTTTCAATGAAAAATTTGTTTTTAATAACAGAATAATAAAACAATAGATAAAATGAAAAAATACATTTTTTTGATTGTACCTTACATTACTTTATTCTCATTGTTATCATATAGTAACAATATTTTTAATTTTACTATTTCTTATGGTTGGGATACTGTTTATGAATTACCTGGCAACAGTTCATTTGTTTATTTAAGTTTTCCTACAGAAAATACTGGCTATGTCAGCATGGGTAGAAAAATGGCAAAAACTACTAATAGAGGGGATGATCCGGCTAAGTTATCTCCGCCTTCGTCGTAACTTTGAACGACTAAATTTGGAAACTTCGCCGAGCAGAGTTTAACACAAAGTTAGCTTTTGCATAAAGCTTTTCTATCCAAATAAGTTATTAACATCATTTTCTTTAAAAAAAAATCATACCCTCTGTATATTTCTATTCATAACATCTATTTTTGTTGAATATATGAAAAAAATTCTGCACATACTTTTTAAAATTATTAAGAACAAATACCTTGTTTCTTTATTTGCTTTTGGCATTTGGGTAACATTTTTTGATGCAAGCGATATGCTATCTAAAATAAAAATGATGCAAGACCTTAATAATCTTAAAAAAGAAAAAAATCACTTCAAAGAAGCAATTAATACAGATAAATCGGTTATAAAGGGACTTAAAACGGACAACAACCAACTCGAAAAATTTGCCCGCGAAGCATACTTCATGAAACGTAAAAACGAAGATATTTTTATTATTATTAAAGATTGAACACAAAGATTAAGAAACTATCAATCAATAAATTAACAAAAAATCCCCCAAAAATCTAAACTTTTATTTTTTACATTCGTATAACCACCTTGGTTTAGACAACCATTTCTTGTTATCAACGTCTTTTAATTAGTAAGAAAATTATTCATTTTTTCAGATTTTTTTTTTAATTTTGAAAATTGAATTATCCGTATTAATATTTTTAATAAATTTAGATTTTTAAGAATGAGATTATCTATTCTTCTTATTAGTTTTTTCTTTTTATGCAGTTCTCTTTCTGCTCAGAACAATGTACCTGCTCAGAAAAAGCATGTTTCTTTGAACCCTTATGATTTCACTATTAAAGATACTGCCAACTACATTTTCTTTCCCAATACTCAAATTCAACTTAAACCTCCGGCTCACTTTGTTCCTTATGAAAAAATTCATGGATTCATGCATCCGGGATCATCCTCTACGCTTCAGGTTACCGAAATACAAGGCACTCCCTATGTTATGTATGTAAAAGGACTTACAGAAGAATATTTTGCGCAACAGGGAATAAAATTAGTCAATACAGAAAATATTACAACTAAAAATGGAAATAAAGCAGTCATTTATACTTTATCTTTTACCGTTAAAGGCATAGATTATGAAAGAATGATGATGTTTACCGGCGATTATGACAGAACCATCTGGGTAAACGCAAATTATCCGGTTATGACTAAATTCCTTTTAGAAAGTGTATTAAAAAACAGTTTACTGAGCGTGAGATTTTAATTTTAAAGTATGAGGAAAAAACTACTCTATATTACATTATTTTTATTCCTGATTTTTTCGCATAAAAACATGCAATCGCAGACGTTTACGCTTACGCATGAAATTCCTTATGCAACGTATCATCAAAATATGTGGGGTCCAAACTGGTCGCCTTTTACCCTTGATTTTGACTATGAATTTTTTCATGTTCAGTGGGATGAATCCTATAGTTGGAGCGAAATTACTACTATTTTCGGCGAAGAATTCGGCGTAGGTTTTCAGGCAGGAACCTGGGGAGATATAGGGGCTTATTTCTGTATGCATGGATTTACAACAGGTTTTGTTAATGTAAAATATCCCGTAGAAATACATCTAACATTTCCGGATGATTTGACTTTTCTTCCCGGTGAAACTGTTACTGTCAATTCCGATTACGATGTTTTACCCGATTGGTGGCTCGACACGCATTACCCATCTGTTGGAACTACAACGCTATGGCTTGATTTCGGATTTGGTGCCAACATTGACCTTATTATATGCGCCTTTGGTTGCGATACAATTAATGTTATTCCCCCAATAAATATTCCGACAGATTCCATTACTGTTTTTCATATCGACAGTACCGGCTATGTTGTTTATCCAAGCTACAATCCAAACCTCTTTCCTCCATTTGAATTTATTGAAGATTCTGTTCTTCCAATAATCATTGACGATTGGTTTAACATCGGACTAACCGGAGAAATTACACTTCCTTACGTTATTACAACGGATACCCTGATGCCCGACCAATGCCTTTATGCAAGCGGCGATAGCACCTATCTTCACCTGAATCTTGATATTATTACTTTTATTTCAGCGGTGGCCGGATTAATACCTCCGCCCACAGGTCCCGCTATTCAACAGGCTTTGGGCTATCTTAACGGAAGCGTTACAATTCCTTTGGGCCCCTCATCCGCTGTTATTACCTGGTCGCTTATTACAGCATCATTTTATCTGACAAGCACACAACAACAGGATTTCACGTTCTGCCCTACCATCTGGTGTCATCTGAGTTTCCCGACAGACTTAAATTACACAGAAACCGATCCCTCGCAAAATGATTCCTTAATTACTCAAGGAACAAACGACACAATTGTTTTTGCAGTTAACAACGACCTGAATATTCAATACCCATGCCACGACTGGGATACCATGCCCATTGGCATTGAATACACGATGACCAATGATTTTACAAATCACACGTGGGACAGCATTGCATTTGGATTTCAATTTTCAGCATTGACCGTATCCGTTCATATTCCAACAATGTATAAAGCAATCCCGGAAGTTGAAATTCCTGATTTCTGCCTTCCCATGCTTCTCGACTCTTCAGAATACGATTCCATTCCCATTATCTGTATGCAGGGCTATACTGCTCCGGCAGTTGTTACAATGGACACACCCAAAGATTTTGAATTAATGGATATTGACTTTCAAATAGGACCCATGTTTCAGGATAGTTTTGACTTAGGTTATATACCGCTTACCTGGTATAATAATACATGGAATCTTGATGGATTTACTCCTGAAGACACAGTGATGGCTCCAACACAAATTGTTCCCGGACCAGAGCTTGAAGCAACGATTTCGGGCAATGGCGTAATTTGTTTTGGCGATTCTACAGGAACAATAGTTGTTACTGCTATCAATGGAATACCTCCCTACACATTTACTTATTCAAACGGTGTTGTAAATACACATCCAAGCAATATAGATAATGTGTTTATGACATCAGGATATTACACAGTTACCATAACAGATGGATTTGGATGTGAAGTGGATACTTTTATTACAATTTACGATCTTAATCCACCTATTATTTTAGATTTAGAGCAACACCCTGTATTATGCCACGGTGAAAGCACAGGATGGATTGACCTTACCGTTTCAGGAGGTGTTCCCGGATATACTTATATCTGGCAGCCTTCAGGACAAACAATTCAAGACCCTGTTGATCTTCCTACAGGTTTGTATACTGTAACAGTTACCGACAATGTAGGATGTCCGAAAATAGATTCCATTTTAGTTACAGAACCAGATTCAGCAGTTACTATTACAGATACCAGCAAAAATATTTCATGTGCGGGCGGTAATGATGGCTTTATTGATATTACTCCTATTGGAGGCACGCCTCCCTATCAATACGACTGGACAAACGGTTTGCATACAGAAGATATTTATAATCTTACTGCTGGCACTTATACTGTTTCTGTTATTGATAACAATAGCTGCGTATACACGCACACTGTAACACTCACAGAACCCCTTCCTCTGGAAATTGATGTTTTGGCAACGGATGTAAGTTGCTATCACATGCACGATGGCTCTGTAGATATTACAGTTTCCGGTGGAACTCCTCCTTATTCCTATCTTTGGAATACAGGTGCTATTACAGAAGATATCAGCGGTCTTGCAAGCGGAACCTTCAGAGTAACTGTAACCGATTCTCTTGGCTGTACAAAAATTGCCATCGCATTTCTCACAGAACCTTTAGCTCCGCTAACAGTTACATACACATCCGTGGATATCCGCTGCCATGGCGGCACCAACGGCGCTATTGATCTTACTGTTTTTGGCGGTACTTCTCCATATACCTACGCATGGAATAACAATGCAACAAGTCAGGATTTAATAAATCTCCCGGCAGGCGACTACTCCGTTACTGTTACAGATGCACATCAATGCGACACTATTTTAAATATTGTGTTAACGCAACCCGATGCTCCATTACTGGCTACTGCTGTAGGAGAAAATGTACTTTGCTATGGCGGATATACAGGCTCTATAGACCTCACGGTTACGGGTGGAACTCCTCAGTACTATTATCTGTGGAATAATGGATTTACAACTCAGGATTTAACCGGAATTCCTTCGGGAATATATACCGTAACAGTTTCTGATGCCAATGACTGTATAGCAAATGTAACACTCTACATTGACCAGCCTGATGAACTTTTCTTCCTGCTTTCTGCAGACAAACATATTTGTTATGGACAGAGCATTTACCTCTCCGTTTCATTGGCAACAGGAGGAACTCAGCCGTACACATTCAATTGGAGCAATGGAATGATTGGAGATTCAATTCAGGTTACACCATTGATTTCTTCAGATTACCATGTTTCTATTAATGATGCAAATGGCTGCACGGTATCTCCACAAACCGTTCATGTTGACGTGGATCCTCCTTTAACAATTGATGCATTCATCAATAAAGATACAATTTGTCCGAAAGATCCTGTTTTCATATATGCAAACATCAGTGGTGGCGGTGGCGCTCCGTATACGGTTTATCTTAACGACTCCGTTTTCGGCGCATTACCGTTAAGCGTTATTCCTGATACCACAACTACTTATACTATATGGGTGTACGACAGATGTAAATTCGACAGTGTTGTTGATTCTATTACCGTATATACTTATCCATTACCTCCGCTTAATTTTGCTTTCGATAAAGCTTCCGGTTGCCAGCCACTGACCGTGCATTTCAATGAATACAGCCCAAACGTCGGACAAAGCTATCTCTGGGATTTTGATGACGGTGATTATGAAAATTTATCTTTAGAAAAAAATCCGGTTCATACGTTTTACAATGCAGTTGAATACAATGTTCAGTTGATTGTAACGTCTAAAGAAGGCTGTAAGAAAGATTCCGATACGGCAAACATTATAGTTTTCAAAAAACCCGATGCACGTTTTGATATTTACCCGCAAGGAGGACATGTTACTATTTCCGATCCGCTTGTGAAATTTTACGATATGTCTGCTGATTATATAAACCTCATCTGGAATTTCGGCGACGGAACTACCTCACAGGAAAAAAATCCGGAACACGCCTTTCAAAATTACGGAACATATCCGGTTAATTTGTATGCAACATCGGACAAAGGCTGTCTTGATACTGCTTCTGCAATTATTTATGTTGATGGAGAAACATCTTTCTATGCGCCAACTGCGTTCACTCCCGATGACGACGGACACAACGAATACTTCACTGTTTTTGGGCGCGGTATGACTCCCGGCAGCTTTAAATTACATATATACGACCGTTGGGGTGAGATTATTTTCCAAACAGACGATATCAGTAAAGGTTGGAATGGAAAAATTAATAACAGTAAAAAACTTTGTCCTCCCGGCGTGTATACATGGGTTGCATGGTTTAAAGATCAATATGGTAATGGAATGAGCAAATCCGGTACTGTTACTTTAATCAGATAAGTTTATGAAAAAAATATTCTTTCTGACTGGCTTTGTATTTATGTTTTTATATTGCTTCCATTCATTTGCACAGAATAGCAGTGATGATTTGCAGGACTACCAGACAGCTCCCGGAACAAATGTAAAAATAATTCCTCCTAGAAACTTCCAACCACATCTTTCTGTTAAAGGGTTCATGCATGCAGGTTCTTCTGCTTCTATACAAGTTCAGGAAATTGCAAAACCCTTCAAAAGTATTATTGCAGAAATTAATGATGCTACATTTACATCACAGGGATATACCATTATAAAGCAGGAATCTGTAAAAACAAATACGCTGAAAGATGCGATGCTTTACCATGTTTCATTTAAAACAAAAGATGTTGAATATGAAAGACTGATGCTGCTTACCGGAGATGAAAAAAACACTGTATGGATCAATGCAAATTATCCTAAAATAACTGATTTTTTACTTTTTGATGTGTTGAAAAAAAGCTTGCTCTCTGTTATTTTTTAAAAGTGAAAATTTATTTATAAAATGCATAAATACATAAAAAAATATATTGTCATTTTCGGATTTCTGACAGCTCTGATATATCCAAAATACAACCATGCACAAACGTTTACCGTTGACCATGATATTCCTTATCAAACAACAAACCAATACATGTGGGGACCTAATGGGACCATCTGGAGTCTGGATACCGCGCTACAACTCTTCAACCAGAGCTGGAATGAATCCTGGGGTTTTGAAGAAATAGCAAACATTTTCGGAACACAGTGGGGTGTTGCTTTTGAAACAAACACATGGGGGCAACTTGCCTCAACCTTTACCATTCATGGCTTTTCATCGGGTTCTGTTGACGTTACCTATCCCGTAAGAATTCATCTGAATTATCCGGCAGACAATTCCTTTAATCCCGGTCAGGAAGTTACCATTACATCATCTTATGAAGTGTTACCGGGCTGGGACTTATCAACTCATTTTCCACCTGTTGGTTCTATTACCCTTGATATGGATTTTGGTCTCGGCGCAAACATGGCACTGATTGCCTGTCTTGGTTCCTGTGATACATTTAATATTTTTCCTCCTATAAATATTCCTACAGATTCCATTACTATTTTTCATATCAGCGGAGAACCCCAGGATACAATGGTTTATCCCTGCTGGGATTCGATAATAGGATTTCATTTTTGTACCGATACCATGCTTCCAATCCACATTCCCGACTGGTGGAATATCGGTCTTACCGGAAATATTACATTACCTTATGTTAATACCGTAGACTATCTAGGCGCTGATAATTGCCTTTATGCTTCTGGCGACAGCACATATCTGCATTTTCAACTGAATATTTTACAATTTCTTTCTTCTATGGCAGGCTTTATTCCTGAACCCACAGGAAGCACAATTCAGCAATATATCGGATATCTGAACGACACTGTAACACTCGATGTCGGATTTCAAATAAATATCATTTATTCTCTCTTCACAGCGCAATTAAACATGCACAATGCACTTCATCAGGACTTCACATTTTGTCCCGATTTATTTACAAACTTTGTTTTTCCAACCAGCCTCGACTATTATGTTTCTGATCCGGAAAATAATTACGACATTGTTGAAAATGGGACAAATGATTCAATGACTGTTAAAGTAGGACATGATCTTACGATACAATATCCCTGCACAGGATTTCCAACCATGAATGTGGCAACATCACACTTTATGCAAAATGATTTTACAAATCATACATGGGACAGTATTTCTTTCAATCTTATTATGACAGCGCTGACAGTGCATATAAATATTCCTACTTTCAAAGCCCTTCCCGATGCAGAAATTCCGCCACATTGCATCGCACTTGAAGATACACTGATCTGCATGGAATCGTTTAACCATATAGCTGTTTATACGGGATCTAATGCAGGAAACAACGGATATCCTGATACAATAATATATCCTCAACCAATGGATATGGATTGGCAAATCGGTCCTTTATTTGAATGGGACATACCTTTAGGATATATTCCCTTTACCTGGTTTCATGAAACATGGGAACTCGAAGGACTGGACTCCATCTATCCTTTTCCTCTGACGGAAATCACTCCAAATCCACCCATTTCTGTAACACCCACATTACAAAATATAAATTGTTACGGAGATAGTACAGGATACTTTGTTGCAACAGCAACCAATGGTACTGCGCCCTATTACTTTAACTGGTCTACAGGAGAAAGCCATGGTCCCTTGCTCGGTTCAGACAGTATCTTTGGCATTCCCTCCGGAACTTACAATGTAACGATTACCGATGCGAATGGCTGCACCACGAGTATGTCTGTTATGCTCAATAATCTTTTCCCACCCATTTCTTTAAGCCTTACAGGGCATAACTTGTTATGTTATGGCGACAACACCGGGCATATCCAAACAAATGCAACAGGTGGAACATCGCTCTACACGTACTCATGGAGTCCCAACCTGCCTGATATTCCAAATCCAGCTAATTTGCCAATCGGTACGTATCATCTTACGCTAACAGATGGATTAAACTGCTCAGATACTGCTTCTGTACTTATTTCTCAACCGTCTTACATGAATATCAATCTTTCCGGGACGCATATTGTACATTGCAACGGAATCTGTAACGGAGAGGCTATTGTTGCGCCAAACGGAGGAACGCAGCCTTATTTTTATAATTGGGCAAGCGGACAAACAGTATCACAACTGACGAATCTTTGCATTGGTTCCTACCCTGTTACTGTAAATGATGCAAATGGTTGCGATACGAATTTTGTCGCGATTGTTACAGACCCTTCTGATCTTGAACTTGAAATGAAACCAAGTCATGTTTCCTGCCATAGTTTTTGCAATGGATATTTAGATGTTGTTTGCCATAATGGACTAACACCTTTTACTTATTTCTGGAGCGATGGACAAAATACAAATCCCGCTGACAGCCTTTGCGCCGGACTTTATAATGTTACGGTTATGAGCGGAGACAGTTGCCTGCGTCTGGCAAATTTCGTCATTACAGAACCTGATACAATGCTCTCATTTCTGAGTCAGGTTTCTCCCGTTATTTGTTTTCAGGATAGCGTGATACTGCATTCATTTGCGACCGGTGGCACACAACCCTATGAATTCAACTGGAATCACACAGCTTCTTTAAATAATGATGTATGGGTACAGGCAGGCACATATTCATTAACCGTAACAGATGGAAACAGATGCGTGGATTATACGCAGATAACCGTAACAGAGCCGGAGCTACTTGTTTTTAACCCGAATCTGAATGTTACGAATTGCGTACAATCATGCAATGGAATCGCTCAGGTAGCTCCTATTGGAGGGATTTCACCTTATTCTTATGTCTGGAACAATGGCAGCACAAATTACTACATCAATCATCTTTGTTCAGGATATTACAATGTAACACTAACAGATTCTTTAGGCTGTATCAAAACAGAAACCTATTTTATTGACGTGTATCCTTATCCACCGACTCTATTAACAAGCGTTGATGATAATTCAATTTTTGAGGGAAGAAGTACAACGCTTCACGCTACAGAAGAAGTATCGTACATTTATACATGGGATCCTTCTTATGGATTAAACGATATTCATTCTCCCAATCCTACTGCCAATCCGAAGCAAACAACTTTTTACACAGTAAGCATTGTAGACTCTGTTGGTTGTGTAAATTACGATACAATCACTATCTTTGTAAATGATGTTCTTTGTAATGAACCCTATATATTTGTTCCAAGTGGCTTCACTCCTGATGGAGATGGATTGAATGATATTCTTAAAGTAGAAACCGACATTACAGACGATATTTATTTTGTTATTTTTGACCGATGGGGAAATAAAGTTTTTGAAACAACAGATGTAAAAAGCGGTTGGGATGGAACATACAAAGGAAAACAACTCGATCAGGGAGTTTTTGTTTATTACCTGAAAGCAGTTTGTATTAATAATACGCAGTTTGAAAAACGAGGAAATGTAACGTTAGTTCGATGATATAAAAATCGGCGTTTCGATGCTTCGACGTTGCTCAGCAACCTCAAGCTCAACGACCGATTAGGAGCAAAAAATAATTGAAGAAAAAAATTCATGAATAAAAGCAGGAAAATAAAATTCAATTCTTTCTTAATTACTGCATTATTGCTGTTCTCTCTGCAATCATCATTGTATGCTCAGGATATTCATTTTTCCCAGTTCAATGCATCGCCATTAAATCTGAATCCGGCATTAACAGGTGGCTTTGATGGCGATTTGCGACTTATCGGGAATCATAAAAGGCAATGGCTTACATTTACGAATGCTTACCGCACTTTTTCTGTTTCAGCAGATGCACGTCTCAATCAGTTACAATTATACCGCAGCAATATCAGTGTAGGGCTTTTATTTAATAACGATGTTGCCGGAGATGCCAATTTCAGTACAAACCAGATTAAACTTGCAGCCTCTTATAACTATATGTTATCCCGCGACAGCGCGCTGAATGCGTCTGTAGGGATAAACGCAGGATTTAACCAACATAATATTAATTACAATCTTCTAACTTTCGGAAGCCAGTTTAATGGAAATCAATTCGATCCAAACCTTACCAGTGGAGAGACTTTCACAAACGATAATGTTAATTATTTTGATGTTTCAGCGGGTCTTGGGCTTTCATATATTTTCAATCCCAAATTTGCTGCAAACACAGGGTTTTCTTTCAACCACATCAACAAACCGAATCAATCCTTTTCAGACCTTTCTGATATTGGACTATATCAAAAATATACCATTCACGGGGGACTTGACTGGCGCTTTACCAGAGATCTTACACTATATCCAAGTGCGATTTATCAATATCAGGGCAAACTTACAGAACTTAATCTGGGCGCACTTTTAAAAATGAACATTGATAATATTTCGTTCCATGCAATTTATTTCGGGGGCTGGATGCGCGCCAAAGATGCAGGCATTGTAGAGATTCGCTTCGATTACAGAATGTTCAACATCGGTATCAGCTATGATATTAATTATTCAGATTTGAATGTTGCAAGCAATGGTAGAGGCGGATTGGAAATCTCAATTATTTATATTTACAAAAAACACAGAGAGCTGAGACTACCCTATTATAAACGCTGTCCGGTGTATATGTAATATAAATATAATTGTACCAAAATATTTACTTTTGAATGACAAAAGAAGCGGCAATAAAAGTTTTTGAAAATCAAAAAATAAGAAGCCATTGGGAAGAAACAGAAGAACAATGGTATTTTTCAATCATTGATATAATTAAAATTTTAACTAATAGTAAAAATCCCAGAGACTATTGGTTTAAAATGAAATTAAGAGTTAAAGCTGAAGGTGGATTTGAACTGTCGACAATTTGTCGACAGTTCAAATTAAAATCAGCAGATGGAAAATTACGAGTTACAGATTTAGCAAATGTTCAATCAATTTTTAGGATTATTCAATCAATTCCATCACCTAATGCTGAACCGTTTAAACAATGGCTGGCAAAAACAGGATATGAACGTTTGAAAGAAATTTCTGATCCTGAAATAAGTCTTGACAGAGCCAGAGAAAACTGGAAAAAACATGGCAGAAGTGAAAAATGGATTCAACTACGCATGTCAGGGCAAGAGACAAGGAATAAACTTACTGACTACTGGAAAGATTCAGATGTTAAAGAGCAAGAAGAATTTGCTTTTTTAACCAATATTATTCATCAGGAATGGACTGGACTGACTGTAAAAAAACATAAATCTTTAAAAGGATTAAAAAATCAGAATTTACGAGATCACATGAGTGAAGCAGAACTTCTTTTTACAGCACTCGCAGAACTGTCTACACGTCAAATAGCAGAAGCAGAAAGAGCAAAAGGTCTGCTTGAAAATGCAAAAGCAGGAAAAAAAGGAGGAGCAATTGCAAAAAACGCTCGAAAAGCTCTTGAGCAAAAAACAGGTAAAAGTGTAATTACAAAAGACAATTATTTACCACCCTCAAAAAATAAAATCAATAGTATTTAAAATAACAGAATGAAATTTATACGAATTATTGCAATAAGTTTTTTCTTCCTTTCTCAAAGCTTGCTGATGGCGCAGGATTTCAGGCAATATATTCTTGAAGGAGATAAACAATTTGATGCAGGGAATTATTACGGAGCTGCCTGGCTCTACAAAAAAGCAATGAAGCTGGATGCCGCATTGTATGATGTAATATATAAATACGCCGAAGCCTGCCGCATGAACAATGATTATAATGAAGCAGAAAAATATTATCTGAAAATTGTTGACGACAAAAAAGGTCGCTTTCCTCTTGCCCGCTTCTGGCTGGCCGATGTTCAAAAGAGTCAGGGGCAGTACCAGAAAGCCCAGCAAAACTTTGATATATTTTTAAAAAACAATGAAAAAACCGATGACTTTTTTACAAAAAAAGCAAAACGAGAAATACTCTCCTGCGAAAAAGCACTGATAATAAAATTTGATCCTCTTGATGTAGACATCATTCATATTGATACTTCCATAAATACAGTTGAAGGAGAATACGCTCCTTATGTTATCAGTGATTCCCTGATTTTTTTCTCATCATTAGTTAGCATAAAAAACAGCAAAGATACAAATCAACTCTGCGCGAAAATTTTTGCTGCAAAACACATCCGCGATACGCTTTTTGAAAAAGGGAAAATGCTTGATACAACAATTAATTCATACGGTTTCAATTGTATTAATCCTTATTATTTTGCTCCCGAAAAAACACTTTATTATTCAAAATCACCTCTTGATCGAACAACCGGAAAAAGTGAGATTTTCAAAAGCCGTTACGCAGATGGAAAATTTTCCAAGCCCGAAAAACTTCATGAAAAAATCAACAAAACAGGCTCTTCCTCTTTAATGCCTTCTGTTGCAAAAACAAAAAAAGGAAATTTTTTCATGTTTGTATCTGATATGCCGGGAAGCATTGGCGGTATGGATATCTGGGTTGCTCCTTTGAATGCCGATGGAACATTCGGCGATGTAAAAAATCTTGGAATACGCATGGATATTGACACAAGCCTCGCGCACCTGTACGATACAAAATCAAAAATCAATTCGGTTGAAGACGATATCTCTCCATTTTATGATCAATACGATTCCACGCTGTATTTCAGTTCCCGCTGGCATAACGGACTTGGAGGTTTTGATATATTTAAAACAAAAGGCGATTTCTACAAATGGACAGAACCTGAAAATATGGGCTACCCGATAAATTCCAGTTGGAATGATGTTTATTTTTCAATAGACACGAAAGGGAAATGGGCTTATTTTGCCTCCAACAGAAAAGGCTCCATGTTTAAGAAAAAAGAAACCTGCTGCAATGATGTTTGGTCTTTCAAAATAAATAAAGAAAGAAAACCCGATTCACTCCTTACTGTGCAACAGAAAAAAGAAAAAGAAGAACACACGATTAAAGTTTTTGAGAAAGAAATCAAACTATTGGTGCCCCTTACTTTATATTTTGATAACGACTATCCAAATCCCAGAACTACAGATACATTGACAACATCAATTTACGATTTCCTGTTTCATCAGTATATTGCTAAAGAAGATGAATTCAGAAAAAAATATTCCAAAGGATTATCTAAAAAAGAGCAGGCACGCAGCATAGAAGAAATTGATGATTTTTTTCTTAATGAAGTTCAAAAAGGCTACGATGGACTTGTAGAATTCACGCAACTGATGGAACAATTGCTTGCAAAAAATCAGGTCATCGTTGTTACAATGAAAGGATATACAAGCCCTCTGAATACAGCAGAATACAACAAAAAACTTGCGAAACGCCGTATATCAAGCCTTATGAATTATTTCTTAGATTACAAAGGTGGTGTATTTAAAAAATACGTAGCCAACAAACAACTGATTCTTGAGCAGGTTCCGATTGGAAAACTAACAAATACAACTGTAAGCGAAGATCCGAAAGACCAACGCAACTCCGTTTACAACCCTGCAGCTTCTATCGAAAGAAAAATTCAGATTATTGCAGTGCAGTTGACAAGGTAAGATTTATTATTTCTGCTTTTGCTATTCGCAAAGTTTATAAACAGCATATTTTGCAATTAATAAAATGAATTTTTATTTTTGTAAAATATTTCCAAACCAAAAAATATGTTACCTCTGCACAACATAAAAAATATTATCTTCGATCTCGGAGGAGTAATTCTGAATATCAATCCTGCATTGACCCTTGATGAATTTGCAAATATTGGTTGTCATAATTTTCAGGAACTTTACACGCAGTTTACACAAACAGAATTATTCGACAGGTTTGAAACGGGACAGATAACAACAGATGATTTCAGAAATGAATTGAAACAAAAACTACCTGTAAGCCTGTCAAATGAGCAGATTGATGAGACATGGAATAAGCTGCTGCTTGATTTCCCTGAAGAAAGAATTGAGTTGTTGCAAAAATTAAAACGCCGCTTCCGGACATTTCTTTTAAGTAATACCAATGAAATACATTACAAAAAATACGCAAAGGATTTCAGAAAACAATTTTGCTTTGAATTCAATTCCTTATTTGAAAAAACATATTATTCTTTCAGAGAAAATATGAAAAAACCTGATGAACAATTTTTCATAAAAATACTGGAAGAAAATAAACTGAACCCTGCTGAAACACTCTTTATTGATGATACTGAAATTCATATTGAGGGAGCAAAAAAAACAGGAATTCAAACATTTCATCTTACTAAGGGAACAAGTATCAATGATATTTTATGGTAAAGGATTGAAATGCTCTTTCAGAGATGAATAATTAAAACCTTGACTTCGGCTACTGCTAAAACAGCACAAGTCTGCTCCGTCAGCGGTTGCGCTTGAAACATTTTACCGTATCAAAGTAACAACCCCATTAGCAATTTTCTGATTACCCTCAAAATTTTTGCAGACTACCATCCACACATACGTTCCATTCTGCACAATCTGACCTTTTATAGTTCCATCCCATCCCTGCATAATATCCGATAATTGATGAATGACTTCGCCCCACCTATCATAGATAAATAATTTAAAACTTCCTTCAAGAATACCAGAACCGAAAACATAAAAAATATCATTTCTGCCATCACCATCCGGCGAGAATGCATTGGGAGCATAGAGTGTAAAATAATCCTGAATTTTTAATATCTGAATGGAAGTGTCTCTGCAACCCTTATCTGAAATAACAACTAAAGAAACGCTGTAATCTCCGATTTCTCTGTAAATATGATCTGGATTTTCCATGAGTGAAGAATCGCCATCACCAAAAGACCATAAATTAACAATATTATTTTGAGAATAATTCACGAACTCTATTTCAGGATTTAAAATTGTGGGAGCGATAGGATAATAAACAAAACGCGATTCCGGAATTGGAAAAACAGTAATAAAATCATTAAGAGTTGTGTCAATTTTACAACCGTAAATATTTGTTACCTGTAATGATATATCATAACTTCCGGCAACATCAAAGACATGTACCGGATTCTGGGCTAATGATAAATTATTTTCATCATCATCATCAAAATTCCATAAATAGCTTTGCCCGGTGTTTAAAGATGTCTCAAGAAAATGAACGGACAGAGGACTGCATCCCTGATAACGATCGGCAGTAATATTCACAGTTGGAGAAGGATAAACATTCACAACCACAGAAGCAGAATCAACAACATCGCAATTATCCCGCACATAAAAATATAATGTTTCGGTATGAGTTGAATGCGCATAATACACCGTATTGATAATTGTTCCGTTTGCAGTGTATAAAGTATAAGGAGCAACACCGCTTGATGCAGAAAAAAATACAGCAGCAGAATCTCCCGGACAAATAGATTGATAACAAACTGCACTTAAATCTACAGATGGTAAAATACTAATAGTTATACTTTCAGTGCTTCCAATGCAATTATTATTATCTGTTGCATAACAAGTATAAGTGGTCAGAGAAACAGGAGAAACAGGTACAGATGCTGTTGTGTTGCCCATGCTCCAATGATATGTATAAGGAGGAGTTCCCCCTGAAACATTCATTGACAGTATTGTTTCAGACCCTTTACAAATTATTTTATCCTCAGAAGCAGATGATATTAATGCATCGGGTTGAGTTATATCCATTGACGTTTCAGAAAAACAACCAAATGAATCAATTACTGTTGCAGTAATTGTTCCTGCTTGAATATTTGAAAGACAAGGCTGATTACCTGAAGAGCCGACACTCCAGTTATAAGTGTAAGGAGGAGTTCCACCGCTTGCAAGAACGCAAGCCTGCCCGTCGTCGCCACCAAAACAAGATACATCTGAAACGTTTCCCGGAGCTGCAACTAATTGCGTAGGTTCATTCACTGTAGCAGAATATGTATGCAGACAATTGCTATTATCTCTAATTTCGACAGAATAAGTTCCGGCAATTAAACCTCCAATATCCTGCGTTGTTTGACCATTAGACCATAAGTAAGCATAAGGGATATTGCCTCCTGAAACAGAAAGATCAATGGCTCCTGTGTTTCCGTTAAAGCACGACACATCGGTAGAGATACTGCTGGCTGCAATCTGAGTAGGTTCTGTGATGGCAACATTAGCCATAGCTGTACACAAATTTGAATCTGAAATAACAACGGAATACGTGCCGACAGATAAACCTGTTGCCGTATCATTCGTTTGAGCAGGAGTCAAATTCCAATCATAGGTATAAGGAGCTGTTCCGCCATAGCCGGTAGCAACAGCAAGTCCATCAGAAAAGCCAAAACATGAAATATTTTCATAATAATTTATTGCAGCAACCAAAACCGGAGGTTGTAAAATGATAACACTTGTACTTGCCATGCAATTATTAGAATCCCTTACCTGAACGTTCCATGTATTCGCAAAAAGATTTACAGCAGTATCATTACTCTGAACGGGATTTGTGTTTGTCCAAGCAAATGTATACGGAGTGGTTCCACCAGAGGCTGTAACAACCGCAGATCCGTCATTTCCTCCATAACAGGAAACATTGGAGAATGCAGTAATCGTAGTGGTCAATTGCGTAGGTTCTGTTATTACAATGGAATCAATCGCAAGGCAAGCATTAATATCAGTTACAGAAACAGTCCATGTACCCGCGGGAAGATTACTTGCTGTGGCTGTATGCTGAGCAGTACCCGGATTATTCCATTCATAAGAATAAGCTCCTGTCCCGCCTGTAGCAGAAACAGAGGCAGACCCATTGTTTCCGCCATAACAGATTACATTCGTGCTGGCATCAATAGAAGCTATCAATGGAGGCGGTTCAGTAATCGCAATCGTATCAGAATAAGCACAACCACTAATATCAGAAATATTAATTATCCAATTGCCTGCCGTAAGTCCCGAAATACCGTTTGTACCCTGCCCTACTGGTGGCGGAGGAGACCAATTATAGGTATACGGCGGAGCACCTGTTGCCTGAACAGAAATAGCTGCATCAGCATCTCCATTACATTGCATTTGCGTTACATTATGAGTCATAGAAAGCCCATTAACGGATACTGCATACGTTATGGTTTTATTTCCGCATGTGGGAGAAGCAATCGTAAGACTGACATTGTATGTTCCAGGAGAAGAATAGGTATGAGAAGGATTTTGACTTGTCGAACTTGTATTGTCACCAAAATCCCACGACCATGATTGAATCGTGCCTGTGTTAATTGTCGAGGCATCAACAAAATCAACACTTAAACATGAACTTGTAAAATTAAATTCCGGATCAAATTCAATAACCTCAATCGGAAAAGAATACCAAAATCCGCACAAACCAATAGAGGTAGGAGATTCAATAAAACAGTTTATTGAGCTATCGTTATAATTTTGAGGGTTTATAGTTATGGAAGAAGATGTCTGACCCGTTGACCATGTGAATAACATACCTGGTTCAACAGAAGGTCCTGTCAGCACAGCAGATGTTTCTGTATCACAATATACATTTATATTAGCAGCTAATGTCGGACATATAAAATCAACATATGCATAACCAAAATGTGCCCCTTGAGAGCAATCTGCTGTTGTAATTTTTATTGTTACCTGCTGACCAATATAAGGAGCAAGATTAATTCCGACTGTGGTCCATGGCTTATAATATACATCACTATTAGAAGGACTGACAAAAAAACCACTCAAAGAACCTGCAACATAGTGCTGATAGCTGCAATCAATATTATTTCCACTCTGATCGGTTAAAGAAAAATCAAAATAAGGTTGTTCAGAATAATCATGTTGCGGGTCTTCTAAAACAACAGCATATTTATAAATAAAATTTGTATCCTGTGGCTGTACTGTAAAAGTGAATATCAATTGTTCTGCTTCGTAATCAGAACCATCATTTCCCAATCTAACAGAATAAGCTCCTCCTCCAGGCGCAGGTAACTGAATCGGATTTGCAGCAGTGGAATATGGGTCTATACCAGCAGAAACTATAGTGTGTCTTCCATTAACAATACCATTTACCCACGAACCAGCCGGAAAACCATTGTTTACACCAGTCTGACCGGTCCACCCGGAAAAATTACCTGTTTCAAAATCAATATTTCCGCAATTCTGTGAATAAATAAAATCAGGCTGTATCAAGCATATAAAAAAACAAAAGAAAATTAGTATATTTGTTTTCATAGTTTAGTGTTTACTAATATGACGAAAAAATATTTATTTAGTTGCCTTATAATTAATTTAAAAAACAATAATGGGGCTGAAAAATGTTAAAATATAAAAAGTTTAGATTACGAATTGGGCAATATAGTTTGATGCTATAAATTTATAAATTTAATGCGTGGCAAATTTTATGTTTTAGGGTATTTTTTATCAGTGCCAGCACGAGTTTTAAATTATGATATTTTTTGCTAAATTTTTATTTCCTTTAAATTTTTATTTCCTAAACTTGATTAAACAGAAAATACAGAACCAGAAAATCTTCTTTCTTGATAATACTTCAAGATGGTCTCTTTATGTTTTCTTTTTCATTTTTATTGCTTATGGAAATACCCTGATGAATAAATATTCATTCGATGATGAATTTGTTATTCAAAACAGTCAGGTAACAAAAGGCATAAAAGCAATTCCGGAAATATTTACAAGTCCTTACTACCAAACCGATGAAATAAATTTTGGTTACAGACCTATAACCAAATCTTTTTTTGCTATAGAATATGAAATTTTCGGAAAAAATCCATTTGTAAGTCATCTTATAAACATTCTTCTTTTTGCATGGATAACCCTTTTAATACTAAAGTTACTCCGACGAATTATATATCCGGCAACCGGAACTATTTTTATATTAATTATTATTGTTTTCTGGATATTTCACCCAATACACACAGAGGTAGTAGCAAGTTTGAAAAACAGGGAAGAGTTACTGTACTTATTATTCTGTTTAATATCATTAATATTTTTCATACGCTTTTATGAAACCGGAAAATGGTGGCATATTGTTACCGGAAGCATATTATTTACCGTTTCTTTTATTACAAAACAAAGCGCGATATCTTTTGTACTTATAATTCCTTTGGTTTTATGGTTTCTTTTTTTCAAAAAAGAGAAAGGGATATTAATATTAAAAAACAACTACAAAATACTACTGGTATTCGGAATACTTATCATAATAAGTTATGTTTTATTGAAAATTCCTGCATGGTTTTTCCCATCAGAAAATGTTCCGCTGCTATCATTTGAAAACTCCCTGCATGCAAACAATACCTTTCTTGCAAAAATTGCTGTATCTGCCTATAGTATGTTAATTAATTTAAAACTTCTTCTGATTCCTCATCCTCTTGTTTTTTATTATGGTCAGTTTACGATTCCGGAATTAAATATAGCTGATGGCTGGGTTATTTTTTCTATTTTAATTCATATTGGGATTTTTATTTTTATTATTAAAAACTTCAACAGAAATGCGCTGCTTTTCGGAATCTTATTTTATTTCTTTGGAATAATTCCTTTCTCAAATTACTTCATGCCAATAAACGGAATAGTTGCCGAACGTTTTCTATTTACTCCATCTCTGGGTTTTATTATTGCTTTTACATTTATACTTTTTAAAATCACGAAATCATCCATTCAGACGGCCTCGTTTTTACATTTAAAAAAATCTTTTATTACAATATTTCTTATCATCGTTGCCTGTTATGTTGCAAAAACAATAAACAGAAATACAGATTGGAAAAATAGTTTTACACTGTTTTCTAATGACATCAACTATCTGGAAAAATCGGTCAAAGCAAACGATGTTCTTGCGCAGAATATGATGGATGAAGTAATGAGAAACATTTCTGTTAAAAAATCATCAAACCAATTAAAACTGCGGTTAGACAGCATTATCATGCTTTACAACCGTACGCTTGCATTGTATCCCGAAAATCCAAAAGCTTTAAATAATTTGGCTTATATTTATTTTAACTTTTATAAAAAACCGGACATTGCAATAAATTATCTTTTACAAGCATACAAATACAAAAAAAACAATGAAGAATTAACATTTAATATTGCGCAATGTTATGATAAAACAAATCTGTATAATGATGCAATTACTTTTTATTATAAAACGGTAGCATTAAACAAAAAAAATATGAATGCATGGAAAGGATTAATAAATATTAATTTCAGACATAAGAATGAAGACAGTGTAAAATTTATTTGCACGCGATTAATAGAAATAGATTCCACTTCATCAATTCCATATAAAGGATTAGGAAATTATTATGCTCTGATAAAAGATACTGCGAAGGCTGTAGGCTACTGGGAGAAAGCTGTTCGGTTAAATTCATCGGAACAGGAATTGGCAAAATTCCTAAAAAAATTTCGAGAAAAACAGTGAGAAAAAAAATTATGTGAAATTATAATTGATGTCGGTGGTTTCGACAAGCTCAACCACCGGACAAGCTCAACCAACGGCTAATGCGCAACATTGAAAAAGAAATTACAATCCAACAATTTTAAATTCTGTCCTTCTGTTTTTGGCGCGCCCTTCTTCTGTATCGTTTGTATCAATGGGCTGACTGAAATCATAGCCTTTAAAACTCAGGCGTTCTTTGGCAATCGTATGATTCATAAGGTACGTATATACAGATTTTGCGCGGTCTTCTGAAAGTTTCTGATTGTATGCTTTTGTTCCTACATTATCTGTGTGCCCGCTGATTTCAATCTTAACACTGGGGTTGCTTTTCATGAAGTCTATTAATTTATCAAGCTCTGCTGTGGATTCGTGTTTTAATTCAAAAGAGTTGAATTCATAAAAAATATTTTTCAAAACAACTTTATTGTCAATTTTTATGGGTTGCAACATTATATCCATAACATAAGGTTTCGTAGGGTCTTTCATGTCTTTCAGCGAAAAATTTTCCGAATAAAACATGAACCCCTCTTTGGATGCATTAAATGCATAATTTTTATCCACGGGCAAACAAATCATGTAAGCACCGGTTCCATCTGCCGAATATAATTCTTCAACAGTCTTCTGTGTTTCAAGGTCTATCAGCACAAGTTTAGCTTTTAATTTTTGTTTAAAATCAGAAGCATTAAAAACAGTTCCTTTTACATAGGTTGTTATAACAGGTTTTATTTTTTCGTACAAATCAAAAGTATAAATATCGCAGCCTTTACCTCCCAACCTGTCTGATGAAAACATGGCCAGATCGCCTTTTGCATTTACAATAAGCCCGATTTCATCATTGTGTGTATTGATAGGATAACCCAGATTCATGGGCTTACTCCATTTTCCGGTAGAATCTTTTCTTGACATATAAATGTCGTGCCCGCCCATACCAATGTGCCCGTTTGAAGAAAAATACAAAGTTTTCCCATCAGGATGAATGAAGGGAGCAAATTCGTCTCCGGGAGTATTGATGCTGTCGCCTAAATTTACAGGAGGATTAAAACCACCGCTCTTGCTAAGCGTTGCCACCCAGATATCCATTTTACCTTTTCCTCCTTTTCTTGTAGAAGAAAAATACAATGTTTTCCCGTCAGCGCTCAGAGAAGGTGTAGACTCCCACTTTCCGGTATTAACAGGAGCGCCCAGTCCGACAGGCTTTCCCCATACCCTGCCTGATTTTTTTGTAATATAAATATCACAATCGCCCTCCCCTTCTATTCTACCGCTGGCAGTAAAAATAAGATATTGTCCATCGGCAGACAGGCAGGAAGCACCCTCGTTATGGCTTGTATTTATGGGAGGTCCGACAGATTTTGCTTTTGTCCATTTATCATTTACTTTTTTAGAAATAAACAATTCTTCCTGCCCGACACGCATGAAAGACATATCTACTTTGCCTTTAGTAATATCTCTTGTAAAAAGCAAAACCTCATCGTCTGCCGTAAGATAGGGCCAGTATTCATCGGCTTCGCTGTTTATACTGTCGCCAAGATTCACAGGTTGAAAAGGCACTGGATTTTTAATCGCCTCAATAGAAAATTCACATTTTTTTTTCATGAATTCAGCATCCGCTTTATTGGCTGAACTTAAATCGGATTTGGAAATAAACTTGTTGCAATACAGCAGAGCTTCATCGTATTTTGCTGTCAGCAATAAAGCATTCGCAAGATTCAGATATAAGCGATTAAAAAAAACGGTGTCAATCTTCTCAACCTGCTTGTATGTTTCGGCTTCTTTCACATAATTTCTTTTCATGTTGTAAACATCTGCCAGCATCAGGTATGCTTCAATAAATTTCCCATCTTCTTTAATTGCTGCTTCAAAAACAGGAATCGCCTCATCGAGTCGCCGCATATTAAAAAAGCTCATAGCATCTTCAAATTTCCTGATAGCCTTAATAGAAGTAGAAGAATATTTCTGGGAGAAAATATCCTGAAAGATTAGAAGAAGTAATAATATAAATATAATCTTACGCATTATTAAATTAACGACAAAATACTTTTAATGTTTCATGCAAGTCATTTTCAAAAATATAAAATTTTCTTAATCTTTTAAATCTTTTCACCTGAATGTATTATTAAAACTAAAAATTCTATGTTTGAGTCCACTCCGAAAACCCTTTTGCCACAGATTACGCCAACCTGCCAGACGCAGGCTGGTTTTCACAGATTATTAATTCTATATAATCAGTGAATTAAATCTGTGTTAATTCGTGAAATCGGTGGCAATTCAATAAAATGATACTTTTCGGAGGAGACTCATGTTTTGAAAATCCTTACTTCGCACTCGTCTCCGTTAAGGCAAATGTGTGGGCAGACACAACAAACGCACTCGTCGTCTCTACGAGATGCAATGCCCGAAGACGATTGCGAACAGTGAGAAAAAATTAAAAATATTTAGTAATTTTGTAGAAAATATTTATGAGTTATGGAAAGTGCAATATTAATTAGTGAATCAAAAACAGATTTGTCGTTATTACTTACTCTGGCAAAAAAATTAGGCATCGGCATCCATCGTTTAACTACTGAAGAAATTGAAGATATGTCTTTAATTAATGCTATGAAAACAGGAAGAACAGGCGAATATATTGATGCGGATAAATATTTAAAAAAACTTCGGAGAAAATGAACGTGAAAATTGACCGCAGTTTTGAACGAGATACTAATAAAATTAAAGACAATAAATTGCTTGACAAGATTGCTGCTTGTATTACCGATGCAATGACATCTCAAAGCATTGACGATATTAAGGGAATAAAAAAGTTGAAAGGTGCTCCTTTTCACTATCGTATCAGGATAGGCGATTATCGTGCCGGAGTTGTAATACAGGGCAGTGATATTATTTTCGAACGTTTTCTTCATCGTAAAGACATTTATAAATATTTTCCAAAAACCTGATGTTCTTTTAATTTCTTTCCAATAGTTAACCCAATAGTTGGTACTCGTCTTAGACGAGTGCAAATATCATAACCTATCGTTTGCAAAAAATATCCACAAATTAAAAATATTCCAGAAAAATTTGGGTTGGTATAAAATTTTTGTTATATCTTTATAAAAAACAATTATATGCTTTACTCCCTGCCAATAAACATACTCAATCTCTTAGCAAACCCTGTATTTACCCTGTTAGCGCGGATTTGCAATCCGTGATAACACTACACATAACAAAATCACCCCCCAAAAATTATTTCTCAAAAAATTTGCATTTATTCAAATATTTTTCTATATCTTTACAAAAAACAATCTTCTTCTTTTATGAACAATAACAATTTCATAAAAACCCAAATACAGCAAACCAAATTGTCGCAAACCCAGTGTTTGCACACACACCTGCCTTATTCGGCAGGCAAGCACACACACACACACACACACAGGTTCAGCATAAATTCAGAAAGGAGGCAACCATGTCTCCTTAAATAAATTTCTACAAAAAATTTATCTTTGAACTTTATGCTGAGCGAATCGGAGCAATAGTCTACAAGATAAACAAAACACAAACCAAAATCTTTTATGAAAAATCCCTTAAAATTTATCTTTCTCTTATTGCTTGCTCTTGCACAAGGTGCAGAGGGGCGAGCGCAAAATCTGGTGCCTAACCCGAGTTTTGAGGAATATTCTTTATGTCCAACTGACGTTAACCAAATGGAAAGAGCAATTGGCTGGTATGGTTCTAATACACCTGATTATTTTAACTCTTGCGATACTTTCATTTTTATTTCAGTTCCTCAAAATTTTATCGGATTTCAATACCCTGCTACTGGTAATGCTTATGCAGGTATTGAATGCTATTGGCATTCGCCACCAGATGTCAATATACATGAATTTTTGGGTACGGAATTAATTAATCCATTGCAAAGGGGTAAGAAATATTTTGTTTCTTTTAAAGCAAGTTTCACAATTAATAGTAATCCTGTTTCCTGTATAGCAATCAATAAATTAGGCGCTAAATTTTCATCAGTTCCCTATAATTTAATGTACCCTCAAAATCAATTTGCAATAAATAATTTTGCTCATGTTTTCACAGACTCAATCATAACCGATACTTCCGGTTGGGTAACAATTTCCGGGAGATTTATTGCTGATTCTGCTTATCACTACATTAATATCGGAAATTTTTTTGATGATTCACATACTGATACTATCATCCATCATGTAGAAAGTCCAACGTCTCCTTATGGCGAAGCATATTATTATATTGATGATGTTTTAGTAATTGCTGATACTACTACACAGAGCAATACTGATTTGGAATTGCAGGATGCTGTTTTAATTGCACCTAATCCGGCAAAATCTTTTATTAACATTAGTTTTAATACCAGTATTACAAATGCATCATTAAGAATCTTTGATATAGGGGCCACTGAAAAGTATTTTGCACCATTAACCTCAAATCAAAATACTATCAATATAAGTTTCTTACCAAATGGAATCTATCAATTGAAAATAATTATGGAGAAAAAAACAATTTATAAAAAATTAGTAATAACCAAATAAAAAAGGAGGTCTTATGAAAATCATTACATTCATCAGGGCAATTGCAATTACTATAGTGCTGCTTTGCTCGTTTATCAATTTCAGCTTTGCCCAGTTTGACTGGATTTGGAATGGAACAGGTGGTTCGGTTCCTCCAAATACTTTTCGCTTTGGAATGCTTAAACAAAACTTAGACATTCGTGCAATTGGTATCGGAAATTTTACATCTACAAATCGTCCCTTATCAGCGTTGCATGTCAACACAAATTTAATGGGAACTGATCCTGATTTCAACAAAGGCGAAGTTTTCCGCACCGATGCACCTGTGGGAACTTTTGGAAATCCTATTGATATCAATTGGCGCATGTACAGAGGAACAAACCAAGTGGTAAGGTTTTATAACCCGTATTCCAGCTTTGTGCCCTCAACAAGTGGTCAAAAATGTGATCTTATTATAGAAACCACTATGGGTCGCAGCAATATTATTTTTGGCACTGCTACAATACCGCGGATGATTATACAAGATGGCACAAATCCTGCCATACAAACAGGTCTTGTTGGAATAGGCAACAATTTTTTAAGCCCACAATCTCAATTGCATATTAACGATGGGGTTTTCGATACCTATACACAAATTACCAACGCTGCTACCGGCGCATCTGCTAATGATGGCTTACGAATAGGGGTACTAGGCAGTAATGGTAATGCTGTTATTAATCAGCAGGAAAATCAATCCATGTTTTTTAATACAAATAACACTGCAAGAATGCAAATTAACGAGAGCGGTCTCATTACAGTTTACTCCCTTGCATCAGGTAACAACTCAATTGTTTTAGCAGATAAAAACGGCACACTTTACACAACAGAAATTGAAACCATTTTAACACAATCTCAAACCATACAACAACTCAAACAACAAGTTGCAGAACTCGAAAAAAGCATTGCAGAAATGAAAGCGATTTTCAGCAAAAATTAAATCGAAAATTCTTTGAAACCAACATATTTTTCTTTAATTTTATATTGTTAAACCAAATAAAAATGCTTATGAAAAAATCCCTGAAAATAGTTTTCTTTTTGCTTGCTCTTGCACAAGGTGTAATGGGGTGGGCGCAAAATCTGATACCCAACGGTGGTTTTGATGAAGGACCCGACTGGAGTTGCTTAATGCTTTACCAGTGCCCTATTGACAGCCACTGCAATATTATTGACACCGTTTATCTCGCAGGTCCTGATTATTGGTATTCTTATGGCGATATGTCTGTTCGATTTGTTTATGGGCGGCCTTTCGGAGATTGTTGGGATAATACCATACCACCATCTATGCCTTCTTGGATTGCTATAAATTCATACGAAAGAGTCGGAGTTAATCTGATAAGCTCGCTTAAACAGGGGTTCACTTACTGCTTATCGTATTATGTGAAAATTGATTCTACAAATGCTACTTATTCACTTTTGGCGCAAAAACCCACCTGGGCTTATTTTATTTTGAACCATGGAGGTAATGTAATCACATCGCCTACCTTCACAATGCAGAACAATTTACATATATGGAAAAAATACGACACCACTTTTATTGCCTCTGCCAATTCTGATAATTTTGAAATTTGGGGAGTTGATACTATTCTTACTGGTATATTATTTGACAATTTTGAACTGATAGAGCTTGGCACAGGAATAAAAAAAAATTCTACTACCTCCTTCAAAAAACTAGATATTTATGTAACACAGCACAATTTAATAATTAAAAATTTCGAAGCGGAAACGTATCGTGTTTCTGTAAGTAATTTGTCTGGTAAAACAGTATATTCCGGTACTATTTATGGAAACCAAAAATATGCAATACCCTGTAGTTCTTTGAGCAGGAGCGTATATGTAGTTTCCGTGTTTTCTGATAAAATATATTTTTCAAAAAAAATTGTAATCATTTAAAAACACAAACATTATGAAACTCAAATTAATCCATAACTCCTCCAAATAAATACGTAATAAGTTAATAAAAAATCAGCAATAATATTTGTTTGCTGATTTTTTTGTTGTTTATTTGTATTACGTAAATACGTAATATTATGAAAAATAAAAAACAAAACACACCCAAAAAAGAATCAGCACATCCAAGTTGGGCTACTCAGCACAGGAAAGCTGGCACAGAGCTTCGTTATATAAATAACAAGTATTATCTATATGAGGTAAGCAGCAAATATGAACCTGCAATAAAAAGAGCAAGAAAGATAACCGGAAAGTTATTAGGGAAAATAACAGAAAAAGATGGCTTTATCGCATCCTCCAAAGACAAGCTGCGAAAAATAGCTGAACAGCCTGTAGTTATAGATAATCTTACAACCAAAGAATATGGAACACAACAGCTACTATTAAAATTTGCAGCAAAACAATACCATGCATTAGAAAAAGTATTCGGAGATGAGGCTAAAGTAATATTTGCATTTGCATTTTTTCGTTTAACAGAACAATCACCAATTAAGAATGTACCTGTTTTTTACATGCATTCATATTTAAGTGAACTATGGAAGGGGACAACCATAACAGATAAAAGTATTAGTCAACTACTACGAAAATTAGGAGCTAATAGAGAAAAACTAATAGAGTATCAGAAAAATTTTATTCAAAAAGGAGAAAAGGTACTTTTAAACATGACCCATGTAGTTACCCACTCACGCCAAATAGAATCAGCACATAGGGGGTACAATAATTCTATGTCTTTTGAACCACAGGTAAACTTGATGTACCTTTTTTCAGCGCAACAGCATGAACCGGTGTATTATCGTTTGTTGCCAGAAAAGATAAGAGACGTAAAAGCATTTTCTCTTACCATGAAAGAGTGTGGGTTAAAAGATGTAACACTAATTGCAGATAAAGGGTTCTATTCAAAGAAAAACACAGACACTTTGGATGAAGAACATTTACATTATATAATTCCACTGCAACGAGGCAATAAGCTAATCCCCTATCCTAAAGCAAACATGCTTGATAAACAAATATGGGATGGATATTTTACTTTCAATGAGAAAATAATTTGGTATAGGATAAAAAACAATGTGATTTTGTATTTAAATCAAGGGTTAAAAATTGCTGAAGAAAAAGACTACCTAAAACGAGTTGAAGCTGAAAAAGAAAATTATACAATGACTAGTTTTTATGAAAAACAAACACATTTTGGAACATTAGCCCTAATAAATAATAATGATGAAAAAACAGCGGAAGATGTTTATGTACAATATAAATCCAGAACAAATGTTGAAACGATGTTTGATGCATTGAAAAATATTATTAACGCAGACAGAACCTATATGCAAAATAACGATGCGATAGAGGGTTGGATGTTTATAAACCATGTAGCTTTACAATTTTATTACTTAATATATCAACAGTTGCTTGCGCATAAACTCTTAAATAAATATTCTGTAACAGATTTTTTAAAGTTTACTCATGGTATAAAAAAAATAAAAATTAATGGAAGCTGGTATCTCTCCGAAATTACTAAGCCGGTTAAAGCTCTCCTTGATAAGCTAAAATTAGATATTACGTAA
>MEOG01000041.1 GCA_001769125.1 Bacteroidetes bacterium GWF2_35_48 | reverse complement strand
CGCTGGGGTTGTATTCCGTTCCTGTTGCCCAGTTACCACGGTTTGTAAGTCCGGTCCCTGCTTCTCCCTGTGGTCCTTGAATTCCCTGTAATCCATCCTGTGCAAGTACCTGCCATGAAGTACCATTCCATAAGTAAGATTTTTTGTCAACAGAATTGTAGTAGGCGTTATTGAGAGAGGGCGTTTCAGGTTCAGAACCGAATGTGCCAAGCCAGTAAATAGAGATGCCGTCAATACCCGCAATTCCTTGTTCGCCTTGTATTCCTTGCGTTCCTTGTGAACCTTGTAATCCGGTTTCACCCTGTGGTCCTTGTGTGCCTTGAGTGCCGTCTTGGGCAAGAATGTTCCATAAAATACCATTCCAAATGTATGATTTTTTATCAGAAGAATTATAATATGCTTCGTTAACATTCGGGTTGTTGGGTGTATTAATAAAAGTTCCCAACCAGTTGACAGAAATTCCATTTGTCCCATTAGTACCGTTAGTTCCGTCTCTAGCTAAAATCTGCCATGCTTCTCCATCAAAAATATAAGATATTTTATCTGTTGTGTTATAGTACGCCTGATTGAAAGTAGCACCGGAAGGGTCGGATATAAATTCACCAAGCCAGGTAATAGAAATTCCATTAATACCCGGGTTTCCCTGCGTACCTTGTGGTCCTTCAACTCCGTTAATACCATCCTGAGCTAAAATGTTCCAGCTTGTTCCATTCCATATATAAGATTTTTTATCAATTGTATTATAATATGCATCGTTCGTATTGGGGGAAGCAGGTGAGAAATTGAAAACTCCCAGCCATATCAGGGAAATTCCGTTTGCGCCATCTGTACCAGAAGGTCCTTGTAATCCGGTTTCTCCAATAGCTCCGTCTTGAGCCAGAATCTGCCATAAGCTGCCATCATAAATAAATGATTGCTTTAATGCTGTGTTGTAATAAGCCTGATTCATTGTGGGGTTTGATGGTTCTGAAGCATAAGAGCCGAGCCAGTTAATTGAAATTCCGTTTTGACCATCTTGCCCTGCCGGAGCCTGAAATTCCACCCAGTTTGATAAATCTGAATAAGGCTGCGTGTTTGAAATAAAGGAATTTGTGTTTTGAGAAATCCACATGGAGTTTATAAGAGGGTCGTTGGTAGATCTGTCAAAAACATAATCGCCGGGTTGATATTCTGTTCCTAAAATCCAGTTGCCTCTATTTGTCAGACCTGTACCAGCAGGTCCTTGTGGTCCTTGAACACCTTGTAATCCGTCCTGTGCGAGTACTTGCCAGCTTGTTCCATTCCATAAGTACGATTTTTTATCAACAGAATTATAGTACGCATCATTTTGATTTGGGTTCAGAGGTTCAGATCCAAATGTTCCCATCCAATTTATGGATATACCGTTAGTTCCGGCAAGTCCTTGAATTCCCTGTTCTCCCTGTATTCCTTGTTCTCCCTGAGTTCCATCCTGTGCAAGGAAATTCCATTGAGTCCCATTCCATATATATGATTTTTTATCTGTCTGATTATAGTAAGCATCATTAAGATTAGGAGTAGATGGCACTTCAGTAAATTGACCCAGCCATGTAAGAGAAATACCATTTGCTCCATCTTGTCCATTTTGTCCGGCAGTTCCCTGAATTCCTTGTTCTCCCTGAACTCCATCTTGCGCTAAAATGTTCCATAATGCCCCATCAAAAATGTATGATTTTTTATCCGTTAAATTATAATAAGCATTATTAAGATTAGGAGTGGATGGTGCTTCAGTAAATTGACCCAGCCAAGTAACAGAAACACCGTTGGTACCATTTTGCCCCACAGATCCTTGTTCTCCTTGTAAGCCTTGAATTCCTTGTTCTCCCTGAATACCTTGAGTACCGGTAGCTCCATCCTGCACGAGAATGTTCCATGTAGTTCCGTTCCAGATATATGATTTTTTATCATCAGAATTATAGTATGCTTCATTTGTATTTGGGTTGCTGGGCACTTCATTAAATGCTCCAAGCCATGTTAATGATATTCCGTTTTCTCCAGATGGGGCTTCAAATTCCACCCAGTTTGAGTTGTCGAGATAGGGTTCTGTTTCAGATAAAAATGCAGCAGCAGCCTGACAAATCCACATAGAATTGATATTTTCATCAGTAGATGATCGAGAGAAAACATAATCGCTGGGATTGTATGTTGTACCAGAATTCCAGTTTCCCCGATTGTTTAGTCCTGTTCCTGCGGGTCCTTGTTCTCCCTGTGGTCCTTGTGGTCCTGTATTTCCTTGTACTCCTTGTACTCCGCGCACATAACCTGCATTGATAGTCGTATTATCAGAAAGCGATATATACAAGCTGTCGTTGTTAATATAAGTGCTGCTGACGGAAATTCCATTTGCACCGTTAATTCCATTTTGTCCTGTAAATCCTTGCTCTCCCTGTAGACCTTGTATTCCTTGTAAGCCTTGGATACCTTGCGCTCCTGTAACATGACCGGCATTTAAAATTTGAGCATTTGATAAAACAATATATAAGCTATCGTTTTGAATATAGCTGGTCTGAATACTTATTCCATCGTTACCGGCTAGTCCTTGTTGCCCGTCTTGCCCTGCCGAACCTTGTTCTCCTTGTGGTCCTTGTGGTCCTTCTGTTCCGCTTGCTGCAAATAAGGCATACGGCACGCTTAGCAATTGTGAGGTACCCATTTCAGAAAAGGCATTTCCTCCTGTTGCATCAAGTTCAATTTTTATAAAATAGGGACCGTTTGCCCAGTTAATGGAATTAAAAAGTCCGCTTTGGTTTGTACCATTCCCAATTTCCAGATTTACCAATCCGAAAGTATTGGTTGCTAAAGCGTGTTCTTCTGAATACGCAACTGTGCCAGTAGCGCCACCCTGAAGCAGCGAAATTTTAAGATTCACATTTTGTGTTTGCAACACATTTCCAGAGGCATTGCGTACTACTGCCTGATAGCGAAAAAACTGGGGTGCTTGTCCGTATAATAAAACAGAAAAAGTCAGCACTATGGCTGACAGTACTAAAAATCTTTTCATAATAATTTAGTATTTTGTTATTTTATAAGTTTTAACAGTTTTGCCTTCTTTGGCTAAACGTATGAAGTAATCAGCCTGAGGGAAGGTTGATAGGTTGATTTGTTTTTTTGCATTATCCTCTTTGTAATTTTTGTTTAACAGGATTCTTCCGGTCATGTCAATAATTTCGACAGACACTTCATTTGTTCCGGGTATTTGCCACTCAAGATTTATAAATTGCGTTGTTGGATTTGGATAACATGAAATATTGATATTTTCATCAATTGTTTCTACAAGAACCAAATCGTAGTAGGGTTGTTGAAATCCTTGAGTAAGGATTGTATTTCCATCACTGAATGTTTCAATAACACCTTCGCCGAGTGTCCAGCTTATAGAAACTGTACCGTTATCATGATAATTGCCGGAAGAAGTAATGATATCCGGACCAATGCTTTGGCTAAATGCAAAACCAAAAAAACAAATAAAGACGGGGAGTAGGATTGTTTTTTTCATAATAAAGAAAAATTTAAGGATTATTTTTCAAAAATATGAAAAAAAAAGCATCTAAAAAAAAAAAAAGAGTGGTATTTTTACCCATTAGAACGCAAGTCCCATAATAATCTGATCATCAATCTGTTCTTGTTCTCCCCTCCATTGAATTCCTTCCTGTTCGATTAATTCATGTTGCTCGACCATTGGTTTTTCGTGGATTGAAAGGATGAATTCTTTAAATCGTTTGTACATGTATTTTTTCCCCCTGGGTCCGCCAAATTGGTCAGGGAAGCCGTCTGAAAACATATATACTTTATCTCCGGGTTGAATATCAATAATATAATTTGTAAATGGTTCATTTACCCTATCGTGAATACCAATAGGCATCCAGTCGCCTTCATATTCTGTAACTTCATTATTTCTTATGAGCCAAAGAGGGTTGTTGGCGCCTGCAAATTCAAGTTTTTTAGTGTTGTAGTTATAGGCGCAAAGTGCCATATCCATGCCGTCTTTTTGTTCTCCTTCTTTGCCCGTTTGATTTAGTGATTTGATGATGTAGGCGCGAAGTTTATTAAGCACTTCAGCAGCAGTATTTACATCAGACCGGTTACAAATTTCATTTAAAAAAGTTGTTCCAAGCATACTCATGAATGCGCCTGGTACGCCATGACCGGTACAATCTGCAGCAGCCACAACAACAATATTTGATCGTTCAATAATTTTTGTCCAGTAAAAATCGCCGCTAACAATGTCTTTAGGTTTAAAAAAAATGAGAGATTCTTTTACAAAGCAATTAATTTTTGGATCCATAAAAAGAACTGCCTGCTGAATCCTTTTTGCATAGCGAATACTGGCAGTAATGTCTTTGTTTATTTCTTCAATTTCTTTGTTTTTCTCTTCGATTTCTTTTTTCTGTTGAGTAAGTTGCGCTTCCAGAAAATCTTTATCATTAAATCGTTTTACAATAGATTGAAGAATGCCCATTGAAAACTCAGTACTTTTTTCATAAAGTGAAAAGAAGGTAGCTTTATCAAGACGAAGTAATTCCGAATCTTCCGTCGCAGTAGCAGAAGCAGTTCGAACTTTTGAATCAATAAGTGCAAATTCACCGAAAGATTGTTCCGAGTCGAGTGTAATGAAGATATGCGAGCCGTCATGTATTTTTACTTTTCCGTAGGAGATAACGTACATCGAATCACCAGGACCTCCTTTTTCAAATATGCACTGTTCTGCATTAAAATGAATAGGAGTAAAAAGCTCGGCAATTTGTTTAAGATAATTTTCAGAAGTCTGAGAAAAAAGACTTACGGCTTTAAGAATTTTTACTCTTTTTTCAATTTGTTCTATAAATAAATTCATGATAAAATATTTTTATGCTTCAAAAATTTCACCTTTTTTAATAAATCCTTTAAATCCGTCGGCTTGAGCTTTCGCCTGCCATTCGTCAAAATTGTCAACCACATTGTCCTGATAATGCCAGAGCAGCATTTTTGATTTTATTTCTGCAGGCAAAGTTCGCAGATCGTCATAATGTGCATGAACTTCTGAACGGAACGGGGATGTTTCACAATCTTCAATGATGATATCTGCGAAATTGTATGACTCCTTCAGGTGATCGGGAGTAAATTGTGTATCGCTAGTAAGAAATATTTTTTTTCCTGTTTTGGAATGCATGATAAGACCGAAGGTTGGAATGGTAGAAAAGCCATTGTAAACGTGAATAGAAGAGCGCAAATGAAATTCAATTCCCTGCCATTGAAAAAAGCCGTTATGATTTAAGGCATTTACATTAAAATAATCATAAATATTCAGGACTTTTCCCTGTACTGATTGCAGACCACCTTTTAAAGAATGCGACCATAAATCTTCAACCAGAATTTTATGGCAATACAAAGTGGGTTTTTCACGATTAGGATTAAAATAGGTTGTAAAAGCGATATATTCCATCCCTCCGATATGATCACTGTGAAGGTGCGTAATATAAACCGAATCAACATCATTTGATGAAAGACCGATATCTCTCAAAGCAAAACGAACATCTCCCCCTGCATCTATCAACAAACGTTTGCCTTCTTCTTCGATTAAAAGATTCGGATGATAATTTTTCATGCTGAATGCGGAACCGGTTCCTAAAAATTGTATTTTCATAAGTAAAAATATGTTTCTGATTTTTTATTTAGCAGGTAATTGAGCTTGAGGTTGCTGAGCAGAGCCGAAGCATCGAAATTACCTGCTAATGTTATTTTTTATCTAATTTTTCAACACCGTCAAAGTCTTTTGGTATTCCTTCAATAAGATGTTTATTTATAATTTCAATATAATGAGTTGCGGCAATATCACCCGGATTAACATCAATTACACGGGTAAAAAGTTCTTTTGCTTTTTCCATATCTTTTTCAAAAAAGTAATCCAATGCAGCATCGAAATGAGCTTTGGTTTTCATCTTCATATCAAAAAGTTCTTTTTCAAGACCGTCAATTAGTTCATATATGCTAACCGGAATATCTTTTCCTTTCACTTTTACTTTTCCCAGAAAGCGGATATTAAATCTTTTTGGGTTTTTTAATTTCGTGAAAGTATCTTCTGTAAGCATAGTCCATGCGCCGTACATCTTTGTAAGTCCTTCCATTCGGGCTGCCAGATTCACAGAATCTCCTACAATTCCACCTTCCCATCTTCTGGCGTCTCCGCGAATACCCATCACAATTTTTCCGGTATGCAAGCCAACACCGATACGAAGCTCGCGTCTTCCTTTTTCTTTACGTTCATCGCTGTATTCAAGAACTTTTTTGTGCATATCAATTGCTGCCTGAACTGCATTGTCTGTGTCTCCATGAAACATTGCCATGATTCCGTCTCCGTAATATTGAACAGGGAAACCCGTATTCTGATGCAGCATATCGCCTATTTTGCTCAGATAACTAACTAAAAACCTGAAATTATCGTGAGGTTTCATACTTTCAGAAAGATTCGTGTAGGAGCGGATATCTGAAAACATTATTGTTACTTCTTTTTCGGTAAGGTCGCCAAGACGCAGGTCTATAACTTTTGCTTTGTCTAAAAGTTTCAGGAAAGAACCGGGAAGATAACGCCCATAAGCAATATTCAGCTGTTTCATGCGGTAGGTGGCAATCGCTACAATTCCCCAAATTAATGTAACCAAAAGGATTACATAAGAAACGTATGCCCACCATGTACGATACCAGGGGGGAGTAATTTTAAAAGTATACGACGCTACTTCGCTTTCTATTCCGTAAACATTTTTTGCTTTGATGCGAAATGTATATTCCCCTTCGTATAAATTTGTATATATTGCTTTTGTTTCCTTTGTCCATTTCGACCAGCCCTCGTCATTTCCTTCGAGAAAGTAGCTGAAAACAGTTGAAGCCTCGTCTTCATAAAAGGGACATGAATAATAAAATTTCAGATTATTGAACTTGTAATCGAGAATGGGAATCATGTCTTCAGGTTGTTCAAATACAACACGAAGACTGTCGAAAGAAAAAGTGTTTACAGGTTGAGGTACTGTTTTATAAAATGTTCCGGCAAAAAGTAAAGAGTCTTCTCCGATAACAATACTTCGAATAGCAGCTTTGTATTTTTCAAAATAATTTTTTTTGTGGTTATTATCATACGTAAAAAGACCTTCAGTAGATGCAATCCATGTTATGCCATCAGGGTCGTTGAATATATTTAGCACATGCATATTCGGAAATCGCATGAATGAAATAGAGTCTGATTCGTAAGTATTTTCTTTTTGTTTAATGGCTTCAATCCATTTCTTTTTACCGCGAATCAGGCAAAGCCAATTTGTATTATTTAAACCCTTAAATATTCTAAAAATGCCTGTTTTACCATTTGAATATTTTTCTCCGAAATCAGAAAAAGGAACAAATTTATCTTCCGGAGTGTGTTTGTAAATACCATTGGGCGTACCTACAAGAAGATCGCCATTATGTGAGAAAACACAAGGATCAATCATTGTTTTAAATCCATCCGTCGTATCATAATGTTTTGTTTTATAGGAGGGATCAATTTTATAAATACCATTGAGAATTGTTGAAAACCAAACATTCCCATTTTTATCTTCAGCAACACTGTTCGCATCTTCTGAAATTCCTTTTATAGAATCAAACACTACCCATGTTGATTGTTTATCATCGTATTTTCTGATTTTGGGACCTCTGGATGTTGCGACAAAAATAAGGGAGGAGTCTCTTTTTGATTGAATCATGTTAAATGAATTCACAAAATTGGAGTTAATGGAAACAGTCGTGTTGTCGTGTATTTCGTAAATATCGCTTGCAGCACCTGCCAGCAGAATTTCTTTTCCTTTAGGTGTATTAAATTTAAGAAAGCTTAGGGCATTATCTATCCCGGGAATTTTTTTAAAAACAGGGGACGCTGTGTTTGATGCATCAAGATAAAAAACTCCGGAAATTGTTGCAACATAAAGTGTGGAATTGTATCTTGTAATTGCATTGATGTCTCCGCTTAATCCAAATTCATTGTCAATTTTTTTAATGGGTGAATTTGCTTCAATTTTTACAAGCCCGTTTGTCAGAGTAACCCAAATGATACCATTATAGCCTGGAGCAGGATTGTTGTAAATGTCGGATGCGGTTTCAGAGGGCATTCCCAGTTTTTTTGTAAGATGATTTTTAATATTTCCTTTTTCATCCATAAAAATAACGCCGTTACCTAATGTAGCCAAGGCATATTTTTCATTAAAAATCGTACTGTTGTAAACGGTATTTTCAATCAGGAAATCATTTGAATTTTTCATTACCTGATCTTGGGAGAACGGAGTGGTCGTACCCTTCGTGATATCGTAAATAAATAAGCCGTCAGGATTCGTGCCAATCAGGATTTTATTTTTCCCTAAAGGTTTCATGATGGCAATATTTTTCTCTTTAAAATTCTCGCCTCCGGGAAGGATTACCGGTTCATTATTTTTTACAGCCATCAATCCACCATCGTAGTTGCCTATATATGTTTTATTAAAAACATTAAAACTTAAAAAACTTGTTTGTTTGAGGTTTATCAATGTAAGCGACTTTCCTGGCTCGTATTTGTAAATAACAGTTGGTGTACAAAAGTAAACGAAACCCTCAGAGACAAATGTTTTCCACACATCTTCGAGTTTAATTTTTTTCTCTTTATATTTTTGTGAAATGGATTTATAAATAAGTTTGCCGTTTTTATCCGGAGCGAGAAATCCAAACTCTCCAACCGCGCCTACAAAAACGGTTCCATGATCATCAACTGCAAGCGAGCGAACAATAATATCTCCGGGTATTTGAATCGAATTCCATGAATTCCCGTCGTATTCTAAAACACAGCTTAAATTATTTCCCACATAAATAAATCCACGATGATCTTGCACAACACACCAGTTGAAAGGATGCGCGTCGTTGTATTCTTTAGGCGGGTAAAACCTGCTGAAGGGTATCCCGGTAATATTGGTCTGTCCGATAGCCTGAATTGTCAGTAGCAGCAGAATAAAGATTAAACTGAAACTTTTCATTATTTTGAACCTGATTTAAAAACGATAAAAGTAGTGTATTTATCTTTTTAATTCAAAATTTTTTCAAACAATTTTTGATTTTTGTTATGATTTGCTTTTTGTGTTGAAATATAAATTATTTTGCGCATCAGAATTAATAAAGGATGTTACGCAAATTGTGGAAATTAATGTTGGAAGTCGGTAGTCAAAAGTTGGAAGTTGGAAGTTGGCAGTTGATGCAGCTTCGTGCTTCGAGCTTCGTGCTTCCGACTTCGATCATTTGACTGATAAAAAAAAACATTTTACGTAACGACAATTAAAAATATTTTCTCATGAAAGTTTCTGCATTTATCATTTTTATTTCTATTGTTCTTGTTGTTTACAGCCTTGTAAGTTATTATTTATTTATTCGCGGATATCAGGCAATTTCAGGTTTTCAGTTTCTGAAGATTCCCTATATAATTTTATTCTTTTTTTTTACATCAACTTATATTATTGCTCGTTTAGGAGAGAGCTTTCTTCCAACCTCTGTTATTACATTTTTTCATTTTTCAGGTTCTTTCTGGCTGGGCGCAATTGTTTATTTTTTATTGCTTATTATCTTTTTTGATCTGATAAGGTTGGCAAATCATTTTTTTCCCTTTTATCCGAAATTTATTTTACAGAATTATGCCATAACAAGGTTCTATTTGTTTTTGTTTGTAATTGCAGTTACCGCTTTATTATTAGGGTTTGGCTATCATAATGCACGTAATCCTGTTGTTAAAAATTTATCTGTAAATATTAATAAAAGTGCGGGTAAAAAAGCATCCTTAAAAATTGTATGTGCAAGTGATATACATCTTGGGTGGATTATCGGAAGAAATAAATTTTCTCAAATTGTTGATGCGATTCTTTCTCAAAACCCAGATATTATTCTGCTGGCAGGCGATATTGTTGATGAGGATATTCAGCCTGTAATCAATCAGAATTTAGGAGAAGATTTATTAAGGCTTAAAGTGCCGCTCGGCATTTATGCTGTAACAGGGAATCATGAGTATATAGGCGGTATTGAGAAAACGACTAAGTATCTTACAGAACATGGAATAACTATTTTACGCGATACTTTTATCACGATTGAAAATAGTTTTCATATTGCCGGAAGAATAGATAAAGATGCAATGAGATTCGCAGGTCGGAAAAGAAAAGAACTTTCTGATATTTTAAATGGTGCAGATAAAAATTTGCCTCTTATTTTGATGGATCACCAACCCTTTAAGTTGAATGAAGCTGTTGAAAACGGAGTAGATTTGCAATTATCTGGGCATACACATAGTGGTCAGTTATGGCCGGGAAATCTGATAACAAACAAAATTTTTGAACTTAGTCATGGATATATGAAAAAGCAAAATACGCATTTTTATGTTTCATCAGGTGTTGGAACATGGGGTCCTCCTGTGAGAATTGGCAACAAGCCGGAAATTGTGGTTATTGATGTGAGATTTGATGGGGATTATTAATTGGTACTGTAGCATCGCTCCATGCTTCGACAGGTTCAGCACGAGTGGAGCGATGTTACAGTATATATCAAAAAAACTCCCTAAACTCATGTTCAAAATTCGGAGTAAAAATTTCTTTGCCAATATTTTCTTTAATTTCTTTTAATGTCCAAAACTTACATTCATCAACCTCTTCATTTGATATTTGAAATTCTTTATCGGAAGTGCATACAAACATAAATATCAGTTCCGATTCAATATCTGATTCCCACTTGTATTGCGCTATGAGTTTTGCATTAAAATTATCAAGTCCGATTTCTTCTTTCGCTTCTCTTTTAAGCGCGATCTCTACGGTTTCGCTATAAGCGATATGCCCTCCTACAGCTGTGTCCCATTTACCGGGTTGCACTAATTTATTCATCGGACGCTTTTGCAGAAGAATTTGTTTTTTGTTATTCACGACATGAAGATGTACAACAGGGTGCAGCAATGTTTTGTCTTTATGACACATTTCACGTGATGCTTTTCCTTTCAGATTTCCTTTTTCATCAACAACCGGAAGCCATTCTGTTTTTGAAACTTTGTATTTTTGCCAGGCGAATTCATACAAAAAATAGACGCCAAAAAGAATGTAAAATAATGCAGTACTGATAAACGCCCATGCTTCTTTCGACATGAAGATTGCCGAATAAAAAACCAAAAGTGTGTGTGCTGAAAAAATAAAAAAAAGGATGCGAAGGCTGCGTGTAAATTGCCTGATCTGATCATCGGACAATGTTACCCCTTTCATGTATCGTTGCGACATTGCAACCATGAAATTAAATTTTGTAAATGCAGAAATTCCAAGAATAATACAGAGAATCAACCCTATTATTGCAGGCTTCAGCTTGAAAAAAATATCATTGTCGAGAATAAAAGAGATGCCTCCCATCAGCACAATCAGTCCTGTGTCAAGCAGCACCATTTTATCAATGGTTTTGTTTTTAAAAAATATGAAAAGAAATTGCCCTATGCCAAATGTTACAGCAACAATAAGTCCGATTTTTGTTCCCCATATTTCATCAGCAGCAATGAATATTAACAGAGGAAGGATGCCGGGTAAGAATTTTTTTATTAGATCAAGTTTGTTCAAAATGTTTTTTTAATATAACATGAATCAATATTATTGCCACCGATTTCACGAATTATCACAGATTCGATTCACTGGTTTTTATTTTTATCTGTGTAAATCTGTGTTATTTGTGGCAACCTTTTTAACTGTCTAAACACTTTTTATATTATGGTTATCAGAAATTTTTTCACATAATATCTTTCATCAATTTTTCAAAAGCCCTGCTGATTACTCCATCTACTTCAGAGTGAAATTTTTCAAAAGCAGAAACAATTTTTTTCCCTTCTTCTGTCAACTCTGTACTGCCACCCTCTGCGCCGCCTCTGTTTTTTTTGATGATTAAAAATCCCAGCATCTGTTCAATTTTTTTCAGGCTGTTCCATGTTTTTCGGTACGACCAACCGAGTTTTTCTGTTGCTGCAGTAATGGAACCTTCCTGTTCAATGGTTTTTAGCAGCAGCCATTTTCCATCGCCAAGAATGCCTTCATTTTTATGGTTTTCGAGCCATATTTTGTAGCAGAGTTTTACGTCGGGTTTATGTTTTTTTGATTTCATGATTTTTGGGGTTAGTCGGTAATGTATAATCGCTCCATGGAGCGATTGTACAATACCTAAATTTTTATTCTATTCAATTGCTTTATGATTTTATTTTTCATGTTTTCAAACTGCGCTTTGTCGGCATTATTTACAGGCTCCGCGGGAGGAGATTCCATTTTTAAGGGATTAACAGCTCTGCCATTTATATGAACTCTGAAATCGAGGTGTGGACCCGTTGATAGTCCTGTAGAGCCAACATATCCGATAACCTGACCCTGCGAAACAGAGTTTCCTACCTTAATCCCTTTTGCATAGCCTGACAAATGCATGTATGTTGTTACATAATTATTGCTGTGTTTTATTTTTACCATGTTGCCGGCGCCTCCCTGATACCCCATGGATATTACTTTTCCAATACCAATCGTGTGAACCGGAGTACCCACCGGCGCAGCGTAATCTACTCCGTGATGAGGTCTGTAAACCTTTAACACAGGATGAAGTCGTGCATTTGAAAACTTGGATGTGATTCGGAAGAATTTCAAGGGCGCTTTTAGAAAAGCTTTGCGCAGGTTTTTGCCATTCTCATCGAAATATTCAATTTTGTCGTTCTGTTCAAAAGGAAAAGCATAATAATCTTTTCCGTTATGCGTAAAGCAGGTCCCGATTATTTTTGCAACTCCCAATGATATTGTATCTACAAAATGTTCTTCATAAATTACTTTGAATTTATCGTTTTTATGTATCTCAAAAAAATCTATAGTCCATGCATAAATATCAGACATTAAAATAGCAACTTCTACATTGATATCATTATCCTGCATTGTTTTCCATAATGATGACTGTATTGTTGCTGATGCAGAAATTTCTTTTGTGATAATTTCTTTTTGTTCTTTTATAACATTAATCGTGTCATTAAGATTAAACATTACATATTCAGCAGGCGAATGCTCGTAAACAAAATACAGGAGTTTATTTGTGCTGTCATTAGCGCAAAACGCGGTGTATTTTTTCCCTGCTTTTATTTTTCGCAAATCGAGAATGGTGTCTGCACAGCGTACAATTTTTTCAATTAAAGTGCCCGTTACTTTGAAGTCTTGCAATAGTAAAGAAAAATTTTGCCCCTGTTTTATTTTTCCCCGCACAATAGAAAACGAGTCAACAGGTAGTCCGTACTCTTTTACAATAACAGGTTCCGGTTCTGTAAAGGGAATTTCCTGTTCCGGCTCCTTCAAGCTATTCAGGTAATAGTATACACCAATTCCTGCTGTAATAATAAGAAGTAAAATGATTCCCGCGATTTTGTAACTAGCCTTTTCAAATAAACTCATCCTAAAAAAATTTTGTGTCGTTTTTGCAAACTTATAAATCCATGGCGGAAAAACAAACTTCTTTGCGGTTTGATTGAAAATTTTTTTAAACTACAACAGACGGGTTAACCCGTCTGTTGTGAATTCTACGACACCCTGTCCCAAGTTATTTTCATAATAAAAAAAAAACGTAATTATTCAGACATACCTTTTTACCACTTATGTTATTAATAAGATGTAGCCCTAAAAAGAATGGATTGTAAAAAGGGTTAAGATTATAACAGATTTAGTGTAAACTATAAGATTTGGATTATGCAGAAATAGAAAACAAGTTTAGAAAAATGTTCTGTTTTCCGCCACCTTAATCCTACTTCTAAATCCCTGCCTTGCCGGCAGGCAGGCTAAATCGTAATCCTTAATCCTTAATCCAATTTAACATTCCTCATTTTATAAATATTTCAAAATAAAACCAGCCAAGCAAAACAAATGTTTTTTAACATAAGAAAACCAAATATACCTTTTTACCCCTTTTGTTATTAATAAAGTATGAACCCCTAAAATGTTTTTTGATGAAATGTTCAAAAAGTAATGATTTTATGACTCCTGTTAAGAATGGGTTAAAAAAAATATGCTGCCACAAGATTCTTTATTGTAAAGCAGATGGAAAATACACAAGAGTGTTTTATGGTAGAAATAAATCGGTATTACTCCGGATTTTGTTTTGTGCTAAAGACCTTTTTCGAAACAAAGTCAAAAGTGAATTTTTACTGTATTTAATTAAACTGAATAACCATGCAGCGACCATAAACACGATTGTGTTTTACAACATGAAAAGAACCGAAATACCTTTTCTGTGCCGGTGCTATTAATTAAAAAGAAGTTAAAATAAATATAAACCAAAATCTGATTTTTATGAAATGTTCAAAAAGTAATGATTTTACGATACCTGTTAAGAATGGGTTAAAAAAAGTATGCTGCCACGAGATTCTATACTGTGAAGCAGATGGAAAATACACAAGGGTATTTTATAGGAGTAACAGTTCTGTTTATCTCTCAATTTGTTTAAAATATGTCGAAGCAAATTTGCCGGGTACCTGTTTTTTCAGAATACATAAAAGCTATTTGGTAAACCTGAATCATATTGAAGTTGAAAAAAAAGGTTCTAAATACTTTGTTTCTATAAAAGAGAATAAGCATTTAAAAGTGGCTGTCAGAAATAAGAAAGATTTTAAAAAAGCACTAACTGAAAAGTTCAACAGTTTAACATCTTTAACGCTTATTCCGAAAATTGCAACGCTTACTCCTTTGTCCGCGTTTTATTTGGTTTTATGTTTTTGCAGATGTAATTTTATTTGAAAATTACTAACAAAATACATGAAAGGAATATTATTATGAAAGTATAAAATTCTGCCACAATGCAAGGCATAAGTGGCAGAACGGGGTTTTATTTTCCTCGATACATAAAATAAAAAAACAACACAGATTTTAAAATATTCCAATTTTTTATTAATTTTACAAATTGATTTTTTATGAAAACAAAAATGGTAAAAATATTTGTATTTACATTAATTGCTTTAGGTGTAAATATTTTTCAAATTCAAGCACAGTCAACCATAACTTACGGTAGCGGAACTATGACAAACAATGCAACAACTCCTGCTGGGACTGTTGGGGCATATTCTACATTCATAGGAAATGGGGCTGGTAGTAGCAATACTTCCTCAGGTCTTTATAATTCTGCATTTGGTTCTAATGCCTTAACTTCAAATACAGCGGGGGATTACAATACTGCACTTGGTTTTTATACATTCATTAGTTGTGTATATGGTAACAGAGGTACAGCTATTGGTGCCTATTCGCAGCGATATGCTAACAGTACAGGGTCTTCTTGGATAAATTATAATATTTCTTTAGGCTATGAAGCATTAAGAGGGTCACCAACTGCTGCGAATAACACAGGAAACTATAACTTGGCTTTTGGCTATCAATCAATGCTTGGTAACACCTCCGGAAGTAATAATGTTGCTACAGGCTATCTATCTCTATATTCAAATACAATTGGTGGTTCTAATACAGCAATTGGGAATAATTCTATGTATAGTAATGTTGCAGGTAGCAGAGCTACAGCTATTGGATACAATGCTCTGTATTATACAAATAGTACAAGCACTGCTTTTGATAATTATAATGTTGCAGTGGGCTATGAAGCATTAAGGGGTTCTACTACTGCTGCTAATAATACTGGAAATAATAATTCTGTATTTGGTTCCTTTGCCTTACAAAATAACACAAGTGGCTCGTATAATACTGCTCTTGGAACAAATGCACTTTTTTCAAATACGGCAGGTAGTTCTGCTACAGCTATAGGGTATAATGCCATGTATTATTCTAACAGTTATGGTTCTGCATTTACGAATTATAATGTTGCGGTGGGCTATGAAGCATTGAGGGGTTCTACTACTGCTGCATACAATACTGGGAATTATAATACATCGTTGGGCTACCAAACACTTTATTCTAATACCGAAGGACAAAATAATACAGCTACTGGATTTAAATCACTTTATACAAATACCACTGGTTACGGACTTACTGCCAACGGGTTTTCGGCTCTTTATTCAAATACTTACGGAACTTACAATTCCGCCATTGGTTATTTATCACTTTATAATAATACAACAGGGTCTTTAAATTCTGCAAATGGTAGTTATGCGCTTTATTCTAATGAATCAGGGAATGACAATACTGCTAATGGATTTCATGCGCTTTATTCCAACCTTACAGGATACGAGAATACGGCTAATGGGAGTTATGCTCTATCTAACAATACTGGAACCGATAATACAGCTATCGGATTTGGTACACTTTATTCCAACACTTCTGGAAGTGCCAATACAGCATTAGGTGCTGGTGCCTTTTCCAATGGCAATTATAGCGGCGCTGCTGCTATTGGGTACAATGCTGCAACAAATGCTAATAATAAAATATATATTGGAACTTCAGCAAATTCAGGAAATGTAGGAGGTTATGATGGTTGGCAGCAATTTTCAGACCGGAGATTTAAACATAATGTTTCAGAGGATATTCCGGGAATTTTATTTATTAAAAAGCTAAGACCAGTTTCTTATCAAGTTAAGGTGGAGGAGTATGATATGTTTTTTGGTATTAAACAGAGAATGGATACAATACAAGATACTGAGCAACGAAACAGGTATTATCAAAGGCTGAATGAAGTTTCTCAAGAAAAAAAAACTGGGTTTATTGCACAAGAAGTTGATAGTGTCGCAAATTTGTTAGGTTATAATTTCGATGGAGTGCATATTCCTGTAAGCGATCAAGATAATTATTCTATATGTTATTCTTCTTTTGTTGTTCCTCTTGTCAAAGCTGTTCAAGAACTTAGCAAAACTCTAGATAGTTTAAAGAACCACCAAGCAACAATTGATAGTTTACTTATATCTCTTCAAAATGGCAGTTTGCCGGGAGGAAAAATTTTACAAAATAATTACAACAAAGAAAATGGTAAAACGGGAACTACAATTCAGGTAGAATTAGAAAGTAATAGCAATGTAATTCTTTACCAAAACGAACCCAATCCATTTGACGAAAATACAATCATTCGTTATTTTGTTCCCGATGATGCTGTAGGTAATGTGTTTATTGTTTTCTATGATATGTATGGAAAAGAATTAATAAAAGTTGATATTGAAACAAAGGGTTTTGGAAGAATTGATGCAGGTACAGGAAATCTTGCAGCCGGCGTATACTCTTATTCGATTATAGTGAACGATATGTTAATTGATACAAAAAAAATGCTGAAAAGCAAATGATTTTTCTAAAAGAAAGGGCAGGCTAATCCCTGTCTTTTCTTTCTTTTAATTTATTTACTTTTTGTGTTATCACTCAAAATAACTATTATGAAAAAAATATTAATTATTATAATTTTATCATTTGGAATGTATGCAAATGCGCAAATTATATTTGAACAAGACTATGACAGTGCTTCTACAATAAATTCAATTATATATCAAGGAAGTAACCAATTATTTTTAGTCAATTTTGAATTATCTGGTTATCGCTATGTCAAAATAAATAGGTGGTCAAAATCTATTCAAATTTATAACTTAAATCATTCACTACTTAAAACTATTGATTGTTCTTTGCTTCCTGGCGACCAAGGACAATTGCGCAATTTTATTTATTTTTCAGAGCAATTATTTAACTTGGATTCTAAAATTGAATTTATGTATGGTTTTGCAGGTTCAACTTCTTACCCATCTTATTATACTGGCATATATAATGAAGATGGTGCGTTGTTGTTTGTTGATACATTAGGTGTTCCAATAGTGTCTGTTAATAGCCCTCAGCAGCAATTTCCAATATACAACACACCTATAGGTGCAAAAATGATTTTAAGCTATCCTGATGGTCATGCAAAAGTATTTAGTTTACCAGGCACTTTAACAACAAGCGTTGCAGAAGCCAACAATATTTTAATAGCACAAAGCAGTCTTTCGAATCCCTATCCTAATCCTGTTTCTAACACAACCAAGGTAGATTACAAATTTCCCGATGGTGTAAATGAAGGAGAGCTTGTATTTTACGATTTACAAGGAAAAGAAGTAAAGCGTTATCGTGTTGATCGAACATTTGAGACCTTATTAATATCAACTTCTGATATTGCAGCCGGAACCTATTTTTATCAATTGCAAACAGAAAAAGAGAAAAGTGCTGGCAAGAAAATGATTGTGATAAAATAATTTCTATCCAGTACAACATTATTTTTTTCGGAGCTTTCTCTTCGAGCCAGTATTGCGATGATTTATACTTGCAAAAAGAGGAAGATAGCCATAATATTAGCCATAATATTTAAAAAATCATCCTTGTATAATAGCCAAAAATGCGATATATTTACCCTGTAAAATAGCCAAAAATTTAAACGGAATATTTTAATACTTACGGAATTGAAAATGGTTTGAAAATTTCTCAGGCAGCTTTTGATGATTCGGACCGTATTATATCCTATCCTTTTTATGCAATTGAAAGCCTTTTCAACGAGCCGGTATTGCGATGATTCGTGTTTTGTTATAATTTCTCAGGCAATAATTGGAATGCTGCACAGCCGAATTCAAAACAAAATAGAAATTATTTTATCTTTGGACAGAAAATTATAGGGTATCAGAAAAGAAAAACTTCAATAATGAGTAACACAAAAATATCCATACGTTTTTTTGACGATCGCGAAGTGCGAGCCGTTTGGGACGAGGAAAATGCTAAATGGTGGTTTAGTGTGTTAGATATCGTAGCTTTGCTTACAGACCAGGACGACTACACAAAAACACGCAATTATTGGAAATATCTTAAAGCAAAGTTAAAAAAAGAAAAAAACGAGTTGGTTAGTGCCACTACCCAACTGAAGTTTTTAGCAAGTGACGGTAAACGATATTTAACAGATATGTTGGATTACGCCGGTATTGTTGCCTTAGGTAAAGAATTTCCAGGCAAAAAAGCAAATCGGTTTATAGATTGGTTTACATTCAGTGATGAAAGCATTGACGGAAAAAGTAAAATAAAAGCCTATGCATTGTTTGAAAGTTCTTTTATCAACAGTATTGAAGTTGGCACAACTAAAGGTTTGCAACAAATTCACGCATATTTGTTTGGAGGATTGTATGATTTTGCCGGACAAATCAGACAAAAAAATATTTCAAAAGGAGGTTTTCAATTTGCAGTATCACACTTTTTAGGTAGCACTTTAAAGCAAATAGAAGCAATGTCCGAAGCTACATTTGATGAGATTGTAAACAAATATATTGAAATGAATATTGCGCATCCTTTTATGGAAGGTAATGGCAGAAGCACCAGAATTTGGCTGGATTTGATACTGAAAAAACGTATTAAAAAATGCGTTGACTGGAGTAAAATAAGCAAGCGCGATTACATGAACGCTATAATGCTAAGCCCCACCAAAAGTAGTATTCTGAAATCACTTCTGAAAAATGCTCTCACTTCCAAAATAAACGATCGCGAAATGTTTATGAAAGGAATAGACTACTCCTATTACTACGAAGAAAATGATGAATTCTAAAAGGTCGCTTAACCGGAAAAATTATAAAACTTATAATTCAAACTGCTTCTTAATCCTTAATCCTAATCTTTAATCTTTAATCCCCAAAACTACACCACCACATTAATAATTTTATTCGGCACAATAATTATTTTTTTCGGAGCCTTGCCTTCGAGCCATCGTTGGGATGACTCATGTTTCAATACAATTTCTTCTATTTCTTTAACTGGTACATCTAATGCGAGCGGTAGTTTATATCTTAATCTTCCATTGAAAGAAACAGGGTATTCAAACGAATTTTCTACAAGAAATTCTGCATTGAATTCAGGAAAATCTGCTTTGCAAATGCTATCTTTTTTTCCAAGCGCAGACCATAATTCTTCTGCTATATGTGGGGCAAAGGGAGATAATATAATTAAAAGCGATTCCAGTATTTTTCTTTTGTGGCAGCCCAAATCCGTAAGTTCATTCACGCAAATCATAAATGCGCTGACAGAAGTATTGAATGAAAAATTTTCAATGTCTTCCTGAATTTTTTTAATAGTTTTATGCAGTATTTTTAATTCATCGGCACTGGGCTCCTCATCTGTAAATATAATGCTTTCCCTGCTGTAAAACAAGCGCCAGAGTTTTTTCAGAAATTTATGTACTCCGTCAATTCCATTCGTGTCCCAGGGTTTCGATAATTCGAGCGGACCTAAAAACATTTCATACATGCGCAATGTGTCAGCTCCGTATTTTACGATAACATCATCGGGATTTACGACATTGTACATAGATTTTGACATCTTCTCAACAGCCCATCCACAGCGGTATTTGTCATCTTCATCAAAAATAAATTCAGCGTTTGCGTATTCAGGATTTGATTTTTTAAATGCTTCAATATCGAGGATATCATTTGTTACACAATTAATATCTGCATGAATTTCCGTTGTATCAAACGCTTCTTTTTTATTCAGAGATACAAATTTATTTGTATTTTTTATTCTGTAAACAAAACTCGATCTTCCCTGTATCATCCCCTGATTGATGAGTTTTTTGAAAGGTTCGTCTTCGCAAACAATTCCTAAATCAAAAAGAAATTTATTCCAGAAACGCGAATAAATAAGATGTCCTGTTGCGTGTTCTGCGCCGCCGATATATAAATCCACATCTTTCCAGTAGTGATTTGCCTCTTTTGAAACCAATGTATTTTCATTGTTTGGATCCATATATCTTAAATAATATGCAGAAGAGCCTGCAAAACCGGGCATGGTGCTTAATTCAAGCGGGTAGCCCTCTTCGGTTGTCCAGTTTTTGGCTCTTCCTAAAGGCGGTTCTCCCTTTTCAGTAGGCAGGTATGCATCAATTTCTGGTAATTCAAGAGGCAATTTTTTTTCATCCAAAGGGTAGGGGAGATTCTCTTTATAATAAATCGGAAATGGTTCGCCCCAGTATCTCTGCCTGCTGAATATCGCATCACGCAAACGATAATTAATTTTACGTTTACCAATGCCGCATTTTTCAATTTCATCATTAATTTTAAGAATTGCTTCTTTGGCAGGCATTTCATTCAGAAAATCGGAATTTATTACAATACCGTCTTTTGAATCATAGGCTTCGTTTGTAATATCGCCACCTGAAATAACTTCAACAATGGGCAAATTGAAATGTTTTGCAAAAGCATAATCTCTGCTGTCATGCGCGGGTACAGCCATAATGGCTCCTGTTCCGTAGCCTGCAAGAACATAATCGCTAATCCAGATTGGTATATTTTGTTTTGTAAAAGGATTGAAAGCAAAAGCGCCTGTAAATTGTCCGGACACTTTTTTAGTATCTGCCATACGCTCGCGCTCGGTGCGTTTTTGCGTTTCTTCAATATAATTTGAAACAGCATTTTTGTATTCGCCGGTTGTAATTTCATTTACTAATTCATGTTCGGGGGCAAGTACCATATAGGTTGCTCCGAAAATAGTATCAGGTCTGGTCGTAAAAATTAAAAGTTTATGATTTGAATTGCTTACATCAAAAAGCACTTCTGCTCCCTCTGATCGGCCAATCCAGTTTTTCTGTATTTCTTTTAAAGAATCAGACCAGTTGATTTTATCCAGCCCATCGAGCAAACGTTGTGCATAAGCAGAAATTCGCAACGACCATTGTTTCATTTCTTTTTGCATCACAGGGTGTCCGCCGCGTACAGAGTAACCGTCTTTTACTTCGTCGTTGGCAAGAACAGTTCCGAGAGCAGGACACCAGTTTACCATTGTGTCAGCAAGGTATGCGAGGCGGTAGTTTAATAATAGTTCCTGTTGTTCTTTTTCATTTTTTGATTTCCATTCTTCTGCTGAAAATTGAATTTCTTCTGAACAATGAGCCTGTATGCCGTTTGTACCGTTTTTTTCAAAATAAGAAATCAGATTTTCTATGGCCTCTGCTTTCTGAGAAGCTTTGTTGTACCAGTGTTTGAATAATTGAATGAAAACCCACTGCGTCCATTTATAATATTTCGGATCACAAGTTCTTACTTCCCTGCTCCAATCGAACGAGAAACCTATTTTGTCAAGTTGTTCCCTGTATCTTTTGATATTCACTTCCGTTGTGATTGCAGGATGCTGACCTGTTTGTATCGCGTATTGTTCAGCCGGAAGTCCATAAGCGTCATAACCCATCGGGTGCAATACATTAAATCCCTTCAATCTCTTATAGCGGGAATAAATATCAGATGCTATATAACCAAGCGGATGTCCGACATGCAAGCCAGCGCCTGAGGGATAAGGAAACATATCCAATACAAAATATTTTGGTTTTGAAAAATCAATATCAACTTTGTACAAACAAGCTTCTTTCCATGCCTTCTGCCACTTTTCTTCTATTTTTTGAAATTCGTAATCCATATTTTTTTTATTTAAGCTGCGAAATTATTAAAATTTATAATGTATCAATGCAACAGTTATTTAAAAGTATAACTAAACGTGCTTGAATTATGTTTTAGCTGACATTTTATGTATTTATTATCAGGTGTACCTGTATTTATCTAAGTACGTATGATCATACAAAGACGCCATGGATTTTGGCGGGAGATTTGAAAAAGAAACAAATTTCATGATAAAATCATAAGTCTATTAAAAAAGCCCCATAGATTAAAAATGTCACTAACCTGCTTGTACTGTCGTTTCTGCAGACAGGAACACGAACCTTTATGCCTGACGGCTACCGTGTGGACACAAATATACAAAAGTATAGTAATTGAGGTATTTTTTTAAAATAAAATATTGAACCCATTCCGAAAACCTATTTAAACCTAATATATGAAACGAATTTTGCGACTCTGTCTGATGACAAGTCAGGTTTAATATGCTCATGATTCTCATTTTTTAATAATTCGTGAAAATTCGTGTCAGAAATACTTTTCGGAGTTGACCCAATCCTAAAAATTTTACTGACGTGCTGATTTGATAAAAATTTTGCCGATATAAATTGAAAAATAATAAATTTGCAGCTTATGAATTTTATAGTAAAACATTTTTTTTTATTTTTTTTAGGTTCTGCTTATTTGAATTTGATTCAGGCACAGACTTCATTTGAGAAAAATCTTGTCTTGGTTGAAGGCGGCACTTTTTCAATGGGGCAGACCGATCCTGATATTTCCTGTAAAGGATGCACCAAAGATGAACAACCCGTTCATAAAGTTACTTTAAAAAGTTTTTATATAGGCAAATACGAGGTTACCCAAAAAGAGTGGAAAGAAATTATGGGCACAGACCCAAATTTTGAAGACGATTGCGATGATTGCCCTATTGAAGGCGTTTCGTGGAAAGATGTTCAGGCTTTTTTGGTAAAATTAAATGAAAAGACAGGGAAGAAATTTAGACTGCCAACAGAAGCAGAGTGGGAATATGCAGCGCGTGGGGGAAATAAAAGTCAGGGATATATTTATAGTGGAAGTAATAATCATTTAGAAGTAGCCTGGTGCAGTTTGAAAAAAGATAAAAGAATTCATCCGGTAGGACAAAAAAAATCTAATGAGCTGGGAATCTACGACATGAGTGGAAATGTGTGGGAGTGGTGCCAGGATTATTATGCAGCAGATTATTACAGCAAAAGTCCTGCCGAAAATCCTCCCGGATCAGCAACCGGAAAAGATCGGATTTTAAGGGGTGGTTCATGGTATGGTCAGTCTTTCGATGTCCGTGTTTGTACTAGGTATCGTTTTTTCCCTACTTTTCAGACGAATGCCAATGGGTTTAGAATAGCTCTTTCTGCCCAATGAGACTGAATCGGATTAATTTTAATTTTAATTCAAAAATTTTCTCAAAGAGGGAAGGAAAATCTTATTTTGCCTAAATGCCTGACGATTAGCGAGTTGCTTTTAAGCCTTGTTTTTACTAACAAAATCTTATACCAAACCTGTTAATTATTTGTTGAAAAAAAATAAAAATATTTATAATACCTCTTGTTTGTTAAAATAAAAGCAATACCTTTGCAACCCATTTTTAATAAAATATAATAAAAAAATTAAGAAAAAGCTTGATATGCCTACAATTCAACAATTAGTAAGGAAAGGGAGACAGGAGCTCAGATACAAAAGTAAAGCACCTGCATTGGATTCATGCCCTCAGCGTAGGGGTGTTTGCACAAGAGTTTACACAACAACTCCCAAAAAACCTAATTCCGCTATGCGTAAAGTAGCCAGGGTTCGCCTTACAAACCAAATGGAAGTTACTGCCTATATTCCCGGAGAAGGACATAACCTTCAGGAGCACTCGATTGTTATGATTAGAGGGGGCAGGGTTAAAGACTTACCCGGGGTTCGTTATCATATCATCCGCGGTGCTTTAGATACTTCCGGTGTTGAAGGAAGAAGACAACGTCGTTCAAAATATGGAGCTAAACGTCCAAAAGCAGGAAAAGCTGTTCCAGCTAAAAAGTAATAAATAAATTAATAGTCTAACAGATAATAGTCTATAAAAATTATGAGAAAAGCCAAAGCAAAGCGCAGATTACTGTTACCAGATCCTAAATTTAATGATACGCTGGTTACAAGATTTGTAAACGATCTTATGCTGAGAGGCAAAAAAAGTGTCTCCTTTACAACTTTCTATGGAGCACTTGAAATTGTTGAAGAAAAAATGAAAGAAAAAGGAGTAACGGGTCTTGAAGCATGGAAAAAAGCTTTACAGAATGTTACACCTGCAGTGGAGGTTAAAAGCCGCAGAATCGGAGGCGCAACTTTTCAGGTGCCTACAGAATTAAGACAAGACAGAAGAGTTTCTGTTAGTAATAAATGGTTAATTCTATACGCACGCAAAAGAGGCGGTCGCTCTATGAAAGAAAAATTAGCTGCTGAAATTATGGCTGCTTATAATGAAGAGGGCGGAGCTTTTAAAAAGAAAGAAGATACGCACAGAATGGCTGAAGCAAATAAAGCATTCTCGCATTTTAGATTTTAATAATAATTATCGTATAAAAGTTAATAAGGTTTAATGAATTCTTGTCTTACATATACTAGAAATATTGGCATCATGGCACATATTGATGCTGGTAAGACTACTACTACCGAGAGAATTCTCTATTATACCGGTATTAACCACAGAATTGGTGAAGTAGATGAAGGTACTGCCACTATGGACTGGATGGTTCAGGAACAGGAACGCGGTATTACTATTACATCTGCAGCTACTACTACTTTCTGGAACTGGAACGGAAACCAGTATAAAATAAATATCATTGATACTCCCGGTCATGTTGATTTTACAGTAGAAGTGGAACGCTCCCTCAGAGTCCTTGATGGTGCTATAGCCGTTTTTTGTGCTGTGGGTGGTGTGCAACCGCAATCTGAAACAGTTTGGAGACAAGCCGATAAATATAATGTACCAAGAATTGCTTTCGTAAATAAAATGGATAGGTCTGGTGCCGATTTCTATGGCGTCTTACATCAGATTGAGAAAAAACTTGGTGCTAATCCTGTTGCTTTTCAGATACCTATTGGCGTTGAAGATACGTTTACTGGGGTTGTTGATCTTATTACAAGGCAGGCAACTATTTGGACAGAAGAAGATCTGGGTGCAACCTTTACCGTTGTTGAGATCCCCGAAGAATTAAAAGAAACAGTTGAAGAATACCGCGAAAAACTTGTTGAAGCAATTATCGAAACGGATGATCAGCTTATGGAACGGTTTTTTGAAGACAGATCGAAAATTACTGTTGAAGAATTTTTAGAAGTAGCGCGTAAAGCTACAATCAATCGTAAAGTAGTTCCGGTTTTCTGCGGCGCTTCTGTAAAAAATAAAGGCATTCAGAAACTTTTGGATGCTATTGTATATTTACTCCCCAGCCCTGTTGATATTGGTGCCGTTAAAGGAATAGATCCGATATCAGAAAAAGACATTTTTAGACAGCCCGATAGCAATGAACCTTTTACAGGTCTTGTTTTCAAAATAGCTACAGATCCTTTTGTGGGTCGCCTTTCTTTTATTCGTGTTTATTCAGGAGTAATAACAGAAGGTTCGTATATATATAATGTCAGGACAGGAAAAAAAGAACGCGTTTCCCGATTATTTCAAATGCACGCTAATAAACAGAATCCCAAAGACAAAATTGAGGCTGGCGATATCTGTGCAGTTGTTGGCTTCAAAGAAATACGCACAGGAGACACACTGACCGAAGAAAAACATCCGATGCTTCTTGAAGAAATAAAATTCCCGCAGCCAGTGCTTGGAATTGCCATTGAACCTATTACTCAGGCAGACTTCGATAAATTAAACAATGCTTTAAACAAACTTACCGAGGAAGATCCTACTTTTACGGTTCATGTTGATGAAAATACCGGTCAGACTTTAATGAGTGGCATGGGTGAGCTTCATCTTGAAATCCTTTGCGACCGCCTGAAAAGAGAATTTAATGTCGAATGTAACAGAGGAACCCCACAGGTTGCGTACAGAGAAGCATTAACAAAAGAAGTTGAACACAGGGAATTGTTTAAAAAACAAACGGGTGGAAAAGGGAAGTATGCAGACATTCTTGTTCGCATTGGTTCTGCAGAAAAGGGTTTTATTGGATTACAATTTATTAATGAAATCAAGGCTGGTGTTATACCAAAAGAATATATTCATGCTGTTGAAAAAGGTTTCAGAGAAGGCTTATCGAATGGACCTCTTGGTGGATACCCAATCGAAAGCCTGAAGGTTACTTTGTTGGATGGTTCTACACACCCTGTTGATTCGGATGCTTTATCTTTTGAAATAGCTGCGAAAATAGCATTGAAAGAAGCTTCACGTAAAGCCAATCCTGTATTACTTGAACCTTTAATGCGTGCAGAGGTTATTACCCCCGAAGAATACATGGGCGATGTTATTGCTGATTTTAACCGTAGACGCGGACAGATTTTAGGTACAGAAAGCAAAGGCGTTACCGGAGTTGTAAAAGCACTTGTTCCTCTTGCAGAAACATTTGGATATGTAACAGTTTTACGTACAATTACTTCAGGTCGTGCGATTTCTAACATGGAAGTTGCGCAATATGAAAAAGTTCCTGAAGAAGTTGCAGAAAAAATATTTCATTCTTTTTTATTCAGATTTTAGTTATACAATAATATGAGCCAGAAAATCAGAATTAAATTAAAATCTTACGATCACAATTTAGTAGATAAATCTGCTGAAAAGATTGTAAAAACAGTAAAATCAACAGGAGCGGTTGTAAATGGTCCTATTCCACTGCCTACTCATAAAAGGATTTTTACCGTTAACAGAGCAACCTTTGTTAATAAAAAAGCAAGAGAACAGTTTGAATTGTCCTCACACAAAAGATTGCTTGATATTTACAGCACCACTGCAAATACCATTGACGCTCTTATGAAACTTGAACTTCCCAGTGGCGTTGAAGTGGAAATTAAAGTTTAATTTTTTTATAAGAAAATTGCAAAAAGGAAATAAGCCTGAATGTTGTTTTGAACATACAGGTAAATAAATATTTTAAATACAATTATGTTAGGAATAATAGGAAAAAAAGTTGGAATGACCTCCATTTATAATGAAGATGGGAAAAGTATTCCATGCACGGTTATTGAAGCCGGTCCTTGCATTGTTACTCAAATAAAAACTATTGAAAAAGATGGTTATGAGGCAATTCAAATGGGATTTAATGACGTTAAGGAAAAACATTCTAGCAAACCGCAGATTGGACATTTCAAAAAAGCCGGTACGCTTCCTAAAAGCAAAGTTGCAGAGTTTGACATGTTTGATAAAAATATTAAACCAGGAGATGCTGTTACCGTTGATATTTTCATCGAAGGCGAGTTTGTAGATGTTGTAGGAAAATCAAAAGGAAAAGGATTTCAGGGTGTTGTAAAAAGACATGGTTTCGCCGGAGTTGGTGAAGCAACTCACGGACAGCATAACAGGCTTCGTGCTCCCGGTTCTCTTGGTGGCTCATCTTGGCCTTCCAGAGTTATGAAGGGTATGAGAATGGCCGGACGTCAGGGTAATGAAACAGTAAAAGTGCTTAGCTTGAAATTACTGAAAGTTATTCCTGAAAATAATTTAATTTTAGTGAAAGGCGCTGTGCCAGGTTCAAAAGGTTCATATTTAATTATTCAAAAGTAATGGAACTAACAGTTTTAAATAAGTCTGGAGAAGATACAGGTAAAAGAGTCGAACTGAACGATACAGTTTTTGGCATTGAGCCTAACGATCATGCTATGTATCTTGATGTGAAACAGTACATGGCAAACAATCGCCAGGGAACTCATAAAACAAAAGATAGATCAGAAATTTCTGCAAGTACGAGAAAAATTAAAAGGCAGAAAGGTACTGGAGGAGCTCGCGCAGGATCTATTAAGTCTGGTGTTTTTGTCGGTGGTGGCAGAGTTTTTGGTCCTAAACCAAGAGATTACAGCTTTAAGCTGAACAAAAAAGTTAAACAGCTTGCCCGTAAAACAGCTCTTTCTTATAAAGCAAAAGAGAATAAAATTATCATCATTGAAGACTTCAATCTGGATCAGCCTAAAACCAAAGAAATGATCTCAATGAAAAATAATTTGAAAATTAACGATAAAAAATTATTATTTGTTATCTCTGAACCAAATAATAATATATATTTGTCGTCTCGAAATTTAGAGTATTACAAGGTTGTAACCGCTTCGGAATTAAGTACTTACGACATTTTAAACTCATCAACTTTACTTTTAGCAGAGAGTTCAATCAACGTTATAGAAAAAACCTTTGGAATTAAATAGCAATGAATATTTTAGTTAGACCTATTGTAACAGAGAAAATGACGCTTCAGGGAGATAAACTGAACCGTTATGCAGTAATAGTGGAAAAAACTGCTAATAAGTTACAGATAAAAAAAGCAATACAAGATATGTACGGTGTTACTGTTAAGGCAGTTAATACACAGTGTTATCTCGGAAAAGCAAAGTCGCGTTTTACAAAAACAGGGGTTATTTCCGGAAGGTCTAATTCCTTTAAAAAAGCGATTATTACATTAAGTAAAGATGATAAATTAGATTTCTTTAGCAATATTTAATACAATGGCAATTAGAAAATTAAATCCGGTTACACCCGGTCAGAGATTCAGAACCATTGGTACTTTCGAAGAAATTACCAAGTCAAAACCCGAAAAGTCTCTTGTGGTCGCGATAAAAAAGTCCGGTGGTAGAAACAATACCGGAAAAATGACTATGAGATATATCGGAGGCGGTCATAAAAGAAGTTATCGTATCATTGATTTTATGAGAGATAAAGATGGTGTTCCTGCTACAGTGAAATCCATTGAATATGATCCCAACAGAACTGCGAGAATTGCTTTAATAGTTTATACTGACGGTGAAAAACGTTACATTATTGCACCGGCTGGGATTAAGGTAGGACAAACAATCATATCAGGTGCAAATATTGCTCCCGAAATTGGAAACACTTTATTCCTTTCAGATATTCCTCTAGGAACAATAGTACATAATATAGAACTACGCCCCGGACAGGGTGCTAAAATGGCCAGAAGTGCTGGTTCTTTCGCACAACTTTCTTCCCGCGAAGGAAAACATGCTGTGCTTCGTACTCCTTCTGGTGAAATCAGAAAAGTACTGGTTACCTGTAAAGCTACTATTGGAACTGTATCTAATGCAGACCATGGATTAGAAAAATCAGGAAAAGCTGGAAGAACAAGATGGCTCGGAAGAAGACCAAGGAATAGAGGTGTTGCAATGAATCCGGTTGATCACCCGATGGGTGGTGGAGAAGGAAGAGCTTCCGGAGGTCATCCACGTTCAAGAAAAGGATTATTGGCTAAAGGTTACAAAACCCGTAAACCAAAGAAAGAATCCAATAAATATATCGTTGAAAGAAGAAAAAATAAGTAGTTTAATAAATTATTCCTGCAAGATAATATGAGCAGATCACTAAAAAAAGGACCCTTTATTGATGTAAAACTTGAAAAGAAGGTTTTTGCAATGAATACGGCAAAGAAAAAAACAGCAATAAAAACATGGGCACGTCGCTCTATGATTCCTCCCGATTTTGTGGGTCATACAATTGCTGTACATAATGGAAATAAATTTTATCCTGTATATATTACTGAAAATATGGTGGGACATAAACTTGGTGAATTTGCTCCTACCCGTACATTCAGAGGTCATGCAGGAAGTAAAAAGTCTAAATAATCATTCATCTTATTCATAATGGGCGCTAGAAAAAGAAATAGAGCTGATCAATTAAAAGAGGAGCGAAAAAATAAAGCTTTTGCTATTTTACGCAATTGCCCCACTTCTCCGAGAAAAATGAGATTACTTGCCGATTTAATCAGAAACTCTGATGTAAATAAAGCTCTCGGCATCTTGAAATATAGTTCAAAAGAAGCTTCTGGAAGACTGGAAAAACTTCTCCTTTCGGCAATTGCTAACTGGCAACAGAAAAATGAAGGTGTGCGCATAGAAGACAGCAACCTAGTTGTTAAGGAAATTTTTGTAGATTCCGGAAAAGTTTTAAAAAGACTTAGACCTGCTCCACAAGGAAGAGGTTACAGAATCAAAAAAAGGTCAAATCATGTAACTTTAGTTTTGGATAGTAATAATGAAAATAAACAAAAATAAATAAATGGGACAGAAGGTAAACCCGATTGCAAACAGGTTAGGAATTATCAATGGATGGGATTCTAACTGGTATGGTGGTAAAAACTATGCTGATAAATTAATTGAGGATAATAAAATAAGGAAATATCTGACTACTCGTTTAGCTAAAGCCAGTATTTCCAAAATTATCATTGAAAGATCTTTGAAGCTTATTACTATTACTATTAATACTGCTCGTCCAGGTGTTATTATCGGAAAAGGTGGTCAGGAAGTTGATAAGCTCAAAGAAGAAATCAAAAAGTTAACACAGAAAGAAGTTCAGATTAATATTTTTGAAATTAAAAGACCCGAGCTTGATGCTGTTCTTGTTGCAAATAATATTGCAAGGCAGGTAGAAGGCAAAATTGCTTACCGCAGAGCTATCAAAATGGCTATTGCATCAACCATGAGAATGGGAGCTGAAGGCATCAAGGTAAGCATTGCCGGTCGTTTAAACGGTGCTGAAATGGCTCGTTCTGAATCATTAAAAGAAGGTCGTATTCCATTACATACTCTGAGAGCAGATATTGATTATTACAATGCTGAAGCTTTAACAAAAGTTGGCTTGCTGGGAATTAAAGTTTGGATTTGCAAGGGTGAAGTTTATGGCAAACGCGATCTTTCTCCGAATATTGGCGGTAAAGATGTAAAATCTAAAGGCGTTATCAGCAAGAAGAAAAAAGAAAAAAGATAATAAAATTAATAAAGATTCATGAGGTTTAGAATAAAATACTAAATTTCAATCAAAAATTACAAATTGTACAAAAATGTTACAACCAAAAAAACAAAAATACAGAAAGCAGCAAAAAGGCAAAATGAAGGGAATTGCACAAAGAGGCAGCACTCTTGCATTTGGTTCTTTTGGTATTAAATCATTACAGACAACATGGATTACTGCCAGACAGATTGAAGCTGCACGTCAGGCGCTATCCCGTTATATGAAACGTGAAGGTCAAATTTGGATCAGAATTTTTCCAGACAAACCTATTACGAAAAAACCTGCCGAGGTGCGTATGGGAAAAGGAAAAGGAGCTCCCGAAATGTTTGTCGCAAGAATCGTTCCCGGTTTGATGCTTTTTGAAGCAGAGGGTGTACCTCTGGCAATTGCTAAAGAAGCTTTGAGGCTTGCAGCTCAAAAATTACCGGTTACTACGAGATTTGTAGTACGCCCCGATTACGATTTAGCAGAATCAACATTATAATTCATACAATGAAAACATCAGAAATTAAAGAATTATCCACAGCAGAACTCAAAGAAAGAATTGAGGATACCAAAACATTATTGGTGCGCCAAAAATTTAATCATGCAGTTTCTCCACTGGAAAATCCCATGAAAATTAAGAAAACAAGAAGAATGATTGCTTCTTTGTTGACTGAGATGCGTAAAAGGGAAATCGTCGAAATCAATAAGAAATAATTGAATGGAAACTAGAAGTTTTAGAAAAGAAAGAATAGGGATTGTTGTCAGCAATAAAATGGACAAAACTATTGTCGTTGCTGTTAGAAGAAGGGTAAAACATCCCAAGTATGGTAAGTTCATCAATAAAACCAAAAAGCTGTATGCTCATGATGAAACAAACACATGCGACGTTGGCGATACTGTAAAAGTATCTGAAACACGTCCCTTAAGCAAGTTGAAAAACTGGAGATTAGTTGAAATTATAGAAAAAGTTAAATAACGATGATACAACAGGAAAGCAGATTGGTTGTTGCCGATAATAGTGGAGCTAAAGAAGTGCTTTGCATTCGTGTTCTCGGGGGTACTAAAAGAAGGTATGCCTCTGTCGGTGATAAAATTATTGTAGCGGTAAAAAGTGCTTTACCGGCGAGCGAGGTTAAAAAGGGCACTGTAACAAAAGCAGTGGTTGTCAGAACAAGTAAAGAAGTAAAAAGACCTGATGGTTCTTACATACGCTTCGATGACAATGCGGTTGTTTTGCTCAATCAGGCAGACGAAATCAGAGGAACCCGTATTTTTGGTCCCGTTGCCAGAGAACTCAGAGAAAAACAATATATGAAAATCGTTTCTCTTGCTCCTGAAGTATTATAATTTGAATAAAATTAAGCTATGAATAAAAAATTTCATATTAAAAAAGGAGATACTGTAATAGTAATTGCAGGAGACTCGAAAGGACAGCAGGGTAAAGTGCTTGAGGTGGTTATAAAATCAGATAAAGCAATCGTTGAGGGTGTAAATCTGGTTTCTAAACATACAAAACCTAATGCCACACATCCACAGGGAGGAATTGTAAAAAAAGAAGCTCCCATTCATATTTCCAACCTGATGCTTGTTGACCCTTCTTCGGGCAAACCAACAAGAATCGGAAGAAAATTGAATAAGAATAATAAGTTAGTTAGATACTCTAAAAAATCAGGAGAGGAGATTAAGTAATGAAATACGTTCCAACTCTAAAGAAAAAATACAACGAGGAAATTGTACAGGCTCTTAAAAAAGAGTTCAATTATTCCTCTGTTATGCAGGTTCCTAAACTTGAAAAAATAGTTATTAATCAAGGAGTAGGTCAGGCTATAGCTGATAAAAAATTAATTGAAGTAGCTCAAACGGAAATGGGTACGATTACTGGGCAGAAACCGGTTACTACACTTTCTAAAAAAGATATTTCAAATTTTAAATTAAGAAAAAATGTACCCATCGGTGTAATGGTTACACTCAGGCAGGAAAGAATGTTTGAATTTCTTGAAAGGTTAATCAGTGTTTCTCTGCCGCGTATTCGCGACTTCAGAGGTATTGATTATAAATTCGATGGTCGTGGAAACTATACGCTGGGCGTAAATGAGCAAATTATTTTTCCCGAAATAGATATTGATAAAATCCATAAAATTATGGGTATGAATATCACTTTTGTTACAACTGCAAAAACCGACGAAGAAGGTTATGCATTGTTACGCGAATTTGGGGTACCATTTAAAAATATTAAAAGAAATTAATATATGGCAAAGGAATCATTAAAAGCACGTGAAGTCAAAAGATTAAAACTCGTGAAAAAATATGCTGCAAAAAGAGATGCGCTAAAGGCACAGGGAGATTATCTTGCGTTGAGTCTTCTTCCAAGAAACTCATCCCCTGTAAGGTTGCATAATCGTTGCAAACTTTCCGGTAGGCCTAAAGGTTATATGCGTCAGTTCGGTTTAAGCAGAATCGCATTCCGCGAAATGGCATCAAACGGGTTGATTCCAGGTGTAAGAAAAGCTAGTTGGTAATATTTAATAATTATTTACAATGACAGATCCTATTTCAGATCTTTTAACAAGAATCAGAAACGCTATCAAGGCGAAACACAGAATCGTTGAAATTCCTGCTTCTAATATAAAAAAGGACATAACCAAAGTACTTTTTGAAAAAGGTTATATCCTGAATTATAAATTTGAAGAAGGTGTTGGCAGAACACAGGGTAATATTAAGATTGCTCTTAAATATCATCCCATTACAAAAGTTTCTGCAATTAAAACTTTAAGAAGAGCCAGCCGCCCGGGTCTTCGTAAATATGCAGGTGTGAAAACAATGCCCCGCGTATATAATGGACTGGGAGTCGCTATCGTTACTACATCTCAGGGTGTAATGACCGACAAAGAAGCCCTTGTAAAAAATGTTGGCGGTGAGGTTATATGTTATGTATTTTAAATTGTTTTTACCATGTCAAGAATAGGAAAATTACCCATTGAAATTCCAAAAGGCGTTACTGTTACCTTTGCTGATAGTAAAGTTGTAACAAAAGGGTCTGTAGGACAATTGTCTCAGGAAATAAAAGATATTCATGTTTCTATTGAAAACAACCAAATAGTTTTGACCAGACCGTCAGAGTCAAAAGAACATAAATCTCTTCATGGTTTATACAGGTCACTAATCAATAATATGGTTATTGGTGTTTCAACAGGTTATACCATTGAGCAGGAGTTGGTTGGTGTTGGTTACAAAGCTGAAGCAAAAGGACAACAATTAGAATTATCTTTAGGATATTCTCACAATATTATTTTTGAGCTGCCTTCTGAAATTATTGTTGCTACACGTCAGGAAAAAAGGGCAAACCCGATTATTACACTTAAAAGCCATGACAAGCAATTAATTGGTCATGTTGCTGCTAAAATAAGATCCCTCAGACCACCGGAACCTTATAAAGGTAAAGGGATTAAATTCGTAGGCGAAGTGTTAAGAAGAAAAGCAGGCAAATCTGCAAGTGCTAAGTAAAATTATTAAATAATAAGAGCAATGTCATTAACAAAAAAAGATAGAAGAGATAGGATTAAACATAGAATCCGTAAGGTTATTACCGGTTCAGCCGGACAACCCCGCATGACTGTGTTCAGAAGTAATAAACAGATTTCTGTTCAGTTAATTGATGATTTAAATGGTGCAACCATTTTATCTACTTCTTCCTTATGCAAGGATATCAGTGAGAATAAAGGGATTAAAAAAATTGAGCAGGCCGCTTTAGTGGGTAAAAAAATAGCTGCTCTGGCTTTAGAAAAAGGTATCAGTACCGTAGTATTTGACAGAAATGGATATTTATACCATGGTCGCGTGAAATCATTGGCAGATGCAGCCAGAGAAGGAGGTTTAAAATTTTAAGAAATTATGACAGCAGTAACTAGTATAAGAAAAGTAAAAACCAGTGACCTCGAATTGAAAGATCGTTTGGTTGCTATCCAGCGAGTAACTAAAGTTACCAAAGGAGGTCGTACGTTCAGCTTCTCAGCCATTGTTGTGGTGGGAAATGAAAATGGCATTGTAGGATACGGATTGGGAAAAGCCAATGAAGTAACCACTGCTATTGCAAAAGGTGTTGAAGATGCCAAGAAAAATTTAATGAAAGTTAATGTTCTAAAAGGTACTATTCCTCACGAACAGACTTCTAAATTTGGAGGTGCAGAGGTATTTATTAAACCTGCTTCTCATGGTACAGGCGTTAAGGCCGGTGGTGCAATGCGCGCTGTTCTTGAAAGTGTGGGCATTACCGATGTTATTGCTAAATCAAAGGGATCATCAAATCCTCACAATTTGGTTAAAGCGACAATGACAGCTCTGATGGAACTCAGAGATCCCTATACTGTAGCATTGAACCGTGGAATTACAATGGATAAAGTTTTTAAAGGATAAGATTATGACGAAGATAAAAATTACGCAGAGAAAAAGTCAGATCGGAAGTTCCCTGAGACAAAAAAGAACGCTTGAAGCTCTTGGACTTGGAAGGATCAATAAGTCGGTTGAGAAAGAAGCTTCTCCCCAGATTGTCGGTATGACAAAGAAAGTTTTACATTTAATTGAAGTAGAAGAAATTAAATAATTTTTTTATGAACTTACATAACTTAAAACCTGCAGAAGGATCTGTAAAAAAGGAAAAGAAAAGAGTGGGTAGAGGTCAGGGTTCCGGTAAAGGTGCTACTTCTACAAGAGGGAACAAAGGTGCTCAGGCAAGAGCCGGATATGAAAGAAAAATCGGCCATCAGGGAGGACAGATGCCTATTCAGAGAACTTCTCCAAAATTCGGTTTTAAAAACATTAACAGAAAAGAATACAAAGGCATTAATCTGAAATCATTACAGTTTATTGCCGAAAAATATAATCTGACAGCTATTGACCCGCAAGTTTTGGCTGATTATGGTCTGATATCAAAGAAAGCACTTATTAAAATTCTTGGTAATGGTAGTCTTACTTTGAAACTGGAAGTGAAAGCGCACGCTTTTTCAAAATCAGCTCAGCAGGCGATTGAAGCATTAGATGGTACGGTTATTAAAATCTAAATTTCGATGAGAAAGTTTATTGAGATATTAAAAAATATTTACAAAATTGAAGAACTCAGATCAAGGATTCTTACAACCCTTGGTTTTCTGTTAATTTACAGGTTCGGTTCTTTTGTTGTGATTCCCGGTGTTGATCCTATGCAGCTTACTGCTTTGGAACAACAAACATCCGGAGGTATTATGGGATTACTTGATATGTTTTCCGGAGGAGCGTTTTCTAATGCTTCTATTTTTGCTTTAGGGATTATGCCCTACATTTCTGCTTCAATCGTGATGCAGTTGATGGGTATTGCAATTCCTTATTTCCAGAGATTACAGAAGGAAGGGGAAAGTGGAAGGAAAAAAATAAATCAGATTACCAGATATCTCACAATAATAATTACTGCAATGCAGGCTCCCGGATATCTTGCCAACCTGAAAGCGCAGCTTCCTGAATCTGCTTTTGTTCTTCATGGTGGTATATTCTGGTTCTCATCCGTTGCTATTCTTATTACAGGAACCATGTTTGTCATGTGGCTTGGCGAAAGGATTACCGACAAAGGTATCGGAAACGGAATTTCTTTGATAATTATGGTGGGAATTATTGCCCGTCTGCCTTTCTCTCTTGCTGCTGAATTTGTTTCAAGGCTTGAAGAACAAGGTGGTGGTTTAGTAATGTTCCTCGTTGAAATTGTAATGCTGATGCTTGTGGTGATTGGTACAATTGCTCTTGTTCAGGCTACTCGTAAAATTCCTGTTCAGTATGCGAAACGTATTGTTGGGAATAAACAATACGGAGGTGTACGTCAGTATATTCCTTTGAAGGTAAATGCTGCAGGTGTTATGCCAATAATTTTCGCTCAAGCGCTTATGTTCATCCCGATTATGTTAATTGGTTTTTCTGAAAGTGAAGCGCTTACGGGTTTTGCTGCATCAATTGCTGATTACACAGGATTTTGGTATAATTTTATTTTTGGATTACTGATAGTCCTTTTTACATATTTTTATACTGCAATCATTGTTAATCCGACACAAATGGCCGAAGATATGAAAAAGAACGGAGGCTTCATTCCGGGCATAAAACCGGGAAGAAAAACCGTTGAGTTTTTAGATTCTGTGATGTCGAGAATTACATTGCCCGGTTCTATTTTTCTAGCTATTGTTGCTATTCTTCCCGCATTTGCTATGATAAGCGGTGTAAATAATCAGTTTGCCCATTTTTATGGTGGCACTTCTTTACTTATTCTTGTCGGGGTTGTACTTGACACGTTACAGCAAATTGAAAGTCATCTACTTATGAGACATTACGATGGTCTGATGAAGAGCGGGCGTATTAAAGGTAGAACAGCAGGAGCAACTGCAATGTAAATAATCTGTGATTTAAAGATAAACTTAGAATCACAAAAAACGTTCTTTGATGGTTTTTTTTAAAACGGACGACGAAATAGAATTACTCAGAGAGAGTAATCAAATTGTGTCCCGTACTCTTGCTGAACTAGCGAAACTTATTAAACCCGGAGTAACAACTTTACAATTAGATAAAGTTGCTGAGGAGTACATCAGAAGTCAGGGAGGAGTTCCAGGATTTTTACATTATAATGGATATCCGAAATCTATTTGTACTTCTGTAAATTCTCAGGTTGTTCATGGCATTCCTTCAGATTACACCTTAAAAGAGGGAGATATTATTTCTGTTGATTGTGGGGTTTATAAAAACGGTTTTCATGGCGATAGTGCGTACACTTTTACTGTTGGCGAAGTTGTTGTTGAAACACTGGAATTATTAAAAGTAACAAAAGAAAGTTTGCTTTTAGGAATTGAAAAAGCAAGAGTCGGAAACAGGTTGGGAGATATTAGCTGGACAATTCAGAATCATGCTGAAACACATGGTTTTTCTGTTGTAAGAGATTTGGTTGGGCATGGAGTTGGAAAAAATCTACATGAAAAACCGGAAGTTCCGAATTTCGGAAAACGTGGAAGCGGAATGATTCTTAAAAAAGGCTTGACCATTGCAATTGAACCCATGATTAATGCCGGTAAAAAAGAGGTAATTCAGGGTAAAGATGGGTGGACTATCACAACACGCGACAATAAACCATCGGCTCATTTTGAGCACAGCATTGCAATAAAAGACGATAAACCAGATATATTATCAACATTTAAATTTATCGAAGAAGTTTTAGACGGAAAAAAATAACATGGCAAAACAAGCATCAATCGAACAAGACGGGCAGATTATTGAAGCATTATCCAATGCTATGTTTCGTGTACAATTAGAGAACGGGCACATAATTACTGCCCATATCTCCGGTAAAATGAGGATGAATTATATAAAAATATTAACCGGTGATAAGGTTCGCGTAGAAATGTCTCCGTATGATTTAACGAAAGGAAGAATTACATTCAGATATAAATAATATTAGTGATGAAAATAAAAGTATCAATAAAAAAAAGAACAGCCGATTGCAAAATCGTCAGGAGAAAAGGTCGCTTATTAGTGATTAATAAAAAGAATCCTAAGTATAAAATGCGTCAGAAATAATCAGAAAATTAATTTATAAAATAAGTATATTATATGGCTAGAATCGCAGGAGTAGATATCCCTGATAATAAAAGAGGCGAAATTGCGCTTACTTATATTTTTGGTATTGGCAAGAGTACATCAGGCAGAATCCTTGAAATGGCAAATGTTGACAAAAATTTAAAAGTGAAGAGTTGGACAGATGAACAGATGACAGCAATCAGAAATGCAATTAGTTCTACCTGTACTCTTGAAGGAGAATTACGTTCCCAAGTGCAGTTAAACATTAAACGTTTGCTTGATATTAACTGTTATCGCGGAATCAGACATCGTTTGGGTTTACCTGTCAGAGGTCAGCGTACACGTACAAATGCCAGAACAAGAAGAGGCAAAAAGAAAACGGTAGCTAATAAGAAAAAAGCAACTAAATAGGAAATCATAATCGCACCGGCGGTCTTAATACATCATTTCATATACTATGGCAAAGAAAACAAAAGTTACAAAGAAAAAAGTAGTAAAAGTTGATCCAGTAGGACAGCTTCACGTTCACTCTTCTTTCAATAATATTATTGTTACCCTCACAAATGGTGAAGGACAGGTTATTTCCTGGTCATCATCAGGAAAAAAGGGATTCAGGGGTTCTAAAAAGAATACTCCTTATGCAGCGCAGATGGCTGCTGAAGATTGTGGAAAGGTTGCTTTCGATCTTGGTTTACGTAAAGTCAAGGCTTTTGTTAAAGGACCAGGCTCAGGAAGAGAAGCAGCTATCAGAACTGTTAATAATGTTGGAATTGAAGTAACAGAAATCGTTGATGTTACTCCGCTTCCGCACAATGGTTGCAGACCTCCCAAAAGAAGAAGAGTATAATAAATTTCATAATTGGGATTTGCACACATAAATTTCAAAACTAAATTAAAAAATTAATACAGAATGGCAAGATATATTGGACCAAAAACGAGAATTTCAAGAAAATTTGGGGAACCTATTTACGGACCGGATAAAAATTTTGACAAAAGCAGTAATCCTCCCGGATCTCATGGATCAAATGCAAAAAGGAAAAAAATGTCAATTTATGGCATACAGTTGAAAGAAAAACAGAAATGCAAATATACCTATGGCGTTTTAGAGAAACAATTTGCTCTTACTTTTAGTAAAGCAGCCAGTAAAAAAGGGATTACTGGAGAAATTTTACTCCAATTGCTTGAATCGAGATTAGACAATGTTGTTTATCGCCTTGGAATTGCTCCAACCCGCGATGGCGCAAGACAACTTGTTTCCCACAGGCATATTACCATTAATGGAAAAGTTGTAAATATTCCTTCCTGTTTTGTAAAACCCGGAGATATTATTGCTGTTCGCGAAAAATCCAAATCTATGGAGGTTATTACCAATTCGCTGGCATCAAACAGATCTTCAAAATTTACATGGCTTGAATGGGATGAATCAATGATGACCGGTAAGTTTATGAGTGTTCCTGAAAGAACAAATATTCCTGAAAACATCAAAGAACAATTAATCGTTGAATTGTATTCAAAATAATTAAATTGATATTCTTTATTTTTTCCAAGTAATCGAAATCGTAAAATTTAAATCAACAATATGGCAATATTAGCTTTTCAGAAACCCGATAAAGTTATCATGATCGAAGCGGACGATCAGTACGGAAAATTTGAGTTTCGTCCTTTAGAACCCGGTTATGGTATTACTGTTGGAAATGCCTTAAGAAGAATTCTGCTTTCTTCATTGGAGGGATATGCAATAACAAATATTAAAATTGAAGGTGTAGAGCATGAATTTTCTACCGTTAAGGGCGTGGTAGAAGATGTTACGGAAATTATTTTGAATCTGAAACAGGTTCGTTTTAAACGGCAGATTGATGGTGTTGATAATGAAAAAGCAACGGTTACTGTTGCCGGACAGGATAAATTTACAGCTGGTGATATCGGGAAATTTCTTATCGGATTTAAAATTTTAAATCCTGAACTTATTATTTGTCATCTTGACCCAAAGGTTAAAATGCAAATGGAAATAAGCATCAATAAAGGAAGAGGTTATGTTCCTGCAGAAGAAAATCGTTTTCCTGATATGGAACTGGGTCTTATTCCCGTAAGCTCTATTTTCACGCCTATTAAAAATGTAAATTATCAGATTGAAAATATAAGGGTTGAACAGAAAACTGACTATGAAAAGCTGATTATTGAGATTAAAACCGATGGTTCTATTGCTCCTAAAGATGCATTGAAAGAGGCTGCGAAAATTCTCATCTATCACTTTATGCTTTTTTCAGACGAAAAAATTACACTCGATTCAGATGAATCTTATGAAAATGAAGAATTCGATGAAGAAGTGCTTCACATGCGCCAGTTGCTTAAAACAAAACTTGTAGATTTAGATCTTTCTGTAAGAGCGCTTAATTGTCTTAAAGCGGCTGATGTTGAAACATTGGGAGACCTTTGCACTTTCAATAAAAATGACTTACTTAAATTCAGAAATTTTGGTAAAAAATCATTGACAGAATTAGATGAACTTTTGGTATCCATGAACCTTTCTTTTGGAATGGATATAGGTAAATATAAATTAGATAAAGAATAATTATCATATAAATTTTGTTGAGCTGACTCATGATAGCATGAAAGCGTAAACTCAAATTGTAAATCGTAAATTAAAATGAGACACGGAAAGACAGTAAATCATTTAGGAAGAACAAGCTCCCACAGAAAAGCAATGCTCTCAAATATGGCTACTTCCTTGATTATGCACAAGAGAATTGAAACGACTGTTGCAAAGGCAAAAGAATTAAAAAAATATATTGAGCCTCTGATTACAAAATCGAAAGACGACTCAACGCATTCAAGAAGGGTTGTGTTTAGCTATTTAAAAAATAAATTTGCGGTAACGGAATTATACCGCGAAGTTGCACAGAAAATTGCCAGTCGTCAGGGAGGATATACACGGATTCTCAGGATAGGAAATCGTTTGGGTGATAATGCAGATATGTGTATTATAGAGCTTGTTGATTACAACGAAAATATGCTTTCAACGAAAGTTAAAGCTGAAGTTAAAGCAAAAACTACAAGACGCAGGAAACCTGTTGTTAAGAAAAAAGAAGCAGCTACTACTGTTGAAGCTGAGACTCCTGTTGCTGAAACAACGCAGGAAGTTGCCGCTGAAGAAAAACCTAAAAAAACCAGAACCCGGAAAAAAGCAAAACCCGAGTCTGGTGAGGAAACAAAAAAATAATATAATGAAAGGAGGCTTTAACCTCCTTTTTTTATTTTTATATCCTTGTTCGTTTTTTATTTCCTAATTTTGTATGAATTGAATTTCATATAAAATGTATGTAGATAAAAAAATAGTTTTTCTTTTTTTATTCGTATTTTTTTTTCCGATAAACTTTCTTTTTGCACAAGGTTTCCCTGTTGTTATTAATGAAGTGATGGTAACTCCTGTGGATGCCGGAGCAAATTCATTGTATGATAATGGTTCGCAGACGGGTTATGGACCTATGTACAGCGCACAATGGATAGAGTTCTACAATATGAGTCCCTGTGATACAATTGATCTTGGATGCTATTTAATGGCTTCCAATATGAGTTTCGGGAATGATACCAATAAAGGGGTTTTTCGCTTTTTTGGCGGTACCACAATTCCTCCACTTGGTTATATTGTTGTAGGAGGGGATGCTTGTACAATCAGAGATTTTAATATACTTACCGCCGTTGATTCTGTTTTTTGCATGACAAAACGTTGGTGGCTGAACGATCAGGCGGGTTGGATTGCATTGTACGATATGTCATCTCACCCGAAATCGGCTGTTTATTGGAATGCTACAGGAAATCCTGGTGATTTGAATACTTCTCCCCAATATGCCTGTGATGTGGAAACAAATATTCAGCGGTGTACCTGTTGCAGCCCCGGTACAATGATTCGAGCAAGCCAGTTTCCAGGTATTCAGTTTTGTGGAAATACAATTTTCGGATCAGGTTTTTCTTTTGCGCGTAAAAATGATGGAAGTTTGGAATGGGAGCTTTCTCAAATCCCCGGTGGAACTCCAAAAGCATGTAATGCCGGTTTTGATAGTATTTATCATCTTGATATTGTTTTGTCGGATAATTTACCTGTTTGTAATGGAGAAAGTTCAGGAAGCATAGAAGCAAATCTTTCTATTATTGGATATCCCCGCGCACCCTATACGTATTCATGGTCGAATGGCAGCACTTCAGCTTCTGTATACAATATTCCCGCAGATACCTATTTTCTTACAGTAACAGATGCTTTTGGCTGTGAAACAATTGAAACGTATGTATTGCAAAATCCTCCTGCGCTAATTGTACAGGAAAATCACGTTGATGCTACATGCTACGGTGCATCTGATGGTTCCGCCTCTGTAATTGTTTCTGGTGGTTTGCCTCCTTATTCTTACTTATGGAATACGAATCCTCCTCAATTTACTTCTTCTTTAGATAATCTTCTTGCAGGTCAATATGCAGTTACAGTAACAGATTCATTGGGTTGTTCGCATGTTGCTGTTTTTTTTATTTCTGAACCTTCTGATATTTTAATAACAGATAACATTGTAAATGCTTGTGTTGATTCTTCAAATGGCGAAATTCATATCAGTGTTTCCGGAGGAACTCCACCTTACACTTATTTGTGGTCAAACGCTTCCATCGAATCGGAAATTTATAATTTATATGAAGGTGTTTATTCTGTAACGGTAAAAGATGCAAATCTGTGTGAAAAAATTAAAAGCTTTATCATTTCAAATACTGTTGTTAGTTTGGCTGAAGTTCCCGATATGCAGGTATGTAATGGAGCAGAAATTTCTCTTTCAACTGTTGCTGACGGAGGAACTGCGCCGTATCAATTTTTCTGGATTTTTGGGTCTGATACAATTTCAGGAACAAGTTATAATTTTTCGCCACAAACGAATTCTTCTATATCTGTATTTGCTTATGATGCTAATAATTGTTCAAGCCAGATTCAGAATATAAATATTGAAGTGCTTCCTTCTTTAAGTCTTCATGTAATTGCAGATAAAGACAGTATTTGCCCTGATGAAATTGTTACGTTTTCAGCAAGCGCTTTCGGAGGAACAGGTGAATCGTATCATTATTTTTTAGAAGACACTTTAAGTATTGTGTTTCCCTATTCCTGCAGTGTGCATGAGACTTCGAATGTATTATTTAGTATGGGCGATGAATGCGGCTCAACAAAAGTATTTGACTCTGTTTTTGTTTTCGTGAAAGAATCACCTTCTGCAACACCACATATTTCAGTTCAGAGCGGATGTGTTCCTTTGTCGGTTTTGTTTTCAGCATTGAATACAGATTCGTCAAATATTGTGCATTGGATGTTTGGAGATGGCTCTGAATCTTCGTTTTTAGTTGCAGAACATCATTATTCTTTGCCCGGCGAATATTCAATTTCGCTTGATTTAATATCTCCGAATTCATGCAATACTCATTACTCAATAATACAACCCGTAAAGGTATATCCCTTGCCCATAGCTAATTTTGATTTCTATCCGCAAGCTGCATCCATGCTGAAACCTGAGATATCATTTTTAAATTATTCAGGCACTTTTTCTATATATTTTTGGGATTTTGGCGATGCTTCTGTTGATTCGCTGCATCGTAATCCATCACACTTCTATTCAGCTCCTGGAACTTATCCTGTTCAGCTGGTAATTGAGAATGAATTTTCTTGTACAGATACAATTGTGAAAAATGTAACAATAAGCGATGCTCTTATCTTTTATGCCCCCACAGCTTTTACTCCCGGTAAAGATTATAATAATAATTCTTTCAATGTTTTTGTCAGCGGTATTGATGAAAACAGTTTTTCTCTTCGAATTTTTGATCGCTGGGGCTTGCAGGTTTATATAACAAAAGATATTAACCAGGGCTGGAACGGCAGAATAGCAGGCTTTCTCGCTCCAATTGATTCGTATGTTTGGTTTGCAGAATTTACAGATTTAAATGGGACTTTCCATAGAAAAAGTGGTGTTGTTACATTGGTTGAATAAAATTCTCTTTTCATTATGAAATTAATGTTTTTATACTACTTTAGCACATAAGAAAAATAGTAACAAATAAAATAAATTATGAGTCAGATAATAAATATTAGCGCACGTCAGATTCTTGATTCAAGAGGCAATCCGACAATCGAAGTAGATGTAATTACCGATCAAGGAATTTTAGGAAGAGCCGCAGTACCATCAGGAGCATCAACCGGAATACATGAAGCAGTAGAGCTTCGTGATGGCAATAAAAAAGTATATTTTGGAAGAGGTGTTCTTACTGCGATAAACAACGTTGCAAAAGTTCTGAACGAAGAATTGCAGGGATATTCTGTTTTTGATCAAAGTGTGATAGATGGAAAAATGCTTGAAATAGACGGAACCGAAAACAAAGGAAGTTTAGGCGCTAATGCAATTCTCGGGGTTTCTCTCGCTGTGGCAAAAGCTGCTGCGCAGATTGCCGGTCAGCCTTTATATCGCTATATTGGTGGCGTTAATGCAAGTGTATTACCAATTCCCATGATGAATATTTTAAACGGAGGTACACATGCCGACAACAAAATTGACATTCAGGAATTCATGGTAATGCCTGTTGGCGCAGATACTTTCAGTGATGCTTTACGCATGGGCGTGGAAGTTTTTCATCATTTGAAAAGTGTTTTGAAAAGTAAGGGTCATGCTACCAATGTTGGCGATGAGGGTGGTTTTGCGCCGAATCTGAATTCAAATGAAGAAGCGATAGAATTTGTAATAAAAGCTATTGAAAAAGCCGGACTCAAACCGGGTAGCGATGTTTTTATTGCTCTTGATCCTGCAGCTTCTGCTTTCTACGATGAAAAGGCTAAAGTTTACAAGCTTGAATCAATAGGTAAAAAACTCAGCACAGATGCAATGATTGGATATTGGGAAACCTGGGTTAAAAACTATCCCATCCTTTCTATTGAAGACGGTCTTGCAGAAGACGATTGGGCAGGGTGGACAAAGCTTATGAAAAAATTAGGCGATAAAATTCAGATCGTGGGAGATGATTTATTTGTTACCAATGTTAAGCGCTTGTCAAAAGGTATTGAAGCAAAAGCAGCAAATTCAATTCTTATAAAATTAAATCAGATTGGCACACTTACAGAAACCATCAATGCAGTACAGCTTGCAACGGTAAATGCATTCACTTCTGTAATAAGCCATCGTTCCGGTGAGACAGAAGATACAACCATTGCTGATCTCGCCGTAGCTTTAAATACCGGGCTGATTAAAACAGGCTCTGCCTCACGTACCGATAGGATTTGTAAATACAATCAATTGCTCCGCATTGAAGAAGAATTGGGTCTCTCTGCGCGATACCTCGGAAGAGATTTTAAATTTTTGAAAAAATAATATTCCAAAAGCCCTGTATTTACAGGGCTTTTTAGTATACTGATGATGATTAAGAGAAGAGAGATTGTTCCTTTTGATGCAATAATGATAATCCCCCAAAAATTATAAATAAATGTACAACCCTAAAAAACATAACCGCAAGAGTATTCGCCTGAAAGGATATGATTATTCAAGGGTGGGATTATATTTTATAACAATTTGTACCCAAAATCGCGAACATTTTTTCGGTAAAATAGAAAACGGACAAATGATATTGAATGATGCCGGATACATGATAAAAAAATGGTATTACGAAATGGAAAATAAATATCCCGATAAACGTTGCCACGAAATAATTGTCATGCCAAACCATTTTCATTGTATTATCGAAAATGTGTTGTTGGATGATATATCGTTGGACGTCCACGAAGGGACGTCCCTTCGTGGGCGTCCCGAAAACGACGAAAACGAATGTCCCGAAAATCAATATGGTATTGATAATATCAAATTTAATGCAAGCATTTGCGATGCAATGGATTGGTTTAAACCCATGACCACAAATGCATATATAAAGGGTGTGAAAAATTTTGGGTGGCAATCATTTTGTAAAAAATTATGGCAGCGTAGTTATTACGAACACATTATCCGGGATGAAAATGCATATTTGAAAATATCAGAATATATAAAAAATAATCCTGCGAATTGGAACGAAGATTCTTTAAAATAATATATATTTTTGTTTTAATAAAAAAACACATGCCCTATAATAAGCTTACCGATTTTATAAAAGACCTTGAACAGCAGGGAGAGCTGCTTCGTGTAAAAGAATTTGTTAATCCTGTATTGCAGATTACTGAAATCACAGATCGTTTTTCTAAACAAAATGATGGAGGAAAAGCGTTGTTGTTTGAAAATACCGGAACGAATTTTCCAGTGTTGATAAATGCTTTCGGTTCGGAAAAAAGAATGTGTATGGCTTTGGGAATTTCAACGCTTGAAGCACCTTCTGCCGAAATTGATAAATTGGTTAAAGAGCTTACAAGTCCTAAACAAGGGCTTTTTGAAAAGATTAAACTACTTCCGTCATTAAACCGAATTGCCTCCTGGATGCCTTCTGTAAAAAAGGGAAGGGGCATTTGTCAGGAAATTATTATTCGCAATCCGGATTTGAATATTTTTCCCGTATTGCAATGCTGGCCTTACGATGGAGGGCGTTTTATAACGCTTCCAATGGTTATTACGAGAGACCCGTTAACAGGAATCAGAAATACCGGCATGTACCGTATGCAGGTAATTGACAGTAATACCACGGGAATGCACTGGCATAAACATAAAACAGGTGCGCGTCATTATTCAGAATATAAAAAATCGGGAATAAAAATGCCTGTTTCTGTGGCTCTGGGCGGCGATCCTGTTTATACTTACGCTGCTACAGCGCCTTTGCCGGATAATGTTGATGAATTTTTGCTTGCAGGTTTTCTGCGCAGAAAAAAAGTTTCACTTGTTAAATGTATTACAAATGACCTTGAAGTCCCTGCTGATGCGGATATTATCATAGAAGGTTTTGTTGATCCTCAAGAGGAATTGTTTTGGGAAGGTCCTTTTGGAGACCACACCGGGTTTTATTCGCTGGCAGACTGGTATCCGAAGTTTCATATAACCTGTATTACGCACAGGCACAACGCTGTTTATCCCGCTACTGTAGTAGGAATTCCTCCAATGGAAGATGCATGGATTGGAAAAGCCACCGAACGGATTTTTCTGGAACCCATAAAAAAAACAATGCTTCCCGAAGTACACGATTTGGATTTACCTTTTGCCGGCGTTGCGCACAATATTGCTATTGTTAGCATAGATAAAACTTTTTCCGGTCAGGCGCAAAAAGTTATGAATTCTTTGTGGGGAGCAGGGCAGATGATGTTCAATAAAGTGATGATAGTTACGGATAAAGATGTAAATATTCATAACTACAAAGAATTGCTTCATCATATTGTCAAAAACACAGATATTTCAAGCGATATTTATTTCATGAAAGGTCCGCTGGATGTGCTCGATCATGCTGCTTCAAATTTTGCATTCGGAGGGAAAATGTTTATTGATGCAACCCGAAAATTTCCTGAAGAACAATCTTCTGAAAAACGAATATCTGCCTTGCTTTTGGCAGAGGAAATGAGGTTGTTTTTTTCAGATTTTAAGGATATTAAAAATGTTAATGTATCATTATTAGAAGAAGGTTTGCCAATAACCATCCTTTCTGTAAAAAAAGCAAGAAAAAATCATATCCGGGAAATTGTTTCTGAAATATGCTTATCAAAGAACTATCTTCCTTCCTGCATTGTTTTTGTGGACGATGGAGTTCCGCTTGAAAGCCTCTTTACTGTAACATGGATTGCATCAGGAAACATTGACCCATTGAGAGATTGTTTTATTGTAAATAATAAAGAGAAAAGTTTACTGGTTATAGATGCTACAATAAAAACAAAAAGTATTGACGATTTTTTACGCTTATGGCCAAATATATTATGCATGAATGAAGCAACGATAGCCGTAATAGATAATAAATGGAAGGATTTAAAAATTGGCGATTTTATTTCATCCCCATCAAAAGTGTTTGCCGCTTTTCCACAAACAAAGAGTGCTGTATTTGAAGAGAATAAATGATTTTTTTGTTTAAACACCCAAAATGTATTATTTTGCAAGGTTTTATTATGATGAAAAAAATCAAAATATTCTTTCTTCTGTTTGTTGCATTATTCCCGCTAATCAGCAGGGGACAGATGTCTTTTGAGAGTTTTCAGCAGCTTACCCTCGACCACGGACTGTCACAAAGTAGCGTTTACAGTATTATTCAAGACTCTAAAGGTTATATGTGGTTTGGCACACAGAGCGGAGTAAATAAATACAACGGTAAAACTTTTCAGATAATTCTTCACGATCTTACAGATACAAATTCTTTATCCGATAACTGGATTTATTCAATGTTGGAAGACCCGAAAGGTAATATCTGGATTGCGACCAGATCAGGCTTAAACAGGCTTGATCCAAATACCAATAAGATAAAAAGGTTTGTTCGAAAACCCAGAAGTAAAAATACACTACCCGATTCTAAAATTTATTCTCTGATTTTAGATAAGGAGGGGAAAATATGGCTGCGTACTCTTTATTGCCTTACAAAACTTGATCCGGCAACTGAAAAATTTACTCATTATGAATTTGAAATTGACCCTTTCAGTTTTTTTGAACGGGATTATGGATGGCCTATGTATGAAGATGGCAAAGGATATATATGGCTTGGCTCTTTCGACGGATTGCGGCTTTTTAGTATTAAAGATGAAATTTTCACTCTTTTAAGAAATGAACCATTAAACCCCAAAAGCATTAGTGATAATAGAGTTACTACTATAATTGAAGACCGATTTAAAAATATCTGGATAGGTACCCGGAAAGGGTTAAATAAGTTCAATCGTAAAACAAAAACTTTTACGCGTTTTTATCATGAACAGCATAATTCAAAAAGTATTGTAAATGATGATATCATAACACTGCTGCTTGATCATGAAGGAATGCTCTGGGTGGGTACTTCTGATGGATTAAGTAAATACAATTATATTAGCGGAACATTTACAAATTTTGTGAATGACCCGAACAGACACAATTCTCTTACAAATAATACCATTACGGCATTGTATAATGATCGTTCCCATAATTTGTGGATTGGAACAGACGGAGGCGGACTGAATAAAATAGATCTCAAACCAAAAAAGTTTGAGATCTATAATGTTTTTAACGGTTTGTCTCATAATATGATTGCATCTATTTATGAGGAAACAAAAGAGAAGCTATGGGTAGGCACTTGGGGTGGCGGGTTAAATGTATTTAACAGAATTACAGGTGATGTAGAGCATTTTTCTGAAAGGCTTGAAGGGAATAAAAAGCTTGTAAATGATTATGTGCACGTTATTTTTAAAGACAATCGCGGTTATATGTGGCTTGGTACAAGAAAAGGTGTAATGATCTACCAACCTGAAAAAAAGCAATTCATTTCTTTTTCGGATTTTTTTAAAGGCGATGTGAAAATTAATTCCAGAGTTAATTCTATAACGCAGACCAAAGAAGGAGATATCTGGATTGGGTCTGAAAGTGGCGCTTTTTATCTTGATTTTACAAGCCGTGAATCAAGAGGTTTTTTTGAAAACCCTAATGACCCGAATAGTATTTCTTCTAATCACGTTTATACCATTAAAGAAGATTCTGATGGTGATATTTGGATTGCCACGGTTAAAGGATTAAACAAACTGTCTTTTATGCCGTTCAAGGTGCAGAAATTTCTTAATGACCCTGGAAATTTAAACAGTCTTAGCGGTAATTCGGTTTATGCATTCCTTCAGGATAAAGAAGGTTTTATTTGGCTGGCTACAAATTGTGGACTGGATATGTATGACAAAAGATCCAATGATTTTATTTATTATACAACAAAACAGGGCATGCCCAGCGATGAATTATACGGACTTGTAGAAGATAATTTTGGAAATATTTGGGTAACAACAACAAGAGGTTTGACCTGTTTTAATAAAAAAAATAAAACCTTTAAAAATTATGATAAGGACGATGGTTTGCAGGGGCTGGAATTCAATCTTGGCGCAAACTTTAAAAGCCCTGTAGATGGAGAAATTTACATGGGCGGTATCAGCGGATTCAATGCTTTCTATCCTGAAAGAATTAAAAATAACAACAATATTCCACCGATTTTAATTACAAAAATTATTAAAAAATCAAATGCCGGAGAAATAGAAATTCCTTTTGTGGATGGAAGCACAATTGAATTAACTTATCAGGATTATCTTTTAAATATTGAATTTGCCGCATTGGAATTTACCAATCCTGAAAAAAATAGATATGCCTATAAAATTGAAGGGATGAGCAATCAAAGTGTTGACTGGATAGATATTGGTAACAGACCAAATGTTTCATTTTCTAACATGCCTGCCGGTAATTATATTATTACAATTAAAGGGTCCAATAATGATGAGGTTTGGAATAATACAGGCGTATCTATTCACGTCATTGTTAGCCCTCCTTTCTGGAAAACATTATGGGCAATTATTTTATATATTATTGTTGTTGCTAGTGTTTTATGGTATTACATCAGCACAAGAACAAAAAAATTAAAAGAAGCGAATCAGATACTCAGAGAGAAGCAATATGCAGCACTTGAAATTGCAAAACAGAAGGAAGACCTGACAAGAAAAAACAAAGCGATTACAGATAGTATTAACTATGCTAAGCGTATTCAGGAAGCCATGATGCCTTCTGAATTTTTGTTTAACAAATTATTATCAGACGCTTTTATTTTATTCAAGCCGCGGGATATTGTAAGCGGTGATTTTTATTGGATAACAGAAAGAAAAAATAAAATATTTATTGCAGCTGTTGATTGCACGGGTCATGGTGTTCCCGGCGCTTTTATGTCTATTATAGGGTATGATTTGCTAAAAACGATTACCAAGGAGCGTGAAATAGAAAATCCGGCTGAAATTTTAAATCAGTTAAATGAGGGCGTAATTGATACATTCAGCAAAAATGTTATAGATGGAGATGTAAAAGATGGTATGGATATTTCACTTTGTGTGATTGATAAAAATAATCGTACAATGGAATACGCTGGGGCAATAAATCCTTTGTTTATTGTCAGAAATAACCGCCTGATTGAAGTAAGGGGAAACCGTTATGCTGTGGGCAGCTCTGATTACGATGAGCGCATGACTTATGAAAGCCACGTTATTCCGCTTCGCGACAATGATATGGTTTATATGTTTTCTGATGGCTATGCAGATCAATTTGGTGGTCCCGCCGGGAAGAAATATAAATTCAAACGTTTCCGCCATTTTTTACAAACCATCAGTGCTTATACTTTGAAAGATCAGAAAAAATATTTAGAAGAAAATATTAATAAATGGAAGGGCGATCTTGAGCAGGTAGATGATATTTTGATTATTGGTATTCGTATCACGCGCTCTTTGAGCTAATAAACATTCCCATGGAAAACACAATTCTTTTTTCAGAAAAACAGTGCTTCAGGCAATGGTGGATATGGGCTGTGCTGATGCTTATTAACGGCTTATCTTTTTTCGGCTTGATTTATCAGGTTTTTTTAGGAAATGAATTTGGTAATAACCCTGCAAGCGACTATTTTCTGATTCTTACCTGCATGATTTCTTTAACCATTTCTTTTTTATTGCTGCAATTAAGATTAGAAACTCAGATAAATAAGGAAGGTATTTCTCTTCGTTTTTTCTGGTTTCATTTTTCTTTCCGTCATTATAAATGGGTAGAAATTAAAAAGGCTTATGTGCGCGAGTACAGCCCTGTTGTAGAATATGGAGGTTGGGGAATCCGTGGGTTTTATAAAAACAGGGCTTTCAATGTTTCAGGAAATAAAGGATTACAACTGGAATTTTTAAACGGCAGAAAACTTCTCATTGGTACACAAAAACCCGATGAAATTTCAAATATTTTAAAATGTATGAAACTATATCAGGACTAGAATTTTTGAAATAGTCAACCTGATAAGATGATTTGCAAAAAACCTATCCTTTAATTTTTTTTACTCAAGTGCGCTCTGAAATAAAAATTTATTTCGGCTGTGGAGCATTCTGATCAGGAGCCTGTGTAGGAATATTTGGTCCCTGTGCCGGGTCAATAGCATTGCTTATTTGTTTTTGCATGGCAGATGCTTTTGCTTCTTCGGTGCGAGGAATGGTAATACTTGCAAGCATACTTAATACAAGCAACGCGATAGCAAGAACCCAAGTTCCTTTTTCAAGAAAATCGGTAGTTTTTCTTACTCCCATAACCTGATTGGAAGATGCAAAATTTGCTGCCAGCCCGCCACCTTTGGAGTTTTGAACAAGAACGATAAGAACCAATAAAATACAAACAATAATTGTTAAAACTGCTATAGCGTAATACATAATATATAAATTTATTAATCTTTAATAATATTTTTTATTTTTTCAATTTGAGTTGCAAAATAAATACTTTTTTCCGGATATTTCAAACTTAATTTTCGATATGCAAACAAAGCTTTGCTATAATGCCCCTGTTTGAAATATATTTTTGCCAGTGTTTCGCTTATACACTCTTCGTTTTCTTTAATACTTTGTTTTGAAATTTCTTTCAGAATGGTCGGATTTTCCACATTAGTAATTTTATGTTCGCCATTTAAGAATTTTTCAATTAGGTCGCTGTGAATGTTCGTGTATTTTTTATAAGCATCAATGGATTCGGGCTTTGCTTCCTGTTTTTTATTTAAAAAATAATCTACAGTGCTTTGTGTTTCAAATTCAAACAGCGATTCTTCTTCAGGCGTTATTTCAACTGTTTTTTCTTTTTGGATATTTTTTTGAATATCTGTATCTGGAAAATGTTCAACTTGTTTTTTTGTTTCCGACTCAAGCAAGTTTAGTAGTCGTTCAATTTTTTCAGTATCCTGTGGTTGAATTTTTGACAGCTTTTCTTCAATCAGATCAGATATTTGTTCTTTTATAACAATAGAAACCATATTTTGCAGGGTCTCCAGATCAAAGACAGGAATCATTTTTTCTTCCTGAACAGAAATTTCAGGTGTGCTTTCTTCTGATTTTATAACAGCTTGTTCCTCTTTAACTGCTTCAATTGTTTGCTCTTTTTCGCTTATAAATTGTTCCGGCTGTATTTTATCAATAAGAGACAGAGGAATTTCATCTTCTTCATCATCAGAAAGCGATACAAAGGGAGAAACAATTTCAGATGCAGCAATAGTTGTTTTTAGTTCAGGAATTTCAATTTTTTCCAGACGGTATTTCTGAAGCTGTTCTACTATTTTTTCCGCAATTTTTTCTTTTTCCTTGTCCCTTTCTTTGGCTTTTACAGGAGCTTCAGGTGTATTTATAATTACCTCAGCATCCGGAATTTTTTCTTCTTTAACTGCTGGTTCTTTAATTTCTGAAATTTCCTGAATAATGGTTTTTTTAACTATGATTTCTTCTACATATTTCTCTATTGGTTCTTCAGATGCAAAAATTTCTTGTATAATATGTTCCGGAATTTCTGCTTCATCAGCCGGGATTTCCTCGTATGAAGAGATGATATATTCTTCAAATACTTGTTCTTCTTTTTCTGTAACAGGTTTTTCAACCGATAATATTTCAGCCATTTTTTCTGATTGCAGAATATCTTGTTTTTCTTCTGGCTTTTCGGACATTGTAACGGCTTTTTCCTGTATTATTTCTTCAACAGGAACAAGGGTTTCTTTTTCGGTTAAAACCTGTAGTATTTCAGTTTTTTCTTTCTGTGGTTCGTCTGAAACAGGTATTGAATGTTCAGAGGGCTTTAAGAGTTTTTCACGGCGCTCCTGAATTTGTCGTAGTATTTTATCTGCAATGCTATCGTTTTCGGAATTAACAAAATAAGATTTTTTCTTCTCTTTGCTGATTATGACATCCGGCTCTTTTTCTGCAACTTTTTCAGATATTGTTTTAGTGATTTCAGAAACGGATTTGTTCGTTTCATCCGAAATTTCAATTTTTCTTATTTCTTCTGTTGGTACTGCATCTGAAAGCAGCTCTGGGATTTCGTCAGCAATTTTTTCATCAGCAATGGATGTTTCTACCGTGCTTTCCGTTTCAGATATTTTGTCAGAAATTTCTTCTTCTGTTTTTGTTTCAGGAACATCAGTAGGGTTGAGGCTTTCGTTGGCTTCAGTAATTTGAATTTTTTGCTGTATTTGTTCCGAGAAAATTAAGCTTTCATTTTTAGTTAGAGCTTCTGCAAGCGCAGTTTTTTCCGAAATAGATTCTTCGATAATAATTTTAGATTTTTCTTTTTCAGAAATTTCAGCAGTTTTTATCCTTTTTTCTTTCAGCTCTCGTAGAATTTTAACAGCAATGGTTTCATTTGTAATGGATGTTTCAACTACGCTTTCGGTTTCAGTTATTGTGTCAGAAATTTCTTTTTCTGTTTTTGTTTCGATAACATCAGTAGGGATAGGGCTTTCGATGGTTTCAGTAACAGGTATATCTTGATGTATACTTTCCGTAACGATTAATGTTTCATCCGAAATTTCAATTTCTCTTATTTCTTCTGTTGGTAATACATCTGAAAGCAGTTCTGGAATTTCATCAGAAATTTTTTCTTCACTAATATTTGTTTCAACTGCGCTTTCTGTTTCAGTTATTGTACCAGAAATTTCTTCCTCTGTTTTTGTTTCAGTAACATTAGTAGAGATGGGGCTTTCGATGGCTTCAGTAACTTGAAATTCTTGATACAATTGTTCGGGGAAAATTAAGTTTTCATCTTTAGTTGGAACTTCTACAAGCGCCGTTTTTTCCGTAATAAATTCTTCGATAATAATTTTAGATTTTTCTTTTTCAGAAATTTCAATAGTTTTTGTCCTTTTTTCTTTCAGCTCTCTTAAAATTTTATCAGCAATGGTTTCTATATTCGGGTCAATGAAACTTTTTCTTTTGGGCTTATCTACATCAGATTTAATTACAGATACCGGAGTTTCTGAAATTTTTCTTTCAGTTTTTTCTATATCTGAAATTTCCGGTACATCTTTTTTCTTAGCAGCAATTTCAGCCAAGCGGTTTAATATTAATTCAGCAGGAGATTTGGTTTCAGATGGAGTAATTTCTTTGATTTCTGTTTTTTCTATTGATGGTTGAATATATTCTTCTTTGTGTAAACTTACTTCAATAGGCATATCTCCATCATACTCTTTTAATGAAATTTTCTGTTCTTTTTCTGATATAGGTGTTGCATTCGCAAATTGATTTGATTCAATAAGAGTCTCTTCTTTTACGTCAGAGGCTAGTTCTGTAATCTCATCGTTTGTTTTTTCTTCTGAAAATACTTGTACTGAATGTACTTTATTTTTTGTTTCTTTTATTTCAGAATATTCAGAATTATTTTCCGTCTCAACTTCTGAAACCTCTGGAACAGTTATTAATTCAGTATTATCCTCGGTAAGTTCAGACAGAATTTCTTCATTTATTATTTCTTCGGGAATAATTTCTTGTTTAATTTCATCTGTTTTTTCTACAAGAACAATTGGAAGAATTTCTGATTGAATTTCAGTTTCTTTTTCTGATGTTTTTTCAGTGATTTCTTCAATTATTTCTGTATTTTCAGGTTCTGTTATTTTTTCTTCAGGAATAAAATCTGTAACATCAGAAATTATATTTTCATCTATTTTTTCTTCATAAATATTTGTTGTTGTATTTTCTTCAATAATCTGTTCCTGCTCAGGTATGAATTCTTCTTTTGCAGAAATTTTTGTTTCAGAAATTTTTTCCGGGTCTGCAGGTATGTCTGAAATTTCAGGAATCAACGTTTCTGTATTATTAGAGATTTCTTCCGGTAATGCCTCTATCGTTGATTTTTCTTCAATTTTTTCTTTGCTGATAACCGGAATTTGTGTTTCAGAAGTTTTTGCAACAGGAATAGAAATTTCTATTTGTTCATCGTACACGGGTATTTGTTGCGCTACAGAAACATTTTGAATGAGTTTGGAGAAAATCAGCTTGTGTAATATTTTTCTGTCTGTAATGTATGCAGAGGAGACTTTAAGCTGATTGTTGTATTTAATGTCTTCCTGATTATGTAGATTTTTCAATAAAAGCAAATGTGCGGTCTGAAAATAGGGATATTCACGCACCACTTCCATGACGTCCATCAGGCTGCTTTCATTCAGCGTTTCAGGATTTTTAAGATATGCTATGAATTTTTCCCTGTTCATTTCATTAAAATGTTATTCTAACGTAATATTTCCTTTAGAAAAATCAATTATAAGTTTTTTATTTCTGAAAAAATCAAGCCCTAATAATCCGTCAACAAATGTTGTGTATGGTAGTTTATGAGAGATTACTTTTAAATTTTTTCTTGTTAATCCTAATACTTTAATTGAAGATATTTTATAAAGTTGAGCCTTTTCAATTCTACTGCCGGTTGTGATATTTATACAATCAATAGCATCGGTTTTCTGATACCCCAGAGATTCTAAAACATCTTGATTTATTAATGATGTTGTAGCTCCGGTGTCAATTGCAAAAATAAATACACCAATTCCATTCTTCCCTTTTATTGATACATTTACTAATACGAGTCCATGTTTGCCGTTAAATTGATTGTGGGTCATAAAACATAAACTTCGTTTGTTGGCATTTTTCCCATATATAAAACAGCAAAATTTTTATTTTTGCTTTTGTCTTTTTTTAAGATTTCATATACTTTTTGCTTGTCTTTGTTAAAGTAAATCAATTCTCCGGATATTAATATATTGCCATCCTTATATTCTGGGTTATATATCAAAGCCCATGTTTCTCTCGCTCGATTTTTAATTTGATTTAATTTTAGTTTCTCGTTTGTAAGTATCATAACTGTTGTTTTTACTCAAATATAAATGTAATTTAGAAATCTTCCAAATCAAAATATTGGCTGAACACAATTAGTACAATGTTATACTATTCCTAAATCGAATGAAAGACCAGCACTACCAATTAACAACCGATTTTGTAAAAATATCATCCACTAATTGTTTTACTATTTGCTTTATTAATTCTTTTTCTACACTGTCAAGGCTTTTTGATGACTCATAATCTTCGTACTTGCTGAAACTGTTGTCAAAGTCTTGTTTTGGATTTTTGTTATTCGTAAATTTTACTCTTATCGTAATAGTAAGCCTGTTAAACGAGGCAGTCTGGTTTTGTTGTATGGCAAGCGGATCCACTTTGTAATCTGTAATTTCGCCTTCAAAATTCAGGTCGCTGTTTGCTGCAACAAGCTGTAGATTCGTTTGCGAGGTAAATTTATCTTTCATCGCTTCTGTAAATTCTTGGCTTAATACAGGCTGAAAATTGGCTGCCCTGTTCGGAAAATTTGGAATAGAAACTGTTTTAATATCCGGCGATATAGAAGCCCCTGTAAAGGAATAGCTGACAGTACACGCAGTCATTAAAAAAAAGCAAAAATATGCAATTGAAAAAAAAGCAAGTATTTCAGGTTTCCGTATTTTGATATATAATTTATAAATGTGCATCAGGTTTTTCTATACATAATTTTTTTGTCTTCATTTTTAATAATACGAAAGAATATAAGGATGTTCGGTAGTGCTACGATAGATGTTCAATAGATGCTCAATTGTTAATTCGATAGTACAACAATAGGTGTTCGGTTGATGTTCAATTGTATTCCTACCGAATTCCTATTGAATTCCAATTGAATTCCTAATTCTAAATTAATATTATTCATCCAAATTATACTCCTTAAGCTTCCGATAAAGTGTCCGCTCTGAAATACCAAGTTCCTGAGCTGCATATTTTCTTTTGCCTTTATGTCTATCCAGTGCTTTTTTTATGAGTTCGATTTCTTTGTCTGTTATAGATAATGATTCTTCGACAAAAACTTCTGTGTCTGTAATATCGTCTGGATTATTCCTTTTTATGTCAGAAATTACAGATGTGTGCTGTTGTACAAGGGGCTCGGCTTCTTCGTAAATATTTTCAAAAATCTTATTTCTTTTTTCCTGTGTAAAAGCATCGGGTTCATGCTGTATGATATCGTGGACAAGCTTTTTAAGGTCGTTCACGTCTTTTTTCATATCAAAGAGAATTTTGTAAAGAATTTCTCTTTCATTGGCAAAGGTTTGTTCGTCAATGGGCTTATTATATAAAGCGGGGAGTGTTGTTGTATCGTGATCCGGAACATATTTTCTCAGTGTTTCCGCATTGATTTCACGTTTTTGTTCAATAACTGAAATTTGCTCCGTAATGTTCTTTAGCTGCCTAACATTTCCGTTCCATCTGAAATTTGTTAAAATCCGGACAGCTTCATTATCGAGTTGAATCGCCGGCATACGATATCTTTCTGCGAAATCGCCGGCAAATTTTCTGAACAACAAATGTATGTCCTCTTTTCTTTCCCTGAGCGGCGGAATATAAATCGGAACAGTATTTAACCTGTAATACAGGTCTTCTCTGAATTTTCCGTTATTAATGGCTTTTTGAACATCTAGATTTGTTGCAGCCACAACTCTTACATTTGTTTTTTGAACTTTAGAAGAACCGACTTTGTAAAATTCGCCGGTTTCAAGAACTCTGAGTAATCGAACCTGTGTAGATAAAGGCAGTTCTGCAACTTCATCCAGAAAAATGGTGCCTTTGTCTGCAACTTCAAAATACCCTTTACGCATGTCGTAAGCACCCGTGAAGGAACCTTTTTCATGACCAAAAAGTTCTGAATCTATTGTCCCTTCGGGTATAGCACCGCAATTAACAGCAATAAACTGACCATGTTTACGTGCGCTGAAGTGATGAATTATCTGAGGGAAAACTTCTTTTCCTGAACCGCTTTCCCCTGTAATAAGAACAGAAAGATCTGTGGGCGCTACCTGTACCGCAACATTAATAGCATGGTCAAGTTTTTCAGAACTGCCAATAATCCCAAATCGTTGCTTGATCTGCTGAATGTTCATATTCATATATTGTGTAAAAAAATTGTCTACTCTACTGTTACCGATTTCGCTAAATTTCTTGGCTGGTCAACATTGCATCCTCGCATTACAGCAATGTAGTAGGAGAGGAGTTGCAAAGGAATAACTGCCAGCAATGGTGCAAGCGCAAAATCAGAATTCGGAATTTCCATAATATGATCGGCCATTGATTTTATCACCGTGTCTCCTTCATTGACAATAGCAATAACAATACCTTTTCTCGCTTTTACTTCCTGTATGTTGCTTACAATTTTATCATAGGTGTTATCTTTTACGGCAATAACAACTACCGGCATTTTTTCGTCAATGAGCGCAATCGGTCCGTGTTTCATTTCAGCAGCGGGGTATCCTTCTGCGTGTATGTAAGAAATTTCTTTAAGTTTTAATGCTCCTTCCAGAGCCACGGGGAAGTAGTAACCACGACCTAAATAGAGAAAGTTGTTTGAGTTTTTGTATAGTGCTGCAATTTCTTTGTATTCTTCATTTTTAGAAAGAATCTTGTCAACTTTATTGGGTATTTCTGTAAGGTGCTTAATCAGCGCAGTGTATTCTTCTTTGGTAAGCGTGCCGCGTTTGTCTCCAAGGTGCATAGCAATCATTGCAAGTACTGTTACTTGGGCAGTGAATGCTTTTGTTGAGGCAACACCTATTTCTGGACCTGCATGCGTGTAAACTCCTGCGTGCGTTTCTCTCGGAATACTTGATCCGACAACATTGCAAATTCCCAGTACTAACGCACCTGCTTCTTTTGCAAGTTTAATTGCAGCAAGCGTATCTGCTGTTTCACCGCTCTGGCTTATTGCTATAACAACATCGTCTTTAAATATAACCGGATTTCTGTACCGGAATTCTGATGCGTATTCTACTTCTACCGGAATTCTGGCGAACTCTTCAAAAAGATATTCCCCAACAAGTCCCGCATGCCAGGAGGTTCCGCAGCCAATGATAATAATTCTTTTTGCTTCTATAAGGCGAGGCATCACATGGTAAAGTCCGCCCAGAGTAATTTCAGGATTATCCGAAACAACGCGCCCTCTCATTGTGTCAAGAATAGAGCGTGATTGCTCGAATATTTCTTTCAGCATGAAGTGGTCGAAACCACCTTTTTCGATTTCACCAATATCAAGATCTAATGTGTGTACTTCAGGAGTTAGCGTGTCGTTATGTATTGTTTTAAGAGAAAGATCGTTGTTTTTTATTACAGCAACATTGTTGTCGTTCATATATATTACACTGTGCGTGTACTCAACAATGGGAGTAGCATCAGAAGCAAAGAAATATTCTCCGTCTCCAATCCCGATAACGAGCGGACTTCCTTTTCTGGCTGCAATGAGTTGTTCTTTTTCATCTTTGCATATAACAATAATTCCGTAGGCACCGATAACTTTTGTCAGGGCAAGGCGTACAGCAATTTCAGCTGATACATTCCCTTTCATGTAAATATATTCGATGAGGTTGGCAAGGACTTCAGTGTCTGTTTCACTTTTAAAAATGTAGCCCCTGTCTTCAAGTCTTTGTTTTAACCTTGAATAATTTTCAATAATACCATTATGTATAATTACAAAATGTCCGTTCATTGAAGCGTGTGGGTGCGCATTTACATCATTTGGCTCCCCATGTGTTGCCCATCGTGTATGTCCTATTCCAATGAAACCGGTCATGTCTTCTTTCTTTGTCAGTTCTTCCAAATCAGAAACCTTACCTTTGCATTTAAAAATACGGGTTTCACCATTAAGAATAGCAACTCCTGCTGAATCGTAACCACGATATTCAAGTCTTTTGAGTCCTTTTATTATGATAGGATATGCTTGTCTTTTTCCTATATAGCCTACAATTCCACACATGTTATTTTGGTTTAATTTATAACATTAATAAACGAAAAAGAATCAAAAATAATATTTAAAACCTAAACTGACAAGAAAAAAGATAATGTGTTGATCTATAGGCGTAAAAAAAGCGGGCTGCACCCGCTTACTGAAAAGAATTATGAACCAAGAAGCTCTTTGATTTTATCGGATACTATTTTATTATCTGCTTTTCCTGCAAAATGTTTGCTTGCAATTCCCATTACCTTGCCCATTTCTTTTACAGATGTGGCTCCGGTTTCTGCAATGATTTTTTTCAGATCTGTAATTATTTCTTCTTCGCTCATTTGTTTAGGAAGATATGCTTCAATAACGGATGCTTCGAATTCTTCCTGTGTGTAAAGATCTTCGCGCCCCTGCTGTTTGTACACCAGAGCAGCTTCTTTTCTTTGTTTAACTAATTTTTGAAGAATTTTTAATTCAGTGTCGGATGTTATTATATTTCCAGCGCCCGATGTTTTAGCCATGATAATTTCGGCTTTAACTGCGCGAAGCGCAAGCAATTTTGCCTGATCTCTTGCAAGCATTGCTGCTTTAATGTCGTTGTTGATTTTTTCTTCTAATGCCATAGTTTTATTATTCTTTGAAAGTAAGTTATTTTTTAATTTTGTTGCAGGTTGCAGGTTGCATGTAACCTGTAACCTGCAACCTGCAACATTTTCAATAATTTTTTAGATTACAAGTTCATCTTCCGTTAGTCTACTTTGTCGTGTAAATAGGGATTGTTTTCGCGTATCTGTATGTTGTTGTTACTATCAGTTGATGCGGTAAATCGTGATACTTCCGTTTCTTGTTTCGTTTCTTCTTTAGCAATATTTTTTTGAAGTCTTTTGTAAGCCGGCTCGTTTTCCATTTTTTCTACATGCGAATCGCTGAGGTTGCTGAGCGCTTTTATTTTTTCAAATTTTTCACGCATGGTTTTAGTCTCTTCAAGTGGCATGGAAAGTTGTTTTACTTCAGTGCTTTCCCTTGCTTGTGAAACAGGCTTTACCTGAAAATTTGTTACATCCTCTTCTTTTTCTTTATTAAAGGAAAACAACTCAGGTTCATTGTTGTTGCTGATTGTTGCCTTCGTTTCATTTATTGGTTCTTCATAATGTTCGATTTCTTGCACTTCATCTATGATTTCAATTATGTCGACTTCGTTGTTTTCTTCAGGAATTACAATTATTTTTTCTTCTTCCTTTTTGTCGAGTTCGACTTTTCGTGTATCAACAGGCTCATAGGTGGTAAGTTCAGGAATGCTGTTTGCTTCAAATCCGGTTGCAATAATTGTAACATTAATTTTATTTCCAAGATTTTCATCAGCACCATTCCCCCATATAATATTTGCGGATGTTTTAACCGAACGCAGCACGTGGTCTGTGATTTCGCCAACTTCATCCATGGTAATTTCTTCGGTTCCGGAAGTAATATTCAGCAGAATATTTTTTGCGCCGTTTATATCATTGTTGTTAAGCAAAGGAGAATTTAAGGCTTCTTTGATGGCATCGGCTGCTCGGTTTTCTCCTTCTGCGGATGCAGATCCCATAAGTGCTACACCGCTTTGTTTCATTACTGTTTTTACATCTTCAAAGTCAACATTTACGTAACCATGTACCGTTATAATTTCAGCAATTCCTTTCGCAGCTATTGCCAAGACGTTATCTGCTCTCTTGAATGCTTCTGAAATTTTTTGATTGCCATGAATTTCACGGAGTTTTTCATTGTTAATTACCAGAAGGGAATCAACATACTGTCTCATTTCTGCTATGCCTTGAATCGCTTGTTCAAAACGCAGAGGTCCTTCAAATTTAAAAGGTATCGTTATAATACCCACTGTCAGAATATCTCTTTCTTTAGCTGCTTTTGCAATAATCGGCGCAGCTCCGGTTCCTGTTCCTCCGCCCATTCCCGCAGTGATGAAAACCATTTTTGTATTGTCTTCGAGTATCTTCAGAATGTCATCAAGACTTTCTATGGCAGCCTGTTTCCCCTGTTCGGGTTTGTTGCCGGCACCACGACCTTCTGTTAGAGTCATCCCCAGTTGAATTTTATTTGGAATAGGGCTGCGTTTTAATGCCTGCGCATCTGTATTGCAAACGACAAAGCCTACATCTTTTATGCCTGTTTCATACATGTAATTAACAGCATTGCTTCCGCCTCCACCTACACCAATAACTTTGATGATTGAGGTTTCGTCAATGGGCAGCTCGAAATTTAATATATCTTCTGACATGTTGTTTGTTTTTATTAGTTACATAAATGTTGACCTGAAATGTTTATTTTAGATGGTTTAATTCATATACTTCTACCTTTTGTTTCAAGTTGCAGGTTTCATGTTGTATTATGATATTTGATATTTTAATATTTTACTTGCAACCTGTAACTTGCAACACCATTATTAAAGTTTATGAATAATATAGGTTAGGTTGTTTGATTTAAAGCAATAATTTTATATTTTAGTGTCTTTATAATCAAAAAGATTATCAACCATTCTTCCGAACCAACCCGGTTTTTTATTCTCTTTATTGGTGTTATCGGAATGTTCAATTTCTTCTTCTTTATAGTCTTCCGGTCTATAAGAATTTTGTTCTTCTGTTGCAGAAATTGTAACATCTTCTTCCGCCTGAATTTCATGAACCGGTTCTGTAATTTCGATTGCAGGTTTTTCTTCTTCTATGAAATTTACAATTTTTGTTTGTTCAAATCCTAAAAGAATCAAGCCAATAGATGTAGAGAAGCGTGGATGGTTGATTTCTTTAATTACATCACTCTTGAGATATTCATTCGGATAGCCGATGCGTATGTCTTTTCCGGTAATGTATGAAACTCTTTGCGGAAGATTTTTCAGCAGGGAGCCACCACCTGTTATAACAATGCCTGCGCCAAGTTTGTCACCGAATCCTGATGTTTCAATCTGGTAATATATTGCTCCGAAAATTTCATCAATTCTTGCCTGAATAATGTGCGCAAGGCTGTTGCATGAAATTTCTTTCGGATCGCGTCCTTTTAATCCCGGAATGGTAATCAGATAATCATCGTCTAAAGAGCTTGGGAAAGCAGACCCATGCTGAAGTTTCAGCGATTCTGCCTGACGTTCTAATATTGCGTATGCTTGTTTGATGTCTGAAGTGATAACATTTCCTCCAAAGGGAACAACGGCTGTGTGGCATATAATCCCATCATAATAAATAGCAATGTCTGTAGTGCCACCACCTATGTCTACAAGAGCAACGCCGATTTCTTTTTCGTCATCAGTAAGAATTGCACGTGATGAGGCGAGAGGCTCAAGAATTAGCCCCACAGGTGTAATGTTGTTTCTTGCCACGCATTTATTAATGTTATTTGCAGCAGCTGTTTGTCCTATGACAATGTGGAAATTCCCTTCCAGCCTTTTACCATACATGCCCACTGGATTTTTTATGTCGGTTTCATTGTCTACAATGAAACTCTGTGGCAGAATGTGCAGAATTTGTTCTCCCGGATTGATGGGAATTCCATACATGTTTTCGATCAAACGCTCTACGTCTGATTTGTTGATTTCTTCATTGCGTACATCCGTGTTGATAGATCCCCTGCTTTTTACGCTTTTAATGTGCTGCCCTGCTATTCCTACATAAGCCTCAGAAATTTTTACTCCAGCCATGTTCTGTGCTGTTTCTACGGCTTTGTGAATAGCATTGATGGTTTCTTCGATGTTAAGCACCATTCCCCGTTTTACACCCGTGGATATGGTTTCTCCCATCCCAATAACTTCAATGTGCCCAGATGGGTCTTTCTTGCCGATAATGGCTACAACTTTTGTTGTTCCAATATCAATAGCTGCTACAATACTACTTCCTTTCATACTTATTATTCAATTTTAGTGCAGATAACTTGATTTTTAAATTTAATATTTATGTTTTTATATTTTTTCCAACCAACATTGTTTAACCCATATTTATATAATGCTTCCAGCTTAAAAAATTTTTCTTCTATATTTTCGGCTGTCCCAAAAATTATAGTGTGTGCTCCGAGACGAGGCGTCAGCTCTATCTCCTGATGATTGTTAATGTAAACCTGCTCAATTTGCGCTTTCCAAAAATCATTTTTCCATATATACATCCCAAGTGTGAATAAATCATTTAATAATGAATTTCTGCTCATATCGCCATTTGAAGGGATAGATAAATTTTTCTTTTTGTTTTTATTGTATGATTCATTTATTTCTCCATTCACTATAAGAACATGCGCTGTGTATTTATCCGATAATGGCATGATTTTTCCATCTTCGTCAATATAATATCCTTCTGTTTTTTTATTCATTATTCGCATGACCGGGTTTCTCTGACATAAATCAACCGTAAGAATACCATCAATACTTTTATAGACTTCTGCTTTTTTAACTGCTGGATGCGTATAAAGCAGACTTTCTAATTTTTCAAGATTAATTGTGCTTAAATACATACCTTTTGGCTGTAATTTATGTACGTCAAATAATAGCGAGATGTCTTCTTTTTCAATAAAAGAATGATCCGGATTTTTAATTATCACTTTAATGTTATGACACTTTATCTCTTCACTTTTTTTATTTGTAAACCCAAGAGCCACGACCATGTAAGCGAGTACAAGCAACCATCCTGTTATATGTAATATTTTTTTAAGCATTCAGGCAAAGTTGTTTTATTTCCGATACATACAGGTCTATATCGCCTGCTCCCATTGTCAGTAATACTTCTGTATTATTTTTATTAATTTTTCCTGTTATTTCTGTTTTGCTGCACAGTATTTTATTTTTTATTGAAACCTTATCAAAAATTAGTTCAGATGTTACTCCCGGCATTGCTTTTTCGCGTGCAGGATAAATTTCGGTAAGTATTAATTCATCAAGCATGCTGAGGCTTTTCGCAAAGTCATCTGCAAAATCTTTTGTCCGTGAAAACAGATGCGGTTGAAAAATTCCTGTAATTTTTTTTCCGGGATACATTTCTTTTACAGACGAGATAAATGCTTTTATTTCCTCGGGATGATGTGCGTAGTCATCAATGTAAACAATGTTATTTGTTTCAACCTGTATATCAAAACGCCTGTTATTTCCTTTAAATGTATGCATTGCATCACGCATATTTTTTTCAGGTACTCCGGCGAGAAATGCAGCTGCAAGTGCTGCTACGGCATTTTCTACATTGATGATACCGGGAATTCCGCAGGTAATGGACTCTATTGCTGTACCCAGAGGTGTGATAAAATCAAATACGTACCGATTCGCTTCTATCTTTATATTTCTTGCAAAAAAGTCGGTTTCTGAATTTAAAGAATATTTGTAAATGTGATAAAATTTATTTTTTGGCAATTCAATATTGATTCCTTTTTTGATAATCAGGCTTCCATTAGTTTGAATTTTTTCCACAAAAGCTGAAAATGATTTTTTAACCTCTTCATACGTGCCATAAATATCGAGATGGTCTGCATCCACGGCTGATATAATAGCTATTTGCGGTTCAAGGTGTAAGAACGAACGATCGAATTCATCTGCTTCTGCAACTACAAAAGGACTTGATTCTGACAGCAAAAGATTTGTATTGTAATTTTTAGAAATCCCGCCAAGAAATGCGTTGCAGCTTTTTTCAGACGCATACAATAAATGAGCAATCATGCTCGATATGGTTGTTTTACCGTGAGTTCCTGCAACAGCGATGCTTGTTTTTTTCCGACTAATCATCCCAAGAACTTCCGAACGTTTTAAAAGGGTAAAATTATTTTTTTTAAAAAATGTCAGTTCTTTATGTTCTTCCGGAATGGCAGGCGTGTAGATTACAAGCGTGTTTTCAATGTCTGCGTTATCAATCATAAATGCAGGAATCAGATTCGGGTCGTCGGTATAATGAACCGCAATTCCTTCATCAGAGAGTTTATCTGTTAATGAAGTTTTTGTTTTATCATACCCTGCCACGTTTTTCCCAATGAAAAGAAAATAGCGGGCAAGCGCACTCATGCCGATTCCTCCGATACCAATCAGATAAATATTTTGAATTTTGTCAAACTGCATGTCTCTTCTTTTCTTCTATAAGTTTTAATATTTCATCAGCAATAATGTCTGCTGAATTTTTATAAGCCATTTTTGCAATATTCTGGTTAAATGTATTTTTTGTAAAATCATCATTAATCAGCTTTATTGCTTCATTCACGAGCTTTTCACGGGCCTCTGCATCTGTAACCATTAAGGCTGCATTTTTATTAACAAGTGCCATTGCATTTTTTGTCTGATGATCTTCTGCCACGTTAGGAGAAGGAACCAAAATCGCCGGTTTGTGAACCAGACAAAGTTCTGAAATTGTGCTTGCTCCTGCTCTCGATATCACAATATCCGCAATGACAAATGCATAATCCATACGGGTAATAAATTCAAACACTTTAATGTCTTGCGTGGCATATTGTGTTATTTCATTTTTTGCCTGATTAAAAAAAGATTTTCCTGTCTGCCAGATAACCTGAATTTTTTCACGAAGCAAAAAATCAAGATTCGCGCAAATGCTTTCATTTATTGTTCTTGCACCGAGGCTACCACCAACAATCAGCAATACTTTTCTGTTTCCTGTAACCTGAAAATGTTCGTATGCTTTTTCTATGTTAATATGTTCAATGATATCCTGTCTGACAGGGTTTCCTGTGATAATAATTTTTTCTGCAGGAAAGTATTTTTCCATTCCTTCATAAGCGACGCAAATTTTATCTGCTTTTTTTGCAAGAATTTTATTTGTTACTCCCGGATATGAATTTTGTTCTTGTATAACTGTCGGAATATTTCTTGAACATGCCACCCGTAGCACAGGACCGCTTGCATACCCTCCAACACCAACTGCTGCATCGGGTTTGAATTCCTTGATTACTTTCCGCGCTTTCATCATACTTGCAAAAAGTTTAAAAAAGAACGTGAGATTTTTTAGTGTCAGCCTCCTGTGAAAGCCCGCAACCGGAAGACCTGTGATTTTATATCCTGCTGCCGGAACTTTTTCCATTTCCATTTTTCCGATAGCGCCCACAAACAGAATCTCAATGCTGCTGTCTTTTTTCTTCAGCGCATTTGCAATAGATATGGCAGGAAAGATATGCCCTCCCGTGCCTCCACCGCTTATGATGATTCTTTTAGGCTGTTGCCGGAGCTGTGTCTGATTCATTCTCTGATTCTTTAATACTTCTGCTTATACTTAATAAAATACCCAAAGCCACGCTTGTGAAAAATATGGATGTGCCTCCCATGCTTACCAATGGAAGCGTTTGACCTGTTACAGGAAATATATTTACTGCTACGGCCATATTTATAAATGCTTGAAAAACCAGACTGAATGTTAGTCCGACTGCTAGTAGCGCTGCAAATGACGATTGTGCTTTTCGAATAATAACTCCTGCTCTATAGATTAAAAACAGGTACAGACCTATTATTGGGAATGCCCCGAATAATAAACCATACTCTTCCACAACAATAGCAAAAATGAAATCGGAGTAGGGGTGGGGCAGAAAATTTCTTTGAGAACTGTTTCCCGGTCCTTTTCCAAATAATCCTCCCGATGAAACAGCAATTTTAGATTGTTCTGCCTGAAAATTTGCATCTCCGTGATCTTCTGCTTTGCCTATAAAACTTAGCCATCTGCTTTTCCACGTGCATCCTCTGGGAAACAGGTCGCATTTGAACATAATAATACCTATAAAAATTCCGCCGAGAACAACGCCTATTCCTGCTACGGCTAGTAAATGTTTTATGTTGATTCTTCCGATAAACATCATTACAAAAGCAATAACAAAAATAATTGCAGCAGTGCTGAAATTCGCTGGAAATATGAGTAGGCAAACAGCGCATGTTGCTATCATTGCAGGTCTGAAGGCTGTTTTCCAGTTTCTCATATCGCCCTGACTTTTCGAAAGAATTCGTGCCAGAAACATTATCAGCGCTAGTTTTGCAAAGTCTGATGTTTGAAAAGTTACGCCACCAGGCAGTGTCAGCCAGCGCGATGCTTCATTCAAATTTGTTCCTAATGCTAATGTTAGAATTAGTAAAGGAATGGATGCAAAAAATAAAATTCGGGAAATTTTAGCATAAAAAACGTAAGGGATATAATGTGTGAGATATGTGATAACCAAACCCGCCAGCATGATTGTAGAATGTTTAAACAGATAATGGCTTGTGTCTCCTCCCTGATATTTATATGCAAGTGTTCCCGTTGAACTGAACACAGCAAGTAGCGAATACACAGAAAGTATAATCATTACCGTCCAGATAACCGGATCACCTTTAAAATATTTCAGAAACAATGCTTTCATTTATTTACTCTTACAATTTTTTTTAGATATTCAATAGATATTCAATAGATATTCAATAGATGTTCAGTAGATGTTCAATGGAAGTTCTATTGTATTCCTATTGTATTCCTATTGTATTCCTATTGTATTCCTATCGTACATCAATTCGTAATTCCTAATTCGTAATTCCTAATTCATAATTCATAATTCATAATTCCTAATTCCTAATTCTCCTACAGTTCTCTAACACATTTCTTAAACTGTCTTCCTCTGTCTTCATAATTTTCAAACAGGTCGAATGAAGCGCATGCCGGAGATAGCAAAACCACATCTCCTTTTTTTGCGAGCTTGTAGCAGGCTGCTATTGCATCAGTCATAGATTTTGCTTCAACCATTGTTTTTCCTAATGGTTTGAATGAGGCAATGATTTTGGAGTTGTCAATACCAAGACAAATAATTGCCTTAACTTTGTCTTTAACAAGATCGAGCAACATACTGTAATCATTCCCTTTATCCTGTCCTCCTACAATCCACACGATTGGTTTTTTCATTGATTCAAGCGCATACCAGGTTGAATTGATATTGGTAGCTTTTGAATCATTGATAAATTCAACTCCATGAACCATAATAACCTGTTCCAGGCGATGCTCAACACCTTTAAATTCCATCAGACTTTCACGTATTACGTTTTTTCTGATGTTGATAATCTGGCTTCCAATGCTCGCAGCCATTGAATTGTAGGTGTTGTGTCTTCCCTGTAATGCTAATTCGTGTATTGTCATGCTAAATTCCGTATTAGTGGTTTTAATTATTATGTTGTTATCTTTTGAATATGCTCCCTGTTGTGTTTCTTGTGTAAGTGAAAAAGGATATTTCTGTGATTTTATTTTTCTTTTTTCCAGTTCCTGAACAATCACTAAATCGTCGGAACAGTAAATGAAATGATCCTCTTCTGTTTGATTCTGTGTAACCCTGAATTTCGAATTGATATATTTTTGAAATTTATAATCATATCGGTCAAGGTGATCAGGAGTGATGTTCATCAATACTGCAATTTCTGCTTTAAAATCATACATATCATCAAGCTGAAAACTGCTGAGTTCAATCACATAATAATCGTAATTTTTTTCATGTACCTGAAGTGCAAAACTGTTTCCTACATTGCCCGCAAGCCCTACATTTAATCCTGCTTTTTTAAGTATTTCATAAGTTAAAAGCGTTGTTGTTGTTTTACCGTTACTTCCGGTTATACATATTTTTATTGCATTGGTATATCTTCCAGCAAATTCAATTTCCGATATAACAGGAATTTTTTTTGCTTTGATTTTTTTTACTATGGGTAATTTATCGGGAATACCGGGGCTTTTAATAATCTCATCGGCATTCAGGATTAAAGCTTCGGTATGTTGTTTTTCTTCCCATGAAATTTTATTTTTTTCAAGAAGCTTTTTGTATTTTGGTTTTATTTCTCCAAAATCAGAAAGAAAAACATCAAAGCCTTTACCATTAGCAAGAACTGCAGCTCCTGTGCCGCTTTCTCCTCCTCCTAATATGACCATTCGTTTTTGCATTTTCTTACCTGAGTTTTAGTGTTGCAATAGTTATTACAGCGAGAATAATTCCTACAATCCAGAAACGTGTAACAATTTTTGGTTCTGTATAACCAAGCTTCTGATAGTGATGATGCAGGGGTGCCATTTTAAATATTCTTCGTCCTGCACCAAATTTCTTTTTTGTATATTTAAAATAACTTACCTGAAGCATCACAGACAGATTTTCTACAAGGAATATTCCGCATAAAATCGGTATTAGCAATTCTTTACGTATGATAATTGCAAATACAGCGATGATGCCTCCGATGGCAAGACTGCCTGTGTCTCCCATGAATACTTGTGCCGGAAATGAATTGTACCATAAAAACCCCACAGTAGCTCCGATAAATGCGGCAGCAAAAATTACCAGTTCTCCGGAGTGCGGGATGTACATTATATTAAGATAATTTGCATAAATCATGTTGCCGCCCACGTATGCCAATATTCCAAGTGTAGTTGCAATAATAGCTGATGTTCCTGTAGCAAGCCCGTCAAGTCCGTCTGTCATGTTTGCTCCGTTTGAAACAGCAGTGATGATGATAATCGTAATGATAACAAATACTACCCATGCCCATCTTCTGGCCTGGTTTCCAAGAAAACCTACTAAGTATTTATAATCAAATTCATTATTTTTTAAAAAAGGTATGGTTGTTTTAGTTGACTTTGACGTATTCGCGAAATAGAAAGATTTAATATCTCTGGTGCTGTAGCCTTCACCATTTTCGCCGGGTGCTATTTTTTCCTCTTTAACAACTTTTTCTTTTATTACAACCTGCGGACTGAAATAAAATGTAAATCCAATGATGAGACCCAGTCCTATTTGTCCTAATATTTTATATTTACCTGCAAGTCCTTCTTTATTTTTTTTGAAGACTTTAATATAGTCGTCTATATATCCTAAAACACCCAACCATACTGTTGTTACAATCATCAGAATGATGTAAACATTGTGTAGTTTTGCAAAAAGAAAAGTTGGAATCAGAATGGAAATGAGAATAATAATTCCACCCATTGTCGGAGTTCCTTTTTTATGATACTGCCCTTCCAGACCAAGCTCACGAATGGTTTCCCCGATTTGTTTTCTTTGCAGATAACGGATAATTTTTTTTCCGATAAGTAATGAAACAATTAAAGATGTAATGAGAGCAGCGGCAGCGCGAAACGTAATATATTCAAATACTCCGGCTCCGGGAAAATGAATTGATTGTAAATAATGAAATAAATAGTACAGCATTAAATTAGCTCATTAAAATAATTTATGATAATTTCTTTATCATTGAAATGATGTTTTTCTCCTTTGATTTCCTGATAATTTTCATGACCTTTTCCGGCTACAAGAAGAATGTCTCCTCTTTCACACATAGAGCAGGCTGCAATGATTGCCTCTTTTCTGTCGGTAATTTTTATTGTTTTTCTTTTATTGTGAATTTCTACTCCGGCGAATATTTCTTCAATAATATTTTCAGGAATTTCGTTTCTCGGATTATCGGATGTAAGTATTACTTTATCGCTCATTTCAGAGCATACTTTACCCATAACCGGTCTTTTTGTTCTATCTCTGTTACCCCCTGCGCCTACTACAGTAAATAATCTGCCTTGTCCGTTGCGGATTTCATTAATGGTTTTTAAAACATTTACCAAAGCATCGGGTGTGTGGGCATAATCAACTATGGCTGTAATGTCGTTTTTCGTGCGTATGTATTCAAATCTTCCATCAACGGTTGTGAGCTTGCTGAGTCCCTGTAGTACTTCGTTTTTATTGTGCCCGAGCAAAATTGCTGTACCGTAAATTGCAAGCAGATTGTAAGCGTTGAAAGTTCCTATCAGGCGCGTCCATACATCATTCCCGTCAAACTGTAGCTGCATTCCGTCAAAGAGACTTTCTGTAATTCTGCATCTGAAATCTGACAGGGACATAAGTGCGTAGGTTAATTTTTTTGCACTTGTATTTTGCATCATAATTTTTCCATTCCTGTCATCAATGTTTACTAAAGCAAATGCATCGGCTTGGAGCTTATCAAAAAATAATTTTTTAGCTTTCAGATATTCTTCAAATGTTTTATGATAATCAAGATGGTCGTGTGTAATGTTTGTGAAAACTGCGCCCTTAAATGTTAATCCTGATATACGATTTTGAACAATTGCATGCGAGCTTACTTCCATAAAGCAATAATCGCAACCGGCATGTACCATTTCATTTAATAGAAAATTGATCTGGATTGCATCGGGCGTTGTGTGTGTTGCATCTATAGCCTGATTGTCTATATAGTTTTTTACTGTAGATAATAATCCGCATTTATATCCTAAATGTTTTGCAAGCTGATAGGAAAGTGTTGCAGTAGTTGTTTTGCCGTTGGTTCCTGTTATGCCAACAAGTTGTATTTTTGAAGATGGATTATCGAAATAATTGGATGCGATTTTTCCAAGTACATCCGAGCAGTTTTCAACCTGAATATATGTAACTGTGTTATGAATATTTTCCGGAATCTGTTCGCAAACAATTGCGATAGCTCCGCTTTCAATACTTTTTGAAATAAAAGAATGTCCATCTGTAGTAGTGCCCGATACAGCAATGAAAAGATTATTTTTTTGAATTTTTCTTGAATCAAAATTTAATTCTGAAATTTCAATATCTGCATTTCCCTGAATAGTGAGAACATTTATTCCTTGTAATATGTCGTTTAATTTTTTCAATTTATATTAATGATAATTTTATTGTATCGTTTTTATTTACTTCCATTCCTGGTTCCGGATATTGTTCTGCGATCGTGCCTCTCCCTTTTACGCATACTTTCAGTCCTTTTTGTTCTAACAGGTATACAGCATCCGATAAGCCCATCCCTATTACGCTGGGCACAATATTTTTTCTCGATGTATTTGTTGATTGGCAAATAATTTTGGAAGGTTCTGTTATTATGTTTACCCATTCAGCGTTTTCATTATCATCTACCATTTTAAATTTTAATTTTTTGCATGCAGTTTTCAGATAATCTTTATTTCCGTTTTTTACATCAGGCATTTCGCTTTTCGCGAGATAATATTTGGTAGTGCAAGGTGCATGAATGTCTAAACTTTTAGCGTAAACAAGCTCTGCTATTTCTTCAAATACAGGACCTGAAAGAGAGCCTCCGTAGAATACTTTTCCCCGCGGATTATTAATCATCACAATGCACGTGTATTTTGGATTTTCAGCAGGAAAATATCCGCAAAAGGATGCCCTGTAAGTACGATTTCCTGCATTTCCATAACCTTCTTTATCGTTTGCTATCTGAGCTGTACCGGTTTTCCCTGCAATTTTTATATGATCATTTTTTAGATTGGTGGCTGTTCCTCTTTCAACGACACCTTCTAACATTTTTCTTGCTTTTTGTACTGTTTGTTTGGAACAAATTGAGGGATGAAGAATTTCCGGATCAAATGTTTTTATTACTTTTCCATGTTCCTGAATTGCTTTAACAAAGCGGGGTTTTACCATAATTCCGTTATTGGCAATTGCATTATAAAATGCCAGTATTTGAAGAGGTGTAATTTGTATTGAATAACCAACAGACATCCATGGAAGGGTTAAGCCTGACCAGAATTTGTTTTTCGGTCCTACAATTACAGGTTTTGCTTCTCCTGGGATTTCAAGTCCGAGAGGCATGTTTAATCGCATGCTGTAAAGCCTGTCAATAAAGCGTTGTGGCTGACTTTCGTAATATCTTGTAATGATTTTTGAAACCCCGACATTCGATGATTTTTCAAATACTTTTTGAACACTGATTCTTCCGTAGCCCCCTTTATGAGAATCGCGCATAGGTTTATTATAGTACATTTTTACACCATTTTCAGTGTCAATTATGCTGTCGAGATCTACATATCCATCTTCTAATGCTACTATAAGAGATGGCAGTTTAAAAATAGAACCGGGGTCAACACTTGAGCCAATAGCATGATTGAAATACTCTCCATACCTACCTAAGCTGTCGCGCTGAAGGTTTGCCATAGCTTTGATGTCTCCCGTAGAAACCTCCATCAGCACTACACAACCCCAGTCCGCATTGCTTTCTGTAAGCTGTTTCATCAGAGAAGTTTCTGCCACATCCTGAAGAATAACGTCAATGGTAGTAATAACATCTCTGCCATCTTTGGGTTCAATTTCATTCGCATCATGAATAGGCATCCATTGATTCCCTGGAATTTTTTTCATCAGTTTAAGCCCTTTTATGCCACGTAGTTCATGATCGTAAGCGCTTTCTATTCCGAGATAACCTGATTTTTCACCCGATTCGTTTTCTAAAACATATCCAATTGTGCGGGATGCAAGAATATTAAATGGTTTAACTCTTTTGTAAGTAGGGATTGCAATAAATCCACCCCTGTTTTTTCCCATTTTGAAAATCGGAAAGTTTTTAATGGTTTTAAAGTCAGTAAAAGCAACATTTTTTTTGATAAGAAAATAGCGTTCTTTTCTTACCCTTGCGTGTTTTATTTCTTTTTTATATTGTTCTTTGGTTTTGTTTTTAAAAAAATCTGCCAGATATAAGCTTAAAGAATCAAGATTATCAATAAAAACGTCATCGGTAATGCCCTCAGCCATCATATCCATGCGTATTTCATAAAATGGAACGGAACTACAGAGTGTTTTTCCTTCTGCATCTAAAATATCGCCTCTGTTTGCCTGAATAATAAATTCTTTTTGAGATAACTCCATGGCGCGTTCTTTCCATTTTGTCCCCTCTGCAAATTGCAAATGGATAATTTTTGCAATAACCCCTATAGCAAAAAGAAAAACCAGCCAGTAGATAATTGTGAATCGGGTTAATATTTCTTTTCTGATGGGCATCTTAATTTTGTATCGTGTTTTGTTTAGTACTGGGAACTACAATTTTTTTTGGAGGCTCTATTAACAAATACAGGTCGAGTTTTTTCTCATCAATCAGCTTTGCTATTTCTGATTGCTTGCTTAGCGACATCAATTCTGACTGAACTGCAATTTTCTCGCATTTGAGCTCTTTCAGCTCATTTTGAATTGCAATAGTTTCCCTTATCATTTTTTCAGAATTGTATTTATTCGCTATATAAGCCATTGCAAGCAGCATGATGAAAAGCAAAAATGGTAACTGTTCTATTACATAATCTCTTGTAAGAATACTGCCATCAATTAAATCCCTGAATGAAGCTTTTCTTTTATCTTTCTTCTCTTTATTTTTTTCCTTCTCCTCTTCCGACTCTAGGTTGCTGAGCGTAGCCGAAGCACCGACCTCCCCCTCCTCCTGCATAGCAATATCTGCAAGCATGGCTACTTTTTCATTTATTTCTTCCGTATTTTTTTTCTTTTTTGTCACGCTTTTTGTGCAATTCTTAATTTTGCGCTACGCGCTCTTGGGTTTCTTTCAATTTCTTCATCTGTTGGAATAATCACTTTTCTGTTTACAGGTATCAGCAACAAACTTGTTTTTCCATAAATATCTTTTTCTGCCTCTCCTTCAAATTTTCCGTTTTTAAAAAAGTTTTTTACCAATCTGTCTTCTATTGAGTGATACGTTATTACAGCAATACGTCCTTCTTCGCTTAACACATCCGATGCGCTCAGCAAAAGGGTTTTCAGAGAATCTATTTCTGCGTTTACTTCTATTCTCAGCGCCTGAAAGAGTTTCGACAGATATTTGTTTTCCGTTTGTTTTGGGATATATGCCGAGAGTGTACTTTTCAAAGTCACTACAGAATCAATTTTTGTTTTTTGCCGTTCAGCAACAATTACAGAGGCGATTGTTTTTGCATTATTGATTTCTCCGTATTTTTCAAACAGATTTTTAAGCTGCGCTTCTGAATATGTATTTAAAAGAACTTCTGCTGTAACTCTCTGATTCGGGTTCATGCGCATATCAAGCGTACTGTCGAACCTATAGGAAAACCCTCTTTTTTCCGAATCAAAATGATGGGACGACACACCGAGGTCTGCCAGCAAGCCATCTATCTCTTCAATATCATGGTATCTCAGGAAGTTTTTAAGAAACCTGAAGTTTGCCTGTGCGTAGATAACCCTGTTGTCGTGTAGCTGGTTTATTTTAGCGTCGGGATCCTGGTCAAAAACCAGAATTTTCCCTTTTATTGAAAGCTTTTTCAGAATTTCCTGTGAATGTCCTCCCCCTCCGAATGTGGCATCTACGTAGACACCGTCCGGTTTGATGTTGAGTCCTTCAATGCTTTCTTTCAACAGAACCGGAGTGTGGTAGATGCTCATAATTATCGGATCTTAATCGTTAAGGAGTTCACTAAGATTTTCAAACTTGTCGCCCAGGAATTGCTCCGCGCGTTTTGCAAAATCTTCCTCATCTGTAATTCCCATCTGGTACGCTTCTTTACTCCAGATTTCAATTTTATTGTCTGTGCCGTGAAGCATTACTTCTTTTGATGCGCCGATAAGTTCCATCAGGTATTTTGGAATAAGAATCCGGTTCGCGCTGTCCAATGCCAGTTCCGCAGTGTTTTTGTAAAATTCCCTCAACAGTTTGTTGTGCTCACGGTTGTAAGGATTAAGCCTGCTTCTGATTCTTTTTACCTGAATTTCCCACTCATCCATCGGATATAAAACCAGACATTTTTCGAAAATATCTTTTCGGACAACGAAGCCTTCTTTGGCCTCAGAGCTCATTTGCTTCTTTAATGCAGAAGGCAGCAGTATTCTGCCTTTTACATCAACATTGCAGGGATGTTCGCCGATAAATGTTGTCATGTCGCCGGTTTTAAAAATCTTGTCAAAAATAGAAATTCTTCCCCACTTTCCAACACTGTCCCCCACTTTTTCCCACTTTTGTTAATAACTTTTTTGATGCGTATCAATTAAATATTTGACAAGCAATTGATTGACTGTTTTTATTGGGCTCGTGAGTCGTTAAAAAATTGGTTTAAAAGCGTATAAAATGGGAAGGGCAATTTTGGAAAACAGAATAGTATTAAGCAATCCTGTGAGGTATTGTGGGAAGCATGTGGGAAGTTATTCTCACTGGTTTGCTGGAAAACGAAGACTTTGGATTAAGATCGCCGCAGCGATTAAAAAAGTAAGTGTCGGATTAAAGATAGAAAATAATTCTGTCTGACTTTGTGTGAAAACCGGTGGGATTTGTCGTTGATTGTTCATCAAATTAAGAGAAATAATAATTGATAATTTTGATAAAATTTGTTATTTTTGTAAAAATATAATAATGAAATGATTATGATTAAAGAAAAATATATAAACCCCTTTACTGATTACGGTTTTAAAAGATTATTCGGAGAGGAGCCGAGCAAAGAATTATTGCTTGATTTTTTAAATGAGCTTTTAAAAAGTGAACAAGGAGTGATAAAAAATATTACTTATCTGCCTATGGAACGTTTGGGTTCAACAGATTCCGAAAGAAAAGCAATTTTTGATTTATACTGTGAAAATGAAAAAGGAGAAAAATTTATTGTTGAACTTCAAAAAACGAAGCAAAAATTTTTCAAAGACCGAGCTTTATATTATTCAACATTTCCAATAAGAGAACAAGCGCAAAAATCAACATGGAATTTTGAATTAAATGCGGTTTATACCATAGCCATTCTCGATTTTGAATTTGAAGAAGACAAACATGAAGCAGTTAAATATCGTTACGATGTAAAATTATCGGACATTGAAACGCACAAAGTGTTTTATGATAAATTTACTTTTATTTATCTTACAATGCCCAAATTCAACAAAAATATAGATGAATTAGAAACCAGGTTTGATAAATGGCTGTATGTAATTAAAAATCTAAACAAACTTGAAAGAGTCCCTGAAAAATTAAAAGAAAATATATTTGAAAAATTATTTGAAATAGCCGAAGTAGCAAGATTTTCTCCAACTGAATTATTGGAATATGAAGGTAGTTTAAAATATTATAGGGATTTAGAGAATTCGTTTGATACGAAATTCGAGGAAGGCATAAAGGAAGGCATAAAAGAAGAAAAACTACAAACAGTAATCAATGGATTAAAAGAAGGACTATCAATTGAGATTTTATCTAAAATAACAGGATTAACTTCTACTCAAATTGAAAATATTATAAGCAATCAGAACATATAAAAATTTCTTGTAGATTAAATATTGAACGAGAATAATAAGGTTAGAAAATCTTTAAATATTTTGGAATAATCATTTTTATGCTGTAAATTTGTTTTTACATAAATAGCCAAATAACAAATTATTTTTTATGATGAATTTGGCAACCAGCTTAAAATATTCAAAATTGAAGAAAAAGGGATGGGAACTTTAATTGTTTCTTCTGCAAATCTAGCAGCAGGTATGTATTCTTATTCGCTTTTTGTAAATGGAAAAGTGATTGATACCAAAAAAATGATCAAGCAATAATCATGTTAATCAAAAAGCCCATTCTAATTTCAGGATGGACTTTTTGTTTTTTAGTAGAAAATAGTGTTAATTTTTATATAAATATTTTTAATATATAAATTATGAAAAACCTAATACTTTTAAATTTTTTTTTAATCTTCGGAATGAATACAGAGGCACAGATAACCTTAGAACAGGATTACGATAGTTCTTCTGTTTTTAATAGCCCTAGCGATCAATTAATGATTGTACACTTTGAAGAATATGGAGATTGCTATGTGAAAATCAACAGATTAGGGAAATGCATTTGCATATACAATATGAATCATATTTTACTGAAAAATATAGATTGTTCTAGTTTTCCTTTGCTATATGGTGACAGAATTGGGGAAGTTTTATATATTTCGCAGCATTTATTTAATTTAGATTCTAAAATAGAATTTCTATATTGTTATATTGATATAAATACTCATATCGATTATACAGGTATTTATAATGAAGAAGGAAATTTATTATTTTCTGATACGGGAGTCCCATTAATTCATGTAAATACTCCACAACAGCAATTACCTATTTACAATACTTCACAGGGTACAAAAATGATACTAAGTTACCGTGACGGGCACGCAAAAGTATTCAGCCTCCCCGGCACATTAAGCCAAAGCATAGCAGAAACTAATAATTATCTGATATCTCAAAGTAGTCTTTCGAATCCATATCCCAATCCGGTTTCTAATACTACAAAGGTAGATTACAAATTGCCCGAAGGCGTAGATGTTGGAGAACTTGTGTTTTACGATTTACAAGGCAAAGAAATAAAGCGTTATCGTGTAGACAGGACATTTGATACCTTGCTGATATCTACATCAGATATTGCTGCTGGTACTTATTTTTATCAACTGCAAACAGCAAAAGATAAAAGTCAGGGAAAAAAGATGATTGTAATTAAGTGATTTGCATGTTGTAATTCAACAGAAAAGGGAGCAGTTGTTCCCTTTTTTGTTGAATTGTATCTAAACTTAAGCTTTCTTTTCAAGATTGTTTTATTTTTGCATGATTATTTTTATCTATGAAAGAAAACAACCATCAGCCTCCGTTACAGATAGACATCGAACAAATTATAGCCGCAAAAAACCCGCGACTTGCCCGATTGCTGCCTCGTTTTATACTACATTATATTAAAAGAGTTATTCATGAAAATGAGGTAAATTACGTACTCAGAACCTACGCTGATAAAACCGGGCTTGTCTTTGTAGAAGCAGTTCTTTCGTATTTTAATATAACGATAAAAACAAGCGGAGAAGAAAATATTCCTACAGACGGAAAATATATTTTTGCTGCGAATCATCCCTTAGGCGGAATTGAGGGAATGGCACTGCTGCAGGTCGTTTCACACCACAACAGAGAAGTGCGTTTTGTTGTGAATGATATTTTAACGAACCTGAAAAATTATGAACCTCTTTTTATACCTGTAAATAAGCATGGGAAATACTCGAAAGAATATGCCCAGATTATTGAAGATACCTTTCATACAAGTGCATGGATACTGTATTTTCCGGCAGGACTTGTGTCGCGAAAAGTAAAGGGAAAAATAATGGATCTGGAGTGGAAAAAAAGTTTTATTTCAAAGTCTGTGCAACATAAAAGAGATATAATCCCAGTGTATATTGAGGGAAAGAATTCTAATTTTTTTTATAATCTCTCGCGCTTGCGTACATTTCTTGGTATAAAGGCAAATATTGAGATGTTTTATCTCCCCGATGAAATGTTCCGGCAAAAGAATAAAACAATAACGCTCCATTTTGGCAAACCTGTTTCCCATACATTGTTTGACAATTCCAAAACCCCTTTGGAATGGGCAGCGTATATGAAGGAGCGGGTGTATTCAATGGGTAGATAAATTGTTTATTCGACTCCGGTGGCTGAGCGGAGTCGAAGCCAGCGGAGTCGAAGCCAGCGGAGTCGAAGCCACCGGAGCCGAAGCCACCGGAGTCGGAGTCAAAGCAACCGGAATTCAAATTTGTAAAATTTCAAAAAATCCTGTACGTTTGTTTTTTAATTTATTTTTGTGAAATATGAAAGATATTATTCCACCCGTCAGCAAAGATATTCTTGAGAAAGAACTAACAAAAGACAAGTTTGTAAAAACAACAAATTTTGGAGGAAACGAAATATATATTGTAACATATCATGATTCCCCCAATGTATTAAATGAAATTGGACGTTTGCGCGAAATATCTTTTCGTGATGCAGGCGGAGGTACAGGAAAAGAAATTGATCTGGACGATTACGATGTTTGTGAGAATTGCTATAAGCAATTGGTTGTATGGTCTCCGAAAGACCGCGAATTATTGGGCGGATATCGTTATATTCACTGCAAGGAGGCTATTGACACATCCGGAAAAGTAAACATAGCAACGGCTTCTTTATTTAATTTTTCAGATAAATTTATTTTGGATTATTTGCCTTATACTATTGAGCTCGGAAGATCTTTTGTTCAGCCTGCATATCAGTCAACAGCTGCATCCCGTAAAGGTTTGTTTGCTTTAGATAATTTATGGGATGGTTTGGGTGCGCTTGTGGTAAAACATCCGGATGTGAAATATTTTTTCGGGAAAGTAACTATGTACCGAAATTACAATCCTGAAGCCAGAAATTTTTTATTGTATTTTCTGCATAAATATTTTTCAGACAAAGAAAAACTAGTTACACCTTTAGAGCCTATTCCTATTAATATTGACATTCAGGAAATGGAGCGTGTCTTTACGGGTACGGGTTATCTGGAGGATTACAAAGTTCTTGCGCTGAAAGTAAAATTATTCGGAGAAAATATTCCGCCTCTTATAAATGCCTATATGAATCTTTCTCCTACGATGAAAGCATTTGGTACTGTCCAAAATCATCATTTCGGAAGTGTTGAGGAAACTGGAATTTTGGTAACGATTAGTGATATTTACGACTCTAAAAAGAACCGACATATCGGTGGAGGAGTTTGAAAATAAAAAAGGCTGAATAATTCCAGCCTTTTTTATTGTATTTATACTTCGACTATTATTTTCCTGCAATATCAGGGTCTACTAAAATTCTACCGCAATATTCGCATACAATAATTTTCTTCCTTTGGCGAATGTCCATTTGTCTTTGTGGGGGAATTTTATTAAAGCAACCGCCACAAGCATCTCTTTCAATACTTACAATTGCAAGTCCGTTACGCGCATTTTTCCTGATTTTTTTATATGCAGTAAGAAGACGTGGCTCAATATTATGTTCGAGTTGTTCTGCTTTATCCTGAAGGGATTCTTCTTCTTTCTGATTTTCTGAAATAATATCGTCAAGCTCTTTTTTCTTAATATTCAAATCACCTTGTCTTTCAGCAAGAAGCTTTTTAGAGGTATCAACGATTTCGTTTTTTTCTTTAGCCTGAAAAGTAAATTCTTTGATTCTTTTTTCGCAAAGTTCTATTTCAAGAGTTTGAAACTCGATTTCTTTTGAAAGAGAGTCAAATTCGCGATTGTTACGAACGTTATTTTGTTGGGTCTTGTATTTTTTAATCAGATCGTCGGCAGCTTTGATTTCGTTCTTCTTCCCAGTAGTGGATGCATTCAGGGTTTTAATTTCTTCATCAAAATTTGCAATTCTGGTTTCAAGCCCGGCAATTTCATCTTCAAGGTCTCTTACTTCTAAAGGGAGTTCCCCCCGAAGTATTTTGATATTATCAATTTCTGAGTCTGCCTGCTGAAGCTGAAAAAGGGCTTTCAGTTTGTCTTCTACCGAGATTTCGGCTGATTCTATCACTTTTGCCTTTACTTCTTTAGCCATAATACTATAAATAATTTATTGGATTTATATTTTTTTCTGAAAAATGAACCGCAAATGTATTGAAATTTTTGATTAATAGGTCATAAAAAATTTCTTTTGTGAATTGTTCGGTCTCAAAATGTCCGGCGTCTACTATAATTATCTTATTTTCAGCGTCAAAGAAATTATGGTATTTTACATCTCCTGTTATAAAAATATCTGCATTTGCCGAAATTGCCTGTTTGATAAGAAAGCTGCCACTACCTCCGCATACTGCAATTTTATTAATAGTTTTCTTATGAATAGCAGAGTGTTTCAGGGATTTTATTAAAAATACATTTTTTAATTTTTCCAGAAAAACACGGGTGTCTGTTTCTTGTTCCAATTTACCTATCATTCCCATTCCGATCTTTTTATATTTGTTATCGAGGGGGTAAATATCGTAGGCTACTTCTTCATAGGGGTGAGAATGCAGCAGTGCATTTAAAACCGCTCCCTGTATAGCTTTTGGAAAAATAGTTTCAACTCTTGTTTCAGCTTCGGAATGTAACATGCCGATTTTTCCGGTAAAAGGTTCAGCTCCTGCTCCTGCTCTGAAAGTGCCGTTTCCCTCAATATTAAAGCTGCACATATCGTAATTGCCAATTTGTCCTGCGCCTGCTGTAAATATAGCTTCTCTAACTTTTTGCGCATAATCAACAGGAACAAAAAAAACTAATTTTTTCAGTTCTCCTGATACAGGTGATAAAATGGAGCAATTTTTCAATTCCAGCTTTTCGCAGATTTTAGAATTTACGCCTCCAGTAATACTGTCAAAATTGGTATGAGCAGCATAAATTGCAATGTCGTTTTTAATTGCTTTGAGAATACTCCTTTCAACATAATTTGCTCCTGTGATTTTTTTCAGGGGTGCAAAAATCAGCGGGTGATGCGCTATTATAAGATTTGCGCCTATTGAAATTGCTTCATCCACGACTTCTTCTGTAACATCAATTGTAAGCAAAACAGCTTTAATTTCCGCATCCGGATTGCCAATCTGAAGACCGCAATTATCATAGCTTTCCTGATAAGATAAAGGAGCAACAGATTCAAAAAGTTTGGTAATTTCTTTTATTTTCATTTTGTTTTTATGCTAAAAAAATAATGGGAAAAGCGTCTTTAATCAATAATTTATTTAATCGCCACGCTAAACCAGCTATTATAAAAAAGAAAACAATGTGTTTTATCCCCCACTATTTGAAGCTCCATAATTTCCATATATCCTGCGCCCCCACACTAACATTCGTTTGTGGATTCTGTTCTTTATTATTAATAATAATTGATTTTACGCCCACCTGCTCTGTTAAATAATCGGAAAGCTGTTTATATGTAAGTACTCCGCGACTTTCCTGTAATTTTCTAAGAAGAAAATATGTAAACAAACCATGTTTTTTTTCTTTGTAAGGAAGCGACGATTGTTCTCCGCTGCTTGCAGAGAATACAACCATTTTCCCGTTTAACTGCCCTTCTTTGGGTTTTATTTTCACACCTCTTGCAGCAAGTAGTCCCTGATCTCTAGCACCTCCGCTGAAACATGCATCAAGAAAAACCGTTATTTTTTGAGAAGGATATTCTGTAAGCGATTTATACAAAGTGTTTAGTTTTATTGCAAAATCGAGTTCGCTTCCGCTAACATCAACAGGCATAAGATAAGGTTCTTGTGTTTTTTCATCGGGAAAACCATGCCCTGCATAGTAGAAAATAATTTCTGCTTTTCCTGCTGTATTTTTTATCAGTAGATTTATTTTTTTTAGCGCCCTGTTCATATCCATAGCATTTGCATTGATAAGCATCGTGAGATTTTCATCCGGCACTCCTAATGTTTGTGTTACGTATTCTGCAAAAATTCGGGCATCGTTTTCTGCAAAAGCGACATTGACTTCTGTGCTTAATCCTTTCTGAAATGAGTTGTAGTCTTCATTCCCAATTACAAGCGCAAATCGGTATGGATTTTTTGTAGGTGTAACAGGAATCTGATTATCCACATCAAAATCGCTTGCTGGACTTTCATTGTAAGGACTTCTTTGGATAGCATTGTTTTCATTACTGGATAACTGATCAGCATTATAATTTTTTTTATATTCACTGGCAGGTGTAAGATTTGCAATTATTGAATTTTGATATACACGAAAAGCTCCCTTGGGTATATCTACAATCAATCCGATTCCCCATGTGCATAGATCAAGATACCACGCTATGGCTGAACCAGCGTTAAAACGTCCTATATCGGTATGAAAAAATTCTTTATACCCTTCTTTTTTCAATTCATAAATCTGTTGATGTTTTGCGTTATTTTTATAAGTGTTAGAACGAACTTTTCGTTTTACTTTTACAGTTGAAGGTGTCTTTTGTCCTGTGTTTTGACCCATTACCCATATTTCAGCATCGGGTGGTTCAGATGAAAAATAAACATCTTGATTTCCTGTCCTGAACATTGTCGCACATGAGGGAAAAAGAGATATTATTAAAAGAAAAGTTAAATATTTAAAAAATAATTTTTTCATGATTGTTTTTAATTTTCAGTATCTAATTCGTCTTTAATTTCAAGAAGTAAATCTTTAATATTTTGAAGCTTGTTGATGACTTCAAAGTTTTGCATTGTTTCTTCTTTGCCGTTCTCAAGTTTTTTCTTCGCCCCTGCAAGGGTCATGCCTCTTTCTTTAACTAAATGATAAATTAAGTGGAAATTATCAATATCCTGTTTTGTGAAAAGACGATTTCCTTTTTTGTTTTTATGAGGTTTGATAATATCAAATTCTTTTTCCCAAAAACGAATGAGCGACATATTCACACCAAACATTCCCGCAACCTCACTGATGCTGTAATATATTTTTTCTATTTTTGGTTTTTTGTAAGGCATTTTATCTGATGTGTACTATTAAAATTATAGTTGAAGATTTGACCCGCTGACTGAGCGAAGTCGAAGTCAGCACTTCAAAATTTTTCCGTTAATCCAACGCCTGTCCTCCCTGCGCAGCCATTTCAATCATTTTATCATGTTGCTCCGGTGTAAGATCCAGAAAATAATAATTAATCGGGTCAACAGCTCTGCCGTTTTTTAAAACTTCATAATGCAAATGCGATCCTACGGATTTTCCTGTGCTTCCCATTTTTGCTATTAATTCACCTCTTTTAACTTTTTGACCATGACTTACGAGCATTTTGCTAAGATGCGCATATCGGGTTTTATATCCGAATCCATGATCAATTATTATCTCAAAACCATAACCGCCTCTGCTATATTCGACAGTTGCTACAGTGCCGTCTCCTGTGGCATAAATATCTGTACCAAGAGGAGCCGCAAAATCAATTCCATCATGGTGCGTCATGGTTTTGTAAATTGGATCCATGCGCCAGCCGTAAAAGGATGCAACTAATTTTAAATCTTTATTCAAAACGGGTTGAATAGCGGGTATAGATTTTAGCCACTCTTCTTTGTTTCGCGCTAGTTTTACAACTTCATCGTAGGATTTTGACTGTACATAAAGCTGTCTTGTTAATTTATCTAATTTGCTAACAACATTTATTACCAAATCTGAATTAGAATACCCTTGTAAATGTTTGTATTTATTACTTCCGCCAAATCCTGCTTTTCTTACATTATCAGATATAGGTTCAGCTCCGAATATTGCGCGATAAATGTTGTCGTCCCGATATTGAATGTCGTTTAATACTTCAAGCACCTGATCCATCTGTTTGTTTATAATTTTCATCTGAAGTTTCATTTGCTTGTTTTCACGAATCAGGATGCGCTCTTTGGGAGAGTCAATAAAATATGCAAAAATTATAAAAATAACCAAAGCACCGCCAAAGCTGGAAAAAAAGTAAGGCATACTTTTCTTCAGTTTTTTCCTGAAGCTTATCTCTATCTTATCAAAGCTTAAAGATTCAGGATTAAATTTATATTTGCTTTTTGGCATTCTTGTTTTTATTTTATTCCCTTAAATTAAGGGTTTCTTACGAAAAAGTGAACAAATTTACTGAAATAAATTATTTTTGCAAACTTTAATAATGTGTAATAAACTTGAAAATTAGTAAAACCAGCAACCTTGACTTCGTTGCGGCGACGACTCCGCTCAGTCTACGGTCAAACCTGCAACCTTGACTTTGACTCCGCTCAGTCTACGGTCAAACTTGCAACTTGCAACAAATAATTTACTAACAATTCAAGTTTCAATACAAAACGCAAATTTGAACTAAAATTTAATATTTAAAAGTATGTTAAGCTCCAGTGAAATCAGGCAGCATTTTTTAGATTTTTTCAGATCAAAAAATCACGAAATAGTTCCCTCTGCGCCAATGGTAATAAAAAACGATCCAACCCTCATGTTTACAAATGCAGGGATGAATCAGTTTAAAGATATATTTTTAGGAAACAGTCCTGTTGTGCATCCCAGAATCGCAGATACACAGAAATGCCTTCGTGTTTCCGGAAAACACAACGATTTAGAAGAAGTTGGCCATGATACCTATCATCACACCATGTTTGAAATGCTCGGTAATTGGTCGTTTGGAGACTATTTCAAAAAAGAAGCCATTGCTTGGGGATGGGAGTTTTTAACGGATGTTTTAAAACTTGAAAAAGATCGTTTGTATGTAACCGTTTTTGAAGGTAGCGTGGATGATAAACTCGAAATGGACAAAGAAGCGTATGATTTTTGGAAAACACATATTGATGAAAATCGCATTATTGCCGGGTCTAAAAAGGATAATTTCTGGGAAATGGGCGATACCGGTCCTTGTGGTCCTTGTTCAGAAATTCATATTGATATCCGTAACAATGATGAAAGAAAAACATCAGATGGAAAAGCACTTGTAAATACAGGGCATCCGTTGGTAATTGAAATCTGGAATCTTGTTTTTATTCAGTTCAACAGAAAGGCAGACGGCTCGCTGGAACAGTTGCCAAGCAAACATGTGGACACAGGTATGGGCTTTGAGCGCCTGTGCATGGCTATTCAGGGCAAGCAATCAAATTATGATACGGATGTTTTTACTCCGGTAATTTCTGAATTAGTAAAATTATCCGGAAAAAAATACGGCGATTCTTTACAGGCAGATATTGCTATGCGTGTAATTGCTGATCACTTGCGCGCTATTTCTTTTTCTATTGCAGACGGACAGTTGCCTTCAAATAATAAAGCAGGATATGTAATACGAAGAATTTTAAGAAGAGCCGTCAGATATGGCTACACATTTTTAGATTTCAGAGAGCCATTTATTACAAAATTAGTTCAGATATTGGCATCGAATATGGGACATGCCTTTCCGGAACTTATCAACCAGAAAACTTTAATTGAAAAAGTTATCATGGAAGAAGAAAATGCATTTTTGAAAACACTTGATAATGGAATTGCGTTGCTGGATCAGATTATCTTAAAAGCGAAAACAGAAAATAAAAATGTGGTTAACGGTAAAACAGCATTTGAGCTTTATGATACCTATGGATTCCCTCTTGACCTAACGCAACTCATCGCTAAAGAAGCGGGTTTTGACGTAGATGTAAATGAATTTACCGTTTGCATGGAGGAACAAAAAAACCGTTCGAGAAATGCAGCTGTAGTTGATACCGAAGACTGGATTATCGTTGATGGGAGTAATGAACAAAAATTTGTCGGGTATGATGTAACAGAGGCCAAAGTAAAAATTATTAAATACAGAAAAATTAAAATTAAGAACGAAGAACAATATCAGTTGGTTTTTGATGTTACGCCATTTTATGCAGAAAGCGGCGGACAGATTGGAGATACCGGTTTTATTGAAGCTGCCGGAGAGAAAATATTAATTATTGATACTAAAAAAGAAAATAATCTTAGCGTGCATCTTTGTCCAAAATTACCTGCTGATACAGGCAAACCATTTAAAGCTATAGTAGATGTTGCACGCAGAAAACAAATTGAAAACAACCACACCGCTACACATCTTTTACATCAGGCTTTGCGCGAAATTTTAGGTACTCATGTTGAACAGAAAGGATCACTGGTGCATCCCGAATATCTTCGTTTTGATTTTTCTCATTTTCAGAAAATGAGCGATGAAGAAATCAGGAAAACAGAAGTTTTTGTAAACCATAAAATAAGAGAAAATTTTATACGGGAAGAAAACAGATTTTCTACAATGGAGCAGGCTAAAGAAATAGGCGCTATTGCTTTGTTTGGAGAAAAGTACGGTGATCAGGTTCGCACAATTAAATTTGGCACTTCTGTTGAGCTGTGTGGTGGAACGCATGCACAAGCCAGTGGTCAGATTGGTTTTTTCAAGATAAATTCCGAGAGTGCTATTGCAGCAGGAATACGAAGAATTGAAGCAATCACTTCTGTTAAAGCAGAAGAATTTATTTATAAACAACTCGATTTGATAGATACATTAAAAGCTGCATTAAAAAATCCAAAAGATTTATTACAAAGCGCAGAAAATTTACTTGCAGAAAATGCTTCTTTACAAAAGCAATTGGAGGCTTTCGAAAAAGAGAAAATTCAGAAAGTAAAACAGGAATTGTTGCTTAAAATTGAAGAAAAGAATGGAGTAAATCTGATATCTGAAAAATTAGAAATGAATGCAGGTTCTGTAAAAGAATTAGCTTTTGAATTAAAAAATCAGGTGCAAAATCTTGTTATGATTATTGGCTCTGTATACGATGATAAGCCGAGCCTATCCATTATGATTTCTGATAATCTTGTAAAAGAAAAAAAATATCATGCCGGCAATATTGTGCGTGAAGCAGCCAAAGAAATAAATGGAGGAGGAGGGGGGCAGCCTTTTTATGCAACTGCCGGTGGAAAAAGTCCGGAAGGCTTACAGAAGGCAATTGAAAAAGCAAAGGGCTTGATGGGATTTAATGAGTAAGAGAGGACAATAAGGATATTAAAAAAATATTTTTGCAAAAATGGTTTTAGAAGAGTATTTTTGTGTATAATCAATAATCTGTAATGATATCTATTGATCAAATAAATGAAATTTATACAAGAATTGTTCAGGAAGTAAATCCTGAAAAAATTATTTTATTTGGTTCTTACGCGACGGGTAGATACAATGAAGATAGCGATTTGGATTTGATAATTGTTAAAGACAGTAATTTACCAAAGCACAAAAGGAATATTGAGATACGCCGTTTGTTTTATGGATATTTGGTTCCAATGGATATTAAAATTTATACCCCACAGGAGTTTCAACAAGAATTAAAAAATAAATATTCGTTTCTTAGTTCTGCAATAATAGAAAGCAAAGTGTTGTATGAAAGAAAATATTGAAATTGTGAGAAATATTTTTATCATACTATTTTCTATTATTAGCCTCGCTGCATTTAGTTCAGGCAATGATTTAATTTTTAAAATGTTCTCCTCTGCCGGAACAAATACGTATATTATTGGCAAGGGAAAAGAGGCTGTAATTATTGATGCTGGAGGCAACACAAAACAAATGCTTGATTACATAAAGCAAAATGGTCTCACAATTCAATACATTATTTTAACTCATGGTCATGATGACCATTTTAAAGAATTACCAAAGCTTACCCCTGTATTGAAATGCAAAACAGCCATCCACCAGTATGATTTTAAATCATTGGCCTATGTTAAAATTTACAAGGCAGATCTTTTGCTGAAAGGTGGAGAGGTGCTTGAATTGTGCGGATTGAAATTTGAAATCATTCACACGCCGGGACACACAGGTGGGGGCATTTGTATTAAGGTGGGCAATAAATTATTTTCCGGTGATACGTTGTTTTTTGAAACGATTGGAAACACTGTTTCAAAATCATCGAGCTATGAAAAACTCATTGCCTCTATAAAAGAAAAATTGCTAATCCTTGATGATAAAACAGAAGTATATCCTGGTCACGGTGGTTCCACAACAATTGGTCACGAAAGAACGTTTAATGGTTTTTTGAAATAACTGAACTTTCGCATGAAAAATCATGATGCATAGGGTATTGATAAACTGTTGTAAGAGATGTTACGGTGCTCTGCACCTATATATTTAGTGGTTCTGTCGTTACAAATATAACGGTACTCTGCACCTGCAGATCTAAATATAGCAGCAGAGCTGCGATAATATTTGTAGCAACATATGTTGCGTTGCATTTATAGGTGCAGCGCACCGTTATATTTTTTGTTTTTATGTGATTATTCAGGTAATCAGTTTATTCTTGTTGCAAAGCATCTGTGCTTATTGGAAAAATCATGCGAAAGTTTAGTGAAATAATATCTCAAAAAGAAATTTATAAATTTATCAGATTAATTTCCAATGTTGAGCACCTACTCAATAATAATTTTTTCCCGAAATAAAATATCAGACCCGATTATTTCTATAAAGTACATTCCCGGTTTAAGGTCAGATTTTTCAATAAATATTTGTCCCCCTTTTGTTTGACCGCAATCACGTGCAATGCACCCTTTTGTGTTTTTTAAAACAATCTTTAATTTTTTATTATCTGGATTGTTGAAAGAGATGCAAGTCTTGTCGCTAAAAGGGTTTGGAGAAATATTGAACCTTGCGGTTGAATTATTTTCGTGGGCAAAATTACTAACATAAATACTATTGTCAACCATATTTGAATTTGCTGTCAGCAACGTTCCGCAATCGTTATCAAAAACAATTTTATAATAATTCACTTCTGCAAAAATAGAATCATTATAAGAATTAATATTTTCAGGAACTGTTGTGAGTAAGCTCATATTTGAAGGGGAGATTCCTTTGTAAACCGAATAAAACGAGGGAGAATAAATGCCAGACTGATCAATGTAAGGATTCCATTGTAGTGTAATGAAACCGGGCTGAGACCCTTCAGAAATACTGAGAAATATGCTTTGATGAAACGGGCTGAATTCTGATTCATTCATACATGTGTCGATCAGCGCAATTTTATATTTTTCGTTTTTTAATTCAGGAGTGCTTGCCAAATCAATAAACACAGATGTATCTCCGAAAAGTACATTGCCTGCAATAACATAATCCCCGGATAGATTTTCTTTGTATATAATATATGTATTTGTTCCCTGATTATATGTTTTATTCCAAACTATTTTATTTTTTCCAGCCATTTCATCAACAGTAACCATACAAATAACCTCATTATCGTAAGGATTTTGAACTGTAATAGTTATTGAGTCAGAGCTTGTACAGCCCAATTCATCTGTAACAGTTGCATAATAGGTTGTTGTACTGTCCGGGGAGGCAACAGGTTCTTGAACTGTATTTTCTGATAAACCGTACGAAGGCAACCAGTTGTAGGAAAGATTGCCTGACAGATTTGCATGATTGCTTATGCAGGTTGCATTAATGGTTGTTGAGGTTTCTTCGCAAATTGTTTTATCTGCGCCTGCATTTAAAAGAAGGTAAATAATATTGCATTCAGTCTGGTTGCTGACAAGAGAACGACAAATATTTGAGACTTCGCATGAATATTGCCCTTCCATTGAAATATTCGAATTAGATAATGAAAAAATACTATCTGTTGCCCCGGAAATAATTGTCCCGTTTTTTTTCCATTGATAGGAAACAGGTAAGGTTCCTACTGTAGAGATGGAAAAAATGATGTCTTCCCCCTGACAGATATTCTGTGCTTCCGGTTGGTCAAATATATTAACAGCAACAGGTTTGTCTTGTAGTATTGCAGTACTGATTGTGGGTTGATTGGGATAATATTTTCTAATACAACGAATGGCATTTGTTGAGGAAGATTTATCGCTCATTGACTGAATACCTGATGCAAAATTTATTACATAAGCATTTTCTGAATCTAACTCACTACTTGTCCAATAATTATCGGTAGAGAAACCTCCAACATGATTATTATTTTGATATAGAAAAGAAAGCTGGTTTGCTGCTGGTAAAACCCAATCATCGTAGCCATTCAGGATTAAATCGCTGCAAATGCTGGCGGCAATGGGTCGCGTACTGCAATCTGAAAGGATGGCATCTGTATTTAGAGCACCGTCTTCAAGGCTGGATGCTTCTGCAATTGAAATTCCAGAACAACCCCACTCAATTCCGAAACTCTGATCAGCTTTTGGAGCTGATAAGCCTTGACCATAGCCGGTGGTTTGAAAAATTATTCCTCCTTTAAAAAAGTCACCGATTTGTAAAGCAGATTTATCTGCAATAATTTTATGCCGGATAATATTGCTGATTGAAGTTGGTATGTTCATGCAGGTACTGTCTGTAACAACAGCTCTGTAAAATTTTAAATTCGTCGGACTTATTGTTGTGGTAACAATGGCTATTGTATCAATATAGCCCTGCATATCTGCCCACTGAATACTGTCATTACTTTCTTGCCATTGGATAGTTCCAACAGGTGTTGATATTTGTAATATCACGGTATCTCCTAAAGCTACAGTTTCATAAATATGTGCTGTGTCAATTATACCCCCGTCATAAATTGTCCAGTTGAAGTTTTCAATAATGTATTGACGTGAGGAAGCGGGAACTCCATCGCTGTATCTGCTGTTCCCTGCATGCAACACTACATTGTTTTGTAGGGATAATTCAGACCAGGCGGTAAGTAAATTATTGTAATTTTGCGTTGAAAGCGTTACCCCGTATAACATGCTGTCCATGGCAACAACATTGCTTACATCCCATCCACTTATATCTTGATTGAATAAAACAGTGCCTGAAAAAGCATAGGATAGATTTGTGATATTTTCAGGTAATATCAGGGGAACGAAAATTAAATTAACAGCATTTTTAAACGCACCGGCAAGACTTGATAATCCAATATTTCCAAAACTATTTACTTGTACCAGTTTTTCAGCATTAGGATAACCTGTGCTTCCATTTCCAAATTGTTCAAGAAAACCATTTATTGAAACTGTTTTTAATGATTTGCTTGTATATGTATGATGAATAAGTCCGGGAGATGTTACTGATTCGGAATTTCCGTCACCCCAATCAATGGTAACATTAACCTGTCCGAACAAAGGAAGTGTTATTGTTGCAGGTTCTGAATTCTGTGTATCAAAATTGAGACTCATTAATGATACTGTTTCTTCTCCTCCATCTGTGATCGTCCAGTTAAAATTATTGATGATATTTTGCTTTGCAATTGCTGGAACACCGGAGTGGAACTTGCTTTCGCCGGCATGAAATTTTACATCATTTTTTAAAGTCAGAGCAGACCAACTGACAAGCATACTATCATAGTTTTCTGTTAAAAGCGTAACGCCATAAAGCATGCTGTCCATACCTGCCACATTAGTTACATTCCAGTATCCCAAATTCTGGTTAAATTGTACAGCATTATAAAACATAAAGTTCATATTGCTTACCAGTTCCACGTTCCAATTACTTAAATTCTGATTAAAAAGCACAGCATTGGAAAACATTTTATACATACTTGTAACCATGCCTACATCCCATGCTCCCAAATCCTGATTAAAATTTATGGCGTAGCTAAATATGTTGTTCATATTGGTTACTTTTCCTACATTCCAATTATTTAATGGTTGGTTGAAAGATATGGTGCTACTGAACATACCAGCCATATTTGTAACATTGCTTACATTCCAGTTGTTAATATTCTGGTTGAACGAACCGGCGTTTGAAAACATACTGCTCATGTTTATTACGTTCAATGTGTTCCAATTCCCGATGTCTTTATTAAAAGCTATTGCAGAATTAAACATACTTTGCATATTTGTTACATTGCCAACGTTCCATAACCCGATATCCTGATTGAAATAATCATTTAAAAAAAACATTAATTCCATATCGGTTACCGCACTGACATTCCACGCACCTATAATACCGTTAAATGCTCTGGCTCCATAAAACATTCTTGACATATTGGTAACGCTCCCCACGTTCCAGGTTTCTAAGTTTTGGTTAAAGGTTAGGGCTCCGCTAAACATATTATTCATATTGGTTACCAATCCGGTGTTCCAGTTATCTAAAGGTTGATTAAATGCAGAAGCGTTAGAAAATATATATGTCATAGTAGTAACCTTACTTACATCCCAGTTTCCTAATGGTTGATTAAACCCTGTAGCCCAATTAAACATATAGGACATGTTTGCAACATTGCCTGTATTCCAGGTTTCAATATTTTGATTAAAAGAAAATGCTTTATAAAACATATAAGACATGTTTGTAACATTCGCTGTATTCCAGTTCCCTATGGGTTGATTAAATGCTTTTGCTTCGTAAAACATGTAAGACATATTGGTAACTAATCCTGTATTCCAGTTTCCGATAGGTTGATTAAATACAGTATCTTTCCAGAACATGTATGACATGTTTGTTACTTTTTCTACATTCCAATTATTTATGTTTTGATTAAAAGATGTTGCGCTCCGGAACATATTGCTCATATTGATAACATTCCCTGTATTCCAGTTCCCTATGTCATGGTTAAAGAAAGGGGCATTGTAAAACATATTCCCCATAGTCGTAACGTTACCAGTATTCCAGCTTCCGATGGGTTGATTAAATGCTGTGGCATTGTAAAACATCCCCCCCATAAGCGTAACATTACTCACATTCCAGTTTTCGAGGGTTTGGTTAAATGAAGTTGCATTATTAAACATGTAACCCATGTTTGTTACGTTTGAAACATTCCAGTTTCCAATATCCTGATTAAAAGCAGATGCATTTCCGAACATGTATAACATATTTGTAACACTTCCGGTATTCCAGTTTCCGATGGGTTGATTAAATGCTGTGGCATCATAAAACAGGTCGCTCATGTTTAAAACATTTGCTGTATTCCAGTTTCCTATGCCCTGATTGAAGAGACTTGCCCCTTCAAATAATTTATTCATATCAGTTACATGACTAACGTCCCAGTTTCCGATATCCTGATTAAAAGAAGTTGCTCCGCTGAAGGTTCTGGACAAAATTGTAACGGTTTCCGGTAAAAGCTCCGGAACTTCAGTTAGATTAACAGCTCCTTTGAATGCTCCGTTAAGACTTGTTAATCCTAAGGTGCCAAAGCTATAGACAGCAATAAGTTTTTCAATGTTCGGGCAAACAGATGCGCCACTTCCAAAAGTAGACAGGCTGCCACTGATAAATATTTCGTAAATACCATCTGCATCGTAGGTGTGACTTTTAAGTCCTGATGATATGAAATTTTCAGTATTTCCGTCTCCCCAGTCAATAGACACATTTATTGTTCCCATGAGTGGTAATGTAACAGATAGTCCTGAAGAAAGTTGTGTGTTGAACTTAAGAATCATCCTTGTTTCTACAGGCTCCTGACCGCCATCTGTAATTGTCCAGTTGAAATTATTTATAATATTTTGTTTGGCACTTGTAGGGTTTCCTGCATAATATTTACTTCCCCCTGCATGGAAAACTACATTGTTTTGTAAAGGCAGTGCAGACCAGCCGGAAAGAATACCACTATAGTTCGATGTAGAAAGTGTTATTCCATAAAACATACTATCCATATCGGCTACCTGAGCCACGTTCCAATTACCAAGGTTTCTATTAAACGATAGGGCATTGTAAAACATCGAATTCATATTACTTACCTGACTTACGTTCCAACCGGCAATATATTGATTGAATGTTGTTGCATTTTTAAACATGCTTTTCATTGAAACAACATTGCTAACATTCCAGCCCAGAATATTTTGATTGAAAGAACCGGCATTTTCAAACAAATTTTCCATGTTGGTAATATTTCCGGTATTCCATAATGCAATATTCATATTGAAAGATAATGCATTGCAAAACATATATGATAAATCTGAAACAGTTGAAGGCAATTGGGTTGGAACGGAAGTAAGGTTCACAGCACCCGTAAATGCACCTGAAAGACTTGTCAGTCCAATAGTGCCAAATTGAACAACCTGAGTTAATTTTTCGGCATTGGGATATATTGCAGAACCGTTTCCAAATTGGGATAATGTTCCGCTTACTAATACATGGTAAATACCTTCTGTAGAATAGGTGTGGCTTAGTAGCCCGATAGTAGTAGCCACTTCACTTGATCCATCGCCCCAGTCAATACTAACATAAACATTTCCCAATAAAGGAAGTGTTATTGTTGTCCCAGAAGATAATTGTGTATTAAAAATAAGTTCCATCGGCGTTGATGTCTCTGGTCCGCCATCGGTAATATTCCAGTTAAAATTATTAATGATGCTTTGTCTTGCAAAAGCAGGTATTCCCGCAGCATATTTAGCATTGCCGGCATGAAAAGAAACATTCATCTGTAAGGGTAAGAGATACCAAGATGAAAGCATGTTGCTGTAATTAAGAGAAGAAAGAGCACTGTTTTGAAATATACCTGACATATCTGTTACATTTCTGATATCCCAGGCAGCAAGGTTTTGATTGAAATCAGAAGCAAAGTAAAACATCTCTTTCATGTTCGTAACAATGCTGACATTCCAGTTTCCAATATTTTGATTAAAAGAAGTCGCAAATGAAAACATTTCTGACATATTGGTAACATTGCTGACATTCCAATTTCCTATATCTTGGTTAAAAGCATTCGCCCCGGTAAACATTTTATTCATACTGGTAACACTGCTTACATTCCAATTGCTGATATCCTGATTAAATGCCACAGCATTGAGAAACATTTCATCCATATACTGAACATTGCTGACATTCCAGTTCCCAATATTTTGATTAAATGCTGATGCGGCCCAAAACATACCACCCATATCAGTAACATTGCTTACGTTCCAATTTCCTATATCCTGATTAAATGCAGTAGCCAGACTGAACATAAAATACATACTTGTTACATTTTCGGTATACCAGTTGCCGATATCTTGATTAAATGCAGATGCCCCGGTAAACATGTAATTCATGCTTGTTACATAATTTACATTCCAGCTTCCTATATTCTGGTTAAATGACACTGCCCCTTGAAACATTTGGTTCATATTTGTTACATTACTGACATCCCATGTTCCAATATCTGAATTAAAAACAGAATCTCCTTTAAACATATAAGATAAGTTGGTAACGCCTGATGGAATTTGTGCAGGAACACTGCTTAAATTTTTTGCCCCATAAAAAGCTCCTGAAAGATTGGTAATGCCGAGGTCTCCAAAATCAGTTACAGAAACCAGTTTTTCAGCATTGGGATATGAATTAAAGCCATTTCCGAAGTGGCTCACTTGTCCCGTAATAGAAACAATATATATCCCAGGACTTGAATACGTATGATCTATTATTCCACTAACAATAACATTTTCATTAGTGCCATCTCCCCAGTCAATAGAAACATTTACAGAGCCTGATAATGGTAACGAAATAGTTTGCCCTGATGAGATCTGCGTGTTAAAAGTTAATGTCATGGGGGTTTGTGCACTTATTGTAAATTTGAACAATAGCACAATAATAATTGAAACCAATGATTTGTTCATTTCAAATGGATTTTAGCTGTTGAATTGTAAAAATACAAGAATCAGAATTCGAATGTAAATATAAAAATAAAAAGGTTCTTAAAAAAATAAAAAAAATCTCAAATTGCTTGTTCCTTTTGCTCTTGTTGGATTCCAATATAGGCTATAGTATTTTTATTTTTCTACATTATTTTATCTTTGAGAAATAAAATCCTTATGGTACTTGATATCTCAACGTATTCATAAAAGATTTTACCTCTTTTTTGATGCGCTCCACTTTAGCATTGTTCATTGCAACTGATTTGTCATGAAGTTATTTTTTTCGTTTAACCATCTTCTTCACGAATTTCCCAACATTATGAATACGTTCAATATTTTCTTCAATAGGATCAGAGGAAATTTCATCAATTTTAACACTGGTATTTTCAAATAATGGTTTTTGTTCAGGCAACACGAATGCAAAGTTAAAATCAGGGTTCTGCTTATTCATTTGCCTTGGACAAACAGCTAGATACTTATTATAACTTATTGTTCGCGGTCTTCCATTTACAAAAAAATGAAAATCAGAAGATTTAAAATTACGAATAATAAATTCTAAATTTCTGAAGTTGTTAAACTCTTTATAATTGGCTTTAATACTTTTGTTTTTTTGTAAAGAAAATTTAATTTGCTCTAGTGTACTTGTATCTGAAAAAAAGAATAACTCCGAAGTTGTTTGCTTTGCGAGGTTAGAAATTGAATGTATCCAATTGTTAAAACCTATGTCCAGATGAGCATTTGGGGCTACAATTACATTTATGTTTTTTATTAAAAAAAGGGGGTTAGGGGCATACAATACAAAAATAGTTTGTTTTGTTTTTGAAATGAGGTTGTCGAGAACTGATCCAAATAAATAATTTGTTGTTGTTACTTTTTCGTTCCAGCCTATTACAATAAAAGATGCCATTATTTCTGTTGCAGCACGTGAAATTCCATCTGCTATATTAATGTCTACCCGTGAGGCAAGCATGAATTTTTCATAGGAACAATTTGAATTTTTTAAAGAAGATTCTAACAACTGTCTGTATTCTGTGATTTTTTCTTTTAATAAATTTTCATTTGGAACAACAATAAGAGGATAGAATTGTTCTGTTGAGTTTCTGTTTTGTATATATACAGAAAATTCAGCAAGTTTGTTGATATTAGCAGGATTTGATATGGGAATTAGTATTCTTTCAGCAGATTTTTCCTGCTCATCTTTTTTTCCGGTTTCTGCAATCGCAACTTTTCTTCCTGCAATTTCCGTAAAGAATGAACTGATAAGACAAGTAATCAGAATAACCATAATGGTTCCATTTAATATAGAATCATTTAACAAACCGGATTTATAACCTATAAGTATGATTGCGATTGTTGCAGCCGCTCTTGAACTGCTCAATCCGAATAATAGGTTTCTTTCTTCATTTGAATATTTAAATAGTTTTTGTGTGATGTAGGCTGGAATAAATTTTGTTATGATTGCTGTAATTACAAGCGTTCCTGTGATGAAAATATCTTTTCCGGAAGAGAAAGTACTCAAGTCTATCAACATACCAACACTAAGAAGAAAAAAGGGAATAAAAAGGGTATTTCCGATAAAAATAATACGGTTCATTAAAGCTGAAGAATGGGGGATGAGTTTGTTTAACGCAAGTCCGGCAAGAAAAGCACCAATAATAGGCTCTACATTCGCAGCCATTGAAAATAATGCGGAAATAAATACTACAAGAAGTACATATATATATTGAGAATTACTGTCTCCTTCAAGGTATTTCATAAACCATCTGCTTAACTTGGGCAATACCCAGGTAACAGCAAACACAAAAATTCCCAACGATATTAAAAGTTTTAACCAAAATTCAAAATTGAGTTCGCCGGAGTTTAATTCCAATATAACTGCCAGCAGAAGTAAAACTGCTGTATCTGTAATAATTGTACCCCCTATTGCATTTTGAACGGCTCTGTTTTTTATAATACCCAATCTTCCGGCAATCGGGTAAGAAATAAGTGTATTTGTTGAAAACATACTGGCAAGCAATAGTGCAGCAATAAAATCTAACTGAAGTATAAAAATGCTAATTAAAAGTCCAAACGCAATAGGTATAATAAAAGTCAAGCTGCCGAAAAGTAAGCTTGAATTTTTATTTTTACTGAAGTCCCTGATATCAATTTCCAAACCTGTAAGAAACATCAGATACAGCAACCCGATAGGTCCCAACAAATCAATACTTGAATTTTCTGCAAGCAGTTTTAATCCATGAGGTCCTACAGCTACACCGGCAAGAATTAACCCGATGATTCCGGGAATTTTAATTTTACGAAATAATATTGGCGCAAATAAAATGATAAGTAAAACAAGGGTAAAAATCAAAACAGGATTTGTGAACGGAATTGTAATTTCAAATAGTAAAGTCATAATTCTGTCGAATGGAATTTTTTTTAAAAATAAATAAAAAAAAGAAAATTAAAAATTGTCTTTGCTTTTGATTTTTCGTAATTTTATATTTAATTTCTAATGTAATTTTTTTTGAATGCGAATACACCTGCAACCTGGACTTCGACTTCGCTCAGTCCACGGTTTAACCTAAAACATTAATGACATAAACACTAAAAAGCCATGAAACCACTAAATTTTACACTTCTGTTTTTTTTATTTTTTAAATTTTCAATACTTTTTTCACAGACAAAAACTCCGGAAGCATGGCAGGCTCTCATCGGAGGGGAAGAATATGCAAATAGCAAGTCTAAAGATCTGGTAACTTCAATTTATGAGAATGATTATTCTTATGCGTTAACGGGTTTTAGTATGATTGTTGAAAAATATTTTCAAGCCAGAACTGATAAGTCTGGAAAAGTTCTTTCATGGAAGTTTTTTGATGACCAACTTCTGACTATTTATGCCGAAATTCAAACTCCTGATAAGGGTTTTATTTTTAGTGCAACTCTGCCAGATGAATCATATAATAAATTTCCATTACTATTTAAAACCGATTCCTCCGGGAATATCCTCTGGAAAAAAGAATATAGAGAATACCCTGAAAAAAATTCAAAATATTGGGTAATTAAAGCTATAGTTCCTACAGATAGTGGATATTTATTATTTATGCAGATAAATTTAAATTCGATACTTCTCCTTAAAATAAATGAGGAGGGAGAAAAAATATTTTCAAAAGAAATTTCTCTCACAGATTACGAGTATGAAATATTTAATCAATTTATTATATTAAAAAGCGGAGATTTTTTTATTTGTGGTTCTTCCGACATGCTCCCCTCGAATCAAAAGCAGCAAGACACACGTGTAATAAAACTAAGTTCTGATGGTAACATTATATGGAAAAAAAATTATGGTATTGAAGATGTAGCCGACTATCCTAATTGCATTCTTGCAACAAAAGATGGTGGTTGTATTATTGGGGGAGGAAAACAAAAAGCAGACATACATTCTGTAGAAAACAGGTTGATCAAGATAGATGCTGACGGCAATATTCAATGGCAAAAAAATTATGGAAGCGGACTACTCCAGAAAGTTTGCGAAGTTAGTGATGCTTATATTTTTAACACAACTCCAGTTGAAAAAGAAGGAATTATGACTGTTTTAAAATTAGATATTAATGGCAATATCATCATTACAGGTGATTTTATGGCTGTTACCGGTGCAGGAGCAATCTGTCCCACAAAAGACGGCGGCTTTATTTCTGCAACACAATGCACAAAATATGGCGCTATCGGTGAAGATGTTCTTCTTATAAAGGTTGATAAAAACTGGAAAACAGGAACTGCTCCAAAAAGAAAAGCCTGGGTAAAAAAATAAAAGAATCTAAACATCAAAACTCAACCCATCTTCAGCAGCATAAGTTTCAGGAAAGACGGTTCTGGCTTCTTCTACAAGCTCTTTTGAGGATTTATAGCGAGCCGAAAAATGACCTATGACCAATTTTTTTACTTCTGCCATTTTTGCTATAGTTGCGGCCTGTAATGCAGTTGAGTGAAATGTTTCTTTTGCGCGGGAAGCCATATTATGCATATAGGTTGCTTCGTGGTAAAGGAGATCAATATTTTTTATCTGGGGAATAATGTCTTCTTTATATAATGTATCGGAACAATAAGCATAAGTTCTTGGTTTTTCCGGTGGAAGAGTGCAATCATTATATAATATTGTATCCCCATTTTCTCTGACAACATTTTCTCCGTTCTTAACCTGTACTATTTCACGGATGCTCAAGCTATATTTTTCTATCGCTTCTTTTTGAATATTTAACTGGCGGGGTTTTTCTCTGAAAAGAAATCCGCATGTAGGAATTCGGTGTTTTAGCGGAATACTTTCAACGATTAGTCTTGATGATTCATAAAGCCTACATATACCATTGGTTTCAATTTCATGAAAAATAATGGGAAATGAGAGTTTGTCGAAATGGTCGAGTTGATAGCCTATTGCATCTTTAAGTCCCTTAGGTCCGTAGATATGCAAATCGCCCTTTCTGTCGAGCAATTGCATGGTTGAAATAAGTCCAAAAATTCCAAAATAGTGGTCGCCATGCAAATGGCTGATAAAAATATGATTGATTTTTCCAATCCTGAAACGAAATTTACGAAGCTGCATCTGGGTTCCTTCGCCACAGTCTATTAAATAAAACTGCTCAGACAGGGTTACTATCTGAGCAGTTGGAAAACGTTGTGAAGTAGGCAGTGCGGAACTGCTACCGAGAATCGTCAGTGAAAAAGACGTCATTAATTAGTCTGCCTTTTCTTTTTCGGCTTCTGCTTTTAAAATCAAATCAACAGCCTGATTCACGGTAAACGTTATTTTCAGAACTGTATCAAGCTGAGAAATTGTTATCAGCCTCTCAACAGCAGTCTGTAGACCCGTAAGCACAAAAGTACCATTTGTGTTTTTACACAGGCGGTTTGCTACTAAAATAGCACTTAAACCGGAAGAATCGCAATACCTGCATTTACTTAAATCCAGAATAATGTTGTTTTCTCCGTTTCCGGAAATAAGAACAAGTTCTGATTTCAATGAGGGAGAAATGTTGGTGTCTAATTTGTCTACCAATACCTCAATCAATGTGTATTTATCTTTTTTAGTTACTTTAAAATCCATATTTCAGAAATTTTTAAATTCAATTCTAAAAAGTAAGAGTAACAAATATAGGAATATTTTTTATTCCACATTATTATTTTCTAATTTTTCTTTATTATCGCTCTTTTCTTTTTTCTCCATTTCAGTTTTTAAAGCAGCCAAATCAGAAATATCACCCAAAGTTGTTTTTTCAATTTTATCTTTAATATTTTTCACAGCTTTCTGGGTCGCAACCTTTTCTTTTTCGTCGCCTTTCTTTTTATCAGAATCTTCGGCTCTCTTTATATCTTCATGAATACGGCTGTGAGAAACGAAAATTTTCTTTCCTTCCTTAGAGAATTCGATTACTTTAAAGTTAAGTTTCTCGTCAATACGAGCCTGAACGCCATCTTCTTTAACAAGATGTTTCGGAGTTGCAAAACCTTCTACTCCATAAGGAAGAGCTATAATTGCACCTTTTTCATTAATTTCAATGATCGTTCCTTCGTGAATAGAATCTGAAGTGAAAATAGATTCGAATACTTCCCATGGATTTTCTTCAAGTTGCTTGTGACCAAGACTCAATCTGCGATTTTCTTTGTCAATTTCAAGAATTACAACATCAATTTTTTCTCCAATGGAAGTGAATTCTGCAGGATGCTTAATTTTCTTTGTCCATGAAAGATCCGAAATGTGAATAAGACCATCAACGCCTTCTTCAATTTCAACAAATACGCCAAAATTGGTAAAGTTACGAACCATTGCTGTATGACGTGAATTGATAGGATATCTTTCTTCAATTTTTTCCCATGGGTCTGCTTTAAGCTGTTTAATACCCAAAGACATTTTTCTTTCTTCTCTGTCAAGTGTTAAAATCTGCGCTTCAACAATATCGCCTACTTTAAGGAATTCCTGCGCGCTTCTTAAATGTTGTGACCAGGACATTTCTGACACGTGAATCAAACCTTCAACTCCTGTTGCGATTTCAATGAACGCGCCATAATCTGCAAGTACAACCACTTTTCCTTTTACTGTATCGCCAACTTTTAATTCAGCATCTAAAGAATCCCATGGATGTTTTGTGAGTTGTTTCAAGCCGAGAGCAATTCGTTTTTTCGCATCATCAAAATCAAGAATAACAACATTGATTTTTTCATCAAGTTTAACGATTTCTTCCGGATGTGTAACCCTGCCCCATGAAAGGTCTGTAATGTGAATAAGCCCGTCAACGCCACCAAGGTCAATAAATACACCATAAGAAGTGATGTTTTTAACTGTTCCTTCAAGTATCTGACCTTTTTCAAGTTTTGCAATAATTTCTTTCTTCTGCAATTCAAGTTCAGCCTCAATAAGCGCTTTATGAGAAACAACAACATTTTTAAATTCATGATTGATTTTAACAACCTTGAATTCCATAGTTTTATCTACATAAATATCATAGTCGCGAATTGGTTTCACATCAATCTGTGAACCTGGCAAGAATGCTTCAATTCCAAAAACATCAACGATCATACCGCCTTTTGTACGGCATTTGATATAACCTTTGATAATTTCATTATTTTCAAGTGCCTGATTTACTCTATCCCATGAACGTAAAGAACGCGCTTTTTTATGAGAAATAATAAGTTGTCCGTTTGGGTCTTCCTGTGTTTCCACCAGTACTTCCACTGTGTCCCCGATTTTTAATTCAGGGTTATAACGGAATTCGTTTAAGCTGATAATACCTTCTGATTTATAGCCGATATTAATTACAACTTCCCTTTTGTTCATTGCGACAACTGTGCCGTCAAGAACTTCATTTTCCTGAATGGTTGAAAGCGTTGCATCGTACATTGCTTCGTACTTTGCCATTTCATCAGGGGTATAATTAACTTCTTTTTTGCCAATTATGTCCCAGTTAAAATTTGCGAGCTCATCTTTACGGAGCTGCTGCATTTTTAGTTCTTCAATCGAAAAGCCGTCTTCGTCAAGTTCATCTGATGTTTCTTCTGAAACTTCTTCTTCGATAATAACATCCTCTTGATTTTCAATATCTTCAAAACCTTCCTGAGGATCTTCAATGTTGTTCAAATCATTTACTTTTGCCATGTAATAATAAAATAATTAATAAGTTAGACATTATGTTGTTTTCACAAAATGAGGGGCAAAAATATTATAATTATATGGAAATGCCTAATAATTAATAGGTTTTTTTTTGAAAAAATGAATGTTTTTAAAGATAAGGGTTAAAACTTTTTGATTATCAGGATAAAATAATAGATAATGATAAGTTTATGAAGTTAAAAGAATCTGACTCCGAGTACTGTAATATCATCAACCTGTTCATGTTGGTCTTTCCATTCAAGTAGTTTTAATGAGAGAAACGCTTCTTGCTTGTGTAAAGGTAATTGAGATGTTTCAATAATAAGATTTTTAAATTTTCTTGAAAGGAATTTTTTACCATTAGTCCCCCCGAATTGATCTTGAAAACCGTCTGTGTATAAATAAACAATGTCATTCTCATTTAATGTGAATTCTTTCATTGTAAATTTTTGCATTGATTCATAAATGCCAATAGGCATACGATCTGACTTTAATTCTATATATTCTTTATTACGTACAATTAGAGCAGAATTATTTGCGCCGGCAAATTCTAATGTTTTTGTTTTTTTATCATAGACACAAAGCGAAATATCCATCCCATCCTTTAATTCAGTTCCCTCTCCATGCTGTTTCATTGATCTGATAACTTCTTTGCGTAGTTTATTTAATATTACAGCAGGATGTGTTATATATTCTTTAACAATAATTTCTTTTAAAAAAGTAATACCTAATAAACTCATAAATGCTCCAGGAACACCATGGCCCGTGCAGTCTCCAACAGTAATGATAACTTTTTCTTCAACTTCATTTACCCAGTAAAAATCGCCTGAAACTATGTCGCGGGGTTTGTAAAAAACAAAATATTCTTTTATCAGATTTTTTACTAAACTATCAGAGGGCAGCATCGACTTTTGTATTTGCAGGGCATAGCGGATACTATCTGTTAATTCTTTCTTTTGTTTTGACATCTCATCTCTTTGCGCGAGAGCTAAATTTCGCTGCGATTCAATTTCATCACGCTGCGATTTTATTTCTTCTTTTTGCTGTCTGATTTCCTCTTCTGCAAATTTTAATTTAGAGATATTTGAATCAATAGCAACAATTTTCACTAATTTTCCCTCCTTATTATAAATGGGTGTTAGTGTTGTCTGTACCCATATTTTTTCACCCGATATTGTCATGCATAAAGACTCATAGCTGTTGCTTTTTTTCTGATCTTTGATTTGTTGTAACATTTCATGGATAAAAGGGTAGGAGCTGTTTTGTGTAATATTATTACCTCTTTTTTCAATAAGATTTTCTGTCGTAAAACCATACAATCGCGTAAATCCTAAATTTACCCACTCAATGTTTCCAAAAGCATCCAGTATCATTACAGCATTATCTGTTTCACGTGCAACTAAGGATAATTTTTCCAGCTCTCTGTTGCTTGCTTCGAGCTGTTCTGCCTGAACCAGAATTTCTTCTTTCTGTTGTAAAATTTCTTCTTTCTGCTCAACGATTTCTGCTGTCCTTTCTGTTACTATTTGCTCAAGTCGTTTTTTTGCTTGCTCAAGCCTACGGACATTCAGTTTTATCATTATCCAGATAAATAAACCAGATAATAATATATAAAGAATATAAGCCCAAATCGTACGATACCAGGGAGCAAGAATTTTAAATTTAAAGCTTGATAAATTCGTTTCTATTCCATAAATATTTCTTGCCTTTACTTTAAAAAGATAAGTTCCTTCATAAAGATTTGTAAATTCTTTTTTATTCTCTTTGCTCCACAACGACCATTTTTCTTGCTTGCTGTTTCCTTCAAGGAAGTAGCTGAATTCATTGAATGCTTCATTATCAAAGGAGGGTGCTGAAAAATAAAAAAACAAATCATTTTTTCCGAAATTGATAACCGGAAATCGTTCAGAATTCTGCAAAAATCCCGGTGCATGAATTCCATTTTTTTCTTCAATATACGTTCCATTAAAAAGAATAGAATCGCCACCTATCGTAACCTGACGAATGAGAGAATATAGATGTTCGCTCAATAAAATATTTTTGAATGGATTATATTTATATAGTGTTTTAGAAGAAACAAACCATAATAAGGAATCACCATCATTGTAATACAATTCAATATCCCGCAATCTTTTCAAACTTGCTGAATCTACCGACCATTTATTATTTTCCTCTTTAAGTGATATTAGATGAAGTCGTTTATTTTTTTTTACTACAGTAAAATATATTTTTTCAAATTTAAAAACATCCACAAAATCATAATTTTTTCCTGAAAATAATCCTTTAAAAAGAGACCTGTCAAGTAAAAATTTATTTTGAGAGACATCATAAACAAAAATCCCTTTTTCTGTAAAAAAATATAATGTTTTATCTTGTATTGAAATAGAATTAAATATTACATTTTTTATTTCAGGATAGTCTTTTTCATTAAAGTAAAAAGGGAATAGAGTAGAATTTTGAATTTTTAATAAAACCGGTTTGTTATCTACAAGACACCAAAGTTCTTTATCGTTTAGCTGTGCAATACTGCCTGGAGAATTTGAAAATGTAACAAGACTTTTACTCTCAATCCATTTCCTTTCTTTATACATTAAAGAATAAATTTCATTATCTTTTGGAATATATATGCAATTTGAATCTATAGGGGACTGGTACATCCCAAAAGTTACAAATCGGCTTATGTTTTGAGCGTTTTTACCGTTTATCTCCCAGATTCCGTGAGTAGCGCTTGCGAGAAATTTATCTTTCCCGGCAATCTTATACTTTTTTAAATCGAAAACCTGTATCGCATTTTTTCCTGCAAGTTCTTCTATAGGATAAAATTTATTTTTGTCAAGATAGTGCAAGCCAAGATTGGAACTGGCGTAAATTTTTCCATTAACTCGTATCACATTATAAATACTTCCGACTAAACCGGTTTTTTCATCCCAGATACCTACCGGATAATGGGTTTCTATTTTTGATATCCCATAGGTTAATGCAGCCCAAAGAGCGCCCTGTCTGTCTTCAAATAAATAATGCACTGTTTGACTTTGCAATCCATTTTCTTTACAAATATGCTGAAGAGTTTTTCCAAATTTATCAATAATAACAATTCCACTTCTAATAGTTGCCAGGGCAAAGCGTCCATCACGCAAACGTATCGCATGATATAACTGATTCTCATTTAAAAATGATTCTGTTTCAGCAACTGCTTCTTTGTTAAAATATTTTTTTGTAACAATATCTTCATCTTTCAATGCATTAGGGTCATAAACGAAAAGTCCATCAGGATTAGTTCCTATCAGCGATTTGTATCCCTCATACGTATCCATGAACCAGGTTCTGACTTTTGTTGCTCCTTTAATAAGTTCAAGGGAATCTTTGCCTATTTTATACATTCCTTTTCTTCTTTGAAAAGAAAATACATCTGTTTTATTTTTAAATAATAGGAAAAAGCCTGTTTCAGATTTGTAGGTTTTTATATTTTCTTTAGATGGTTTTTCTTGTTCGGGAGTAAATTTGAAAATAAAATTATTTGAACTGAAATAAACAGAATTTCCTCTTACAACAGTTTTCCATACATCGCCAAAATTTTTATAAACTGTATCTAAAAATACACTTAATGAAATGTATTGTACATTTCCTGAAGCGTCCGGTTTAAGATATCCGAATTCATTATTTGATCCTACATAAACACGACCATTTGAACCTATATCAAGAGACCTGACAACCTGTTTTTTCGGGGTGTAGATTTTTCTCCAGATAGAACCATCATATTCAAGAATTCCATCAGAAGCACCAAAATACATTATACCTCTTTGATCTTGAGTAATAGCCCAAATCTGTGGTTCTGAATTATATTCTTCAGGCGAATAGTTTCGCAGTAAGGGTACACCTGACTCCTGTGCAAGTGTAATATGTTGCATGTAGAAAAAAATCAGTACGAAAATCAGCGATAAGCGATGTAAAATAAAGTTCATTGTAAATGTGTATGAGCAAAGCTAAATTACAAATTTAACAGGAAAATGTTGAAAGTGAAAAAAATCGTGAAAATCTTTTAGAAAAAATTATCTTTTCTTTGTAAGGGAATATTCTTGCAAACAAAAAGAAGAATCCATCATTTCCGCAAGACCCGATGAATGTGTTACAACAATCAAAGTTGTTTTATTTTCTTTATTTAATTCTAACAATAATTGTCCTAAGCGCACAGCATTTTCAGAATCAAGAGATCCTGTGGGTTCGTCAGCAAGAATCAACTTGGGGCTATTAATCAAAGCTCTTACAAATGCAGCACGCTGACACTCTCCAACTGATAATTCTCCGGGAATCTGATTCATCATTTCTTTCAAACCTACTCTTTCTAAAAGGTCTATAGCTCTCTTTTCGTAAATGTTTTTATTTATTTTATTTTTAATTGCTAATGTCGGAATAAGCACATTTTCAAAAACAGTGCATTGGGGTAATAAATAATGCATCTGAAAAACAAAACCAATTTCTGAATTTCTGAAATGCGCCCTTTCTTTTTCAGTAAAATTGATTATATCATTCCCATTAAAAAAAGCGGATCCTGAATCTGGAGCATCCAGACCGCCAATAATATTTAATAAAGTAGTCTTCCCTGAACCTGAAGGACCGATAATGGCAATGGTTTCGCCTTCCTTAACCTTAAAATTTATTTTTTTTAAAACTTCTCTTTTTTCAAAAGATTTTGATATTTCTGATAATTCTAATAACATTTTACCTTGAATAAATTTTATACAATTCCTGAACTTGTTTTACGCTGTTAAAATACACATTTATTCCTTGCCTGCAATTCGCTTGCAACGTTCGATACAATTCATTTTCTGTAAGAACCCTGTTAAGAGTTTCTGCAAGAGCTTCGGCTGTATTTGGACTATAAAGCAATCCCGCATTTGTAGCATTTATAATTTCGGAATAAGCTCCATGATCAGGTTGTATAACAGGAACACCGGAAGCCATTGCCTCCAGCAGATGCATCCCAATTGCTTCTTTTCTGCGGGCCGGAACAGAAAATATTGAGATTGAATTTAAAAATTCTTTTTTTGCTTGTTCACTAAAATCTTCATAGAAAAATACATTTTTTTCTTGTCCCTGTTCTTTTAGTTTCTTTTTTATTCCTTTTAAAAAAGGAAGGTCATCTTTTGTGTAACCACCAGAAATTTTTAACGAGAGATCATTATGATTTTTATCTTTTTTTAAGAAAAGAAATGCATCCACTAAAATGTCGAGTCCATAAGGTGGAAAAATACGCGACAAATATCCAATTGAATGTAAAGTATTTTTATCTGGAATGATAGAATAAAAATCAGGATTCACACCGTTATACACAACATGGATTTTATTTTCCGGAACAGAAATCTTTGATAAAATCAACTTTTTAAAATAATGACTCACGGCTATAAATGCATCAACAAAAGCAGATTTTTCTAAAATTAAATCCCATGTTTTTTGCTGATATTCTGTTCTCATTTCATCTACCCACTCATCTTCATCTTGTAAAGAACATATTACTTTTGCTCCTGTTTTTTTTTTGATTTCCGGTGCCATACCAATAAGCAGTGCATTTGACAAATGTACCACATCGGGTTTATAATTATTATTGAGCCAATTTATCAATACTTGCAGTTCAGCAGCCTGATTTCCGTTTTCTCCGCGAAGCATGGAAAGAGTCATTTCTTCCAGACCTTCTGAACGAGTAGAGCCTGCCTTCCTTGCAGCAAACTTCAGAACAGGCATTGAATTGAGCCAGTTGGAAATAAATTTTGGCAATTTTTTAAATACCGGACTTTGCTGTTTCAAATATAAATTTACTGCACCATAAAATATTGGAGAAACAGCCCTGTTTACATCCTCCTTTAAAGTAAGAGGCAAATACATCGGAACTGTAATTATTTCATGCCCTGCTTTCTGAAAAGCTTTTATAAATGAGCTGTCGCGAAGACAATTTCCGCAGTAAAAAGCTTCTCCGGTTCCGGGTACTATGTATGCTATTTTCATTAATTTATATTTTTCCCTTTGACATAAATTCTACTCCTACTCCTACTTCTTAATCTTTAATCCAATTAAACTGTAATTATAAATCGCTCCGTGGAGCGATTCTACAATTACGGTTTCGTAATTCGTAATTCTCTCTATTGTTATCCACTATCCTAAAGTTCCCATGCCAGTAAATGCTTAATTCCTTCCTTGTTTCCTAAACTCAAATCATCCATCGTTACAACTGTTTTCTCATAATTATCTTTAATCTGCCTGAAATTTCCAAATTCACGCTCTATCACTTTATGATCAGACAGAAGATACGACACCTGAACATATTTAAAATCATTAGATTTATGAACACAAAAATCTATTTCTGCATTTCGAAGCATTCCCACATTCACATTATATCCGGTTGCCCTGTAATGAAGATAAATTGAATTCTCAAGCAATTGCCCGAACCCTTTATCAAATGAAGAAATTAGATAGTTTTTGTAAGCCATATCGTTTAAATAGTACTTTCTGTTACCGGCCAATAATTCTTTTGTTTTTATCTCCATACGCTCAGCCCTGTGAAGCAAACAGGCATCCTCCAGATAACCGAGATAATTTGCTACAGTTTCATATTTCACATTTATTTTCTGAGTTTTTAGAAAATTTACTATATTATTTAGTGAAACCAGAAACCCCACATTTGCTGCAGCATACTTAAACAAACGTTCGAGTAAATAAGCATCTTTTACTGAATAACGAGTTACTACATCTTTATATAGAATAGTGCTGACAAGAGAATTCACATAATGCAATCTTGCTTCTTCATGCTCCAGATTCATCAATTCGGGCAATCCACCAGTATTAAGATATTCAAGATAGGTCTTCTTTTCTTTAGGCAGATTTTTGTAGCCGACAAATTCTGAATAAGAAAAAGGAAATATTTCAAAAGCAACATACCGTCCACTTAAAAGGGTAGCCAGTTCTCCTGATAACATCTTAGAATTTGATCCTGTTATAAAAACTTCAAAATTCTTAGTGTGATCCTGCGATAATGAATTGACAAGTTTTTCCCAACCGGATACTTCCTGAATTTCATCCAGTAGTATATAGACTTTACCCCGAGGTTTTATTTTTAACAAATACAAATCTATCAGCTTTTTTAACTGCTTGTAGTTTTCTATATAATCGAAATCAACACTTTCTTTGTTAAGATAAAAGATATTACGGGGATTAACTTTCTGAGAAATCAGCTTTGTTATCAGTTGCCGAAGCACATAACTTTTACCTGAACGACGCTGACCTATCAAAACTTTTATCAGACGATTGCCTGTATATTTCATCAGACGATTAAGGTAAAGTACTCTGGAAAAACCACCATCTATTGGTTTTTTATTCCAGTAATTATACTGTTCCAGTATGTTGAGATTTTCCATTACATCGTATTTTTTTTACAAAAATACAAAATATTATTATACAAAATAAATTTTCATGTAAAATTTTCCTTTACAAAGGATTTTTTTACATTTAAAACAAATTTTTCCTTTAGAAAGGATTTTTTTGCAATTTTATTTTTTACCCAATCCATATATTTTTCCATCAGCAGCCCCAACAATTATTAGTTTGTCTGTTACTGCAGGCGAGCTTGTAATGGGTATTCCCAGTTCATATTTGTACAACTCTTTTCCGTTCAGTAATGAAAGAACCCGTATCCAGCCGTCTTTTGAGCAGATAATTACTTTATTATTTGAGATAACAGGAGAACTTTCTATTTTACCTTGCGTGAGAGTTGTCCACAAAATTTTACCGGAAAGTGCATCAAAACAATATACTTTTTTATCGTGAGAGCCAATTACAATCTTATCTTTCGAAAATGCCGGAGATGCAATAAATGGAGAGGTTTGTGGGTTAGAATATTTCCAAACAATTTTCTTTTTCACCAAATTCACGCATAAAAAATTGCCATAATAATCTCCCATATATGCTTTATCTCCATTTAAAACAGACGAAGAAGCAACATACGTTTCTACTTCAACAAAACCAGTTTCCTTTCCATTTTCAACATTAATAATATGTATTTTCGCATCACAGCCACCAATTACTGCACGTTTATTATCTGTTGCAGGTGCGCCGTTCAGATAATTGTCTGTTTCACATTTCCAGACGAGTTTTCCATCTGTAATATTTAAACAATGCAGCGCATAATCATAGCTTGGGATGAGCACATATTTTTTATTTTTTATTGTTACAAGATTAGCAGATCCACTCACTTGTCCATCTGTTTTATATTTCCAGATAAGTTTTCCCGTTTTCCCATTTATTGCATAAACCATTCCGTCCATTGCACCTGCCACCACAATCCCATTGCTGTATAAAGGCGGCGCTTCAACTCCGGCAACTGTATGATATTTCCACAGTAATTTTCCTGCGGTTGATAAAGCATAAATATTTCCATCTGTAGAACCAACAAATATTGTGTTATCACAAATAACAGGCGATGATTTTATATCTGATCCGGTTTTGTATGACCAAAGCAAAGAGAATTTTTCTGGAATTACAACAGATGCAACACCTGTTAATTTGCTATCACCTCTAAAGTTTGACCAGCAGGAATTATTTTGCTGCGCTTTCAGATTTAGAGCTAATAGAATGAATAATATTTTAATTATCTGTAACAAATTTATATAATGTTCTAGTGTCTTATTTTCACTTAATATTTTTTATTTTTCTAGTCACAAGTCACAAGTAGAAAGCAGGTTTACACCATCTTCGGACTTCTGACTTTTATTTTCTTGATTTAAGTAACATCAGTTAGTGTAAAATACAAACTTACATCGTAATGTTATATTTTGTTATAATAAAAATCATTGTTGTCCGATAAAAATTTATCATTCACGTTAAACATGTCACTATAACTCATTTTGATGACAGGGCGCTCCTATGGAGCTTCTTTTTATTAATAAATTAATTTTTCCATAAACAGTTCGTCCCTCTGGGACTTATAATTAAGGAACTCCATAGGAGTGACCTGTTTATAACAATGAAAAATCCCCAAAACTAAAGCTCCATAGGAGTGCCCTGTTTATTTATCGGACAATAGTGAATAAAAATACATTTTTTAATATTTTATGTTTTATAAACATAGCAAATAATTATATAAAATGTTTTATTTAAAATACATTATTTGATTGCCGATATTGCTCCTGTTGGACAATGCTCAATGCATTTTTTGGCAAGAGAAATTAGTGAGTCAGAAATTTCTTCTTTATGAAAAAGCTCAATCTGAACCTGAAAACTTTTCTCCCGAAATGAAAATGAAAAATCTTTACTACTATTTGTAATTTGAATACAAACTCCGCATTTTATGCATTTCTGAGGTTCTAAAACTAATAAAGGCGCATGAAAAATTTTAGTAATATTTTGTCTGTTCTCTATAACAAAAGTGCGTTGTTTTGCCTGAAATTGGTCAGCCATAATTCTTAAATCACATGCGTCATTTTTTCTGCAATCACAGTGCATGCAACGTAATGCTTCTTGCACGGCTTCTTCTTTAGAATAGCCATTTGTTGTGTCTGCCGGGAACATTCGTGCATATTTGTTTTCAGCTTCTTTAAGATATTCAGATTTTTCATTCTCTCGCATCCTTCCATAGCTTGAATTAAATTTGAGATTACTTTTTACGCTATTTAAAACTGCATTTTCAGAAGTGCTTTTTTCGTTCGTATTCCTTAAAAATTCTATTAATTTTTTAATGGCAACAGGTTCATCAATGTTTTTTCTTCGGCAAACTTTTTCGCATTGTAAATTGCATGTTGAGCATACATCATTTTTAATTTCTGAAAGAAATGATTTAGCTGTTGAAAATTGTTCATCAGAAATCAGCCTGTTCATTAATGGAATATTAATGTGTGCAGGGCAGGCATTCTGACATGGCGCAATGCAGTCACCGTTATGTTCGCTTAATAATAATTGTACTGCATTTTTCCTTAATAAATGCAATTCATCGTTCTCCGTTTCAATATTCATTCCTTCTATACACAAAGCAGAACAGGCAGGAACTATTTTACCTGAATTTTTTTCAAAAACAACACATACCATACATGAAGAAGACGCAGAAAAGCATTTCATAAAACACAAAGTGGGTATTTTAATTCCAAGTATTTCTGCAGCATTTAGAATCGTTGTGTTTTCCTCAACTCTTACTTGCTTGTTGTTTATAGTTAATTCAATCATGCTTTATGTTTTGTTTTGAAACAGCGCCAGTCGGGCATACTTGAAGACATATATCACATTTAATACATAACTCCTGTTTAATGAAATGCTTTTCGTATGGAGCAAAGTCTATAGCTTCGGCAGGACAATTTTGTGCGCATTTTGTACAACCGATGCATATTGTACTAATTTCATATTGTATTAAATCTTTGCATTTTTTGGCAGGACAAATACCTGAAATATGAGCTTCATATTCATCCCTGAAATATTTTAAAGTTGTAAGGACTGGATTAGGAGCGCTTTTCCCAAGTCCGCACAAGCTTCCTTTTTTAACCTGTAATGAAATTTTTTCAAGCTCTTGTAAGTCTTCCATTTTTGCTTTTCCCGATGAAAGTTTGTTGAGCAGCGAAAGCATATATTTTGTTCCAACACGGCAATACACGCACTTACCACAGGATTGTGCCTGTGTGAAATTCAGAAAATATTTAGCAATATCTATCACGCAATCCGATTCATCAAGAACAACAAGACCGCCTGACCCCATCATCGCTCCTGCTTCTGTCAGGGATTGATAATCAATGGTCGTTTCAGATAGAGATGCAGGAATACAACCTCCCGAAGGGCCACCAATCTGCACTGCTTTAAAAACTTTGCCTCCGGAAATTCCACCACCGATATCTTCTACAATTTCTTTAATCGTAATTCCCATGGGTACTTCGATAAGTCCACCTCTCGCTATTTTTCCGGCAAGAGCAAACACTTTGGTGCCTTTGCTAAATGTTGTTCCAATATTTGCATAAATGGTACTCCCGTTTCTGATAATCCAGGGGACAGATGCGAATGTTTCAACATTATTAACAAGCGTAGGTTTACCATTCAAGCCATGTTGCACGGGATAGGGAGGTCGGATGTGTGGCATGCCGCGTTTTCCTTCCATTGAAGCTATCAGTGCGGTTTCTTCACCACAGATAAATGCTCCTGCTCCTTCAAAAATTTCGAGGTTAAAAATAAATTGTGAATTAAATAAAGGCGAATTAATCATTCCTTTTTTAACCATTTCAGCAATTGCTGTCTTCATTCTTAATACCGCAAGCTGATATTCAGCTCGGACATATAAAATGCCTTTTGTTGCTCCTCCTGCATAAGCCGCAATCATCATTCCTTCAATTATTCTGTAAGGAAAAGATTCTAAAAGCATACGATCCATAAAAGCACCGGGATCACCCTCGTCTGCATTGCATATTATGTATTTTTCATCTGCTTGTTGTTTTGAAAACAAAGCCCATTTTTCTCCGGTAGGAAAACCTGCGCCACCTCTTCCACGTAACCCGCTTTTTATAATTGTTGTTATTATTTCCTCTCTGCTGGTTTCGGTAACACAATTTTTTAAAGCAGCAAATCCTTCCTTTGATATGTATTCATCAATATCAAGTGGGTTCAGAATTCCTTTGTGTTCCGTGGCTATATGGACTTGCTTTTGAAGAAAATCATTCACATGTTTTTCTCTGTAATCAAGAAATTTTTTCAGCGCAGTTGATTGCAAATCCGGGTAATAAAATTGTTCAGCTTTATTTTGTAATGAGGTTACAATTCGCTTGAATACGCTAGATGAAGCAAAATGTTTTAATAATATCGGCTTAATATTTTCAGGCTTTACTTTTGCGTAACTTGCAATAATTTTTCCTGATTTTTCAATTTCTAAAAGAGGCACATTATGACACATTCCAACGCAACCGACTTGTTTGACTTTTACATTTATTCCGGCAGTGTCCATTGCTTTTTCCAAAGCTTTGTTTACCTCTTCGCTACCGCTCGCCACACAACAGGAACCAAGTCCGATCCGAATTTCAGCATCAGAAATATTCTTTAAATGGTGTTTCTGAATATTTTTTTCGGATGTAATTGATTTATTTAAAAAATCATTGATAATTTCAGGAATGTCTTTTTGTCCGACATGACCATACGTAATATCGTCAATCTGCACAGCAGGAGCAAGAGTACAGCATCCTAAGCAAGCAACTTGTTTTAATGTGAAAAGTTTTTCTTTATCAGTGTCTTCGGTTTCATTCAAGTTCAAATGACGCGTAAAAGCATCATAAACATGCATTGCTCCTTTCACGTGGCAGGCTGTACCTACACACACTTTTATTAAATGTTTTCCTGATGGAGTAAACCGAAACTGTGAATAAAAAGATGCTACACCAATTAATTCAGAATAAGTAATAGTTGTTTGCGCGGTAATTTCATGAAGAAGTTCGTCTGGCAGATAATTAAATTCATTCTGAATTGCCTGTAAAATAGGAATAATATATCCCTTATCATTTTCAGATTTTTTTTTAAATTCATTTATTAACTGGGTATAATTTTTCATTAATTATTGAGTAATTCAGATAATTTTGTTACTGTTTTGTCTGTCCATAAAGTCAGTATTTTGGTCAGAATGTTCGAGAGCAAGCCTGCCTTGCCGGTAGGCAGGGCTTTTGAAGAATTGAAAACCAAGAAGCCTGCCCGCTACGCAGGAGGCGGGTTTACTTTTGTAAATGACTGTTTTCAATTCGAGAGTAACACAGCTATCGGACATTATGGACAAACACTATTTATTCAGGTAAAATATTTGAATCAACATCTTGATACGATATATCTATTACGCTGTATTTATCAAGCAATTCTTTAATTCTTTGCGCTGTAAATTTGAATGATTTTCCTGTTTCTTCTGAATATGCAGTTATTGGATATTTAGGACGTGATGTAATTAATTTTGTTATTTTATAAATTGAACCATCCAAAATGAAACTGCTACCTATAAAATCAGTAGGTAAGCCATTTTTTAGAGCGAAAAATTTTATCTCTTGTTGCTTGAAATTTATTGCTTCTGAATTATTCGCTTTTCCTGAAATTTTAGATGTAAACTCAAAAGAATTAAAATTTATTGTATGCAGATTTAGTTCTGTCAATCCATATTTTAATTTAATTTTATTAAGAGCTTCCTGAATTTCATCTCTTAAAGAAATAATTTCTTGTTTGCCAAAATACTCAATTTTTAAATGTTCCATATTCTTAAAATTTGATAGAATTCTTTTGAAAAAATTATTTAATACAATACAAATTATTTTGCCCTCTGATATAAATTCTTTCTTTCGCAAACGCCGGAGTACAATCTGTTTTCTCTCCCAATTTTGGTTCAGAAATTAAATTAAATATTTTATCCAACTTCATTATGTGCATTACTCCATCTCGGTTTATCAGATATATTTTACCATCAGCAATAATAGGAGAGGAGTAAAATCCAATATCAAATTCATGCTGCCAAAAAATAGTACCGTCTTTCGTATTATAACACGCCACTTCTCCCGATGATGTCGGAACAATCAGATATTCTCCCATTGCTACAGGGCTGGCTACTTCTGAAAGAAAATCATTGTTTTCCCATAAAATTTTTGGTGAATTTTCCAACTGTATTGCTGCAAGTTTTGCGTATTCATTCACTGCAAAAATAATTCCGTTTGCATAAGCTGGTGATGGTCCAATCTCGCCACTCAGACATTCTATTTTCCATAATTCTTTTCCATTTTCAGGATTATAAGCAGCAACAAAAGGTTCATTGTTTACAACCACCTGATAGGAGCTTCCCTTCTTTATCATAGATGGGGAAGACCATGATATTTTTCCGGGTCGTGTAGTATTCCATCTGACTTCTCCATCTTTTGTATCCAACCCGATAATATTTCTTGCTTTGTTGTGGTCGTATTGCACAATGAGTCTTTGAGAATAAAGAATCAATGAAGACGAATGTCCGTAATGATTATTCGGAACTCCCAGATTTTTAGCCCAGATGCGCGTACCTTTAAAATCAAAACAAATAATATCTCCGTTTCCAAATATTGCATATACTTGTTTCCCGTCAGTTGCTACAGAAGAAGCGGCTAGTCCTGTGTCTTCTGTAACTTTTGGCGCAGCAGCAGGACTGCCCGGGATATTATCTGCGGCTTTTGCCCAGAGTAATTTTCCGGAATGGCGGTTAATACAATATACTTCGCGCTTATTTGCATTAGCTCCTGTTACAAAAAGATAATCGCCCCAGATTACCGGTGAATTATATCCATGCAGAGGCAAAGCAATTTTCCATAAAATATTTTTTCCTGATTTTCCATCCCAGTCAGTTGGAATATTTTTATGATAACTAATTCCCAAACCATTCGGACCTCTGAAATTTGGCCAGTTGGAAGAAATTGCATTTTCATCAGGAAGCGGTAAGGCTGCGGTTTCTTTGATGGTATCCTCTATTAAAGGTTGAATGGTATCTGTAGTAGCAATTTTAATGGATGAATCTTTTTTTATTTCCTGATTTTTTTGTGTGTGATTAGAAATCTCTGCTAAGGTTTTAAAATCAGTATAAGCCGAACCCGATAAAAACATCAGTAAAAATGCGCTGCAAACAAACAAACCGCTTATAAAAAATATCCAGAATCTTTCTTTTGATTTTGTTAACCAATAGTCTGTTTTTATTTCCTTACTATGATCATTATTCTTTAAAGAAAATGAATGAAAAATTTTAAATGAAAGTAGAAAAATTATCACTCCGCTTAATAATAATAGTGCGCCTGCTTTAAGTTGTGTATGGGTTGAAAAAAAAGCTTTACGGGTAATAAGATCTAAGGATCGGATTTGCGTTTTTAATTGTTCGTCTTCGGAATTTTCACTTAACTTAATTATTAAATGTTCTACAACTTTATTGCTCTCAGGTGAAACAGATTGTAACCGAATATAATTTAATATAAGGATTACGCTTACAATCACAATAAATGCCAAAGACACTATTGTTATTGTTTTTGCAATCGCTTTGATGATATTTTTATTCTCGAGCGTCATGATTATCTTTTACTACTATTTTAGATTATATGATTATTTGTTGCAGGTTGCAGGTTACAGGTTGCAGGTTGCAAGTTGTTTCTTATCTGTGAAACAAGTCCGGCAAATTATTTTCTCTTAAATGTTAACCTTCAATTTAAAACTTGAAAGAATTTGCAACCTGTGGTAACTCCGAACTTGCAACTTGCAACTCTTTTATTAATTATTTTGCTCAAAAGCTCAACCCTCCTTTCTCTCCACTGGGCAATGCCTGAAACACCTTGCACATCCAACGCATGAGCCTTTGTCGGGGGTGTAAATTGTGTTTCTTTTAAATCTTGAAGATTGCAATAGTGCCAATCCGAAAATGAAACCGAGAAACAATCCGGCAATCCAGCTTCCTCTATAAAATGTGATTCGTATTTCATTTGCCAGTTTAAATAATTCAGCGGAATTCATTCCTGATGAATTAAATGCCACGGCTTCAACAGATGCTGGTTTTGTATTTATTTTTTTCTCTAAAGCGATTTCTTCTGCTAACCGAACTTGTGGATGAACCATTGATAAAGGCTCGTAAAATCGCGATGTAATAAATCCAAAAAGCAACATGAAAACAGGTATTAATACAAATATAAAAATGAGTCGTCTTGTTCCTTTTGACTCCGGTTTTACATTCTCCGAAGGTTTTGCAATAGCATCTACTGGACAGGCATCTTCGCATAATTTACATTGAATACAATCCGTCGGTGTAATTGTAAGATGTTTTACGGAAATCTGCGATACCCAGCTTAACAGAACACCATAGGGACAAATAAATCTGCAATACGGTCTTGCCACAAACATCCCCAGCAGCAACAATCCGACTCCAAAGGCAAACATTCCAGGAGAAGTGCTGAAACGGAAAAACCCGACAAAAGGATCGTATTTACAAATAATAAAATCTGCTCCTGTTACTGCAAATAAAATTGCAAATGTTAAATATAAATATGGAATTGCTCCAAGTGCTTTTTGCAGCCAGGAAGAAATTTTTACAGGTTTATAAATTACAACTTCCTGTAAAGCTCCAAACATACAAACGCCTGCGCAAAATGTTCTTCCGAAAAATAATGTAAAAAAAAGAGGGAGTAAAAAAAACACAATCACAGTAAGGGGTAAAACAAATGAGGAATCATAAAGAGCTAAGGCTACATTTTGAATAGCGCCAATAGAACACACGCATCCTTCCCTGAAAAAGCCAAAATAAACTACTGAAAAAACACCTCCCCAGATTACAAATTTGCGAGACCGTTTCTTCAAAATAAAATATGAAAATAAAGAAAGAAGCAGAATAAAAATAAAAACATCAAGATACTCCATCCAAACACCATTTGCTGAAGGTACCTGAGTTTCGGGAGGAACATAGCCGCTTTCAAAATCGGGCTTAGGAAAGCGCTGCTGAGCAAATCCCAGAGCAGAGAACAGAAGAAAAATTAAAAATGAAATTGCTATTTTATACGCTTTAATCATTAAAAAAATTATTATTTAGAAATGTACAATCGCTCCATGGAGCGATTATATATTTCTAATATTTCATCATCCCTTCCATCCACTCTTGAGCAAATAAGCCTTATTCGTCGGTACTCTCACGAATGCATCCGAGGGACAAACTTTTGCAATTGAACACTGGTTACAATTTTTACAAATACTTTGTACAACCTGTAAATGCAAAGAGCCATTGCCAAAAGCTTCACAGCCTTTTACACACTTAGCGCAGCCTATGCATAAGGCTTCATCTATTTCATATTTATAATAGGGCTTTTCTACAAACGTACGCTTTAATGCTTTAGTCGGGCAAAGCTGATTCTCTGCACCGGTATTTAATTCTTTTGCTTGCGGAACAAAATATCCTCCACACAAATCGCAATATCCACACATTTTATACACATGAACACACTTTACCGCTGACTGGCTTAATACACATGAATCAGCACATCTACCGCATTGGGTGCATTTATAGGGGTCTATCTGCCACACCAATTCATCATTCAATGTTTGATGCGCAAGATAACCTCCAACAGATGCTATTGAAATAAATGCCGCTGCCTGAAATCCTGTTTTCAAAAATTTTCTGCGATCCATTGTTGTATTCTTAAACAGATAAATTATTTATGTATTTTGTTTTTACTTTTTCTCAAAAATATGTATCTTTTTCGACAAAGGATTCAACACGTAAACTTTGTCATTTTTATCTATTGCAATATCTAATCCCTTTGTCTCTTTTTCAAATTGATCAGGACCGGCTATTGCACAATCAAATGTACCATCTTTTTTGTATTTTTTTACACGAACAATTCCTTTTTCCGAAGTAATAAATGAGCCGTCTTTTGTTATTGCAATATGTGAAGGATTGCAGCATCCAGAAAAGCCTTCAAGATATGCTCCTGTTTTCCCCCAGAAAAAATTTACACTTCCATCAGTTTTAAAATTAATTATTTTGTGCAGTCCCGGATTCACGACCCACAGCTCACCTGATGCATCAAAAGCAAGATCAAAATAAAAACTTGGAATAATAAATCGGCTGAACTCTTCTTTTGAATCTGATGTTCCGATTGTTTGCAAAAGCTTACCGTTAATATTATAAAAATATACTTTTTTAAGATAGGCATCAGCAACTGCGAGTTGGTTTTTATAAACAGATATAGAAGTTAGAACACTGCTGTCTGAAACAGGCTCCCAGGAATTTAAAAGCAAGCCATCGGTATTGTAAATTTCTATATGATTTCCTGCGCCAAGATAAATTAAATTATCTGAAGAAACCGCAACACAATTTCCGGACTTCGTGTTATTGATTCTTAAAATTTCTTTTCCTTTTGAATCTAATTTTAAAAATGTGCTGTCACCGGAAACAATTATTTTTCCGTCAGGACAAATGTCTATTCCTTTAGGTTTTATTTGTGATAACTGTATTGAAGAAACTAATTTGTATCCAATTTTATCAGCGCTGATTACTCCAATGGAATCAATAGAAACAGATGTGTTTACAGGATTTGTCTTTTTAGCATTTTTTAACATCAGCTTTCCAGCAATAAAAATTAAAATCATTATTCCAAGTCCGATAATCGCTGTTTTTGTATGTGATTTCATTTGTTCTTGTTATTATTTATCTATTTCAAATCGAAACAAAATAGGTTTTTAGAATCTCGTAATAAAAGATAACCGTCAGCAAAAGCTAAAGGTCCCCATGCGTCTTGTCCTTCAAATAATTTTCTTTCTGTAATTTTTATAAAATTTTTATCAGAAACTTTAAGCATTGTTAAAGTGCCATCATCATTCAAAATTAAAAATTTATCATTAATAACCATATAAGGACCCAATCCGTAACGGTCTTTTTTTCCGCTCGACCAGACAGCTTTGCCACAATCAGAAGGATGAAAGCAAATGAATTGATTTTTCATCGCGCCTGCATCTTTGGGCATAATGATATACATGAACCCATTTATCATAACAGGAGTTTGTTGTTCGGAGGCGGCTCCTGCACCGGGTGTAAATTTTTTTTCTGTCTTTGCCAGAAAATTAGTATCTGATTTTTTTATTGTTATAACTGCGCTTCCTGCCCCGTATCCTGCTGTAATAAATATCCTGCTCTTGTCTAATTGTACAGGGGAAGGGGCAACTACTTGCGGAGAAAAATCTGTAATCTCAAATAATATTTTTCCTGCATTTTCTCCTTCTGCTTCAATGCCACATAGTCCTCCTACAGCTGCATACACATACATTTTAACATCCTCAAAAATCATTGGCATAACAGATGAATGCGACATTTTCCATTTTTTTTCATTAGGGCTTTGCCAAAGAATTTTACCCGTATTGCAATCTACAGCAATCAATAAATTTTTACCTCCTGTTGCAATGATAGCTGTTTCATTATCTATCAGGGGGCATTGTCCCGTGTACCAAAACGGAATTTCAGATTCGTATTCTTTTTCAATATCTATTACCCAAAGTAGATTTCCGCTTGTTCTTTCCATACACATCACATGACCTCTGGGTCCAAGTGTTACAATAAATTTTTCTGTAACAGCAGGCACAGTGCGCGACATACCGTGATTTCTTTTAAGATGCACTTTATAGGAACGCCTCCATAGTTCTTTTCCGGTTTCAATATTAAAGCTGCGAAGTACATCTTCTTTTTTCACTTCGTCATAATCGAGAATGTAAGCAATGCCTTTCCATATTGCTGGTGCTGCATGTCCTTCTCCCATTTTTGCTTTCCACACCAATTTCGGAGGTTTTGCATCCCAGTTTTCATTGATGGAAATTGTTGAAGTTGCAATATTTTTTCTGTCTGTTCCTCTGAAAGCAGACCATGCAGAATTTAAAGAAGATGTTTCCTCAGTAAGTTTTTCAAATTTTTCCCCGATTTTTATGGATTCAATTTTTTGAATAATTTCTCCGGAGGGCTTATCCATGCCTGGGATATTTTCTATAATGGCAACATCAGGCTTCATATTTTGCCAGTATAAAATTAAAATGAAAAATACTGCTGCTGTTGTTACAGAGCTAATTTTTATCCATTTTTTTGAAGAATTTTTCACGGAATTATTTTACAGAATAAGCAATCAGTACATTCCCATGACGTACATAAAAAATTCCGTTTTTTATTACAGGATGCGCCCAGTGCTGCTCTGCACCTAATGTTATTTTAACACGACTTACAATATTGAAACCTGCTTCTGTTGGCTGAAGAAGCCCCAGTTCACCTTTATCACTGTAAACGTAAAGCATCCCATCGCTGGCAATAATAGTGCCTTTTGCAATTTCTTTTGTTTTGAATTTCTCATTGCCGGTTTTCCAGTCAAGTACGTGCCACTCCACATTATTATGCCCTGATCCATAAATTTTATCTTCAAGCAAAACAACGCCGCCCATCTGATTGTCTAAGGTTTCATTTTTCCATACCAGACTTACTGATTTTCCATCATCGGATAATTTCAGCATGACGCCACCGGAGCCATATCCGCTAACGCAATAGAGCAAACCGTCTTTATAAATAGGCGTATTTGGATGTACTGACCATTTGTTTTTCTTTTCATAAGACCATATTAAATCTCCTTTTTGAGGGTCAATTCCCAAAATATGATCAGCTGTCATGGTAATTAGTAATTTATTTCCATTGTGTGTTATCAGATGCGGAGAGCAATAAGCAGATTTGTCTCCTTTCCCTTTTGATGTCCAGATTGTCTGACCATTTTCTTTATTTAATGCCACAATATTTGCATCCTCGCCACCTGCAGAAAAAACTACTTTATCATCAAACACGAGAGGCGATTCTGCAATGCCCCACTTAGGAACAGTGCCCTTGAATGCTTTCATCAAATCTACGGACCACAGTATTTTTCCTGATGCAGCATCAAAACATATAGCCAGACCATAACTGCTGTTAATGTATAGCTTATTGTCATACAAGGTTGGAGTCGTTCTTGTGCCGGGGTACGACTCATCCCACTCAGTTCCGTATTCGGTTTTCCATAATAATTTTCCATTCAAATCAAGCGCAAAAAGATTGCCCTTGCCATTAATCATGCCTGTTATAAAAATTTTTTCAGGAGTAATAATGGGAGATGAATATCCTTTTCCGAGTTCATCAAAATGCCATAGAATTTTTGGACCATTTTCCGTCCATTTTTTCATAAGACCCGTTTCATTATAAATACCGTCCCGATTATCGCCACGCCACTGTATGATGTTCTGCGCATGTAACGGAAATGAAATAATACAAATAACGCCCAAAGTAAAAATAATCAAAATTGAATTTTTTAAAATGCTAAAAGGAGAAGAATTTATCATCATAAACACAGAATTAATTTTGTACAAATATATTCATTTCGTTTAAGTTCAGTCTTAAAGAAATGTTAAAATGTATTTTGAGCAAATTTTTTCCCTCAATTTTTCATTTATGAATTTAAGTTTAAGCTTTAGAATAGCTGCATAACCGCACATCATTTTTTTGCGTAGCACCGCAATATTCCTCGCTCATATTCTAATAGGCAGTTCACAATCAAATTGAAAATACACTACATTGTTAAAAAAATATGATATAATTCCCTGAAAAATTTTGCTCATTTTTATTCCATTTCTTTTCTTTGAGTAAAATTTAATCAATAATTATGGGATACTGGAACTGGGAATATTATCCGCGCAATAAGGCAAACACCAACAAGAAGAAGCCATCCGAACGAAAAAAATTCGGACAGACTTTCTGGGGTAAAGAATTTTTAAATTCACTAAAAGGAATTGATTACAGCAATCGTTTGCCCCGTGGCAGTGCGTATGCCAATAATGGCTCTGTGCTTAGTTCTGATATAAAAGGAAATATTATTACTGCAAAAGTGCAGGGCTCTCAACGAACTCCTTACGCAGTAGATATAGTAATTCCTACATTTACGGTTGAAGAAAAAAAGAAAATTATAGAAATTCTTGTTTCAAATCCCGCATGGATGGCTGAACTTCTTAATAAAAAATTACCTGAGGATTTATTAAAAGAAACGCAAAAACATAAAATAAGACTTTTCCCTTCGCGTTGGGATGATTTTAAAATGAAATGTTCCTGCCCCGACTCGGCCGTTCCCTGCAAACACCTTGCTGCTGTAATTTATTTGCTTTCGTACGAAATTGATCTTGATCCGCTCATGGTGCTTAAAGTGCATGGATTGGATATTATAGAGGAATTTAAAAAACAAAAAATAGATATTGCAAAAGAAGCTGTGGAAGAAATTCCTACGCTAAGTGATGCAATTATTTATGTGAAAAATAAAGAGATTCCGAAAAATAAGATAAAGGAAGAAAAAATATTTGAAACCTGCGATTACTCAAAACTCCCGGACACAGGTACAGCGTTATTGCAACTGTTAGACGAAGCAACACCTTTTCATAATAAAAGTGTAAAACCGGAGCTTGTTTCATTTATAAAGCTTGTATCAAAAAAAATTAAAAATATTGAATTTGCTTTGGGAGATGACGTAAAAAAAAATATAGCTTTTTGTATTGATATCCATATAAAAATTCCTGTTAAAAACGAATCGGCATCTGTAGAATTAGTCTTTGAAAAACAAGTTTACTTTGTTCCGATAAATGATTTCATCAGGCTTGTTTATAATACAAATATCAGCGATAGCAAAAGATGGAATTATATCTTGCAGTCATTGCGTGAATTTGTTTTTTTCTGCGTGAAGCTTGTTGAAACAGTAAATATTGTACCCAAAATGGTTACTCATAATCAACAACTGCGTTTGATGTGGTTTCCTTTGGATAATGATGCTGAAACCGAAAAACTTTTGTCTTTTTTTAATGAGATAATTCCTTCATCAGTGCTTCATTTTTTATGTGATGAAGATAATAAAACCGGAGTTCTGAAAGAAGGTGATATAAATCTAATGTCAGCTTTATTTATTACCGGAATCATTCAAAATATTCAGGAATATATTTATGGCAAAAAAACGGATTCTGAACAGGAATTAAATAAACTTTTCTGTGGAAATAACAACAGCTTTTTTAATGAAAAACGAGTGGTAAATTCCATTCATATCTGGCTGAAAAAATTACATGTTTCAAAAACAAGATTCCGCCCTATAATTAAAATTGACGATCACTATCCTGAATTCAAAGCATCACTTTTCATTAACGATTCTGAGCTAGTAAATGAAGTGCCTGTTTCGTATAAAGATTTCTCGGAAAGTAAAAAATATGAGAAAGAAAAAATGGGTGTGGTAAAAAATCTGATGTTGCTTGCCGGCTATTTTAAAGGAATTTCGCAATTGATAAATAATGTGAAAATAAAACATCTTAGCTATAATCAACAGGAGTTTACAGCTTTGCTTTTCGATATGGTTCCCTGTCTGAAATTGCTTGGAGTAGAAGTTTTATTACCGAAAGGACTTGCAAAAGTAGGAGTGCCTAAAATTAGTCTTTCGATGAACAGCAAAAAGGGAGAGAAGTCAGGCAGTTTCATGAGTCTTAATGATATGATTGATTTCGACTGGCAGGTGGCTGTGGGAGATTCCCTGATTAAACCAGAAGAATTTTTTGCACTGATTGAAAATTTTAGTGGATTAGTGAAAATAAAAGATCAGTATGTGATGCTCACTGCTGCGGATATTGAAAAATTACAGAAACAATTAAACAAAGCAGCACTACCCGATGCGCATGAAACCATTCGTATCCTTCTTTCTGGAGAATATGAGGGAGCGAAAGTGGCTCTGGGTACAGAAATTTTAGAATTATTAAAACAGTGGACAAAAACTGAAAAAGAAAAATTACCAAAAAAGCTGAATGCGAAACTTCGTCCTTATCAGACAAGAGGCTTTGAGTGGCTCTATAAAAATTCACAATTAGGATTAGGAAGCATTCTTGCGGACGATATGGGTTTGGGAAAAACATTGCAGGCGCTTACATTTATTTTGAAGATGAAAGAAGCTGAGACGCTTGTACCGGGTAGCTGTTTGATTGTTGCTCCTACTACTCTTTTAAATAATTGGGTGCGTGAAATTGAAAAATTTACACCGGGACTTACACATTTTATTTATCACGGACTAAAACGCGACAGTAAAGAATTTGACAAGTATGATGTTTTGCTCACTTCCTATGGTACGCTGCGGAGCGATCACGCGGTCTTTGAAAAAAAAGAATGGAAATATCTTTTAATTGACGAAGCGCAGAATATTAAGAACAGTGAAGCGCAGCAAACCAAAGCCCTAAAAAAAATAAAAGCAGAAATTCGTATTGCGTTAAGCGGAACACCTGTAGAAAATAGACTTGGCGAATACTGGAGCATCATGGATTTTGTAAATAAAGGACTTCTTGGTAACAGTACATTTTTCAATAAAGAATTTGCGAATCCGATACAGGCAGATCACGACAGCCAAAAACTGGAAGCTTTCAAAAAAATTACAGCACCCTTTATTATGCGCAGGATGAAAACAGACAAGTCCATCATCAGTGATTTGCCTGAAAAAGTTGAGATGAATAAAATTGCAAGTCTTACCAAAGCTCAGGCTGCGCTTTACACTTCTGTTGTTAATGAGTGTATGCAACAAATTGAGTCGAGTGAGGGCATTGCACGAAAAGGTCTTGTGTTAAAGATGATGACAGCATTGAAACAAATCGGAAATCATCCTGCTCAATATTTAAAACAAAATAAAATCAAAGCAGATGACAGTGGCAAATTATCTTTACTTTTTGATATTTTAGAACCCATCATTGAAAATGGAGATAAAACGCTTCTCTTTACGCAATACAAAGAAATGGGCGATATTTTGCAAAGAACATTGGCAGAGAAATATGGTTCAGAGCCACTTTTCCTGCATGGTTCGCTTAATCGTAAACAAAGAGACGAAATGGTACAATCGTTTCAGAATTTTAAACACCATCAGATTTTTATTCTTTCATTAAAAGCTGGAGGAACTGGTTTAAATCTTACAGCAGCAAGTAATGTAGTGCATTTTGATTTATGGTGGAATCCCGCAGTAGAAGCGCAGGCAACAGACAGGGCTTATCGTATCGGACAACAAAAAAATGTGTTGGTGCATCGCCTCATCAATCAGGGAACACTCGAAGAACGCATTGACGATATGATTCAATCTAAAAAACATCTCGCCAACATTACTGTTGCAAGTGGCGAAACATGGCTTGGCGATTTGAACAATAAAGAACTTAGGGAATTGGTAGCACTTTCAAAGCATAATTCATGAGTATAAAACCATTAGGACATAAAGCCTACGGAAGCATTCCGCACTTATCAGGTTCAAGACTCGGAGAAGGCGATCATCATTGCGAACCGGGTCAGGAAAAAATTGCAACAGAAAAAACACGCGACAAATTTGACCTTGTAATAGTACAGGAAAAACTTGATGGATCGAATTGTTCCGTAGCAAAAGTTTCAGGAAAAATTGTTGCGCTATCGCGTGCAGGATATCTTGCCGAAACATCTCCCTTTGAGCAACATCATTATTTTAAAAATTGGGTTGAAAAAAATAAAACCCGGTTTGAAGCATTGCTGAATGAAGGTGAAAGGCTCGTGGGTGAATGGCTGATGCAAGCGCATAGTACAAGATATGTTTTACTTCACGAACCCTTTGTTGTGTTCGACCTTATGAAAAAATACGAGCGGTTGTGTTATCATGATTTTCTGTTGCGTGTGCTACCTTTTGAATTTATCGTGCCACGGCTTATACATATCGGGCAACCTGTAGGAATAAACTGGGTACTTAAACAAATTGAAACTTCCGGTCACGGTGCTGTTGATAAAGTGGAAGGAGCTGTTTGGCGTGTAGAAAGAAAAAGCAAAGTGGACTTTCTCGTAAAATATGTCCGGCATGACAAGCAAGATGGAATTTATCTTCCGGAAATTTCAGGAAAAGAGGCAGTGTGGAATTATGAACGTTCTTTGCTGTAGCGATTATCCCAAATAGTTTTATTGAATCCGCTCCGAAAAGTATCATTTCGCTACGAACCTGCTAGTCCTACCTTGCGGGCAGGCAGTAATACAGGCTGGAGCACGAAATTTCACAAAAAACATATTATTAATTATTAATGTTTTGTGGGGTTTTGAGTTTTAGTGGCATTTTTAATCTATGGGGTTTTCGGAGTAGACTCATTATTAAGTGCTGCTATATAATGAAAAATCAGCACGTAGCGAAGGTTTTTTTTGACCGTAACCCCTTTAGGGATAAGCTAAGATAATTTATGCAATCTTTGAAATAAATAAAAATAAACCACGGGAATCAGGTTCTACAAATAATTTTATTCTTTTATAAGGAATTTTATACTTTTACAATATTAAAATATCAATGTATGCTTAAATATTATTATCAATGTACTGACTGCGGGAAGGAATATCATACCGATGAAGTTATTTATCTTTGCCCGAAATGCGAAAAAGAAAACAAACCGGAAATGCCTCCTAAAGGGGTGCTTAAAACGCTATATGATTACAACAAATTAAAAGAAAAATATCCTTCCGGAATTTTTTCATCTCTGAGTAAAAATAATTTTTTAGATATTTTACCCGTGCATTCGTTGGATTCTTTCCCTTATCTCAAAGTTGGGAACACACCTTTTTATAAAATAAATAAACTGGAAGGCGATGAATTACCTTTTCAACTGTACTTAAAAGATGAATCTCAAAATCCTACTTTTTCTTTTAAAGACAGAGCTTCAAATCTTGTATCTGCATTTGCGAAAGAAAATAGAATTAACACGATTGTTGCTGCTTCAACCGGTAATGCAGGCTCTTCTCTGGCAGGAATTTGTGCTGCCCAAAATCAGAAAGCAATTATTTTTGTACCTGCCAAAGCCCCAAAAGCAAAGCTTACTCAGATACTCATGTATGGAGCGAACATTGTGCCTGTTGATGGGACTTATGATAATGCTTTTGATCTGAGCATTGCAGCTACTAAAAAATTTGGCTGGTATAATAGAAACACTGCTTTCAACCCTTTTACCATTGAAGGAAAAAAAACAGTTTCATTTGAGTTGTTTGAAAATCTGGAACAAAAAACTCCTGACAGAATCTTTATTCCTGTTGGTGATGGCGTAATTATTTCAGGAGTATATAAAGGATTTGAAGACTTGCTTCTTTTAGGTGTCATTGATAAAATGCCTGAAATTATTGCCGTACAAGCTGAAGGTAGTGATAATATTTCACGGAATATAAATTCGGATGTATTTCTTTCAAAACCATCATCTACAATTGCTGATTCTATTTCTGTAGATATTCCCAGAAATTTTTACATGGCAAAAAAATTCATCAAAGAATACAATGGAAAATGCATTACCGTTTCAGACGATGAAATAATCAATGCATCTGTTTTGTTAAGCAAAAATACAGGAATATTTTCAGAACCCGCTGCTGCAACAGCTTTTGCAGGAATGTTGAATTATATGAGTTCTGGAAAAATTGATGAAAATTCAAAAAATATTGTTTTACTTACAGGATGTGGATTAAAAGATCTCAATGCTGTTCAATCGAAAATTTCTATGCCCGATGCTGTGAAGCCTGAAATTGCATCATTGGATAATTTAATGCTGAAATAAGAAGTGTTTGTAAGCGGCAAAGGTTATGCAAAATTATAAAGAAACATCGTTTCCGTTGTTGAATGTTGAATATTATATTTTACCACTAAGCCACTAAGGACACTAAGATTCACTAAGATTCACTAAGATTGAAAAGTTGTTGAATATAGAATATTTATTCGTTTAAAATAAACAATGATCAACATCAAATAATCAACCAGCCTGCATGCTTCGGCCTGCCTGTTTACACTAGGTAAATCTGCCGACAAAGGCAGGCTGGCAGGTGATCAACATCAAATAAACAATGGTCAACAGTCCATGATTTATTGAAATAAGAATGACAAAAGAAGAAATACATACAATCATAAAAAATACATTGCTTTCTGATGCAATTGGAATCATAACAGAAAAAATTCTTGCCGGGATAAGAATATCAAAAGAGGAAGGCTTATTGCTTTATGAGCAGGGAGAAATCGGCTTTCTTGGCATGCTGGCAAATTGGATTAATTCGGAAAAAAACGGCAAGAATATTTATTACAATAAAAATATTCATATTGAGCCAACAAATTATTGTGTAAATAAATGCAAATTTTGTTCTTACAGAAAAAACCCCGGAGAACCCGGTTTTTGGGACTATTCCATACAGGAAATCCTTAATATTATTTCACAACATTATAAAAATAATATTACCGAAATTCACATTGTCGGAGGCGTTCATCCTGATCGTAATTTGTACTACTATGCTGATTTGCTAAAACAAATTAAAAGCAATTTCCCAAAATTATTCATTAAGGCTTTTACGGCTGTAGAGCTATTCTATATGATTGAAAAAGCAAAAATTTCTCTTTATGATGGTTTGGTAATACTTAAAAAAAACGGTCTGGATTCTATACCCGGAGGAGGAGCTGAAATTTTTGACAAAAAAATCCGTTCAAAAATCTGCGATGAAAAAGCAAGCGCAGAACAATGGCTTGAAGTTCATAAAACAGCACATTTAGCTGGTATTCCCTCTAATGCAACCATGCTATACGGACATATTGAAACATACGAACAACGAATTGATCATCTTTTACAATTAAGAAATTTACAAGATAACACAAAGGGTTTTCAGGCTTTCATCCCCTTAAAATATAGAAACAAAAACAATGAATTATCCCACCTGAAAGAAGTAACTCTTACTGAAGATCTCAAAAACATTGCTGTTACACGAATTTTTCTTGATAACTTTCAGCATATAAAAGCATACTGGCCCATGCTGGGAAAAGAAGCAACAGAAATCGCACTGACTTTTGGAGTTGATGATATTGACGGCACAATTGAAGACACGACAAAAATATATACGATGGCGGGCGCAGAAGAAACGAAACCGACGTTAAGTATCGAAGAAATAAAAAACATGGTAAAAAATGCTGGAAAGGAAGCTATAGAGAGAGATACTGTTTATGGAATCGTTAGTGAATAATTACGAATTTAAAAATTAAAATTTAAAAATTTGAAGCATTGTCTGAAATCAAGTTCTGCATGAACCTTCTTTAAGAGTGGTCGGGCATTACGTCTTAATCCGTACAATTATTTTATCAAAAATTTGTATTGCTGTAGTAAGAGAGCTAAGGTCTGTATACAAATTCCCGTCTTTTCCTGAAAAATGACTGTGCCCGATTGGATTAAGAATATATGATTCCAATAAATTATCAAGGTCTACATCTACAGCATAAATTAAAGCAGGCTGACACGACGATTTATAATCAGGTTCATCCGGATATTTAGCATTGTGCCAATAATCATTCCAATCCCAGGTCTGATTAACTTCTAAAAAAATTCGGAATTTACGATTTTGCTTATCATCTGTTTTTGTATTTAATATAAATGATGATTTTGGAGTCGCTCCTGAATATGCATCAGGAACAAGGGCTGGTATGTGATAATCGGGCTTTTTAGTTGCTCCTGTTACAGCATCTGCTTCAAGAACTTTCTTTTTATTGTCTGCTTTTTCACTTTTATGCATCCAGTAAGGCAATGAAGCAGGATAATCTTTGAAAGATGCGTGCCATTTTCCCTGAATATTTTTACCATATTTATAGTTTCCTTTATTTACAGAATTCGTAAGAAATAATGTTTGAATATATTTCCCATCGTTTGTTTCCACCCATATTGCAAAAGAAGGTTTGTTATGTGATTTTCCTTTTACAAATTCCATAGAAATTGTAGCACCTGAAGCTAAAGAATTTGTATTTACAGTTTCAATATTTTCATTTTTCTGCGAATAAGTAAATGTATTCAATATATCAAATAAAATAACTGCAATTAAAAATTTTCTCATACGTAAATCATTTAAGATTAAAAGTCAAATATAATACCAATTGTTGGAAGTACAGTACCGCTTCCATTATTTTCTAAAGCACGTAATAAATATTTTGTCGGATCGCTTGGATTAATTTGCGGAACGCCATTCACGTCCTTATTCGTAATTCTATCCTGCTCCTCTGATTTGAAATTATATGCATTCTGAATATCAAAATATAATTTAAGTGTATTCGTCTTCATAAACCAGGTTTTGTCAATTCGCAAATCTAACTGGTGAAAAGGCTTAAATCTTAATGAATTTACATTGCTAAAATCAAGATATGGTCTGCCAAGCAAGTCCCAGGCAGCAATTAATTCAGACTTTTCAAAATCATAAGGTGTATAAGGAAGACCTCCGGCAAACCGCCATTTCAAGCCGACACTCCAGTCCTTTTTGAATTTTTTACTTGCTGTAAGAATAAATAAATGTCTGCTATCCCAGGAAGAAGGTACATATTCGCCCATTTTATCTTTGAATTCACTTCTTACAAAAGTATAGGATAACACGAGATTTAAATCTTTTGGAAATCGGTACTGACACAAAAATTCAGCACCATAGGCTCTCCCCTCGGATATGGAAACAACGGCTTCATTTCCTACAGCACCAAAATCCGCACTGCGATTGGAAAGACTTATAGAGTCTGAAATAGAAAACGGATATTGATTATAAAGTTTGTAAAACCCTTCTACTGTAATTTTGGAATCATCTTTGGGTCTGTATTCTATACCGGAAATAAAATGATCGGAAGAAATATATTTAATGTTATTTTGTTTATTAATCAATAATCCATTTTCATCCCTGAAACCAAGCGTAGTATAGGCTGGAAGCTGATAATACCTCCCTGTATTTGCAATAATACTAAACTTTTCACTTAATAAATACAACAACGAAATTCTTGGAGAAAGCTGATCAAGCATGTTAGACGTAGAGGAAGAATAACTGGCAGCATCTGTTCGTACTCCTATCGAAGCTGTAAAACGATCTTCAAAATACGATTTGCTGATTTGAGCAAAAATACCCCATTTAAACATTTCAAGTAATGAATTGTATCTTATTATTCCCTCACCTGTTGCAGGTATATAATATTTTTGAAATGTATTGTTTGTATATTTTGCAAATTCAAAACTGGCACCCGTATTAATCTTATAGCCATTATCAAAACGAATTGTATTTTCATATCTGAATTTATTTTCTATTTCATCCGATGAATAATCAAGGGTTTTCAAAGAATCTTCTTCAATGTTGTTTTTATATTTTAATGAAGAGTTATTGAGCATATTTCTGCTTGCAACAAAAGTGTGGTAGCCTTTCTTGAAAAAATGTTTATAAACCGCGCCAATAGTATAACTCCATTGATAATATTCAGGAAGAAAATTTAAAATATAACGTTGATTTTCATCCGGATTTTTTATGTCAAGGTCTAACTTTGAGTTATCAAGCGCACCCACACTAATTACCGTCAACTCATTTTTCTCATTAAAACGGGTGCGGGTTTTCAACTGATAATCGTTGAATGTGGGAAGAAAAGGCAGACCCAGCACTTTAAAAAGAAAATTCAGATAGGATCTTCTTGCCGATAAAATAAAAGTTGTATTATCTGTAAGCGGCCCATCTGCTGTAAGGGAGATTTCCGAAGCACCAAGCGTACCGCGGAATTTCAGTTTATCTTTATTTCCATCAATCTGCTTAAAATTAAAAACAGCGCTTATTGCATTTCCTTTTGCCGCAGGAAAACCACCGGAATAAAAATTCACTTCACGAATAAAATCTGCATTAAGAATTCCATTTGAACCTCCCGATGCTCCTTGTGTAGTAAAATGATTGATATTGGGAATTTCAACATCGTCAAGATAAAAACGACTTTCATTTGATCCTCCTCCACGTACAATTACATCGTTTCTGTTGGCGGGCGTGGTTGCTACTCCCGGAAAACTCTGAATTACCTTTGAAATGTCTCTGTTTGCACCAGGATTGTTTTCAATTTCAGAAACGCCAATTGTTCTTATTGAAACTAAACTTTCTTCTTTTTTTAAAAAACGGGATGCTGTTACATCAACTAAGTTCAGTTTAATGGTTAATTCATTTAATGGTACATCAATTGACGTCGCTTTGGCATTGATTACCTGAATTTCTTCAGTCATTTTTTTCTCGAATCCCACAGAACTGACCGTCAGTTTATAAAAGCCCGGTTTAATGCCCGCAAAAATAAAATTACCATCATAGTCGCTTGTGGAGCCGATTGTTGTTCCTGTTATAACAATATTTACAAAAGGTAGCGGTTCGTTATTTACAGCATTAAAAACACGTCCTTTGATTGTTCCCGTCTGTCCATTTACAAGCAGAGAGAAAATGAATAATATTGGAATGAATATATAGCGTTTCATGTTTTTTTTGTTGATGACGTAAAATTAATTGATAACAGAAAACGTGACAACAAAACGAATATAATAAAGGTCAGACTTGTTTATGATTTTTATCAGGTAATAAAAATCTCAAAACAATGATTGAATTTTCATAAAAGTATTTTTCCCTTAACTCTTTTGCACATTGAGCGAAGTCGAAATGTGCTTTTTCACACAGGTTTTCTAAAAATCCGGTATTTTGCCAATCCTGATTTTTGAAAAAAATATTTCAGGGAAGTTCCAAGTACTCCAAGTCCATATTTAGTACTGCGGCTGAAATTAATAGAAGAAGCTTCTTCAAAATATTTGGTAGGGCAAGTAATTTCAGCTATTTCATAACCGGCAAAACAGATTTGAGCGAGCATTTGATTATCAAAAACAAAATCATCAGAATTTGTCATATAATCAATATTTAGCAACACTTCTTTTGAAAAAGTACGATAGCCGGTGTGGTATTCCGACAACTTCTGATTCATAAAAATATTCTGAAATAAAGTAAGAAAACGATTAAAGAAATATTTATAAAGCGGCATTCCTCCTTTTAAAGCGCCTTTTCCTAAAATTCTTGATCCAAGAACAACCTGATACACATCATTTGCAAGAAGGTAACACATGGAGTGTATTAATTTAGGCGTATACTGATAATCGGGATGCAGCATTACCACAATATCGGCATTCAATTCGAGAGCTTTATTATAACAGGTTTTCTGATTTCCTCCATAGCCCTTATTTTTTTCATGGCGTATGATATGTTTTATTCCCAATTCCTTTCCTTTCTGTGCTGTATTATCTTTGCTGCAATCATCAACCAGAATTACTTCATCCACGATGTCAAAAGGAATCTCATTATACGTTTGCTCTAATGTTTTTTCAGCATTGTAAGCAGGTAAAACCACTGCTATTTTTTTCCCCTTTATCATTATTTATTTCATTTCGTTTTAAAATCCCAACTCACACAAACCTGTGAGGATAGCCTCCGCACCTGCATTCCCGAAATACCTCACAGGATTGCTTCCCTTACACCTACAACTCAAATTCCTGTCCCTGTTCCGGAATTTCAATATTATAAAATCGGTTAAACTCAAGTGTTGTCTTGTAGTTCAACTGTGTTTCATATTCTCCGTGAACAAGAAATATTTTTTTTAATTCTTTTTTATTCTGGCAACTCAAATAAAAAATCATTTCATTAAAATCGCCGTGAGCGCTGTAAGATTCAAGTATCCGAACATCTGCCTTTACTTTGTAACGAATACCAAAAATGGAAACTTCAGAATCACCGCGTTTAATTTTTGCGCCAAGAGTAGAAGGAGCACAATATCCTACAACGAGTATTGTGTTTTTTTTACTACTGATACTATTTGCCAGATGATGCTTCACACGTCCGGCTTCCATCATACCAGAGGCAGAGATAATAATGCAGGGTTCATCGTGATTATTCAATTTTTTTGAATCATCTTCTGAACGAACGTAGGTCAATGTATTAAATCCAAAAGGATCGGGATCATTTTCCATTTGCTCAAGCATTGCATTATTGAAACTCTCGGGATGCATACGCATTATGTTCGTTGCATTTATAGAAAGAGGACTGTCAACAAAAACTTTTACTTTAGGCAACCATCCTTTGTTCCAGAGTAGGTTCAAGGAGTAAACTATTTCCTGAGTACGACCAACACTGAAAGAAGGAATAATCAATTTTCCTCTTTTTTTCACGCAGGTTTCAACAACAACCTCAAGTAAGCGTTTCTGGGAATCATCTTTATTATCATGAAGCCTGTCGCCATAAGTAGATTCTGTAATCAGATAATCACACTGAGGAAAAGGTTGAGGTTCTTTCAATATTAAATTATGATGCCTTCCGACATCGCCCGTGTAACAAATTCGCTTGGTTTCAGTGCCTTCTGTAAAAGTAAGATTAACAGCTGCTCCTCCAAGAATATGGCCTGTTTCAGTAAAAATAAGACTTACATTTTTATTTATTTTGAATTTGTTGTTATAACCGATACTAACAAAATATCCAAGACTTTTTTCAGCATCTTCAATTCTGTAAATAGGCTCAATAGTGGGCAGCCCTTCTCTTCTTCGCTTTTTATTAAACGTGTGGGCATCGTGTTCATGAATGCGGGCACTGTCAGACAACAATATTGCACAAAGATCGCGGGTTGCATGTGTGCAGATAATCATTCCTTCAAATCCATTTTTAACTATATACGGAACTAAACCTGAATGATCAATATGCGCATGTGACAATATCAGGTAATCAATATCTTTAGGATTAAAACCTAAATTACGATTCAGTTCATCTGTCTGCAAGCCTTTTCCCTGATACAATCCGCAATCAAGCAAAATAGTTGTTCCATCATCTGTTGTTATAAGATGTTTGCTTCCGGTTACTTCTCGCGCTGCTCCTAAAAATTTTATTTTCATGATTCTAATTTATCAAATTTAGACATCCTTCCTTCTTACAGAAATGAACTTAATACATGACCATAAAAACTTCAAAAATAAAAATAAATTTTCGATACAAGTGTTTTTTAAGAAAATAAATAAAATTGATAAGTTGCATGTTTCAGGTTGCAAGACTCACAACCTGCAACAAGATAAAAAAATATTTTCTCACATATTGCAAAGTCTTTTGTATATTAGCAACATTTAAAATTCCGGGATGAAAAAAAATCCTAAGTCTGTGTTTTCAGTGAGTATTTTGATTTTTTCAAATCTGTTTTATCCTGCTCATTTTGGATAAAACTCTCTCATTAATGAAAGCTTATTTTTAAACAAATCAACGCAAGGCAAAACGCTGTAATTCAGCGAATAATGTAACAGGGTAATAGACTTGGGAAGTTAAATTTTAAGTCCACCGATTAAGCCACCGGAAGTCGTCATAATTCTGTCTTTTTTTTTGCTTTAGGCATAAAAGAAAAACGCCGGAAACTCTTGTGTTTTCGGCGTTTTACCTTTTTTACATTTTCTAAAAGCGGAGAAAGAGGGATTCGAACCCCCGGTCCAATTGCTCGGACAACGGTTTTCAAGACCGCCGCATTCGACCGCTCTGCCATTTCTCCTGAAACAGGCTGCGAAATTATAAAAAATATTTAATAAACGAAATTTTTTTTTGAAAGTTCTCCCACTCTGCATGATTCTCTGCTTTTATGCTTCAGCCTATCGGGCTAATGCCAACAAAGCAGGTTTAATATGTTGATGATTGATTTTTTTATAAGAATTCGTGTAATTATTCACAAATTAATTGTTTTCTAAGGTGTTCATGAGGGCTAAAGCCATTTGTGTCAAAAATACTTTTCGGAGGAGACCCAACTTTTGTATTTATAATAAAAATCATGTAGGTTTGTAGATTGTATTTATTAATGATACGCAAATTGTGGAAGAAATTATAATGTAGAAAGTCGGCAGTCAAAAGAGTCGGCAGTCGGCAGTCGGCAGTCGAAAGAGTCGGCAGTCGGCAGTCAAACAGACTGAGGACTGTAGACTGTAGACTGTAGACTTCGGTCTTCCAACTTCCAATTTAATAATTGATAAAACCATTTTGTGTTGCATGAGTTATATATTGAATAAGCTAATTACATATTGCCTCTTTTTTTTGCTTTCAGGAATGATATTTTTCTTTGGATGCAAATCAACGTATTTCAATTTTGAAACACGAAATATGGCCTTTATGTACAATCCCGGAGCTACAACCATTCATCCCGACTATTCTATTTATCACCCGAATGATTCTGTTTCCTTACTTTTTTTTAGCGTAAAAATAAATGAATTGCTTTTTAATACCCAGCATAAAGATTTTCTTAACAAAGCACGTATTCAGATTCACTACAGACTTCTTAATGCTGAAGGGAAAAATGAATTGTTAGACAGCACTACGGTTTCGTATTTTATTCAGCGTAATAGCAAGCAAGATAAATTTGTTACCTACATCCCATTTCGTACTGAAAAGCTTCAGAAATACACATTAGAAATAATGATGATGGATTATTTCCGTCATAGGGCAAATCAGACTTTCGTTACGTTTAATAAATCAATGCAAAATGCTCCGCAGAATTTTTTTCTTGTAAATGCAAAAACAAAATCGCCTTGTTTTACGAATATTGTTAATGCATCTGATGAAATAAAAATTAAATATGAGCGCAAACAAACCGATGTGCTCTATTGCAAATTATATAAGAAAAATTTCCCAATGCCACTGCCTCCCTATTCCGGAAAAAGAATTGAACCTGAAGAATTTTTACCCGACACTTCCTGGACTATTTCTTATAACGACAGTACTGTCTTAACTTTTCCAGAGGAGGGCTTGTATTTCATTCAGGCAGATACTTCGTTAAACGACGGGATGACTTTATTAAATTTTGGTCTTCATTTTCCACAAATGAAAAAAGCAGAAGAAATGATGCTCCCTGTAAGATTTCTTACATCAAATAAAAAATACAAAGAGCTGTTAGCAAAAGAAAATATGAAACTTGCGCTCGATGAATTCTGGCTGAACGCAACGGGAAATATTGCAAGATCAAAAGAGCTCATTCGTATTTTTTACAGTAGAATTCACATGGCAAATATATTTTTCACCTCCTACACACAAGGTTGGAAAACAGATAGGGGAATGATCTATTCGATATTCGGACCTCCGCCCACTATGTATAAATCTGAAAACATGGAACGATGGATTTATGGCGACAGAACAAATCTTCCTGCCCTGCAATTTACGTTTGAAAAAATTGAAAACCCATATTCAGATAATGATTACATTTTGCAAAGAAACGATAATTATAAAACAATTTGGTTTCAGGCTATAGATGTGTGGCGAAACGGCAGAGTATTTTCTATTGGAAATTAAATAAAATGAGCGAAAAAAATACAATAATTTTTGGAATCAGGGCTGTAATTGAAGCCATCAGAGCAGGTAAAGAAATTGACCGGGTGTTTTTGAAAAAAGGCAGTAATGGTGAATTATTCAATGAACTGCTTGCAATTTTAAAACAGGATAATGTTCCGTTTTTGTTTGTCCCTATTGAAAAAATCAACAGAATCACAACAAAAAATCATCAGGGCGTTGTTGCATATCTGTCTGAAGTAAGCTTTCATAAAATCGAAAATCTGCTCCCCGGTATTTTTGAAACAGGAAAAATTCCGTTTATTCTTATACTTGATCAGATAACAGATGTAAGAAATTTTGGCGCCATTTGCAGAACTGCTGAATGCGCAGGTGTTGATGCGATAATTATTCCCGAGAAAGGCGCTGCACAAATAAATGCCGATGCAATGAAAACGTCAGCAGGTGCATTAAATATTTTACCGATATGCCGTTCTTCAAATTTAAAAAATACAGTAAAATTTCTTCAGGAGTGCGGTCTTAAAATATTTGCAGCAACCGAAAAAGCTCATACTATTTATGTAGATGAATCTTATAATATCCCGCTTGGAATTGTTATGGGAGCCGAAGATACAGGTGTTTCAACTGAATTAATACGTATTGCAGACAGCATGATTAAAATTCCCGTATCTGGAAAAATCGAATCGCTGAATGTTTCTGTAGCAGCAGGAATTATTCTTTACGAAGTAGTAAGCCAGAGAAGAGTTGAAAAGTAATTTTTGCGAAAAAAATGAAATTCGATAGTACTTCAATAGTGCTACGATAGATGTTCGATAGATGTTCAATAGATGTTCAATTGTGCTACGGTTGATGTTCGATAGGTGTACAATTGTTTCTTCGATAGATGTTCGATAGGTGTACAATTGTTTCTTCGATAGATGTTCGATAGGTGTACAATTGTTTCTTCGATAGATGTACAATTGTATTCCTATTGTATTTCTACCGAATTCCAATTGTATTCCTACAGTATTTCTATTGACATCATTAATTCTACCCCAACCTTTCCCTTAAAACAACAGCAAGGTCTTCTTTTGTTAATTGAACAGGATTGTTTTTGTTATCAGTATTTGAAAGAATAGCATCTATATTATCTTCTGAAACGCCATAAGAACTTAATGAAGGAATCTGTAATTTTTCAGTCCACTCATAAAGCTTTTTAATCAGCATTTCTCTCCCTTTTATGTGTGATTCATTCATCTTTTGATAAAACTGGTTATTTATTACACAACCAACTTTTGCATATTTTTCAAGAGCTGAAAAATTATTTGTTTGTAACAATTTCTGAATATTCATTTTTGTACAGGGAGCTAAAAGTGAACCACAAATAATACCATGTGGAATATCAAACATGCCCCCGATAGCTGAAGCAAATCCATGAACTGTACCAAGACCGGCATTTGATAAAGTCAACCCGGAAAGATACGCGGCATAAGCCATGGCACTTCGGGCATTAACATTATTTCCATTGCTATAAGAACAAATCAGAAAATCTTTTACAGATTTAATTCCGCTCATAGCAAGCGCTTCAGTGTAGGTATTTGCTTTTGACGACACATAAGATTCAAGTAGTTGCGTGAATGCATCCAGACCGCTGGCAGCAGTAATTTCTGGAGAACAGCTCACAATAAGCTCAGGGTCTATCAACGCGATATCTGGAACAAAATTATTATGCCTGAGCGATTTCTTAAATCCATTTACACCGTGTCGGCATATTACCGCATTCTTTGTAGCCTCACTACCGGTACCGGCAGTTGTTGGTATTGCAATCATCGGTATTTTTGTGCCGGGATGGATTAATTTTCCTACGCCTTCAAGATAATCTTCAACAGGATTTTCAACTGTAAGCATTGCTGAAAGTGCCTTTCCGGCATCTATAATACTCCCTCCTCCTATGGATACAATACAATCTGTTTTAAATGACTTGTAAAGAGCAACCGTATTATTAATATAATCAACAGTAGGCTCGCCTTTAAAACTTGTAAGCTGAAATTGCATCCCCTCTTTATTCATTGCATCTGAAAGCTTGGCCCATTTTTCACTTTCAATAAAATGATTGCCAACAATAAATACAAAGGAAGATCCTTTCTGCTTCAGTAAATCTGTAAGCATATTAATTTTTCCTTCTCCGAAAAAAAGTACCGGATTTGCTGTAAATTCAAAATTTTCTAACGCCATTGCTCAATATCTTTTGGACTAATAACTTTATGTGGTTTACCCTGTCTTGGATTTGCCATCCATGCTTCAACAGTACTTCTCCATTTTAAATAATGCGGAGTAAGTTTATGTGCGGCAACTCCCTCCTCTGTTTCATAAGCTTCATAAAAAGTAAAACAACTGGGATTGTTCGTGCTTTGGAGAATATCAAAACGAAGATTTAAGGGTTCTTTGATTGAATGAAGATGGTTTTCAATACTTGCTTCAATGAATTCCTGCAAATTTTCCGGTTTAACTTCTATGGATACTATAGTTACAATCATCGCTTAGCTTGTTTTCTAAAATACAAAAATATAATAAATACTGATTTTATGAAATATTTATTTCACACAAAATGAATATTCAGACTATACAATTTTTTTTCCTTCTTTATACCAAATCCGGTTATTTTCGCCGCAGCAATTACGCTTTGGGAAAACTCTTGAGGTCTCCATTGGATAGGCACGTTGAGAAACCTCAAGGGTTTAAGCGATTGAGAAAATATGACAGACGAGCGTATAATATCCCTTTTTCTTATCCTTATTATTGTTATTTTTGTGATATTATTCTAATCAATGGAAATAGTTAAAAGTCCGGATATTATTTTTGATGAAACTGCTTTTGAGCTACTTTTCAAAACTCATTTTCAAGGGCTCTGTTTTTTTGCACAGCGCTATGTTAAAGATTTTGAAACGGCAAAGGAAATAGTACATGATTCTTTTATCAATTTATGGGATAAAAAAGACAATATTGATTTGTCAAAATCGGTTAAATCTTATTTGTCAACAACTGTACATAATCGTTGTCTAAATTTTCTCCGCGATAATAAAAAATTTAATCGTGATTTATTAACTCTCGAAAATCTGGAGGACGTATCAGAGTTTGAAGAACTGGATCCGTTTTCATGTGAAGAACTGGAACAAAAAATCCAGGAAGCAATCAATGAATTACCTGAAAAATGCAGAGAAGTTTTTATGTTAAGTCGTTTTGAAAACCTGAAATACAGAGAAATTGCAGATAAACTCAATATCTCCGTAAAAACAGTTGAAACACAAATGTCAAAAGCGTTGCAGCATCTAAGAATAAGACTGGCAGATTACATTACAGCTTTTCTTGTTTGGATGTTAAGCACAAGGTAAAAACCGACGTATAACGAGACTTTAAGATGAAAGACAAATTATTATATTATTCAACATATAGCTTTGTTTGACATACCATGCCTCGAAGTGATGTTATTTTTTTCCAACCGCACAAATTAGGATACGTACGACAAAAAAAATGAATTTGGAAATAATAAAAATATTAATCTACAATTTGATTTTAAATAAAGTTTATATATTTTTGTCAAAAAATGACAAGTCAAATGAAAGAAACATTCGGAGAATATATTAAAAAACTTAGACTTGATAATGGGTTTACATTAACTCAATTGGCTGCAAAACTTGACTTGGATTCTGCTAATTTGAGCAAAATTGAAAATAATAAAAGAGAATTTGATGAAAAAAGGCTAAGCCTTTTAGCTAAAATTTTCAAATTAAATATTACAAAATTAAGAACTGAATTTTTTAGTGATATTATTGCTAAAAAACTGTATGCAAATAATTGTAATAAGGAAACTTTAATTCTCGCAGAACAAAAAATAAAATATTTAAAATCAAAAAAATCAATAATAATATGAAAATAGTATCTTTTTTTGCTGGAGCAGGTGGTCTTGATCTTGGATTTCAAAAGGCAGGGTTCGATGTCATTTGGGCAAACGAATATGATAATGAAATATGGGAAACATATCAGAAAAATCATCCATTTACAATATTAGATAAAAGAAGTATTGTAAATATTCCTTCAAATGAAGTTCCAGAGTGTGATGGAATAATTGGAGGGCCACCTTGTCAAAGTTGGAGTGAAGCTGGTGCATTAAGAGGAATTGAAGATAAAAGAGGTCAATTGTTTTTTGATTTTATTAGAATTCTCGAAGCAAAACAACCAAAGTTTTTTTTAGCAGAGAATGTAAGTGGTATGCTGATAGATAGACATTCAAGTGCATTAAATAACATAAAAGAATTATTTAGAAATGCAGGTATTGGTTATGAATTGTCTTTTGAAATGTTGAATGCTTGTGATTATAATGTCCCTCAAGATAGGAAACGAGTTTTTTTTATAGGTATCAGAAAAGATTTGAATTTTAAATTTCAATTTCCAAAACCAAATTTTCCAAAACTAACATTACAAAATGCTATATTTGATTTAAAAGATAATTCAATACCCGCTCTTAAATATAATAAAACTAATGGTAAAAATTGTATTATTCCTAATCATGAGTATATGATAGGAGATTTTTCGTCAATATTTATGTCCAGAAATCGTGTAAGAAGTTGGGATGAACAATCATTTACGATTCAAGCAGGAGGAAGACATGCGCCAATTCATCCACAAGCACCTAAAATGAAATTTATTGAACAAAATATCCGAATTTTCGAACCAAAACAAGAGCATCTCTATAGAAGATTAAGCGTTAGAGAATGTGCTAGAATTCAAACATTCCCTGATAATTTTATTTTTCATTATATCAATGTACCTGTAGGTTACAAAATGATCGGAAATGCTGTTCCCGTAAATCTTGCTAAATTTTTAGCAGAAAGTATAAAACAACAACTTAAAAAAACAGAAATTCAAAAGCAAATAGATGTAACACAAAAGCAAGCTGTAGCTGTATGACAAATATTTTAGAAGCAATTATAAACATAATCAATAATCCAATACTTGAAATAAAAAGTCATTATTCAGGTAGAAATCGTGCCAATAATGTAGGTGAAGCATTAGAAAATTTTGTTAAAGATGCATTTGCTAATACAATTCAAATAGTTAATGATGTTGACCGAATAAGAAAACATAATGAAGTTTTCTCTTGGTTGGGTAATCAAAATCATCCCCCGGATATTATGATTAGAGAAGGTGATGCTATAGAGGTCAAGAAAACTCAAAGTGTTAATAGTGATTTAGCATTGAACAGTTCATATCCGAAATCAAATATGAAATCTGATAGTCCAATGATAACTCAGGAGTGCAGAACTTGTGAAAATTGGACTGAAAAAGATTTGATTTATTGCGTAGGACATACATCTGATGAAAGTGTAAATTCTCTCTGGATGGTTTATGGAAATATTTATGCGGCTAAACATGAAACTTATCAAATTATTAAGCAGAAAATTACTGACGGAATAAATGAAATTCCAAATGTTGAATTGGCTGAAACAAATGAATTAGGACGAGTTAATAGAGTTGATCCCTTGGGAATAACAAACTTACGAATCAGAGGAATGTGGCAAATTCAGAATCCGAGAAGAGTATTCAATTATTTACATACTCCAACATTAAATACATTTGAATTAGTTGCAATTATTCCGACAGATAAATATCAAACTTTTGCAACTGAAAGCAGAGATAAAATTGAAAATTTAAGATTAAATAATTTGACAATAACTGATGTGCAGGTTAAAGACCCAAATAATCCAGCAAATTTAATTAAGGCTAAACTAATAATTTTCCAGATAAATTAATTACAAAAAATCGGTCTTTGTTCTGACACCTATCAGTTGTTAAATAAATAATTTTTTTATCAGGGTAAAACCATATTAATGTGTATTAATGATAAACTGAGTAATTTGAAACTCATGAGCACATAATAATTAGAAAAAAATGATGGCCGATTCAACATATTATGATTTATTAATAAAATATTTTTCCGGGAATTCCTCACCGGAAGATATGCTGTTGATATCTTCAAAAATTAAAGAATCGGATGAATACAAGAAAGCTTTTATTGATTTCAGAAAAACATGGGAACTTACGGAAAAATCTAAAATCATTTCGACTGTTGATTCCGGGCTTGAATGGAATAAATTGAAAAATAAAATCGGAACAAAAACATCTTCTCATCGAATTGAAATTAATTCTGAAAAAAATAAAAAAGGGTTTTTTGCTTTTGTGAAAATAGCTGCTGCTATTGTTTTACTGGCAGTCCTTTCTTACATCATATATACAAAAACACAAACTCCTGATACCAGAAAACTAATAGCGCAGACACAAAACACCGAAACAAAACTTCCGGATGGTTCTGTCGTTTCTATGAATACGAATACGCTTATTGAATTCCCTGAAAATTTTGATGCAGAAAAAAGAATGATCAAACTTGAAGGAGAAGCATTTTTTAATGTTAAACCTGATAAGAAAAAACCTTTTATTATTGACGCAGGTCCTGTTTATGCAGAAGTGCTGGGTACAACTTTTTATGTTAATACAAAAGGAAAAGACGGGAATGTAGAAGTGATTGTAAAAACAGGAAAAGTCGCCGTTTACAATAAAAATACACCTGATCAAAAAATAATAGTAGAACCGGGTGAACAAGCAGTGTTTTCGCCTGTTTTAAATAAAATCAGCGAATCCATTTCTGTAAATGAAAATTCCATTGCATGGAAAACACGTAAGCTTGTATTTACAGATCAGAAATTAAATGATATTGTCTCTGAATTAAATAAAACCTATAACACAAATATTAGGATATTAAATCCTCAAATTGCCGGATGCAAACTGACAGCCACTTTTGAAGATCAGGAACTCGGCGCTGTTCTGAATATTCTTGAGGCAACACTTGGAGTGGAGGTTATACAAAAAGGAGCGCAGATTCAAATTACAGGGCAAGCTTGTAAATAAATGATACGAATTTTAATTTTGCCATGATGAAGCAAGCTCTTACATTATTCGTATCAAAATTTTTTCTTCAAAAAATATTAATCTTTATTTTTCTCTTTTCTTGTATAAACACGCATGCTCAGGACTTATCACAAAAAATAACGCTTAAAGTAAAAAACAAACCGCTTTCCGATGTAATACACAAAATCGAAAATTTAAGTGCGATTCGTTTTTCATACAGCCCCGATCAGTTACCTGTTTCAAAATTAATAACGATTCATCTTAAAAATAAAACGCTTCAGGAAATTTTTGATGCTGTATTTTTACAAAACGATGTGGAATATTTAATTGTAGAAAATCAGGTAATACTAAAAAAACGCCGCGTTGGGTCTGACGAAAAGAAAAATATTGATGATAAAAAAGAAAAAGAATCTGAAGCAATAAAACCAAAATATACTATTAATGGATATCTGCGCGATAAATCTACAGGTGAAATATTAATTGGTGCAAATATTTTTGCAAAAGGAACCATCCTTGGTGCTGCAACAAATGCTTACGGTTATTTTTCATTGACACTTCCTGAAGGTAAATATATCTTGTGTTGTTCTTACATTGGCTTTAAACCCGTTTTTCAGGAATTGAATTTAACCGGAAATCAAACTATTTCCTTTGAGATGGAGTCATCTACAGCACAAATAAGCGAAGTACAGATTTCAGCCGATGATCCGGAAAAGGAAGTAGAAATGAATCAGTCGGGAGAAATGAAACTTACTCCGAAAACATTGTCCGGGATGACCGGTTTTGTTGGTGAAACGGATATTATAAAATCCTTACAATCGGTTTCCGGAATAAAAGCTTATGGTGATGGCTCCACTTTATTTTATGTCAGAGGTGGAAACAGCGATCAAAATATGATTCTTATTGACGATGCTCCTATTTATAACCCTGCACATTTATTTGGCTTTTTCTCTGCAATTGCTCCCGATGCAATTAAAGATATTGAAGCATATAAGGGTGATTTTCCTGCAAGTTACGGTGGTCGTTTGTCGTCAATGATTGATATACGTACAAAAGATGGCAATATGAAACAATTTGGAATGAGCGGAAGCATTGGACCTTTCACTTCAACTATTTCTTTTGAAGGTCCTGTATGGAAAGATAGGATTTCATACATTGTTTCTGCCCGGCGTGCAAATATGAACTGGATTCAAAGACAAACAAAAAAAACATTAAAAATTAATTTTTACGACCTGAATGCAAAACTTAATTTTAAAATAAATAATAACAACAGAATATTTTTAACATTATACAGAGGAGCTGATGAATTCAGCCGTATTTACAGTGCAGGAACAAATACGTTTGGAATCAGCTGGGATAATTTTCTGAGCACACTCCGCTGGAACCATATTTTCAGTCAGAAACTTTTTTCAAATACGACTGCCTATATCAGCAGATACAATTACTATCTTTATATATCGAAAGAAAAAAATGAATTCTGGAATTCAGAAATCTCAAATTTCAGTTTTAAAACAGATTTTACCTGGTATGCCAATACAAAAAACACAATAAAGACAGGAATACATTGCAACATACATTCTTCTAATCCGGGAAATGTAGAAATATCTGATGAATATGTGAAGAGGAAATTGCCTGCTGTTGCTAAATATCAGAGCCGGGAATTCGCATTGTATGGAAGCAATGAACAGGTAATTTCAGAGAAATGGTCGCTTCGTTATGGCATAAGAGTTCCTTTGTGGCAGGATCTTGGCGAAACAAAATATTTTACATTTAATGACCAGCATATAGTAATAGATTCAACAAGCGTAAATGAGGGTGAAGTATATAAATCTTTTTTAACTGCAGAGCCAAGAATAAATGTAAAATACAGCATCAATAAAAGAACTGCACTGAAAGCAAGCTACACACGAAACAGTCAGTTTCTTCACATGATAACAAATTCGGTCAGCCCTTTTACTTCAATGGAAGTATGGATACCAAGCGGATCCAATATTAAGCCTTCTTATGCAGATCAGTTTTCCGCAGGGTATTTCAAGCATTTTTCAGGTTTATTTTATTTTTCCGGAGAAATTTTTTTCAAGCATATTCAAAATCAGATTGACTACGCAGATCATGCATCTCTTCTATTTAATCCGGCTATTGAGGGAGAATTGCGACAGGGAATATCAAATGCTTACGGGACAGAATTAATGATTCGCAAGCAGGATGGTAATTTTACAGGTTGGATAGGATATACATATTCGAGAAGTATAAAAAATACTCTGGGTATAAATAACGGAAATTCGTATGTTGCAGCTTATGACAGGCCTCATGATGTATGTATCAATATTTCTTATAAAGCAAAAAAACACTGGTTGCTATCTGCAAACTGGCTCTATATGTCAGGAAGCGCATTTACGTCCCCGGTAAGTTTTTACTATTTCAATGGCTACACCGTTCCTGTTTATGGTGATAAAAATAACGATCGCCTGCCTGCGTATCATCGCATGGATATTTCAGTTACTTATTCTTTCCGACCACCTGAAAAAAGATTTCAGCATAATTTGATTTTCACTTTGTACAATGCTTACGCACATAAAAATCCTGTATCTGTAAATTTCACAAAAATTCTGGATGATAATGGAAAGCTTGTTGTACCCACAGATCTTTCAGGACAATCTGAAATTATTCCCACCATGATTTCAGTTGCGGGAGTAATCCCATCTGTTACGTATAATTTTAAATTCTGAAAAATGCGAATGAATAGAAAATATCTTTTTAATAAAAAAACTGGAATATTATTTATCAGCTTTATAAATATATTCGTTTCGCTTCTTGTTACCTCATGCGAGAAAAAAATTGATTGGAATCTTGATATTCAAGAACAAGATTTTATCATAGTTGAAGGAATGATAACGAGTGAAAAAAAAGCGCATCAGGTTAAAATTTCAAAGCCGGTAAAAAATCTCAATGATCCTGCTGTTGGCGTAAGCGGTGCCATTGTAAGCATAAATGATTCAATTATTTTAACAGAGACAACTTCTGGTTCGGGAGTATATCAGACAGCTTCGAGTGTTTCAGGTTCTCCCGAAAATGAATACAAATTGAAAATTATTTCTGGCGGAAAAACGTACACGGCTGTTGCTTTGATGAAGCCATGTAATAGCCTTTCGCCGCTTCGTTACAGTAAAATCGGCGGAACCAATAATTATAAAATTGATTGGATTGCAGGTGCATATAATTATGAAAAAGCATTCATGTATGAAATTACATTGGACTGGAGTTCCTCTGATAGCTGTTTACAAGGCAATCCCTGTTTTACTTTAATGTATTATTATACGTTGACAACTATTGATGTGAACCAGATTTTCTCGCCAGAAACAGAACGCATAATTTTTCCTGCCGGTACAATAATTACTGAAAAAAAATATTCCATCTCTGCAGAGCATGAAAATTTTATTCGTTGTCTTTTAATTGAAACCAAATGGAGAGGAGGGCTTTTTGATTCATCCCCTGCAAATATCCCGACAAATCTAACGGGTGGTGCTAAAGGTTTTTTCAGTGCCTGTGATGTAATACAAACAATTATTGTTGTGAATTAATAAAAACATTTGCATAATTTTATTTCTTATTGAGAGAATAAAATAACTGTACTTTCGCATATTTTTTTATTCGTTAATAAACCGTATTTTGTTTCGGTGCTCTGCACCTTCGTAAACAACGCAGCTCTGCTGCTACAAATATTATCGCAGCTACGCTGCTACAAATATTATCGCAGCTCTGCTGCTACAAATATTATTGCAGCCCTGCTGCTACAAATATTATCGCAGCTCTGCTGCTACAGATATTATCGCAGCTACGCTGCTACAAATATTATCGCAGCTCTGCTGCTACAAATATTATCGCAGCCCTGCTGCTACAAATATTATTGCAGCTCTGCTGCTACAAATATTATCGCAGCTCTGCTGCTACAAATATTATCGCAGCCCTGCTGCTACAAATGTAATCGCAATTTTGCTGCTACTTTATTTGAAATGCAGCGGCAGAGCTGCGTGATATTTGTAACAACAATGTAATAAAAACAAATCTAAGGTGCAGAGCACCGAAATATTTACTGCATGGTTTGCAGTCAGCATTTTTTACGAAATGCAAAAGAGAATGATTGTTTTAATGCGAATTTGAATAAATTAAAGAAAAAATTAAACAGGCATCAGGGTAAATAAATATTTATGTGTATAATAATTGAATGCAAACAAATAAAAAATTTAAATCTTAAAAAATAAAATTATGAAAAAGAAAAATTTAATTCAGACAGCCGTAATGGTTCTTTTTGTTGCAGCTTTTTTGTTTACAGGATGCAAAAAAAATAAAGAAGAAACACCAGACCCAACATCCTTATCTCAATTATCAAAAGATGAAAACGAAATTCAGAGCAACACAGACGATGCGTTAAATGATGCGAATGATATGCTTTCAGGAGGTACTGCAAAATCGGTAGAATGGCTTCCCTGTAATGCAACAGTCAGCACACCCGACACAATCAGCAATAATGTTGTTTGGACTATTACTTATAATGGTTTAAATTGTAGCGGAAAAAGAAATAGGGTGGGAGTTGTAAAGGTTGCAAAACCTGTTAATCAGTTGTGGCGCAATCAGGGTGCAACAATAACCATTGAATTCATTAATCTTAAAATAACAAGAGTTCTTACAGGAAAATCTATAACTCTGAATGGAACAAAAACGTTCGTAAATGAATCCGGGGGAATAATAAGAGAGCTTATATCAGGCAGTGCAGCTGTTGTTCATACTGTAACAGGTTCATTAACGATTTTATTTGACGATAATTCAACAAGACAATGGAATGTTTCCCGTAAAAAAACCTGCACTGGAGTTGCAGCATCAGGTCAACTCGAAGTGAGCATTGAAGGAACAGGAAGCGCCAACGGAATGACACAACTTGTTACCTGGGGTACTAATAGAAACGGAGAACAGTTTTATACACAGATTACTACTCCACTTGTTTTAAAACAGGCTTGTTACTGGGAACCTTTTTCAGGCGTGAAAAAACACAGCATTCCAGCGGATGGTAAATCTGCAACACTCACTTTTGGACTTGACAGTTCCGGAAACATTGTAAGCGGTTCAAACTGCGCAACGCACTACCGCATAGACTGGGAGAAAAACGGCAATACAGGTACTATTTTGCTTGCACTGTAAGCTTAAGGCAAATGATAAAAAAAACGAGGCAAGACTTTTCTTGCCTCGTTTTTTTATAAAGACAAAAGCAAAAGAATGTTTAGTGAAATTTGTTTTCTTTGCAAAAAAAAGTTTATGAAAAAATATTTTATTATCTGTTTTCTTGCAAGCCTTATTTCTTGCACAAAATCTATTGAAGAGAAAGATTTTATTACCTTTTTTGAAAAATCAAATTATCTGGAAACTCCAAGATATAAGGAAACGGTGGAATATTGCAAAAAACTTGCAACGGCAAGCTCTTTAATTAATTTTACCACGATTGGAAAAAGCGCACGAGGCTTAGATATTCCGATGCTTATTGTTGATAAGGAGGGAGAGAAAAATGTTCAGAAAATAAGGAACAGAGGGAATATTATTGTTCTGATACAAGCCTGTATTCATCCGGGAGAACCCGATGGAAAAGATGCAGGACTGATGCTGTTACGCGATATAGGTGTTCTTAAAAAATATCCCGAACTTCTTGAAAAAGTTTCTGTTCTTTTTCTTCCTGTTTTTAGTCCGGACGGACACGAACGCTTTGGTCTTTACAACCGCATCAATCAGAATGGTCCTAAAGAAATGGGATGGCGCACCAATGCTCAAAATTTGAATTTAAACCGTGATTTTGTGAAAGCCGATGCTCCTGAAATGCGATGCTGGTTAAAGTTGTTTAACGAATGGCTTCCTGAATTTACTTTTGATTGCCATACAACAGACGGCGCTGATTATGTATATCCTTTAACTTATGGAATGGAAATTTACGGAAATACGGAAGAAAATCTTACTGCATGGATGAAAGAAAAATATCTTGATATTGTAAAAGAAAAAATGGAGAAAAAAGATATGCCTATGTTTCCATACATCGCATTCAGACAATGGTTCGATCCTAGGAGCGGGCTTAATTCCTGGACTTCGGCAGCAATGCTGTGTCAGGGATATGCTTCCTCCCGAAATCGTGCTTCACTGCTTATTGAAACCCACATGCTGAAAGATTATAAAACTCGTGTTTTTGCAACTTATGAACTCTTGAAAGAATCGTTGACTTTGATGAATATGGAATCTGAAAATCTGAAAAATATAATTACAAAAGTTGATGAAGAAACTGGAAATGGAAAACTTCTGAAAAAAGAATTTCCTATAGCATTTGAAACGGCAAAAGATTGTGTAATGGTAACTCTTAAAGGTAAAGAATACACTGTTGAAAAAAGCGATTTGTCAGGGGGCGACTGGATAAAATACACAGGCAAAGATAAAGACTGGGAGATTCCTTTTTTCAACAAACAAATTCCTTCCATCACAACACAGCTACCACAGGCTTATATTGTACCACCCGAATGCGAAGAAATAATAAAACGACTTGACTGGCATAACATCAATTTTACAACAATACAACAAGAAATTGAAGTTGAAATTGAAACCTACAAATTTGACAAGGTAAAATTTAGCGCAAGTCCTTTTGAAGGCAGACAACGCATACAAAATTTTGATATGATTGTTATAAAAGAAAAAAGAATTTACCCGGTTGGCTCTGTTATCATACCTTTAAAACAAAAAAGCGCAAGACTAATTGCATACATGTTTGAGCCACGTTGTCGTGATTCGTTTTTACAATGGGGATTTTTTAACGCTATTTTTGAACAAAAAGAATATGGCGAAACCTATGTGATGGAGAAGGTCGCAAGAGAGATGATTCAGAAAAATCCAAAGCTTCTTGAAGAACTGGAAGCGAAGAAAAAAACAGATGAAAGTTTCGCGAAAAATCACTGGGAAATTTTAAACTGGTTCTACAAACAATCAGATTGGAAAGATCAACAGATGAATGTATATCCTGTAGGAAGAATTATGTATCAAATTGAGGCTATTCAATTTTGAATTCTTAATTCTTAATTCTTAATTCTTAATTTAAATACACTCCATCCCTGCAAACCTGTGAGGATATCCGTCGCACCAGCATATGCGCAATACCTCACAGGATTGCAATTCTTAACCTGTCTGCCGCAGCGGCAAGCCAGGCAGGTTCTTAATTCTTAATTCTTAATTCACATTTACTCTCTCTGATATTCTTCAAAATCAGAAAACCCTTTGTTTCGTATAAATCTTTTTAATTGTAGTTTTGAAGGACGAACCCGGTATCCGATTGTTTCCCCATCGTCAGCTTTAATTTTTTCGATGTCCATTACTTCCTTTAAATTCTCAAGTTCATCCGGTGATACTATGGATGCAAGAATCAGTTTACCTCCACGCTTATACTCAAGCTTGCGTACAATCCATCCATTTTTTGATTGTTCATTTAAAAAGTAATAACCTTTCCATTTTCGCAGAATATTTTCATCAGACAACATAAAAAGAGTATCTGTAATTTGATCGAAAAAAACGATTGTGTCATTCCTGTATTCAACTTTAAATCTTTTCTGCGTTAATATATCAATTAGGGTATCTTTAAACAGTTTATACTCCCGCATAGAGTCCAGTTCACTCTTTAACACATTAAGTTCAACTAGAGATTTTTTAATAATTTTATCGTGCGTAATAAAAAGGGTTGAATGATTTTGAGTGCAGAAATAATGACCGATTAGCTTTTTAGGAAAATTTTTCTCATTCCTCACTCCCTGTGGTTGTGGCTGATCAAAAACAATGCTGGGGTTACAGGAAATAAAAATTATAAATGTTACGAAATATAAGAGCAAAAAAAGTGCAGTTCGTTTCATTTATTTTTAAATTTCAGTAAATGCTGTTTCGACTTATTTTTCCATCCTGCCTGAGATTCGTAGTCAACAATAAAAATTTTTAAATCTGCCTGCGATTCATAATCCACAAAATAAAGTTTCAAATCTGCTTGCGATTCATAATCTACAGAATACCACAAACCATCTTTTTTTGCTTGTGATTCATATTTGACAAAATACACGTTCAGGTCTGCCTGTGACTCATATTTGACAATATAAACTTTCAAATCTGCCTGTGACTCGTATTTTACTTTAAACACTTTTTGTGAAAATAAATTCGAGCTGAGAAAAACAAACATTACTAATAAAAAAAAACGATATCCCATATTAAAAAAATTTAGTTTCTGTCAGGTAATTTTTCACATAATCTGTTATTCCTTCTTCCAGTGAATGAAAGGGCTTATCATAACCGATACTTTTCAGTTTATCCATTTTTGCCTCAGTAAAATACTGGTATTTATCGCGGATATCTTCAGGAGTATCAATAAATTCCATTTGCTCCTGAACATTCATTGCCTTAAACGTTCCTCGTGCAAGATCAATAAAAGTACGGGCTTTGCCTGTGCCCAGATTATATATTCCGCTATCTTTTCTGTGCAGCATGAAAAAATATAATACTTCGGCTACATCTTTCACATAAATAAAATCGCGCTGCTGTTCTCCGTCTCTGTAATCCTTATTATGCGAACGAAAAAGCTTCATCTTTCCTGTTTGCTGAATTTGTTTATACGCATGAAAAATCACAGAAGCCATGCGCCCTTTATGATATTCATTCGGACCATACACATTGAAAAATTTAAGTCCTGCCCAGAAATAAGGTTTTTTTTCTTGTTTCAAAACCCATTTATCGAATTCATTTTTTGATTCGCCATAGGGATTCAGAGGTTTTAAATCGGGAATTATTTCATGCTTATCATCATAACCCAACTCACCCATACCATAAGTAGCAGCACTACTGGCATACACAAGAGGCAATCCAAATTCAGCGCAAACATTCCAAATATCTTTCGAATAATTAAGATTCAATTTATCAAAAACAGCTTTATTGAATTCAGTAGTATCTGTGCGGGCTCCAAGATGAAAAACAAATTGAACAAACTTATGATTTGCTTTCAACCATGGTATAAAATCGTCCCTGTTTACTTTGTTGGAAAAAATTTTATCTGAATAATTTTTCAATTTTGTTTCTTTGGAAAAATCGTCAACCAGAATAAGATCTTTATATCCTTCCTGATTTAATTTACCTGCTAAAACACTTGCTATAAAGCCTGCGGAACCTGTTATTATTATCATTAATTAGGAATTAAGAATTAGGAATTAATTGATAAAGTATATGCTACGATAAAAAAATATCTTGTTGAATTTTGGTAATAATTTTATTTTTTTCAGCTTCGGAAAATAAGGTTTCAATAGCCTGCTTCCCTTTAGCACCAAGGTCATAAGAATAATTATTCACATACAATTCGATATGTTTTGCGATAACATCATCTCTTAATTCCTGCGCGTATTTTTTTACAAAAACCGCACTCTCCTTAGGATTGTTAAATGCAAATTCTACGCTGCGTTTTACAACTCTTTCTACTTTTTGTTTGATATACGAAGGTAAATCACGCTTCACACAAATACAGCCCAAAGGCACGGGTGTATCTGTTTTTTCATGCCACCATTCTCCTATATCCAAAACTTTTTTCAAACCTTTTTTCTGATATGTAAATCTTGTTTCATGAATAATTAAACCACAATCAACCTCCTTGCTTAAAACAGCATCTTCTATATCTGAAAAAATATATTCTTTTTTATTTAATGCATCGGGAAAAGCTACACCCAGAAGCAGATTTGCTGTTGTATATTTTCCGGGAATTCCAATTTTAGCATGGGCAATTTCATCGGGAAAAATTTTTGTTTTGCTTATCAGCAAGGGTCCGTTATTTTCTCCCAAAGCCCCTCCTGCTGTTAAAATCTGATATTGCTCTGAAACATAAGCATAAGCATGAAAACTTAATTTTGTGATATCAAGTTCCGCCTGAAACGCTCTTTTGTTCAGGCTCTCAACATCTGCTAAAAACATAACAAAATCGAGTCCTTCTGTATCTATTTTTTTATTTACTAATGCATCAAAAATAAATGTATCATTAGGGCAGGTAGAAAAACCAATTGTAAGTTTCACAAAAAAAATATTAATTAATTATTGAACAAAAATAATCAGAGAAAACTAAATAATATAAAGTTTTACATCAATCTTTTCAACAAAACATCAATCCCTGTTTTCTTTCCAGAAAATTACAAATGAACGGATGCAAAGTGTTATTACAATAGGGATAATTGATGTATTGAAGCCCTGTGGTAATGCTTTAAAAGAAATTAACAGCAATAACATCAGAAGGCTGTATCCAAGAAAATAAAAATTAACAAAGCGCGGTTTGTTTTTTTTGATTAGAAAAAATGCCATTATAGCATGAAAAGGCATTGCCCATAAGAGATTCAGATTAAATGCAGCGGCTTGGTGATCGGTTGCAACCCAGAATAACAAAAGCAAAATTCCCAGTAAGCCGAAAATTAAAAAATAAGAAAAATCAAACCAATACCGCACAGGATTCCTTGGCCATAATAATATTGAAACTATAATAACAAGCACCAGTATCACCCAGAATACTAATTTAGGTGTTAGAAAACCACTTGCTGCGGCTTGCATTTTTTTAGCTTCATAGATTGTTATTTCAGATTTCACGAGCGGTTTCTTTGTAGTTTTATGAACTGCTTTATCAAATGCGAGCATCAGGAAATCTGGTAAAAACATATATTCATCAGAGCTGGCTGTCATATCTGAAGGAAGCCCAAGCAACAAATCCATTCCTAAATCTGTCCATTGCGATTCCGTTAAGTATGGGTCAAGAAGTTCGCGGAACGATTTGTCTTTTTTATCTGTAATATCAGAAAAATAAATTTGCCCGTTCAATGCTCTTTGCAATATATCTCGAATGCGTGTCGAGCAATCATCATAAAAATAATCATACCTGTAATTTCTATTTTCAGGACGTGCATTTTCTACAAGCAAATTGAATGCAGCTTGCTTTTCAGTTGGAGAAAGATTAAGAACCTGCTCCCACACGGAACGATTATCATAAACATACTGCTCCTTAAATCCTGCAAAAGATTCAACACTCAGCATATAGTCAAGTTGTCCTCTAAAAAATTTTATATAAAAATTGTGCGTATTAAAGTCAAAAGTTCCATAATTATATACAATATCAATTCTATTAATAGGATCAAAAACCCGCAATGCGCTATGACCAAAAACAGAGTAAAGCTCTTCGCCAGGACTACAGGTTAATATGCTAATCTCTGCATCCGACGATAGTTGTATAGCAGCCGCAGAAACATTATTAAATGATAAAAAAAACAGGAACTGAATTATTATTAAGAATCGTCTCATTTAACAAAAATTAAAATCTATTGCATTGTAAAAACATTATTACAATTGCAAATATTAAACAACGAAAAGACGAACAGAATTTAATATCCAATATTCAATATCCAACATTCAATATTCAACATTCGTAATTCGTAATTCGACATTTTATAAATATAGCTTACTCTGCAAGCCTGTGAGCCTGCCTTAAGGGATCTTTCGCACAAACCTGCGCAAAAAACCTCACAGGATTGCAATTCTAAATTCAACATTCAGCAATCAACACTCAACAACTTTAAACATAAAACTCATCCACTCATCTTCACATCATCAAATCGACACATCTTCAAATCGACACATCTTCAAATCTTCACATTTCGACTACGCTCAATGTTCGTAAAAATCTTCAAATCGACACATCTTCAAATCTTCAAATCGACACATCTTCAAGTTAACAAATCAGCACATCTTCAAATCAAATATCATAAACAAAAATACAAATTTATTTTTTTTCTTCATCTTTTTCAATAAGGTTTTTAAACCCATCTGTAACTTGTATTTCATAATCTTTTCCCTTACTGCAAATAAAATATGCCTCAAGTTTATTTTGTTTTTTTAAAAAGTCAAGGCTTTTTTCAATGCCCATAACCATAAATGCGGTAGCATAAGCATCTGCAGTAGAAGCATCGTCTGCAAGCACGGAAACACTGAGTAAATTGTGTCTTACAGGATAACCCGTAGAAGGATCAATCGTATGGGAATAGCGAATACCGTTTTCCTCATAAAATTTCCTATAGCTCCCGGATGTTGCAATGGCTTTATTATTCAGACTTACTATTGCCTGCAATTCTCTCGTTTCTTCAGTGCTTGCATCTAACGGTTTATCAATTCCTATGCGCCATGATAGTCCTTTTTTATTCACACCTTTTCCCCGAACTTCGCCTCCTATTTCAACAAGATAATCGCTTACTTTTTTACTTTCAAAAAAACGCACGATAACATCCACTGTGTATCCCTGCGCAATTGCATTAAAATCCATTTGTACTCTCGGGTCTTTTTTGATAATTTTATTGTCTTTAAATTCTATTTTTTTAAAACCCACCAGACTTAACAGACTATCTACTTTTAAAGAATCCAATCTGATTTTATTTTTAAACCCAAATCCCCATGCATTTACTAAAGGAGCAACTGTTACATCAAAAGCGCCAAAAGTTGCTTCGGATACGTCGAGTGCATTTCTGAAAGTCTCCAAAAAATATAAATCCGAAACGGTATCATATAAATTTTTATTCAGAGATGATACAACAGAAGATGGATTATAAACTGATAAAGAATTATCAATTCTATTAAGGATTGAATCAATTTCCTTGCCATAATGCGTACTATCATACGAAGCATAGGTTATATGAAACGTCGTTCCCTGTGTACGTCCTTCAATAAAAATATATGTTTTCGTTTCTGGTCCCTTGCATTGATACAAAAAAAATGAAATAAGAATAATACCAATACTTTTCATAGGGTTACATTTTTTTAATGGGTATTTATACCATTTTACGTGCAAAAATAAATTAATAATGGACATTATTTGTATACTTTTTGTCGTTATTAAGAAAAAGCTAAAATTAACCTGTATTATTCATTAACTTCAATAAAAGAGTTGCAGGTTGCAAGTTGCAAGTAGCAGGCAGAATATTTAAATATCAAATATTATGGAATACAACATAAAAACTGCAACTTGCAACTACAGACAGATGGTATTAAATAAAATAGATTAAAAATGAAACTACTTCTTTTCATATCATTTTTTCTTTCTTCCCAGCTCAATTCTGTATACGAAAAAGTATTTCTGACAGACTATAAAGATGCTTTAATATTTGTAAAAAAGAATTCAAATGAAATAAAATCAGTTTGCAAAAAATTTAATAATGACCATGTATTTGCTGTATCTGTTGTTTTCCCGGAAATTATTCGTTACTCTATTTTTAAAGATTTTTTTGAAACTACTGCCCTTGAATCTGTTTATGTAAAATTTGGTAAAGAGTATGCAGATTTTTCAATAGGCAGATTTCAGATGAAGCCTTCGTTTGCAGAAAAACTTGAAAGTGCATTAAGTGCTTCTGACAGTCTATCTGAAAAGTATAAAAAAATAATTCATTATAAAAACAAAGACGAAAACGGCATCCGATTAGAAAGGGTACAAAGATTAAAAATGCTTTCCTGGCAACTGCTCTATCTAAACGGTTTTATTGATGTTGTAAATTCAAAATTTCCAGATTCAAATTTCTCTAACAATTTTGAAAAAATTAATTTTTATGCTACTGCATATAATTATGACTTTAGCAAAACTAAAGATAACATCAATGCAATGATTCATATTAAATCGTTTCCCTATGGGGGCTGTAACAACAAACATCAATACTCTTATGGGGATATTTCTGTTGAATATTACAAGAAAAATTGCAATATAATGTATTCTCAAAACTCTTTCTTGAACAAATAATAACGTGTATGGAAAAATCTGTAAAAAAGAAGAAAAATTTAGCCAGTGGTTATTAACAAATTCATTACATAAAATCCATACAATTATGAAAAGTATAAAAATAAATTCAGGCTTGCCCGGCTTTGCTTCAATTATATGCATTATCGGTATTTTAATTCTTGTATTAAACTGCTCACAGGAAATACAGGTACAAGTGCCAAAACTTATTAATCCACCCCTTCCGGGTTTAGAGCCAAAATATAATGAATTCATGGTAGATGCAGCTTTGGGAGGAGAATTCAGCTTGCCGAGCGGAACAGTCATTAGTATTCCACCTGGTGCTTTAGTTGATGAAATGGGAAAAGTTGTTTCAGGAAAGGCAAATTTGAAATACAGAGAAATGCATGATGCTGCCAGTATTTTCTTATCAGGAATCCCAATGACGTATGAAAAATCAGGAATGAAAAATCACTTTACCACGGCCGGAATGTTTGACATGAAAGCGATGAAAGACGGCAAAGAATTATTTATTGATCCTGATAAAAAAATCAATGTAAAAATGGCTTCATTTGAACCGGGAAACGACTTTAATTTCTGGTGGCTCGATGAAAAAAATCAAAGCTGGGAATTTATTGACAGAAAAGATGCTGAAATAAATCCAAGGAAAGAAGAGATGAAAAAAGAAATTGAAAAAATAAGACCAGCCCTCGAATTCCCTTTAGACGATAAATATTTTGCATTAAATTATAACAGCATTCTTGATGTTTTTTACAAAGATGATTGGGAAAAAATCAGAAACAATAAACAAAAATTTACAATTAACAAAAAAGCCAAGGCATACGGTTTGACCTGGACGAATATTTATTCAGGAGCAGATATTAATTTTCAGGGAAACTGGCACAGGGCATCACTTATCGTGTGGAAAAAACTTTCAGAAGCGCGCATTCCAAAATGGTTATTTAATGATAAAAATTACAACAGCAGTAGTTTTACGCGCATAAAAGGAAATATCTACAAAGTAGAAATTGAAGATGAAAAAGGAAGAAAATTCACAATGAAAGCAGAAGCTATCATGCCCCTGAAAGCACTGTTTGCCTTTTCTCCCGAACATTGGAAGGACAAATATGAAGAAGCTATGGCACGGGTCTATGAAGAAGAAAAAAGATTACGAATGGAAGCAGATGTTTTCCGCACATTTCAGGTAAGCGCATTCGGGGTATACAACTATGATAAATTCTATAAAGAAGAAAATAGAATTGAAGTGCTGGCAAATTTTAATTATGATAAAAAATCAGATGCGGAACTTGGTGGCGACAACGTTATCTGGTGTATCCCGGAAGATAATAAAACAGTTATTAAATACCCAAAAACTGATTGGGACAAAGTAACTTTATTACCCGGAAATAAAGCCCGTTTTCTTACTGTTTTACAGGGTGGCTCTATAGCTGTTTTTTCAGCAGAAAAATATACCAAAATCAATTTTGATTCTTTAAAATCATTTACAAAGCCCAATTATAAATTCAGCATGATATCTTCATCAACAAAAATCTTGTCGGAAGATGATTTGAAAAAAGTGCTCGGAATATAAATAGTGTTTGTCCATAATGTCCGATAGCTGCGTTACTCTTGTGTTGAAAACAGTCATTTACAAAAGTAAACTCCTTGGTTTTCAACACTGCGAAAGCCTTGCTCTCGAACATTCTGAACCAAACACTTGACTTTATGGACAGGCACTAAATAGTGTTTGTCCATAATGTCCGACCTGCTTGCTGGCAAGCAAGTAGCTGCATTTCGACAAGCTCAATGTAGCACGTTACTCTCGCCCTTCAAATCAATCATGTACCCAAGTACACTTCTGATTTTCAGGGCTTCGAAAGCCTGTCTGCCAGCAACAGCCAGGCAGGCCTTGAATTTGACGTTTTCTTATCAGGCACACAAAGTGTATCCTTGGAGGTACTTAATAAAAGTTTTCTTCGACAAGCTCAGACAACAAAAAGAGAAAGAAGCCGTAAAGTCAAATTGAATATTATTTCAATGGCTTTACGGTTTTTTTAATTAAAAAAAAGATAAATTTGTGAGTTAATAAATATGAAAAATGTTGACCAGAAATAAAACAATACTCACGTTAATACTTTTCCTGATTTTTATTCTGAAAATATCAGCTCAGGAGTCTGAATATTATAATGAAAACCAGCTCCGCTACGAAGATTATATTTATAAAAACAATATTCAAACCGTATTGCTTTACAAAGAAGGATGGGAGCTGTCATATCCAATCGTTACATTGCACAACCCAAGCTCTTTGATTCTTAAATTCGATGATCTCGACAGTGATATTAAAGATTATTCATATACTATTATTCATTGTACCTCTGACTGGCAGGTCACATCCATATCTCCTACTGAATATTACGATGGCTTTTCTGATAACAGAATTACGGATTATAAACAATCATTTAACACAACATTTAAATATAATCACTACACACTGAGTTTTCCAAATGAAGAACTTAAAATAAAAATTTCAGGAAATTATATCATCAAGGTTTTTGAAAATTCCGACCCTGATAATTTTGTCCTTACAAAACGATTTCTTGTAGTAGATCAAAAAGTGGCAATAACCGGAAATGTAAAACAAACGGCTGTTGGTAGTATTAGAAAAACGCATCAGGAAATTGATTTTACAATTAATAAAAGTAGTTATCCTATTAATAATGTCTATGAAGATATAAAAGTATATGTTATGCAAAATTTTCGTTGGGATAATATGATTAAAACGCTGAAACCACAATATGTAAAAGACAATGAATTTATATACGATTTTGATGAGGAGAATACATTTCCGGGGAGTAGTGAATTTCATAATTTTGACATGAAAAGTCTGCGATTTTCAGGAGAAAAAATTGATCAGATTACATTCAAGCAACAATTTTATCATGTTAAATTGATAGATGATGAAAAAAGAAAATTTAAAACATATCAATACCAAAAAGACCTGAACGGAAAATTTCTTGTGCAGTCAAAAGAAGCGCAAAACAGCGATAATGAAGCAGACTACGCGTATGTATATTTTACACTGAAGCAGGAAACCCCTTTACTTGATGGAAACCTTTATGTTTTTGGAGCACTCACAAACTGGACTTTTTACAAAAATAATCTGATGAAATACAATGCGGAAAATAATCAATATGAAATAAGTCTATTACTAAAACAAGGATACTACAACTACCAATATGCTTTTGTTAAAGATAGTTCAAACTATGCAGACACAGGCCTCATCGAAGGCAATCATTGGGAAACTGAAAACGACTATGTGATTCTTGTTTATCATAAAGATTTTACTGCCCGCTACGAAAAACTTATCGGGTATCAGATTTTGAATTCAGTTGTGAAAAATTAGTTAGTGTCAGCAAGAAAACGCCAACTACTGCGTTACTCTCGTCATGAAAACAGTCATTTACAAAAGTAAACTCCTTGGTTTTCATGACTTCGAAAGCCTTGTATTTGACGTTTTCTTATCTGACATTATGGTCGCCACAGCGACAGACATTAGTTAGGGAAATAGCGTGCATTGAAATAATTTAACTAAATTGCATTATTAACTAAAATACATAAATATGAAAAAGGCATTATTATATTTTGGGCTTCTTTTTATGACAGCCATTATAACATTTAGTAGCTGTAAAAAAGATGATGATAACAACAATAACAATAATGACAACAATAATTTAGTATTAAAATTTCTAAATATTACCAATGCAAAAAGTCTGGTAATAATGAATTCCAGTGGGAAGAAAGATGGCAAAGGAGTGAATGATGATTCAGAAAATAAATTGTTTAAGATCACGGATAATGGTATTGTTCTGGAAGTACCCTGCATTAACGAAAATGGCGATACCGTAACAAGTAATTTTTCCCCAATAGGTATTTGTAATTTATCAGATAATTATCTTACGGTAACATTTCAGAATTATGGAACATATCTCGTTAGAAAAACAGATGGGGCAGTATTTACAGGAAATAATTTACCTAAATCAGCCCCTGACCCGGGATCGGATAGGGCTGATTTATTCATACAGCGAGATGGTCTTGGTAATATCTATTATTGGAACAACTTTGAAGTCATGAAACTTACCATCACAGACCCAAACAACCTTACTATTTCTACCTATTCCGCATTTGGAGATCAGGTAGGAGGTAATAGTTATAATGTAGATAATGCAGGTAATCTGTGTTACGGTACACGTTTCCGTCATGCGTCAGGTGGATTAGAAAATAATGCAAATTGCGGTTACGGATGGACTGATATTAATAATGATTCCATCTACGTTTGGGGACCACAGGGTAATGGGACAGGTAGCATTTTTCGGATTATTCCAACAACTCCTTTGGGATTTGAACTTTATGGAGATACAAGCTATTCGTGTCCTTTTGACCCACCCCGTCAGCTTGTGAAAATTAAAAACAAAAATAAAATAATAGGGACAACTTATTCGGTGTTTTACGACCTATACAATCCGAATGAAATTGTAATTATGCTACCATTAAGCCATTTTAACATACCCATTTTTACAATGCTGGCAGCTTCTGACAACTATTATTACATATTAGGAGAAAATTCCTCATTGCAGTCAGTTTTATTAAAAGTTGATCCGAACGGACATACATTTACAAATTTATTAACAACCGGTGATTACGATTTATATAATGTTGTTGTAAGCAAGACGGATGAAGTCCAGTTTTATGCTTTAAGAATGAGCGATGGTAAACGGGTTCTTGCAAAAATAGACAATGCCGGGAACATAACCATTCTTTCTGTATTAGATGGAAGCACAATTACCGTATTGGAACAAATCAATTAAAACGATACCAATAATGAAAAAACTCACTACGGTCTGCACGAGGATAGATAGGCTCTTCAATCTGAAAAGAAAAGGGGTGCTGAAAAAGAGTTATTAAAAGATGAAAGGTTTAATTGAATACATACGAATCACTCAAAGCATTATTAAAGGCGATGATCTTAATTTCCACTTTTCCTAATATCAAATATGGTGTCCTGGGCACAAATACAGATTATCTTTAATTATTGCTTTCCATGGTAATGCAGAAGCACCAAGTATTGCTGCATTATTTTCATCTACTCCGGAAGGAAGCAAGCGGCATGTATCTTTAAAAATATTCATCATATTTTTTTTCATAGATTCACGCGTTGGCTTAAAAATATATTCTCCGGCATTTGCAAGTCCACCGAAAAGAAAAATTGCCTGAGGATTTGTAATCGCAACTGTGTCGGCCAGCTTGCGCCCCAGTAATTTACCAGTGAATTCAAAAGCTTCGAGAGCAATCGGATCATTCAGGCAAGCAGCTTCATGAATTTTTTTTGCATCAATGCCTTCCGTTAATACATTTCTTAAAACACTTTCTGTATTTCTAATTTCCAATAATTCAATTACTGTTTTGGTAATACCTGTTGCAGATGCATACGTTTCAAGGCAACCTCTTCTTCCGCATCCACAGGGACGACCATCCACAACAGCAATCGTATGACCAAGTTCACCTGCAAAGCCATCATGACCGCACATTAATTTTCCCGCAGTTATAAATCCGCTACCCAGGCCGGTTCCAAGCGTGATAACAATAAAATCAGATAAATCTTTAGCATTACCATATACTTGTTCGCCAAGCGCTGCTGCATTCGCATCATTTGTAATAAGAATTGGAATATCGTTAAAATATTTCTGCATTAATTCTTTCAGAGGGATTATCCCTTTCCATTTAAGATTGGGTGCATTCTCGATAGATCCCCTTTTACAATTTCCATTGGGAGCGCCTATTCCAATACCTTTCACTTTGTATTTTACTCCAGCTTCGGAAATTAATTTTTTTACCAAGCTTGCAAGTGCCTCAATGAAGCCCTCTATCTCAGGATATTGACGTGTATCAATAGAGCCTTTTGCAAGACATTTTCCCGTTCTGTCAACCACTCCGGCTACAGAATTTGTTCCTCCGATGTCTATTCCTACTGTAACTTCGTTGTTCATTTTTTTATATTTAAAATGATATATTGTTATAATATTTGTTCCTTATGTATTCATCGTTCCATAATGCATTCATCATTTCATAATGCATTCATCGTTTCATGGAACGATGCTACTACATTCGATGGAACAATGCTACTGCATGAAATTTACAACCGACCTTTTACCACTCACTAATTTCTTCTTATACCCTTTAAATCCATAAAAAATCAAATACAAATATGCTATCAAAGGAATTATAAATGCAAACTGAACATTTGTTTTATCTGCCAGAAGTCCTTGCAGAGGAGGAAGCAATGCGCCGCCAAGTATCATCATTACAAGTAAAGAGGAGCCCTGAGATGTGTATTTCCCGAGACCATCAATTGCCAAAGTAAAAATGTTAGACCACATGATAGAATTAAATAAACCTATGGATAACATGCACCACATTGAAATTTCGCCACTTGTAAGAATTGAAGTAAGAAGCAAGCCAAATGCAACCAGTGCAAAAAGCCCCAGTGTGCGCGATGGTATGGAGCGACCTAAAATAAAAAATAAATAATTCAGAATAATAAAAATTAAAAAGAACCAGATTTTTTCAATGGTTAAATTTTTCATGTAATAGGTAACAGAAAAGATTAATAAAAATGTCAATACTGCAAACAAAAGCATAGTTAAATATTTTCTGAAAACTTTCAACTTACTTAGAGAAACTGCGCCCATAAAACGGCCAATCATTGCTCCACCCCAGTAATAGGCAAGATAATTGCTTGCTTCCGACTCATTCAGTCCCGCTATAGAAGGCAATTTTAAAAAAGAAACAAGGTTGCTGCCTATTGCTACTTCAGCACCTACATAAAAAAAAATTGCAAAAATTCCGAACGATAAATTCGGAAAATTTAAAGCCCCTGCATTTTTTTCGATTGCTTCATCGCTTGTAAATTTAGGAAGTTTAGAAAAAAAGATGAAGAAAAATAATATCATAAGAGCTCCGGCAAGGACAAGATAAGGTATTTTTACAGCATCAGGAGAAGTTCCGGCAGAAGCAAAATATTCGAAAATAAAAAAGCCTCCGATAACAGGAGCAATGGTCGTACCAAGTGAGTTGAATGCTTGTGATAAATTAAGTCGGCTCGATGCGGTTTCTGATGAACCCAATATTGCAACATAAGGATTTGCGGCAATCTGTAATAATGTAAAACCAATTCCTAATAAAAATAATGCACCAAGAAAAAGACCAAAAGAATGAAAAGTTGTTGCAGCAGGATAAAACAATAAACATGCTACCGATGAAACAACAAGCCCTGCAAGAATTCCATTTTTATAACCGACTTTGCTAATCGGATCACCCACGAAAAGTGAAACTAAAAAATAAATAAGAGAGCCAATAAAATAAGCTCCGAAAAATGCAAATTGTACAAGGTTTGCCTGAAAATATGAAAGATTAAAAACTCCTTTCAGATAAGGAATCAGTATATCATTCATGCAGGTAATAAAACCCCACATAAAAAAAAGAGTTGTTAATACTATTAAAGGATACTTATATTTTTTTTTTTCTTCGGTCATGCTAAAACGATTTAGAAAAACAGGTTCAAATTTCCCGTCTAAAATACATTATTAAAATTGGGTTTTGTTTGGATTAGTCTACAGTCTACAGTCTACAGTCATCCAGACTGCTGACTGCCGACTTTTCGACTTTTCGACTTTTCGACTGCGGACTTTTTCGACTGCCAACTTTTCAATCATACGCTCCATTTTTAAAAATTCAAATAATATCATTCATAATTAAAGAACAGAAGACCTTCTAATCACAAGTCGTGTTTGCAGTACTATATGCTTCTTTTCAAGTTCTGTTTTATTTGTTATTTCATGAAATAAAATTTTAACTGCATGATCGCAAATTTCATCAAGAGGTTGCATTACCGCAGTAACAGATGGGGACGTAAGACGAAAAGCATCAATATCATCAAAACTGACAAGAGCTATATCATCGGGTATTCTGATTTTCATCTCCTGCGCAGCTTCAAGGCAGGCTATTGCAATGTGATTATTGAGCGCAAAAATTGCTCTTACACTCTCTTTTGCATCGTGAATTTTTTTCATTTCTTTTTTAACAGAAGCCTTAATATTATTAAAAGGTATTTCAACGAGCAAAGAGTTGTTATACGTTTTCTCATGATCTTTTACTGCTCTCAGATATCCTTGAATACGATCATTGATTGTAGAAACATGTATGGGAGAAATCGCAAAAGCGGCTATTTTATCATACCCCTGCTGAATAAGATGCTCAACGGCTTCATAAGCGCCCCGTGTGTTATCAACTGTTACATAATTAGCTTTAAGACGGGGTATACACCTATCTATAAAAACAGAAGGATAATTATCTTTCAATAGAGCATTCAGTTCTTCGGATTTTTTTTGTGAAGAAGAAATAATCAAACCGTCAACCTGCCTGCCTTTAAGCATTTTGATAAGTGTTAGTTCTTTTTCAATATTTTCATCTGTACTGCAAATAATTAAATTGTAGCCTTTTTTCTGTGCAAGATCCTCTATCTGTCGAGCCATTTTTGAATAAAAAGGATTCGATATATCAGAAACAATCAACCCAATTGTATTCGATTTTCCAAGACGAAGGCTTCTTGCCATCATATTGGGTTTATAGTTTAATTCTTCAACCTTATCCCAAACTTTTTTTTGGGTTATTTTACTTATACCGTGCTTCTCTGCCTTACTGTTTATAACCAGAGACACCAGTGTTTTTGAAACACCTAAACTTTTTGCTATGTCGTCAATGGAAACTTTCTTTTTAGTCATGAGTTTAGTTTTTTTTGCAAATATAAATAAAATCCTAAAACGATTTAGAATTTTGATTGAAAAATTTTTCCTCTTTCAAAAAAGTTTAGATTTTTGAGGTATTCGCCATTATTAGAAACTGTTTTGAATTTTTTATTTTAATCTGTTAAGCATTAATTTTGTCATAGCTAATTGAATCATCGCCTCACT
>MEOG01000040.1 GCA_001769125.1 Bacteroidetes bacterium GWF2_35_48 | reverse complement strand
TCGGGCTTTTGGGTTTAGATAAAAAGTTAAAAAAAACGGTGCCAGCGCAGGTACCGTTAGAGCCAAGTCTCTGAAAAATTCGTACATGATAAAATATTAGAATGATAGAAAAAAATTGTATCTAAAATGATAAACAAAAATCAATTATAAAATGATTAAGACAGCCCTCGCACATTTTTAAAATAAAATCAATCTCACAGGCGACCCTATCAAACACACAGCAAGTCTATTTTGCTTTTTTTATGAATTTAATTGTTTTCATAAGGTATAAAAAAACAAAAAACACTTGCTCTTTGCCTGACCACGAGCAAAAGCGGTATAGCCTAAACACAATAGCACTTTCGTTGTTTAATTTTTAAATGCTTGCAATGAAAGATAAGCATTTAAAAAATTTGGTCTTGCGCCACCAACAACAAAAGAGCTATTTTCCCACGCTCTCATTTATTAGCTTAATCACACTGTCTGCCCTATCAACGCTCAGTCAATCACAATTTGTTTTTTTTGAATATATTATTTTCTAAGGTAAAAAAAACAAATAGAGGTTCTGTTTTAATTTCCAAATATTATATATGTTTTTTTAATTTATTTTTATTTTTGCAAAAGCCAAGAAGGAGGACAACGGCGATTCAATAGACCGAAGTTTATCCTGTGCAGCAAGGTTCGCCTTGCTGCTTTTTCTATTATAACATGGCTGTAAGCCCTGTTATAATAAGCCAAGAAGAAGAAACTCAGGCTCAAACAATACCCGAAGTTTTATTATGCAACTGATAAATATGATTCTGTATAAACAGTATCATTTCTCCAAAGTGTAAAACATAATATTAATAGTTTTCTTTGTAATGCAGTGCATGCAATTAAGCTTTTTCCTCCTTTTTTTTCTTTAATTCTTTTATAAAATGTTGTGAAATTATTGTTTCTTCTGACAGCATTAAGTGCTGGAAAATAAAGAGCTGATCTAATATGACTGTTCCCTTTTTTAGAGATTCTACTTTTTCCTTTCCAAGAACCAGATTCTCGAAGTTGAACATCATAGCCTGCATAACTGGTTAATTGACGAACATTTTTAAATGATGCAAAGCCGTTTGTTTCAGCAGCAATAATTATTGCAGTAAGCCAACCGATACCTGGAATTGAATCTAATATTTCAATTTTTGCATTTAATTTTTCATCATTTTTTACTAATTCGTGAAGTTCAAAATCTATTTCATCAATCTGCATATCTATAAAATCAATAAATTGAACTTCTCTGCGAATACTCCCTTCATCAGCCTGATGTGCGTGTTTTAATGCGTGTAAATGATTTTTAGCCATAGTCCTTTGTTTTAACAAACGCTCTCTTTCTCTTGTTAAACTCTTGATTGGTTTTAACTGACCACTAATTGGCTCCCAAGTAATTAATTGTCTTTCTACACCCATACAGCCAAGTCCTTTTGCATCGAGCTTATCGGTCTTTGATTTAGTATCTAAACTATTCAAAAACCTTTTTGCTTTATTTGGCAAAACAACATAAACAGTCTGTTTTTTTTCATAAAGAAAGTAAGCAATATTTTCATAATACACTCCGGTAGCTTCCATCGTAAATGACAAAGGAACAGAGTCAATTGTTTTCGATTGCCACCATAGCTGAAATTCCTCAAATCCCTTTGCATTGTTTGTAAAAACTTTACTAAATTTATGCGTAACTTTATACGCATCAGTTAAGACAGTAAAACATGCAGCAAAACTGTTTTTGCCTGTGTCTAGTCCTACGTTTTGACGTACAACTAATTCTTTCTTTTTCATATTAATTTATATTTTAAATTTATCGGGGAAACTCTTCGCAGTCCTTTCTCGTGTTTCTTATTCGAGATTGTTGAAAACACTAACATCTCTAAGTTCTTTGTACGGACTTAAAAAGAGGCAGAATGATAGTGGCGATTTCTCTATTAGGATATCATCATTTGATTGACGTATCTGCTTGCCTTGCTCATCTATCATTCCCCGATTTAATGACACTAAAATACAAAATCAGTGGTAAATCGGTCCTCTAAATAAAACTTTACAAACATACGAGCTTTCCTATTTGCTTACACATCGAGCCAATAAGGAATAAAAAATTTATTACAGCCCTGTCGGGCTGAACAATTTATAATATCTTTGAAAAAAATCAAACAACAAATAGCATACTTTTGAATATTAATAGATATAAGAAAAAAAAAATATATGGCAAGAAATTCAGAATTTAGTTCTTACACTTTTATTAAAAACGATTTGGTACAACTTGAATGGAATACTAAAAATCCTAATCGGGACCCGAATGGACAAGTATATACACAACAAGAATGTTTGGACCATCCCGAAATTGGTATTCAACTTGGCAAACAAAGACCCGAGTTTGTAGTAAAAATAAAAGAAAATAAATTTTGGGTTATTGAAGCTAAAGGTAAACATAAGGAACTTGACAAAGCATTTGATGAAGCGATTGATTACGCTATTCAGATAAATAAAAGTGATTCTATTAATGCTTTTATTGTTTCAGGCGTTGCAGGTAATGATATTGACGGTTATCTAATAAAATCAGCAATAGTTAATCGGAAGGGTGTACCTATATTAATAACTTATAATGATAATTCAATAACAGGTTTATTAAGCCCTGAACAAGCAAAATATTTAGTTGATAATTCAACTCATAGACTAAATGAATTAATAACAGATGAAAAATTACTTTTATCCATAGCTGAAGACATAAACGAAGAACTGCATAAAGCTTCAATTAACAAAGACAAACGTGCAACAGTAATGTCTTCTATTCTTCTTGCAATGATTTCTGATACACTTCCTAATTTTGATGCATCTCCTTCTGTTTTTATTCAGGACATAAATAATAGAGCAGAAGATGTATTAATAGAACATTCTAAAAGAGAATTTGCAGAGCAAATTGAATTGACACTGCCAAAGGAAGATGGAGCAAAAGCAAAGTTTAAGCAAGCATTAATAAAAGTATTTTTTTCTTTAAGAAAAATTAATGTAAAAGCTGCTATGAATGGTGGGCAAGATTTATTAGGGAAGTTCTACGAGGTTTTTTTAAAGTATGGTAACGGTGCAAAAGATATAGGGATTGTTTTAACGCCAAGACACATTACAAAGTTCGCTTGTTCAATAATAGATGTAAACGAAAATGATTTGGTTTATGACCCAGCTTGCGGAACAGGTGGTTTCCTTGTTGCTGCTTATGACAAGGTTAGAAATGAAAACCCACAAAATTTAACACATTTCAAAAAGCATAAAATATTTGGTGTAGAACAACAGGCAAATGTTGCAACTCTTGCTATCGTTAATATGATTTTTAGAGGAGATGGTAAAAATAACATTATTAATAACGATTGCTTCGCAATTAATCTAAACAGAAAAATTAGAAATGGCGATTTAAGTGCCGAGTATATTAAGACAAAAGCTGATAGACCACCAATAACAAAAGTTTTAATGAACCCTCCTTTTGCCCTCCCAAAAGAGGTAGAAAAGGAATATAAATTTATTGATCACGCATTAAGTCAAATGGCTATCAATGGACTTCTATTTGCAATTCTTCCTATTTCTAATATGTACGCAAGTGGTAATTATTTTGATTGGAGAAAGAAAATGTTAGAAAAAAACACCCTCTTAAGTGTTGCGAGTTTCACGAATGAACTTTTTTATCCTCAAGCATCAGTTGAACCAGTAATAATTGTTATAAAAAAGGGTGTTCCTCATTCTCCTAAAAGCAAAATATCGTGGATTAAAATTACAAATGATGGTTATAAAAAATTGAAAAAAAAGAGATTGCCGACAGGAGATACAACAGAAATAGATAATGTTGAACGTACTTTAAAAAACTTCATATTAAACGGAACAATGTCAAAAGAGATAAAAGGGATATTACAATTTAAAGCAATTTTAAATTCAGATATTAACCTTGAATTAATACCGAGCAATTATTTAGATAATCCTGTTATCAGCCCAGACCAAATTACTAAAGGAATGAAAAAAGTTTTTTCTGAAATCACTTTCCAAGGAATTAAAAAAGCACTACAAAATGAAAATATCTGATTTATTTAATTTAGACGCTGGCAAATCAAAAGCAAATGATGATTATGACCTAGGCGATGTACCATATGTGTCAAGTACAACTTTCAACAACGGAGTTCTTCAGTTTGTTGAACCCTATGAAGATGACAAAGTTTTTGAAGGTGGTTCAATTTGCGTATCAGGTTTAGGTTATGCAACACTTCAATTAAATACTTTTCTTCCCAAAGGTAATGGTGGTGATTCAGCAACAATTCTTATCCCTATAAAAGATATGACGATTGTAGAATTAATATTCTATACCGCTTCATTTAATTTGTTGCATACTTGGCGTTTTTCATTTGGAAGAAAAGGGAACAAGACAAGAATAAAGGATTTAGAAATTCCACCTTTTTCTGAATATAACAATAAATTTAATGACGAATTTGAAGACCTAATGAAAGTATTTAAAACTGAAATTAAACACTTCGGACAAATACTGGACACGAAACCAAAAAAGAAAGCTAGCCGATAATAACAGCTTTACAGTATGGCATAATAGGTTATAAGTATAAATCAAAAATTAACAGCTTGAAAAAAAACTTAAAATCGAAATACTATAAAAAAGTATAAATAAAATTGGACAACTATAATCACACTAGCATTCGTTTCAGGACACATGGCTTTGCACTTTTTGTTTTTCGCTTAAAGCCTACCTGATAAGCAATAAAAAACAAAAAGAGCAAGTCCATTTTGCCAGCCCTTCGCTAAAGCGGTATGAGAAATTATTTATTTAAAAAATCTCCTCCCTTTTGAAGACAAAATGATAGTTAAGAACAAGATAAAAATTACATAAATATGATGAAATCGACCAGGCTCTAACACCATGTTAGCGACCATATTTTTGATATTTAAACCCTAGCCCTGACGGGCATGCGGGTAGGTCTAAGGTCAAAAAAACGGCGCCAACATGGGGACCGTTACCAACAAGCTGTGGTGATGTCTTGTCCCGAAAAAAGTTGACAGTCAAATCAACAAGAATTAGGAGGACAAAGTATGAGTAAAAAAGTAAGCCAGCCGGAAAAAGTCATAATGA